>NZ_KZ626900.1 GCF_002911015.1 Streptomyces populi
TCGCGGCACGGAGGTGAAGCGCCGCGCCCAGGCGCTCGCCGTCTGACCTGTTCGAGACCGTCCGGCACGGGGAGCACGGCGGCGGGACGATCCCGGCCGCCGCGCTCCCCGCGCACCGACAACGGGGGACCCACGCATGCCCGAGACCGCCGCCACGACCGCGCGGGGCCGCCTCGCCGACGCCCGTGTCTACCTCTGCACGGACGCCCGCAGACGCCAGGGCGACCTCCCCGAGTTCCTCGACGCGGTGCTCGCGGGCGGAGTCGACATCGTGCAGCTGCGCGACAAGGGCATGGAGGCGGGGGAGGAGCTGGAGCACCTCCAGGTCTTCGCGGACGCCTGCGCCCGGCACGGCAAGCTCCTCGCGGTCAACGACCGGGCCGACGTGGCCCACGCCGCCCGTGCCGACGTCCTGCACCTGGGCCAGGGGGACCTCCCGGTTCCCGCGGCCCGCGCGATCCTCGGCGACGAGGTGATCATCGGCCGTTCCACGCACGCCGAGGCCGAGGCCCGGGCCGCCGCCGTCCAGGAGGGCGTGGACTACTTCTGCACCGGCCCCTGCTGGCCCACCCCCACCAAGCCCGGCCGCCACGCACCCGGCCTCGGCCTCGTCCGCAGCACGGCGGCCCTCGGCACCGCCCGCCCCTGGTTCGCGATCGGCGGCATCGACCTCGGCCGGCTGGACGAGGTGCTCGAGGCGGGCGCCCGCCGCGTCGTCGTCGTACGGGCGATCACCGAGGCGGACGACCCGGGCGCGGCGGCGGCGGAATTCGCGAAGCGACTGCGCACGGCGTAGCCCCGTGGACCGTCCGCGGGAGCGTCCCGGCGGGGTCGCTGTCCGAGGGGTGGACAAGAACTCGACAGATCGGACAAATGTCAGCGGTTCGGTTGGGTGACCGACGCCCTCTGGCTAACCTGCGAGTATGGCCCTCGGATCCGCTTCCACCAGGACTGACCGCGCGCGCACCGTGCGCGACATGCTCGCGACCGGCAAACAGACCTTTTCCTTCGAGTTCTCGGCGCCGAAGACCCCCAAGGGGGAGCGGAACCTGTGGAACGCCCTGCGGCGGGTCGAGGCCGTGGCCCCCGACTTCGTCTCCGTGACCTACGGGGCCGGCGGTTCCACACGGGCCGGCACGGTCAAGGAGACCGAGCAGATCGTCCTCGACACGACGCTCACCCCGGTCGCGCACCTCACCGCGGTCGATCACTCCATCGCGGAACTGCGCAACATCATCGGGCAGTACGCGGACGCGGGCATCCGCAACATGCTCGCCGTGCGCGGCGACCCGCCCGGCGACCCCATGGGCGAGTGGGTCCCCCACCCCCAGGGGCTGACCTACGCGGCCGAACTGGTGCGCCTCATCAAGGAATCCGGCGACTTCTGCGTCGGGGTGGCGGCCTTCCCGGAGATGCACCCCCGTTCCACGGAGTGGGACCTGGACGTCTCCCACTTCGTCGACAAGTGCCGCGCCGGCGCCGACTACGCGATCACGCAGATGTTCTTCCAGCCGGAGTCCTACCTCCGTCTGCGTGACCGGGTGGACGCGGCGGGTTGCGGGACGCCGGTCATTCCTGAAGTCATGCCCGTGACAAGTGTGAAGATGTTGGAACGGCTGCCCAAACTCTCGAACGCTTCGTTCCCGGACGTCCTGAAAGAGCGGATCCTCACAGTCAAAGACGATCCGGCGGCTGTACGCTCGATCGGGATCGAGTTCGCGACGGAGTTCTGCGCGAGGCTGCTGGCCGAGGGAGTCCCCGGACTGCACTTCATCACGCTCAACAACTCCACAGCGACGCTGGAAATCTACGAGAATCTGGGCCTGCATCACCCGCAGCAGGCCTAGACCGGTCGCACCCGCGTACGACACACTGCGTAGCGGCCACTGGGAGAGGGGCGTACATGGGCTTGACGGTCCTCTATCTGGCATTCGGCATCGTCGCGCTGTGGCTGCTCGGCGAGGTGCTGTTGCAGTACAAGGCGCGGCTGCGCTTCAGGCTGCTCGCCTTCGTCGGCTTCCTCGGCGTGGTCCTCGGCGTCCTGATGCACTCGGTCGTGGTCATCGGGCTGGGCGCGGCCGCCTTCACGGTCGGCCAGACGTACGTGACGCTGTCGTTCCGCCAGGGTTTCGCACAGGGCTGGGCCATCAACGGTCCCGGTGTGGAGGGCAAGGTCGGCAAGCTCAGCAAGCGCCGCCGCGGTGAGCCGGAGGAGGCGGAGGAGCCGGAGGAGAGCCCCGACCTGGACGAGGTCGAGGTGGCCGCCTACCGGCGTGAGGACCCCTACGCCGACGAGGACGACGTGTTCACGCCCGCCTCGTCCGACCGGAACGCGACCCCGGAGCCGGCCGAGCCCACGGCCGCCGAGTCGACCTCGGTGTACGAGCCGCAGCCCCTGCCCGAGGACACCGGTTCCTACGGCGTCTACGACTCCGACGCGTACGCCGCCGCCACCGGCCAGTCCTACGCCGGCGCCGCCCAGTCCCAGGACCAGCAGGCCTACGCGACCGGCCAGAACGAGCAGGCCTACGCGACGGGTCAGAACCAGCAGGCCTACGCGTACGACGGCTACACGGGCTACGACCAGCAGCAGTACGGCTACGGCACCGGCCAGCAGCAGTACGCCGGCTACACGGACCCGTACACCGGCCAGCAGACGTACACGGGCGCCGCGTACGACAACACCGCCTACAACGGCGGCGAGCAGCAGTACGCGCAGCAACAGCAGAACTACGGCCAGGACCAGTACGCCACCGGCACCTACGGCGGCGAGACCCCGGCCGGCGGCGTCTGGGTGCCGCAGCAGCGCACCGACGAGTACGGCGGCGAACTCCCGCCCGAGCAGCAGCAGTACCCGTACCAGGGCAACGGCAACGGCAACGCCGGGTACGACGAGCAGTACCGCTACTGACCGGCCGGGCGGCGGTGCGGGATCCCCCGGGCCGCCGCCCGCGGGAACGGCGTCCCGGCTCTCCCCGCTCGCCCCCGCGGCGCTCCGCGCCGTCCTTCCGCGTCCCGGCCGCCGTCCGCGCCCGCCGGGCCGTTCACTGCGAGCCCTGGAAGTCCGGCCCTTCCACGATCAGCCCGGCCACCAGCGCGCCCGACATGCCCGCGTGCGGCAGACCGCCGCCGGGGTGCGCCCAGCCCCCGGCCGCGAAGAGCCCCGGGATCCGCGTGGTGTTCGACGGGTGCAGCAGCCGCCCGCCCGCCGCGGCGAGCGCCGGGGCGGGAACCGCGCCGCCCTCCGCCCCGGTCACCGCCGCGATGTCGGCCGGGGTGCGGACCTCGTGCCACAGGAGCCGGCCGCGCAGACCGGGCAGGGCCCGCTCGGCGGTGTCCAGGACCCGCTCCACGTCCTCCCCGGACACCTGGGCCCCGGACGGCACCGTGACGGTCAGGGTGACCGCCTCGTGCTCCGCGTCCGGCACGAGCGCCGGGTCGTCGGGACGCGCCACCACGACGGTCGGCGCCGCGGGCACCCCGGGGCGCTCGCCGAAGAGCCGGTCCAGCTCGCCGTCGCGGTCGGCCGAGTGGACCACCGTCCGGTGGGCCGTCCCGGCGGGCCGCGCGCCGCGCAGCGCGAGCAGCAGCGTCAGCCGGCTGGGCGCGCCGGGCTGCGGAGGCACCTCGCCACCGTCCCGGAGTGCCGCCCCGGCGAGAAGGCCGTCCAGGGCGCCCGGCGCCACGCCCGCGACCACGAGGTCCGCCTCCTCGAACGTGCCTCCCCCGGATCCCGAGGACTCCGGGCCGCCCTCGGTGCCGGCAGCCGCGGCGCCGTCCCGGGAGAGCTCCACACCGGCGGCCCGGCCGTCCCTCTCGACGATCCGCTCGACGGAGGTGCCGAAACGGAACTCGACCCTGCGCTCCAGACACCGCTCGTACACGGCGCGCGCCAGTTCCCGGATGCCGCCGCGCACGTACCAGGTGCCGAAGGCGTGGTCCACGTACGGCAGTACGGCGGCGCTCGCCGGGGCGGTGCGCGGGTCCAGCCCGTACGCCAGGGCGTGGCTCTCCAGGAGGGCGGTCAGCCGGGGGTCGCGCAGCTCCCAGGCGGCCACCTCGGCGAGGGTGCCGGCCCGGCGGGTGCGCAGCAGCTTCCGGTGCGGCACCGAGGGGTAGGGCTCGCGTTCGGCCAGCACCTCCCAGTTGGGCCACAGCGGCTCCTCCAGGAGCGGACGGCGCGCACGGTCCCACGCCTCCCGGGCCCGCACCAGGAAGTCGCCCCACCGGGCGCCCGCGCCGTCGCCGAGCGCTTCGTCCAGTGCGGTGACCACACCCGCGCGCGAGGCGTTCGGCAGGGAGACCCGGGTGCCGTCGGCGAAGACGTGGCCGGCCGACGGGTCGACCTGCACCAGTTCGACGCACTCCTCCAGGGGCCGCTTCCCGGTCTTGACGAACAGGTCGCGGTAGACCGCGGGCACCGGCAGCAGCCCCGGCCCCGTGTCGAAGGCGAAGCCGTCCCGCTCGAAGCGGCGCACCGCACCGCCGTACGTCTCCGTGCGTTCGTACACCACCACCCGGTGGCCCGCGACGGCCAGCCGGGCGGCGGTCGCCATCGCGCCCATCCCGGCGCCGATCACCGCGATCCGTCCCATGCCGGCGACTTTATCGGCCCCCGCCGGCACTCCCGTCAGTCGCGGTCCGCCCAGGGCGGCGCTCCGGCGACCCGGCGGGGCACCGCCGCGGCCGTCCGCCGCTCCTCCCGGCGCTGCGCCCGGCGGCGCAGGAACCGTCTGATCCGCGAGACGAGGAAGCAGAGCACCGCGAGCCCGGTGAACAGCAGCACGCCGGCGATGCTCGCCGCGGCCCAGGGATGGAAGATCGCCAGTGTGACGACGCCCGCCACCCCGAGATCCTCGGCGGTGCTCAGCACGATGTTGCTGAAGGGCTCCGGCGAGGAGTTGACCGCCATCCGCGTCCCGGCCTTGACCGCGTGACTGGCCAGCGCCGTCGAACCGCCGATCACGGCCGCCACCAGGTCCGAGACCGAGCCGCCCTGCCCGGCGAGCATCGCCCCGACCCAGGCCCCCGTGGCGGGCCGGATCACGGTGTGCACGGAGTCCCACACCGAGTCGACGTACGGGATCTTGTCGGCGACCGCCTCGCACAGGAAGAGGACGCCGACTGTGACCAGGATCTCAGGGCGTTGCAGGGCCGCCGGGACCTCGTCGCTCAGTCCGGTGGCGCCGAAGAGGCCGAGGAGCAGCACCACCGCGTACGCGTTGACGCCGCTGGCCCAGCCGCTGGTGAAGACCAGGGGGAGTACGGACACGGAGGGGATCGTAACCAGGGGGCGGCCGGGGTGTCCTGGGTCTGAGCACGTACGTCTGAGTATCCGTACCTACGGGGTGAGATGAGTAGGCGCACGGATGGGCCCGACCTGCGAGAACGGGAGAGTGGAGGCACGGAGAGGGGCGCGGCTCCGGCACCGCCGACACGGGGCGGCGGAACGGAACCCGCGCCCTTGGCCGCTCCTTCCGCCGACCCGCTCGGCGGGAGCGAGGCACGGGGGAACCCGGGGGGACGACCGAACGGGGGCCCGACGGGGGCACGGGGGGCACGGGGGAGCACGACGGAGCGCCGGTACGGACGGCCCGCGGGGGACGCGGCCGTCCGGACCGGCGCTTTCGTGCGCACGGCGTGAGGCGCTCCGGAAACGGGTGCCGCTCCGGAGCGCCGACGGCCTCAGCGGTGACCGCTCACGCGTCCTTGCAGGAGCCGGGACAGTGCCGCGTGGACGTCGTCCAAGGAACGTTCCGGCTGGAAGGCCTGCCAGTCCAGGGCGGCCACCAGGACCATCCCGACCAGCGCCGCCGCCGTCAGCGGGATGTCGATCTCGTCGCTGAGTTCCCCGCCCGCCACCGCGTCGAGCAGCACGCCCTCGACGACCGCCACCGCCTGCTGACGCACCACCATCAGGGTGGACTGCCAGGCCCGGTTGGTGCGCCAGAGCTCCGCCACGTACAGCTGGGTGAACGCCGGGTAGCGGTTGATGAAGACGAGCCCCGCCCGGATCATCGCGTCCAGCGCGTCGACCTTGCTGCCGCCGTCCCGCTCGGTCTTCTCCGCCGCCTCCCGCAGCGAGGCGGTGAGGAGCCCCACGCCATGGCGCAGCAGCTCTTCGAAGAGGACCGATTTGCTCGCGAAGTTGTAGTAGACCGTGCCCTTCGCGACCCCGGCCCGCTCGGCGATCTCGTCCACCGTGGTGGCGGAGAAGCCCTGTTCGGCGATCAGGGTGACGGCCGCCTCGTAGAGCTTCTGCCGGGTCGCCTCGCGGCGGCTGCCACCGCCCGCCGTGGTGCTGCTGCTTTCCATGGCTCCGATTGTCACAGGAGCGTCCGCGCGCGCCGTCACAGGCTCAGCTCCGGATGCAGCCGGTCGAGGGTCCACACCTGCTTGCGGCGCGCCGTCAGGGCGGTGAGCGCGAGCGCGCCCACCGTGAAGGCCGCCAGCACGGCGCACGCCGTCCGCACCGGCTCCAGGCCGCCGCCGGTGATGAGCCTGCGGAGGGCCTCGACGACGTAACTCATCGGCAGGAAGGGGTGGATCGCGTTGAAGAAGCCCGGACTGGTCTGGACGGGGTACGTGCCGCCCGCCGACGTCAGCTGGAGCATCAGGAAGGCCAGGACGAGGATCCGGCCCGCCGCTCCGAAACGGGCGTTGAGCCACTGCACGATCGCCGCGAAGCAGGCCGTCACCAGGAACAGGAAACCGACCGTCCCCGCCGCCCGAGCCATTTGCAGACCGATCGCCCAGTGCAGCACCGCCATCAGGGCGCTCGTCTGGAGCACGCCGACGACGGCGACCGGCAGCCAGCCCGCCAGCGCGATGCGCCACGCCGAGGCGCCCGCCGCGAGCGCGCGCCGGTTCAGCGGCTGGATCAGCATGTACGCCACCATCGCGCCGACCCACAGGGACAGCGGGATGAAGTACGGGGCGAAACCGGTGCCGTAGTTGGGCGCCTTGTGCAGGTCCCGGGAGGCCATGCGCACCGGGTCGGCCATGACCTCGGTCCGCAGATCGCGGTCGGGCTTGTCGTAGTCGGGGATCCGCCCGGCGCCGTCGTGCAGGCCGCCCGCCAGCTTCCCGGAGCCGTCGACGAGCTTGTACAGGCCGCCGTCGAGGGCGCTCGCGCCGGTCTTCAGCCGGCCGACGCCCTTGTCGAGGTCGGCCGCGCCGGTCCTGGCGGTGCCGAGCCCGGAGTGCAGCCGCTTCGCGCCCCTGGCGACCGCTGCGGCGCCGTCGTTCAGGTCGTCGATCTTGGAGACGGTGTCGTCGAGGTCCTCGGAGAGGTGCGGCGCGCGGGCGGCGAGGGCGCGGGCCTGCTTCTCCAGGGTGGCCAGGTTCTTGTCCAGCTCGGTGAGGTCGCCGTCCTGGTCGCCGATCAGCGTGTTGACGTCCTCGGTGATCGCGACGACGTCCCCGGCGGCCTCCTTGGCCTTCGTCAGCTCGGGACACGCCGGGTCGGGGACCGGCAGGGCCTCGCACCGCGCGTGGTGCACGGTGTTCAGCGCCTCGGAGGCGGTGCGCGCGCCCTTGGCCGCGGCCGGGGCCGTCTTCACCAGGGTGCCGAGGTTGTGCCGGATCCCCACGGCGGAGTCGGCGACCAGCTCGGCCGTGTCGCCGATCGACTTCTCGTTGTCCTCCAGGAAGGGGCCCACCTTGTCCGCGACCCCGTCGACCTTGTCCGCCAGCGCCTGTGTGCCGTCCGCGACCTGTCGCGAACCGTCCTCCAGGTCGCCCGCGCCCGTGGTGAGCCTCCTGAGGCCCCCGGAGAGCTTCCCGCTGCCCGCCTTGGCCTCCTTCAGGCCGTCCGCGAGATCCTTGGACCCCTTCTTCGCCCTGCCGAGGCCGCCGCTGAGCCGGTCGGCGCCCTCGGCCGCCTTCACGGTCTTCCCGTGGATGTCCGAGAACGAGATGAAGATCTTGTCGAGGAACGAACGCGAGGCCTTCGTGGAGGCGGCCGTCCGCACCTCGCTGAACACCGTGCGGGAGATCTGCCCGACGATGTAGTTGTTCGCGTCGTTGGTCCGCACCTGGAGCGCGCTCGTCTCGGGAGAGGTCCCGGAACTGGACGCGATCCTCCTGCTGAAGTCGTCCGGCATGGTCAGCGACAGGTAGTACGTGCCGTCCTCCACGCCCCGCCGGGCCTCGGCCGAGCTCACCTCGTGCCACTCGAAGGTGTCGCTGTCGCGCAGCTTCTCGGTGATGGTGTCCCCGACGGCGATCCTGCGACCGCCGGCCGTCGCCCCCTCGTCGTCGTTCACCAGCGCCACGGGGATGCGGTCGAGACGGCCGTACGGGTCCCAGAACGACCACAGGTAGAGGGCGCCGTACAGCAGGGGCAGCAGCAGGAGCGCGACCAGGGCGGCGCGCGGGAGCTTGCCCCGGCCGAAGCGGCGGAGTTCGAGGAAGGCCAGTTCAGGCGAGCGCATCGGCCGTCTCCCTGTCGTGGTTCCCGCTGTCGCTGTCGCTGTCGCTGTCGCTGGCGGTGGCGGTGGCGGTTGTGGTTGCGGTTGTGGTGTCTGTGTCTGTGCTCGCGGCCGTTTCCGTTTCTGTTTCCGCGTCCGCGTCCGTGGCCGCTTCCGTTCCGGTGTCTTCCCCGGCGGTGGCCCTCGCCGTGCCGGCCGGTGCGGTGGACACGACGACGGCGCCCTCGGGAGCCTCGCTGCACACCGCCACGACCGTCGTGCCGGACTCGGCGACGGACCTCAACAGGGCCCAGACCTCGGACCGTTCGGCGTCCGAGAGCTTGAGGTCGGTGTCGTCGACGCCGAGCAGCCTCGGGCGGCCGATCAGGGCCAGGGCGAGGGAAAGCCGCAGTGTCTCGAGCCGTTCCAGATCGCGTACGGCGGTCCTCGGCCCCTTGGGCAGCGCGTCCAGGTCGAGTCCGGCGGCGGTCAGCGCGGCGCCGATCCGCGACCGGGCCTCGCCCGCCCGCTCGCCGCGAGGCCGCAGCAGGGCGCGCAGCGAGCCCCCGAACCGCCTTTGCAGCAGGGCCCGTTCCCGAAGGTGTTCCCCGACGGTCAGTGCGGGGTCGAGGTCCGTGACCCCGGGTACGTGCGCGAGCGCGCTCACGCGGCGCACCGCCGCCATCTGCTTCGGCAGCCTCGCCGGACCCACGGCCGCCGTCCCCTCGGTGGCCTTCATCCGGCCCGTGAGGGCGAGCAGCAGGCAGGTGCGCCCGGAGCCCGACGGTCCCTCGACCGCGATGAGCGATCCGGGCTCCGCGTCGAGACGGACCCCGCGGAAAACCCGTCCGCGGGGTCCGTCGAGTCCGAAGTCCTCGGCCGTGACACGCAGTCCGTGCGGACCGTCCACAGCTCCCCCATCCTCTGGAACACATCGAACTACTTTTGAACTGACTGGTCAGTGCAAAAACTAACCCGAACTTGCGCTCGAAGCAAAAGCGCAGGTCAGAACGGATTGTCAGTGGCATACCGCACGATGTGCACATACGGCCACAGTGCCGTCACACGACGACAGGAGGTTCGTCATGGCCAGCTCTTCCGCAGCCGCCGCCCGTCGGCGCCGCGCCACCGGCCCTGCCCCCTCACTGACCGGACCGGCGGCCGACGTCCATCCCGTGCTCCGCCGGGCCACGGCCCCGCCCGCCGCCCTCGACCTGCTCTCCCAGGCCCGCGCCGGACTCGACGAGGCGGCGGCGCTGGAGACGTCCAACGAGCGTTACGCGACAGCCCACTTGGCCGCACTGCGCACCGCGGCGGCCGTTCTCGCCGCCCGTGCCCGCCCGGAGCCCGCGTCCCGGCGCAGGGCCCGGATCCGCAGCGCCTGGGAGGTACTCCCGGAGATCGCGCCCGAACTGACCGAGTGGAGCGCGCTGTTCGCCTCGGGAGCCACCCGCCGTGCCCGCGCCGAGGCCGGCATCCAGGGAGCGGCCACCACCCGCGACGCCGACGACCTGATACGCGACGTGGCCATGTTCCTGCGCCTGGTCGAGCGGATGCTGGTGCTGCAACCCGTGCTGCCCCAGTCCCGCCAGGACGGGGACCGGGGCCGGGCGGGCGAGGGGGTTCCGGACGCGGGCTGACCGGCGAGGGGCCCGGGCCGGAGGGCGGGGGCGACGGCGTCCCGGCGCGCGCTCCCCGCGTGGTCCGGCGCGCGTGAGACGGACGAACGGTCACGGTGGCGGAGGCAATAGGGTGGAGGCGCCTGCTGCCTCCCCGCCGGGAGGCCCGAACATCGCTCCGCCGTTCAACGCGCGGTGCCACGCCGAGGAGTCAACTGCCGTGTCGGACCCGATGCGCCCCCGCGCTTCTCTCCGTACCGCCGTGGTCTGGGAGGTCCTCAAGGACGCCCTGGACCGTCAGGTCAAGGCCGCCGGGCGGGAGTCGCTCGACGTACTCGACACGGGCGGCGGCAGCGGCAACTTCGCCGTGCCCGTGGCCCGCCTCGGCCACCGTGTCACCGTCGTCGACCCCAGTCCGAACGCGCTGTTCGCGCTGGAGCGGCGTGCCGCCGAGGCCGGCGTCGCCGACCGGGTGCAGGGCGTCCAGGGCGACGCGCACGGCCTCTTCGACGTGGTCGAGCGCGGCCGCTACGACGCCGTGCTGTGCCATGGCGTCCTGGAGTACGTCGACGACCCGGCCGAGGGCGTCCGCAACGTGGTGGACGCGCTGCGCCCCGAGGGCGTGCTCAGTCTCCTGGCCGCGGGTCTGGGCGGAGCCGTGCTGGCCCGCGCCCTCGCCGGGCACTTCAAGGAGGCCCGGCACGCGCTCGACGACCCGGACGGACGCTGGGGCGAGAGTGATCCCGTTCCGCACCGGTTCACGGCCGACCAGCTCACCTCCCTGGTCGCGGGCGCCGGCCTGCACGTCGCCGCCGTGCACGGCGTACGGGTCTTCGCGGACCTGGTGCCGGGGGTCCTGGTGGACACCGAGCCGGGTGCCCTGGACGCCCTGCTGAAGCTGGAGGCGGCGGCGGCCGAGCTCGCCGCGTTCCACTCGGTGGCCACGCAGCTCCATGTGCTCGGTGAGGCCCGAGGGGCCGCGGAGGGCTGAGCGGCTCCCGCGGTGCGCCGCTGATCAGGGGCTCGGCGGCAGATGGAGTACGCCACAGACCACCCGATCGAGTGCTCGGCGCCGTATGATCGGGGGAGACCGTCCGGCATGACGGGCCGGTCGCTGGGGAATGCACGCCTCAGCGCACCGGGGCGCCGTGTTGGGTTCCGGTCGGTGAATTGGCGTAGAGGGCGGGTTTCACGGGGCCGATTCCCTGCCTATCCTGAAGGGGACCCCCGGTCGCCCCGGCGACTGCACGATGAGGAGGACTCCGTGCCGCTCTCGGAGCACGAGCAGCGAATGCTCGAGCAGATGGAGCGAGCGCTGTACGCCGAAGATCCCAAGTTCGCGACAGCGCTTGAGGGAAGCGGGCTGCGTACGTACACCCGGCGACGGGTCTACCAGGCAGTCGTGGGCTTCCTGGTGGGTATCGCGCTCCTCATGGCCGGAATGGTCGCGGTCCAGATCTGGCTGAGCGTGGTGGGCTTCCTCGTCATGCTGGGCTGTGCGGTGCTCGCCGTCACCGGTTGGCGCAAAGCCCCCAAGCCGGGCGAGCAGCCGACCGTGCCGGGCTCGCCCGCAGCGCGCAGGCAGGGCCGGCAGCACCGTTCCATGATGGACCGGATCGAACAGCGCTGGCAGCGTCGTCGCGACGAGCAGGGCGGCAACTGAGCCTCCGGCGTCGTCGCCGCAGACAGCAGACATACGCGTGAGGGGGCGTCCACCCGGAACAGGGTGGACGCCCCCTCACGCGTATGTGCGGTCGGAACCTCCGTGGTGCCGACGCCTGTCGGACCGTCCTCCGCCGGCCCCGGCTTCCCGTCGGCCCCGGCTTCCCGCCGAGTCCGACCCCCTGTCGGGTCGGACGCCGCGTCGTTCCGAGTCCCTGCCCAGGCCCGGCTCTTCGCCGGGCCGGTTGTCGCCAGCGGGCCCTCGACAGGCCGTGGAGGGCGGCCTGTCGAGGACCGGAGCCGGGACCCGGGCCGAGGCGGTGCGGGTCAGCCGTTCTGGTTCGACGGGCGGTGGAACAGCGCCCGTCGGCGGGCGGACAGACGGGTTCCCAGAGTCGTCCGGACGGCCGAGACCCTCCACATCACCCGGACGGCCGAACGGGGCAGGAGGAGGGCGCGCAGACGGGCCGGACGGCTCGCGGAGGCCCTGAAGGACCTCTCGACCCGGCGCGCCTCGTCCGCGAGGCCCGCCACCGGCCGGGGACGCGGAGCGTAGAGGACCTGCTCCACGGCCGTGGCCAGCCGGTGCACCGCGGCCTCGGCCTCCGGATCCAGGCTCCCGAGCCCGGCGATCCGCTCGGCGGCCTTCCTCGGCGTCTGCGACCCCTCCGGCGCGATCCCGTGGTCCCACGCCGTGTCGGTCACCTCCGACCAGACCCCCAGCGTGTACGCCGCCACGTCCGCCTCGGTGCGGCCGTGGCCGCCGAGCCGGACCGCCCGCACCCGCATCCGCCACAGCATGGGCAGCAGCGGCACTCCCAGGACCAGGAGCCCGGCCAGCGTCAGCCCGAGGATCCTGCTCCAGGGCCAGTCGTCGTCCTGGGGACCGATCACCGCCGAGGACTGACCGGGGCAGGCCGCCAGCTTCCGCAGCTGGGCCGAGCAGCTCTCGCTCGCCGACGGTTCGGCCGAGGGCTCCGCGGACGCCGAGAACGTCGGCTTGGGGGCGGCGGACTCGGCGGTGCCAGGCGTGTTCGTCTGGGTGTAGGACGGCGCCGAGCCCCGGCTCGGGGTCGGCTCGAAGCGGGTCCAGCCCACGCCCTCGAAGTACAGCTCGGGCCAGGCGTGCGCGTCCCGCAGTCCCACCGTCGTCCAGCCGTCCGCCTGCGGGGTCCCCGGAGTGAAGCCCACCGCCACGCGGGCCGGGATCCCGAGCGTCCGTGCCATCGAGGCCATCGCGAAGGAGAAGTGGACGCAGAAGCCCTCCTTCTTCTTCAGGAAGCTCGCGATCGCGGCGGAGCCGGTGCCCACATGGACATCGGTGTCGTACCGGAAGTCACCGCTGACGGCGAAGTAGTCCTGGAGCTTGACCGCCTGCTCGTAGTGGTTGGCCGAGCCCTCGGTGACCTCGCGGGCCGTCCTCGCCACCACCGCGGGCAACGACCGCGGAACCTTGGTGTACTCGCGCTTCATCGCGGGTGGGGGTTCCGGGGCGCCCGCCAGCTGCTGTGCCGTCGGCTCCACCATCAGGCTCGAGACCTCGTACCGCACGCCGCTCGTGTTCTGTCCGTGGTCGCCGATGAGGGTGCGTCCCACGGGTTCGTAGCGCCAGTTGCCGCTGATGTCCACTTCGCTGGCCGGATACGGCATCGGCAGCCAGTTCTGCGCGTACCCGTCGGTCGCCTCGATCCGGGTCCGGACCGTCGCCCGCTTGACCTCGCCGGACAGTCCGACCGGCGCCGGGAACGTCGCGGGCACGGCCACGGTGGGGCGCTCCGTCGACTTCCACCGGGTGCCGTCGAAGTCGTCCATCGAGCCGATCCGCAGATACAGGCTCTGGGTGTCGGCGGCATTGGTGCGGTACGTCATGACCGTGCGGTCCTCGTCCGCGTTCAGACTGTCCTGGAGCGCGACCAGCGTGTTCACCGAGGAGAACCCGCCGCCGACCCCGGGGCCGTTGCCGATGCCCCGTCCCGTGCTGTCCAGCAGACCGCCGTCGAGCGAGGGCAGGGCGAGCGGCACGAACAGGGCGACACCCAGCGCGACCGCGCCGATCCGACGCCCGGTGCGCACGGGCGCGACGGCACCGCTCGCGGGCGACGGGCCGGGAGCGCGGGCCGCACCGCCGAAGACACGGCCCCACTGCGAGAGCCGGTCCCGGCCCTCGGCCAGCAGCAGCATCAGATAGCCGGCGGCCGCGAGCAGGAACCACAGCCAGGCCGCGCCGCCGCCGGAGAGGCCCGCGGCGACCGCGTACAGGGCGAGCAGCGGAAGGCCGGCGGGCGCGGCGCTGCGGTAGGTCACCGAGAAGGCGTCCACCGCGAGTCCGATCACCAGGACACCGCCGACCACCATCAGCCGGATCCCGTCCGACAGCGGGGCCGGGATCGAGTACCTGCCGACGTCGTCGGCGCCCGCCCGGAACAGCTCCGCGAAGTGCTGGAAGGCTTCGGGTCCGGGCACGACCCCGGCGAGGGCCTGATGCCGGGCGAAGACCAGGGTCAGCAGCACCAGCGTCACCAGCGCCTGCGCCGCCACGGTCAGCGGCCGGGCCAGCGGGACCCTCCGGGCCAGCGCGCCGACACCGGTCTGCACGGCCAGCAGGAACGCGGCCTGGAAGATCCACGTCGCCGGACTCACCAGCGGCAGCAGCGCACAGGACGTCATCAGCGTGGCCGCCGCCGCGTACAGCGCCAGCCGGGCTCGCCCGCTCATGCGCCCCCACCCCCCACGACAGTCCCTGCCGTCGGCGCGTGCGTGCGCTGACGGTCCGCCTCGCGCCACAGGTCGGCGAGCGACGCCCCCCGCGGCACCGGCACGGCGGTCCAGCCCGCCTCGCGCAGCATGCGCAACGGGTCCGCGCCCCTGTCCGACGGGCCGGGCACATCGGTGGGTTCCCGCACCCAGGAGTCACTGTCCAGCACGAACGCCACGGCCCCGCCGCTGCGCCGGCGCATCTTGCCGAGCACGGTCGCCTGCTCCTCGTCGAGATCGCCGAGGAAGGCGATCAGCAGTCCTTCGTTGCCGCCGCGCACCACCTCGTACGCCCGGGAGAGGCCCGTGCCGTCCGAGTGGTCGACGACGGCGAGCGTGTCCATCATCATCCCGGCGGCGTCCGCCGACTCCTGGCCGGAGCCCGCGAACCCGTCGGCGCCCTCGCCGGGCACCGAGCTGCCGGTGTCCGTCAGGAGGCGCACCGAGAAGCCCCGTTCGAGCATGTGCACCAGCGTGGACGCCGTTCCCGAGACGGCCCATTCGAAGGCCGAGTCGGGACCCGCGCCCTGGAAGGCGGCGCCCCGGGTGTCCAGCAGCACGGTGCAGCGGGAGCGCTGGGGCTGTTCCTCGCGGCGGACCATCAGCTCGCCGTAGCGGGCGGTCAGCCGCCAGTGCACGCGGCGCAGGTCGTCGCCGTAGCGGTACCCGCGCGGACTGATGTCGTCCTCGCCGGCCAGGGCGAGGGTGCGCTGCCGCCCGTCGCCGTACCCCTTCGCCTCGCCGGTCAGCCGCACCGGCGGCAGCGCCTCCACGCGCGGGATGACGGTCAGGGTGTCGTACGCCGAGAAGGAGCGGGTCAGCTCGCACATGCCGAACGGGTCGGTCAGCCGCAGCTGGAGCGGGCCCAGCGGGTAGCGGCCGCGCAGGTCCGAGCGCACGCGGTAGGACACCTCGCGACGGCCGCCCGCCTCCACCCGGTCCAGCACGAAACGGGGGCGAGGGCCGAGGACGTACGGCACCTTGTCCTGGAGCATCAGCAGACCGGTGGGCAGCCGCGAGACGTTGTCCATGCGCAGATGCACGCGGGCCTCGGAACCGGCGGGCACGCGTCCGGGGGAGAGCCTGCGGCTGCCCGCCACCCGGTAGCGGGTGCGGTACAGCACGGTCGCGCAGATCAGCGGCAGCACCGCGAGGAGCAGGCCGACCCGGAGCAGTTCGCTCTGCCCCAGGACGTACGCGCAGATCGCGGCGGCCACTCCGGCGGCCAGGAACGAGCGGCCGCGTGTGGTGAGGCCGGCGAGCGCGGTGCGCAGCCCGCCCTTGTCCTCGGCGGCGTGCCCCGTGCTCGCCTGCGCCATCACAGCCTCCGGGGCGGCTGCTGGTCGTAGGCGGGCGCGCCCCGGCCCGTCGAGAGACCGGACTGCTGGTGACCGGCCGGCACCGGGGTGCGCTGCAGGATCTCCTCGACGACCTGCTCGGCCGTGCGCCGGTTCAACTGCGCCTGGGCCGTGGGCAGCAGGCGGTGGGCCAGGACCGCGACGGCGAGCGCCTGCACGTCGTCCGGCAGCGCGTAGTCCCGGCCGCCGAGAGCGGCGGCCGCCTTCGCCGCGCGCAGCAGATGCAGTGTGGCGCGCGGCGATGCGCCGAGTCTGAGGTCGGGGTGGGTGCGCGTGGCCGCCACCAGGTCCACCGCGTAGCGGCGTATCGCGTCGGCGACGTAGACCGTGCGGACCGCGTCGATCAGCTTCACGATGTCGTGCGCGTGGGCGACCGGCTGGAGGTCGTCCAGCGGGTTCACGCTGCCGTGGACGTCCAGCATCTGCAGTTCGGCCTCCGCGCTGGGGTAGCCGATGGAGACACGGGCCATGAAGCGGTCGCGCTGGGCCTCCGGCAGCGGGTAGGTGCCCTCCATCTCGACCGGGTTCTGGGTGGCCACCACCATGAACGGGCTGGGCAGCTCGTAGGTCTGTCCGTCGATGGTGACCTGCCGCTCCTCCAGCGACTCCAGGAGCGCGGACTGCGTCTTGGGCGAGGCGCGGTTGATCTCGTCGCCGATCACGATCTGCGCGAAGATCGCACCCGGCTTGAACTCGAAGTCCCGGCGCTGCTGGTCCCAGATGGACACGCCCGTGATGTCCGAGGGCAGCAGGTCGGGCGTGAACTGGATGCGCCGCACCGAGCAGTCGATGGAGCGCGCCAGCGCCTTGGCGAGCATGGTCTTGCCGACGCCGGGGACATCCTCGATCAGAAGATGTCCCTCGGCGAGCAGCACGGTCAGCGAAAGCCGTACGACCTCAGGCTTGCCTTCGATCACTCCTTCCACCGAACTGCGGACACGCTCCGCAGTGGCGGTCAGATCAGTGAGGCTCGCTCGATCGTCATAGGTCGTCACCCGGCCCTCCTCGGCCCGTTCGGGCCGACGCCCTGTGCGGACCGGCCCACCCCGAAACACGGGCACCACGCGCGAAAGGTTCCGCGTGACGCCACACCCGCATTCTTGTTGCCGTTACCGGTTCGTGTCATCCGCCTGTGGACAAGTGGCCGCGATATGTCAGTTCTTACGGCTCTTTGGGCACCTGGCGGCCGGGGTTTTTGTGGAGAAGAGGGTCCCACGAGCTGCGGAGGGCCGGCGACCGGGAGGCCGACGGGGCAGGTCAGGAGGGGTCGATCTCCCGCAGCAGACCGGTCGTGACGTCGAAGACGAAGCCGCGCACGTCGT
The DNA here is from genome assembly GCF_002911015.1 of Streptomyces populi. Classification (GTDB taxonomy): domain Bacteria; phylum Actinomycetota; class Actinomycetes; order Streptomycetales; family Streptomycetaceae; genus Streptomyces; species Streptomyces populi. Next base: position 17,127 of record NZ_KZ626900.1, read on the forward strand.
CGGTGTGCACCAGGAACGGCGAGGTGCGCACGCGCTGCATCGACTGCCGTACGTCCTGGTCGACGTCCCGGAAGGCCTCGACCGCCCACGCGGGGCGCTGGCCGACCTCCATCTCCAGGTCGTGCCGGAACTCCTCGGTGAGGGACTCGAGGCCGCAGCCGGTGTGGTGGATGAGGGCCACGCTGCGGGTGCCGAGGGCCCGCTGGCTGATGGTGAGGGAACGGATCACGTCGTCGGTGACCACGCCGCCCGCGTTGCGGATGGTGTGGCAGTCGCCGAGTTTCAGGCCGAGCGCGGCGTGCAGGTCGAGGCGGGCGTCCATGCACGCGACCACGGCGACCCGCTGTACGGGGCGGGCGTCCATCCCCGGGTCGGTGAAGGCGGAGGCGTATTTCCCGTTCGCCTCGACGAGGCGGTCGGTGACCGAGTGCCCTGCGTCTATGGCGTCTTCGGGCCCGGTGGGAACAGATGCGGAAGTCGTCATACCTATGACGTTACTGGTCACGTGAGGGCCGAGCCTGTTGTGAGAGTGGACAAAGAACGTCATCGAAGCTTGTTGTGAGGTAATCCACACGGGCGGTGACGACTTGCCCGTTCGGGTGACTCTTCCGGATCCGCGGCTTCGGTCCGGGTGCCGTCCACGACGCGCAAGCCGGTTGATTGACCGCGAGACACCGTGGACTAAAGTGGCGCGAAGCGGGAGGCGAGGCTCTCCCCGCTCGACTGTTTTCCCTGGAGACCCGGCGACTTTCCGGGCTCTCCCCGCGTGCGCGGCGCGTACGTACGGCTCGGCCTCCTCCCGCTCCCGGTCGGCCGACGCCACTCATCCGGCGCCGGCGGCCTCCCCTTCCCGAGCGGGTGGGGACCCGGCAGTGCGTATGGCCGCGCCGGACCTGAGAGGGCCCGGAATGAAAGGGCGCGAAGCGCTTCCCGACGAGGCTGACGGCGGGCGACCGGAGGGGCAGAGCCGTCACGTCCCGGTCATGCTCGAGCGGTGCCTGGACATGCTGGCCCCGGCCCTCGCCGAGCCGGGAGCCGTGGTCGTCGACTGCACGCTCGGGCTCGGCGGTCACAGCGAGGCACTGCTCACCCGGTTCCCCGGAGTGCGGCTCGTCGCCCTGGACCGCGACAAGGAGGCGCTGCGCCTCTCCGGAGAGCGGCTCGCCCCCTACGGCGACCGTGCCGCCCTGGTGCACGCCGTCTACGACGAACTCCCCGACGTGCTCGACCGTCTGGACGTCCCCCGCGTCCAGGGCGTCCTGTTCGACCTCGGTGTCTCCTCCATGCAACTCGACGAGGCGGACCGGGGCTTCGCGTACGCGCAGGACGCCCCGCTCGACATGCGCATGGACCAGACGACCGGCGTGAGCGCCGCCGAGGTGCTCAACACCTACCCGCCGGGCGAACTGGTCCGGATCCTGCGGGCCTACGGCGAGGAGAAGCAGGCCAAGCGGATCGTCTCCGCGGTCGTGCGCGAGCGCGAGAAGGAGCCCTTCACCAACAGCGCGCGGCTCGTCGAGCTGATCCGGGACGCGCTGCCCCAGGCGGCCAAGCGCACCGGCGGCAATCCCGCCAAGCGCACCTTCCAGGCGCTGCGCATCGAGGTCAACGGCGAACTGAGCGTCCTGGAGAGGGCGATCCCCGCGGCCGTGAAGGCGCTCGCCGTCGGCGGCCGCATCGCCGTCCTGTCGTACCACTCGCTGGAGGACCGGCTGGTCAAGCAGGTGTTCGCGGCCGGTGCCGCCAACACCGCGCCGCCCGGACTGCCGGTCGTCCCCGAGCGCTACCAGCCCCGGCTCAAGCTCCTCACCCGCGGTGCCGAACTTCCCACCGAGGAAGAGGTCGCCGAGAACCGGCGAGCGGCCCCCGCCCGGCTGCGGGGGGCGGAGCGCATCCGCGAGGAGTCCGCCGAGTGAGGCGCGGGGAGAAGGAGAGGCCGTGAGGCGGGAACCCGGACTCGCGCGGCACCGTGGGCCCGCTCCCCGGACCCGCCGGACGGCGGGGGCCGGGCGTCCGGGACCCTCGTGGTCCGGCGGGTCCGGGAACCGAACCCGCGGTGGTCTCGTGAGTATGGGGAACCGGACCCATGGAGCGGCCGTGAAGCCGGCACACCAGAGCCACAGGGAGGGCGCGTGAGCGGCAGACCCGAACTCAAGGGGCGGGCCGCCCGGCTCGCGCGGCTCCTCCCGGCCGGGGCCGGGCAGGCCGCCCGCACCCCCTTCGTCCTCCTGGTCGTCCTCCTCCTCGGCGGCGGCCTCATCGGGCTCCTCGTGCTGAACTCGGCGCTCAGCGAAGGCGCGTTCCGCCTCGACGACCTCCAGAAGGACACCAAGAGCCTCACCGACGAGGAACAGGCCCTCCAGCGGGACGTGGACGCCTACTCCGCCCCCGACGCGCTCCAGCGCCGTGCCCGCGAACTCGGCATGGTCCCCGGCGGCGACCCGGCCTTCCTCGGCCCCGACGGCACGGTCAAGGGCGTTCCCGGGGCCGCCGGCTCCGCCGCGCGGTCCCCGGTGGTCCCCCCGCCCGAGGTCCTCGCCCCGGCCCGGCCCGGGTCACCGTCCGCCTCGTCGCGGCAGTCGTCCGCACAGCCCTCCACGATCCCCGGCAGGTGACGGAAGTGTCCGACAGGCAACCGCCGCGCCGCCGGGTGCCCGGCCCCGCCCGGCCCGCGCGCCCCGCCGGACGGAGCCGTCCGGGCCCGGGCGGCCGCCCCGTGCGCCGCCCGGCCGCGGCCCGCTCCGACGGTCCGCGCGTCATCCGGCTCGGCAGCCCCCGCCCGCGGCTGCGCATGGTCAGCCTCGCGCTGACACTGGTGATGATCGCGTTCGTGGTGCGGCTGCTCCAGGTGCAGGCCGTCGACGCGAGCACCTACGCCGCCAAGGCCGAACAGAACCGGTACGTCGGGCGCACCCTGGCCGCCGAGCGCGGCGGGATCACCGACCGCGACGGCGTCGAGCTGGCGACGAGCGTGGACGCGTACGACATCACCGCGGACCCGACGATGTTCACGCGCGAGGCCACCGGGGTGGGGGACGCCCCCGAACAGGCCGCGGCCCTCCTCGGCCCGATCATCGACCAGGACGTGGACACCGTCGCCAGGAAGCTGCGGACGAAGAACACCCGCTACACGCTGCTCGCGCACCGCCGCACCCCCCAGGTCTGGCAGCAGATCAAGGACCTGAAGAGCACGCTCGGGACCAAGGCCGAGACCGACAAGGGCACGGCCAACGTCCTCGCGGGCGTCCTCGCGGTCCCGGCCAGCAAGCGCGTGTACCCGAACGGCGATCTCGCCGCCGGGATACTGGGCTGGGTCAACGCCGAAGGCAAGGGCGGCGGCGGCATCGAGCAGCAGCTGGACAAGGAGCTCACCGGCAAGGACGGCAAGATCCGCTACGCCCAGTCCGGGGGCCGCCAGGTGCCGACCGTGGGCTCCACCGAGACACCGGCCGTGGCCGGTTCCGACGTCGAGCTCACCATCGACCGGGACATCCAGTGGGCCGCGCAGGACGCCATCACCCAGCAGGTGAAGAAGTCCAGGGCGGACCGCGGCTACGTGATAGTGCAGGACACCAGGACCGGCCAGGTCCTCGCCATGGCCAACGCGCCCGGCTTCGACCCCAACGACCTCACCCGGGCCGACTCCGCGGCCATGGGCAACGCGGCCCTCCAGGACGCCTACGAGCCCGGCTCCACCGCCAAGGTGATGTCGATGGCCGCCGTCCTCCAGGAGAACGTGGCGACGCCCGGGACCCACGTCGTCGTGCCCAACCGGCTGCACCGCGGCGACCGGCTCTTCCAGGACGACGTCGACCACAAGACCTGGAACCTCACGCTCAACGGCGTGCTCGCCATGTCCAGCAACATCGGCACCATCCTGGCGACCGGCCAGCTCGGCAAGACCCAGAAACAGGCCAACCAGGTCCTCTACTCGTATCTGCGCAAGTTCGGCATCGGCAGCCCCACCGGGCTCGGATTCCCCGGCGAGACGGCGGGCATCCTCGCGCCCGCCGGCAAGTGGTCGACCTCGCAGCAGTACACGATCCCTTTCGGCCAGGGCATGTCGATCAACGCGATGCAGGCGGCCTCCGTCTACTCGACGATCGCCAACGGCGGTGTGCGCATCGAGCCGACCCTGGTGCGCGGCACGAAGGGGCCCGACGGCCGCTTCACCCCCGCGCCCGCGCCGAAGAAGAACCGGGTCGTGAGCGAGAGGACGGCGAAGTCGCTCGCACAGATGCTGGAGTCCGTGGTGGACGACAAGCAGGGCACCGGCATCAAGGCGCGCATCCCCGGATACCGGGTCGCGGGCAAGACGGGTACGGCCAACCGCGTGGATCCGGCCACCGGCAAGTACCACGGCTACACCTCCTCCTTCGCCGGTTTCGCCCCGGCGGACAAGCCCCGGATCACCGTCTACTGCGCGATCCAGAACGCCACGAAGGGCCTCTACTTCGGCGGCCAGATCTGCGGGCCCGTGTTCAAGCAGGTGATGGAGTTCGCCCTCAAGACCCTTCAGGTCCCGCCCACCGGAGCCAAGGCGGCCCGGCTGCCCGTCGACTTCACGCCGTGACCGCCCCCGACCGCACCCTGTGATCAGCACCCCCGCACAACGGACCAGGAACCACTCGTGACATCGATCACCCCGGACCCCGGGAACCAGCCCGCCCCGCACACCCCGTCCGCGCCCTCGCTTCGCCCAGGCGGGGGTGAGCCCGGTACGCTCACCGCCGTGCCACAAGCTGATCAGTCCCAAACCACCCAGAAGGGCGCTCCTGTGACATATCCGGGGCCGCCGCGTCCGGTTCACGTCTCCGCCACCCCCGTCGCGGAGCTGGCCGATCAGCTGGGTGCCGAGAAGCCGGAGAGCGACGTCGGGATCACGGGTATCACCCATGACTCCCGGGCGGTGCGCCCCGGCGACGTGTACGCCGCCCTGCCCGGTGCCCGTCTGCACGGCGCCGACTTCGTGACCCAGGCCGCCGGCCTCGGCGCCGCCGCCGTGCTCACCGACCCGACCGGCGCCGAGCGCGCCGCGGCCACCGGTCTGCCGGTCCTCGTCGTCGAGGACCCGCGCGGATCGATGGGCGAGCTGGCGGCCACCATCTACGGCCACCCGGGACGCGATCTCCTCCAGATCGGCATCACGGGCACCTCCGGCAAGACCACGACGGCCTACCTCGTCGAGGGCGGCCTGAAGACGGTCCGCTCCACCGGCCTGATCGGCACCGTCGAGATGCGCATCGGCGACGAGCGCATCAAGTCGGAGCGCACCACGCCCGAGGCCACCGACCTCCAGGCCCTGTTCGCCGTCATGCGCGAGCGCGGCGTCGACTCGGTCGCGATGGAGGTCTCCAGCCACGCGCTGGTCCTCGGCCGCGTCGACGGCTGTGTCTTCGACGTGGCCGTCTTCAACAACCTCAGCCCGGAACACATGGAGTTCCACACGGGCATGGAGGACTACTTCCAGGCCAAGGCCCAGCTGTTCACGGCCCGGCGCAGCCGGCTCGGCGTCGTCAACCTCGACGACGAGTACGGCCGCAGGCTCGCCGGGGAGGCCACCGTCCCGGTCGTCACCTTCTCCGCCGAGGGCCACCCGGACGCCGACTGGCGCGCCGAGGAGGTCGAAGTCGGTCCGATGGACTCCACGTTCACCGCGGTCGGCCCCAAGGGCGAGCGGGTCAGCGCCCGCTCGCCGCTCGCGGGTCCCTTCAACGTGGCGAACACCCTCGCCGCGATCGTCGCCCTCACGGCCGCCGGGATCGACGCGCAGACCGCCGCGGACGGCATCGCCGCCGTCCCGGGGGTCCCGGGCCGGCTGGAGCGCGTGGACGAGGGCCAGCCGTACCTCGCCGTCGTCGACTACGCCCACAAGACGGACGCCGTCGAATCGGTCCTGCGCGCCCTGCGCAAGGTGACCGAGGGCAGACTGCACGTGGTGCTCGGCTGCGGCGGCGACCGGGACAGGACCAAGCGGAAACCGATGGGCGCGGCCGTGGCCCGGCTCGCCGACACCGCCGTCCTCACCTCCGACAACCCCCGCTCCGAGGACCCGCTGGCGATCCTCGCCACGATGCTCGCGGGAGCCGCCGAGGTGCCGGCCCACGAGCGCGGCGAGGTCCAGGTCTTCGAGGACCGGGCCGCCGCCATCGCCTCGGCCGTCGCGCGCGCAAAGCCGGGGGACACCGTGCTGATCGCCGGCAAGGGACACGAGCAGGGCCAGGACATCGCCGGGGTGGTGCGTCCCTTCGACGACCGCCAGGTACTTCGCGAAGCTATCCAGCAGACCCAGGGATGAACTTGTGATCGCCCTCTCCCTCGCCGAGATCGCAGCAGTCGTCGGCGGGCAGACGTACGACATACCGGATCCGGAGCTCCAGGTCACCGGACCGGTCGTCAGGGACTCCCGTGAGGTGGAGTCCGGCAGCCTCTTCGTCGCCTTCGTCGGCGAACGCGTGGACGGCCACGACTACGCCGAGGCGGTGATCGAGGCCGGCGCGGCCGCCGTCCTGGCGTCCCGCCCCGTCGGCGTGCCCGCCATCGTCGTCGACGACGTGCAGACGGCCCTCGGCGCCCTCGCCCGCCACGTCGTCGAACGGCTCGGCGCGACCCTCGTGGCCCTCACCGGATCCGCGGGCAAGACCAGCACCAAGGACCTGATCGCCCAGGTCCTGCGGAGCAAGGCGCCGACCGTCTTCACGCCCGGCTCCCTCAACAACGAGATCGGACTGCCGCTCACCGCGCTCAGCGCCACCGAGGAGACGAAGTTCCTCGTGCTGGAGATGGGCGCCCGGGGCATCGGCCACATCCGCTACCTGACGGAGCTCACCCCGCCGAGGATCGGTCTGGTCCTCAACGTCGGCACCGCCCACATCGGCGAGTTCGGCGGCCGCGAGCAGATCGCGCAAGCAAAGGGCGAGCTCGTCGAGAGCCTCCCCGAGGACGGCGCCGCGATCCTCAACGCGGACGATCCCCTCGTACGCGCCATGGCGTCGCGCACGAAGGCGCGCGTGATCCTCTTCGGAGAGTCCGACGAAGCGGACGTACGGGCCGAGAACGTCCGGCTCACGGAGAGCGGACAGCCTTCCTTCAGCCTTCGCACACCCTCCGGGTGCAGTGATGTGACCATGCGCCTGTACGGTGAGCACCACGTGTCGAACGCGCTCGCCGCGGCCGCCGTCGCCCATGAGCTGGGCATGTCCGCAGACGAGATCGCCCGCGCGCTCTCCGAGGCGGGCTCCCTCTCCCGCTGGCGGATGGAGGTCACCGAGCGTCCGGACGGCGTGACGGTCGTCAACGACGCCTACAACGCGAACCCCGAGTCCATGCGAGCCGCCCTGCGCGCGCTCGCGGCGATGGGCAAGGGACGTCGTACGTGGGCGGTGCTCGGTCAGATGGCCGAGCTCGGGGACGAGGCGCTCGCCGAGCACGACGCGGTCGGACGGCTTGCCGTCCGGCTCAATGTCGGCAAGCTCGTCGCGGTCGGGGGCAGGGAAGCGTCCTGGCTGCAACTGGGCGCATATAACGAGGGTTCGTGGGGTGAGGAGTCGGTGCACGTGTCCGACGCACAGGCGGCTGTCGACCTGTTGCGCAGCGAGCTGCGCCCAGGGGACGTCGTGCTCGTGAAGGCGTCCAGGTCCGTCGGGCTGGAACGGGTGGCGCTCGCGCTGCTCGCCGACGGTACCGAGGGTGAGGTTTCCGCCCGATGATGAAGCAGATCCTGTTCGCGGGAGTCCTCGGTCTGTTCCTGACCCTGGCCGGCACTCCGCTGCTGATCAAGCTGCTGGCCCGCAAGGGCTACGGCCAGTACATCCGCGACGACGGCCCGCGCGAGCACGCCAGCAAGCGCGGTACGCCGACCATGGGCGGTATCGCCTTCATCCTGGCGACGATCGCCGCGTACTTCCTGAGCAAGCTCATCACCGGTTACGCGCCGACCTACTCGGGTCTGCTGGTCCTCGGCCTGATGTTCGGCATGGGCCTGGTCGGCTTCCTCGACGACTACATCAAGATCGTCAAGCGGCGTTCGCTCGGTCTGCGGGCCAAGGCGAAGATGGCCGGGCAGCTGATCGTCGGCATCGGCTTCGCGGTGCTGGCCCTGATGTTCCCCGACAACCGCGGCAACACCCCGGCCTCGGACAAGCTGTCGTTCATCACCGACTTCGGCTGGAAGATCGGCCCGGTGCTGTTCGTGCTCTGGGCGCTGTTCATGATCCTCGCGATGTCGAACGGTGTGAACCTCACCGACGGTCTGGACGGTCTCGCCACCGGCGCCTCCGTGCTCGTCTTCGGCGCCTACACGTTCATCGGCGTCTGGCAGTTCCAGGAGTCCTGCGCCAACGCGACGACCCTGACCAACCCGGGCGCCTGCTACGAGGTGCGTGACCCGCTCGACCTGGCCGTGGTGGCCTCCGCGCTGATGGGCGCCTGCCTGGGCTTCCTGTGGTGGAACACGTCACCCGCCAAGATCTTCATGGGCGACACCGGTTCGCTCGCCCTCGGCGGTGTCCTCACCGGCCTGGCCATCCTCTCCCGCACCGAGCTGCTGGTGGCCATCATGGGCGGCCTGTTCGTCCTCATCACCATGTCGGTCGTCATCCAGGTCGGCTCGTTCCGGCTCACCGGGAAGCGCGTCTTCCGGATGGCACCGCTCCAGCACCACTTCGAACTCAAAGGCTGGTCCGAGGTCCTCGTGGTGGTCCGTTTCTGGATCATCCAGGGCATCTGCGTGATCGTCGGACTCGGCCTCTTCTACGCAGGATGGGCAGCCAAGAAGTGACCGACTGGCAGGGAAAGCACGTCACCGTCGCCGGCCTCGGCGTCTCCGGGATCCCGGCGGCCAAGGTCCTGCACGGCCTCGGCGCGATCGTCACCGTCGTCAACGACGGCGATGACGAACGGGCCCGGGCGCAAGCCGCGGAGCTGGAGACACTCGGCGTCACCGTGCGCCTCGGTGACGGCGCGACCCTGCCGGAGGGCACCGAGCTCATCGTGACCGCGCCCGGCTGGCAGCCGGACAAGCCGCTGTTCACCGCGGCCGCCGCGGCGGGCGTCCCGGTCTGGGGCGACGTCGAACTCGCCTGGCGGCTGCGGGAACTGGACGGCCGGAAGCCGGCCCCCTGGCTCGCGGTCACCGGCACCAACGGCAAGACCACCACCGTCCAGATGCTCGCCTCCATCCTGAAGGCGGCGGGCCTGCGCACGGCGGCGGTCGGGAACATCGGCGTCTCCCTCCTCGACGCCGTCCTCGGCGAGGAGGAGTACGACGTCCTCGCGGTCGAACTCTCCAGCTACCAGCTCCACTGGGCGCCCTCGCTGCGCGCCCACTCCGGGGCCGTGCTGAACCTCGCGCCCGACCACCTGGACTGGCACGGCTCCATGGAGGCGTACGCCGCCGACAAGGGGCGTATCTACGAGGGCAATCGGGTCGCCTGCGTCTACAACGTGGCGGACAGGGCCACCGAGGACCTGGTGCGCGCCGCGGACGTCGAGGAGGGCTGCCGCGCCGTCGGCTTCACCCTCGGCGCCCCGGGGCCCTCCCAACTCGGCGTCGTGGACGGCATCCTGGTCGACCGCGCCTTCGTCGAGAACCGGCAGAAGAACGCCCAGGAGCTGGCGGAGGTCTCCGACGTCACTCCGCCCGCCCCGCACAACATCGCCAACGCCCTCGCCGCGGCGGCCCTCGCACGCGCCTTCGGGGTGCCTCCGAGGGCCGTGCGGGACGGACTGCGGGACTTCACCCCGGACGCGCACCGCATCGCGCACGTCGCCGACGTGGACGAGGTCGCCTACGTCGACGACTCCAAGGCCACCAACACGCATGCCGCGGAAGCCTCCTTGGCGGCCTACGAGTCGATCGTGTGGATCGCCGGCGGGCTCGCCAAGGGCGCGACCTTCGACGAACTGGTCGCCCGGTCCGCGAAGCGGCTGCGGGGCGTCGTCCTGATCGGCGCGGACCGCGCGCTGATCCGTGAAGCCCTGGCGCGACACGCCCCGGAGGTACCGGTCGTCGACCTCGACCGGACCGACACTGGGGCGATGCTCGCGGCTGTCCAGGAGGCCAGGAGGCTCGCCGAGCCCGGGGACACGGTGCTGTTGGCCCCGGCCTGTGCGTCCATGGACATGTTCGCCAACTACAACAAGCGCGGTGACGCGTTCGCGGAGGCGGTCCGCGAACTCGGCGCCTGACCCGGTTGCCTGGCCGGGCGGACCTGGGAGGGACGGACGCGTGACATCGTTGTGGCCCGGAGACTCCGATGCCGACTAGCAGGACCGGCCGCCCGCCCGTGCGGAAGGCCGGCCGACCCGCCGCACGGGCGCCGCGCGACCATCCCGTACGCCGTCTGTACCTGCGCGCCCGCAAGGCCTGGGACCGGCCGCTGACCGCGTACTACCTGATCCTCGGCGGCAGCCTGCTGATCACCGTGCTGGGGCTCGTGATGGTCTACTCGGCCTCGCAGATCACGGCGCTCCAGCTGTCGTTGCCCGGGTCGTACTTCTTCCGCAAGCAGTTCCTGGCCGCGCTGATCGGCGGTGCGCTGCTGTTCGCCGCCTCGCGGATGCCGGTGAAACTGCACCGGGCCCTGGCCTACCCGATCCTGGCGGGCGCCGTCTTCATGATGGTCCTGGTGCAGGTGCCCGGGATAGGGCTCTCGGTCAACGGCAACCAGAACTGGATCTCGCTGGGCGGCTCCTTCCAGATCCAGCCCAGCGAGTTCGGCAAGCTCGCGCTCGTGCTCTGGGGAGCCGATCTGCTCGCCCGCAAGCAGGAGCGGCGGCTGCTGACCCAGTGGAAGCACATGCTGGTCCCGCTCGTGCCCGCCGCCTTCATGCTGCTCGGCCTGATCATGCTCGGCGGCGACATGGGCACCGCGATCATCCTCACGGCCATCCTGTTCGGGCTGCTGTGGCTGGCCGGAGCGCCCACCCGGCTGTTCGTGGGCGTGCTGTCCGTCGCCCTGGCGATCGGCTTCGTCCTCATCAAGACGAGCCCCAACCGGATGTCCAGACTGGCCTGCATCGGCGCGACGGAGCCGGGGCCGAACGACACCTGCTGGCAGGCCGTGCACGGCATCTACGCCCTCGCCTCCGGCGGACTCTTCGGTTCCGGCCTCGGTGCCAGCGTGGAGAAATGGGGCCAACTGCCCGAAGCGCACACCGACTTCATCTTCGCCATCACTGGGGAGGAACTGGGCCTCGCGGGGACGCTGTCGGTGCTCGCCCTCTTCGCGGCTCTAGGCTATGCGGGTATCCGCGTGGCCGGACGCACGGAGGACCCCTTCGTGAGGTATGCCGCGGGAGGCGTGACCACCTGGATCACGGCCCAGGCCGTGATCAACATCGGTGCGGTGCTCGGTCTGCTGCCGATCGCCGGTGTCCCGCTCCCGCTGTTCTCCTACGGAGGGTCCGCCCTGCTGCCGACCATGTTCGCCATCGGGCTGCTGATCGCCTTCGCGCGTGAAGATCCCGCTGCGCGGGCGGCTCTCGCGATGCGGCACCCCCGCTTTGGCAGAAAGAGGGGTGCGGTGAGAGAGTCCGCAAGGGCCGCGGGGCCCCGGAGATGGAACACGATGCGACGGCGTGCCTCTGCGGCGCGTTCGTCCGGAGAGCGGTGAATTTCGGTGCATGTCGTACTCGCCGGCGGGGGGACCGCCGGCCACATCGAGCCCGCGCTCGCCCTCGCGGATGCCCTGCGCAGGCAGGACCCGACCGTGGGGATCACGGCCCTGGGCACGGAGCGGGGACTCGAGACCCGGCTCGTACCCGAGCGCGGGTACGAACTCGCGCTCATCCCGGCCGTGCCGCTGCCGCGCAAGCCCACCCCGGAGCTGATCACCGTCCCCGGACGGCTGCGCGGCACGATCAAGGCCGTCGAGCAGATCCTGGAACGGACCAAGGCGGACGCGGTCGTCGGCTTCGGCGGCTACGTGGCCCTGCCCGGCTATCTGGCGGCCAAGCGCCTCGGTGTGCCGATCGTCATCCACGAGGCCAACGCCCGGCCCGGACTGGCCAACAAGATCGGCTCGCGGTACGCGGCCCAGGTCGCCGTCTCCACGCCCGACAGCAAGCTCCGCGGGGCGCGTTACATCGGCATCCCGCTGCGCCGCTCCATCGCCACCCTCGACCGGGCCGCCGTACGGCCCGAGGCGCGCGCCGCGTTCGGGCTCGACCCGAACCTGCCGACGCTCCTCGTGTCGGGCGGCTCGCAGGGCGCCCGCCGCCTCAACGAGGTGGTCCAGCAGGCGGCTCCGTACCTCCAGCAGGCCGGGATCCAGATCCTGCACGCGGTCGGTCCGAAGAACGAACTGCCGCAGGTGCACCAGATGCCGGGGATGCCCCCGTACATCCCGGTACCGTACGTGGACCGGATGGATCTCGCGTACGCCGCGGCCGACATGATGCTCTGCCGCGCCGGCGCGATGACCGTCGCCGAACTCTCCGCCGTCGGACTGCCCGCCGCCTACGTCCCGCTGCCCATCGGCAACGGCGAACAGCGGCTGAACGCCCAGCCGGTGGTCAAGGCCGGCGGCGGACTGCTGGTCGACGACGCGGAACTCACCCCGCAGTGGGTGCAGCAGAACGTGCTGCCCGTGCTCGCCGACCCGCACAGGCTGTACGAGATGTCGCGTGCGGCCGGTGAGTTCGGCCGCCGGGACGCCGACGACCTGCTCGTCGGCATGGTGTACGAGGCGATCGCCTCGCGCCACCACTAGGACCGCATGAGGGAAGGCAGGGAGCGTGGCCGGACCGACGACCGCCGAGCGCGGTGAACGGCAGAAGCTGGAGTCCGGCCCGCCCCGGCCGCCCCTCGTCGGGCGGCTCCGCCGCTTTCGTAGGCTCATCATCCTTTTGTCCGCCGTGGTGTTGGCCGGGGCCGCCGCGGTGTGGATCCTCTACGGCTCCCCCTGGCTGCGCACGGAGGACGTGCCGGTCTCCGGGGTGCGGGTGCTGACCGCCGCGCAGGTGCGGGAGGCGGCCGGTGTGCCGGTCGGGTCCCCGCTGATCTCCGTCGACACGGACGCGATCGAGGCGCGGCTGCTCAGGGAGTTGCCCCGGATCGACTCGGTCGAGGTCGTCCGCTCCTGGCCGCACGCGATCGGTCTGGAAGTGACCGAACGGACTCCGGTCCTGCTGGTAGAAAAGGGTGCGAAGTTCACCGAAGTGGACGCCGGGGGCGTCCGGTTCGCCACCGTTCCCGACGCCCCGAAGGGCGTGCCCGTACTGGAGTTGGCGCTGTCCGGGCGTGCCGCGCCGAGCCGCTTCCCCGCCGACCGCCTGGTGCGCGAGGCGGTGCGGATCGCCGGGGACATCCCGGACGAAGTCGCCCGTGACACCCGTACCGTCAAGGTCCGTTCCTACGACGCCGTCTCGCTGGAACTGCGGGGTGGCCGGACCGTCGAGTGGGGCAGCGCCGAGAGGGGCCGGGCGAAGGCCAGGACGCTCCTTGCTCTCATGAAAGCCGATCCCGGGGCCCGGCACTTCGACGTGAGTGCCCCCACAGCCCCCGCCTCGTCAGGCAGTTGACTTGCATCGGTGCAGGCCAGCACCCTGGTTGGGCAGTGCTGTGCCTGATCACATAGGGTGAAAAGAAAAACGGGAGGTTCGGCGTGTTCGTTGAACGCGCGCCGCTTGTCGACTTAGTGTCCTGTTCGGAAGAGTCCAAGGAACAGACACACTGGTAACCCTAAACTTCAGCGTTAGGGTTCGGGTCGGTGTTCGGACCGTCCCGTTCGGCATCAGTCGTCGGATCGCGAGCGTGCGAGGCGGCGACACGTAACTCGAGGCGAGAGGCCTTCGACGTGGCAGCACCGCAGAACTACCTCGCAGTCATCAAAGTCATCGGTGTCGGCGGCGGTGGTGTCAATGCCATCAACCGGATGATCGAGGTCGGTCTCAAGGGCGTCGAGTTCATCGCCATCAACACCGACGCGCAGGCGCTGTTGATGAGCGACGCCGACGTCAAGCTCGACGTCGGCCGGGAACTCACGCGCGGCCTCGGGGCCGGAGCGAACCCGGCAGTCGGCCGCAAGGCCGCCGAGGACCACCGCGAGGAGATCGAGGAGGTCCTCAAGGGGGCCGACATGGTCTTCGTGACGGCCGGGGAGGGCGGCGGCACCGGCACCGGCGGCGCGCCCGTCGTGGCCAACATCGCCCGCTCGCTGGGCGCCCTCACCATCGGCGTGGTCACCCGCCCGTTCACCTTCGAGGGCCGGCGTCGCGCCAACCAGGCCGAGGACGGCATCGCGGAGCTCCGCGAAGAGGTCGACACCCTCATCGTCATCCCGAACGACCGGCTGCTGTCCATCTCGGACCGCCAGGTCTCCGTCCTCGACGCCTTCAAGTCGGCCGACCAGGTCCTGCTCTCCGGTGTCCAGGGCATCACCGACCTGATCACCACGCCCGGTCTGATCAACCTCGACTTCGCCGACGTCAAGTCCGTCATGTCCGAGGCCGGTTCGGCGCTCATGGGCATCGGCTCCGCCCGCGGCGACGACCGCGCGGTGGCGGCGGCCGAGATGGCCATCTCCTCGCCGCTGCTGGAGGCGTCCATCGACGGCGCCCGCGGTGTCCTGCTCTCCATCTCCGGCGGCTCCGACCTCGGCCTGTTCGAGATCAACGAGGCGGCCCAGCTGGTCAGCGAGGCGGCGCACCCCGAGGCCAACATCATCTTCGGCGCGGTCATCGACGACGCCCTCGGCGACGAGGTCCGGGTCACCGTCATCGCCGCCGGCTTCGACGGCGGGCAGCCGCCGGCCAAGCGGGAGAACGTCCTCGGCTCGGCCACGGCCCGGCGCGAGGAGCCCGCTCCGTCCCGTCCCGCCGAGAGCCGCCCGTCCTTCGGGACGCTCGGCAGCGTCACGCCCAAGGAGCCGGCCCCGGAGCCTGCTCCGGAGCCGGTCAGCGAGCTGCCGGTGTCCCCGCCGGTTCCGCCGTCCCGCTCCTACTCGGACAGCGCGGCCGAGGAACTGGACGTGCCGGACTTCCTGAAGTGATAGGACAGCGCTCCGCGGAGAGCACCGTGGGCGGCGCCCACTTCGCCTTCACCGACAGGTGGGGCGGGGTGAGCGCCGTTCCGTACGAGGAGCTCAACCTCGGCGGAGCGGTCGGCGACGCCCCCGACGCCGTACGCGCCAACCGGGAACTGGCCGCCGAGGCGCTCGGGATCGATCCCGGGCGGGTCGTCTGGATGAACCAGGTGCACGGGCCGGACGTGGCGGTCGTGGAGGAACCCTGGGGTGTCTCGGAGATCCCCGCGGTCGACGCGGTCGTCACGGCACGGCGGGGACTCGCGCTCGCCGTCCTCACCGCCGACTGCACGCCCGTCCTGCTGGCCGACCCGGTCGCCGGGGTGGCGGCCGCCGCGCACGCGGGACGGCCCGGCATGGTCGCCGGCGTGGTTCCCGCGGCCGTGCGGGCCATGGTGGAACTCGGCGCCGATCCGGCCCGGATCGTCGCCCGCACCGGCCCCGCCGTCTGCGGACGGTGCTACGAGGTGCCGGACGCGATGCGCGCCGAGGTCGCCGCCGTGGAGCCCGCGGCGTACGCCGAGACGGCGTGGGGGACGCCCGCGGTCGACGTGACCGCCGGGGTGCACGCGCAGCTCGAGCGGCTCGGAGTGCGCGACCGGGAGCGGTCGCCGGTGTGCACGCTCGAATCCGGGGACCACTTCTCGTACCGGCGGGACCGCACCACCGGGCGGCTCGCGGGTTATGTCTGGCTGGACTGATGGGACATGACGGAACGTAAGGCTCAACTCGCCGCGAACCTGGCGAAAGTGGAAGAGCGCATCGCGGCGGCGTGCAAGGCCGCCGGGCGCGAACGTGAAGAGGTGACCCTGATCGTGGTCACCAAGACCTACCCCGCGAGCGATGTGCGGATCCTGTCGGGGCTCGGTGTGCGTCATGTGGCCGAGAACCGGGACCAGGACGCCGCGCCCAAGGCCGCGGAGTGCTCGGATCTGCCCTTGTCGTGGCATTTTGTCGGTCAATTGCAGACCAATAAGGTGCGCTCCGTGGTCGATTACGCGGATTTCGTGCAGTCCGTGGACCGCTCCCGGCTCGTCGCGGCCCTCTCGAAGGAGGCGGTGCGGGCGGGGCGCGAGGTGGGATGCCTCGTCCAGGTCGCGCTGGACGCGCAGGAGGGTGGCCGCGGCGACCGGGGAGGCGTGGGGGTCGGCGGGGTCGAGGAGTTGGCCGACCTGGTCGCGGAGTCCCCGGGGCTGCGGCTCGACGGACTGATGACCGTCGCCCCGCTCGCCGGCGAATACGCGGGGCGTCAACAGGACGCCTTCGAGCGGCTGATGGATTTGTCGACTGTCGTGCGCCGGGCCCATCCGGCTGCGAACATGGTCTCGGCAGGGATGAGCTCGGATCTCGAACAGGCCGTGGCGGCCGGAGCGACACATGTACGCGTCGGTACTGCGGTACTCGGAGTCCGAACCGGCCTCCGGTAACGTCGCCAAGAAGTCGGACCACAGCAGAAAATATGGTCATTACCGCCAAATGCGGGCATAACGACCTCGTGGATCGCAGGCACTTGGCAATTCGTCAGCCGATCCACCACAGAGCGGAGGACTCAGAGCATGGCCGGCGCGATGCGCAAGATGGCGGTCTACCTCGGCCTCGTGGAGGACGATGGGTACGACGGCAGAGGATTCGACCCCGACGACGACTTCGAGCCCGAGCTCGACCCGGAGCCCGAGCGAGACCGGCGGCGGCACGAACCGCCGCACCAGTCACATCAGGCGCACTCGTCCCAAAGGGACGAACCGGTACGAGTGGTGCAGCCCTCGGCGCCGCGCGATCCGGTGCCGCATTCCGCCTCGCTCGCCGTGGAGTCCGGGCGTCCGGCACGCATCGCCCCCGTGGCGTCCATCACACAAGAACGTCAGAGCCTGGAGAAGAACGCCCCGGTGATCATGCCCAAGGTCGTGTCGGAACGAGAGCCGTACCGGATCACCACGCTGCACCCCCGGACCTACAACGAGGCCCGTACCATCGGGGAACACTTCCGTGAGGGCACCCCGGTGATCATGAACCTGACGGAGATGGACGACACTGACGCGAAGCGACTTGTCGACTTCGCCGCCGGTTTGGTGTTCGGTCTCCACGGCAGCATCGAGCGGGTGACGCAGAAGGTGTTCCTGTTGTCGCCTGCTAACGTCGATGTCACGGCGGAGGACAAGGCCCGCATCGCAGAGGGCGGGTTCTTCAACCAGAGCTGAGACGCAGGACCGGGAACATCGTATGGAAAACAGGGGAGAGGGAAGCGCGGATCATGAGCGTGGTCGGGCAGGTCTTCTACATCGCGCTGACGTGCTTCCTCATCGTGCTGTTCTTCCGGCTGGTCATGGACTACGTCTTCCAGTTCGCCCGCTCATGGCAACCCGGCAAGGCGATGGTGGTCGTTCTGGAGGCCACCTACACTGTCACCGATCCACCGCTCAAGCTTCTGCGGCGGTTCATTCCGCCGCTGCGTCTCGGGGGCGTGGCGCTTGACCTGTCCTTCTTCGTGCTGATGATCATCGTCTTCATCTTGATCAGACTTACGCAGAACATGATGTGAGCGATGTGAACGATACGGTCTTGCCGAATGCCGACGACTACGTTGAGGTGAAGAGATGCCGTTGACCCCCGAGGACGTGCGGAACAAGCAGTTCACGACCGTCCGCCTCCGAGAAGGCTATGACGAGGACGAGGTCGATGCCTTCCTCGACGAGGTCGAAGCCGAACTGACTCGCCTGCTCCGCGAGAACGAGGACCTGCGCGCCAAGCTGGCCGCCGCCACGCGCGCTGCCGCGCAGAACCAGCAGCAGCAGGGTATGCGTAAACCGCCCGAGCAGGACCAGCAGGGCCCGCCGCAGGGTATGCGAGGGCCCGGCGCTCCTGTGCCCGCCGGGATATCAGGCCCGCCGCAGGGCATGGGCGGCCCCATGGGCGGCCCGCCTCAGCTGCCGAGTGGTGCTCCCGCGCTGCCCGCGGGCCCCAGCGGCCAGGGTGGTCAGCAGGGTCAGGGTGGTCCCATGGGTCAGGGTGGCCCGATGGGCGGCCAGGGTCCGATGGGTCAGGGTGGCCCGATGGGTCAGGGCGGTCCCATGGGTCAGGGCCCGATGGGTCAGGGTGGCCCGATGGGTCAGGGTCCGATGGGTCAGGGTGGCCCGATGGGTCAGGGTCCGATGGGTCAGGGTGGCCCGATGGGTCAGGGTCCCGGTCAGATGCAGCAGATGGGCGGCCCGATGGGTGGCCCCATGGGTGGTCCGATGGGTGGCCCGATGGGCGGTCCCATGGGCGGTCCGATGGGTGGCCCCATGGGCGGCCCCGGTCAGCAGATGCCGCAGCAGGGCCCCGGTGGCGACAGCGCCGCCCGTGTCCTCTCGCTGGCTCAGCAGACCGCCGACCAGGCCATCGCCGAGGCGCGCTCCGAGGCCAACAAGATCGTCGGTGAGGCCCGTAGCCGCGCCGAGGGTCTGGAGCGGGACGCCCGTGCCAAGGCGGACGCCCTGGAGCGGGACGCGCAGGAGAAGCACCGCGTCGCGATGGGCTCCCTGGAGTCCGCCCGCGCCACGCTGGAGCGCAAGGTCGAGGACCTGCGCGGCTTCGAGCGCGAGTACCGCACGCGTCTGAAGTCCTACCTGGAGTCGCAGCTGCGCCAGCTGGAGACGCAGGCGGACGACTCGCTCGCCCCGCCGCGCACCCCGGCCGCGGCCTCCCTGCCGGCGGCCTCCGCGCCCTCGATGGCTCCCGCGGGAGCCGGTGCGCCGTCCTACGGCGGCAACCCGGGCATGGGCGCGCCGTCGCAGGCGGGACCGTCCTACGGCGGTCAGCAGCAGATGTCGCCCGCGATGACCCAGCCGATGGCTCCGGTGCGGCCCCAGGGCCCGTCGCCGATGCAGCAGGCGCCCTCGCCGATGCGCGGGTTCCTCATCGACGAGGACGACAACTGACGGCGGCCCGCACGCCATAGGCGTCGGCAGCATTCAGGGCGGGGCCCCCGGAGAGATCCGGGGGCCCCGCCCTTTTGCGCGCGCGCCAAGGGCCTGTACGGGGTCCAGAAGACGTCGGCACGGGCACGCGGGCCTTTCTCTCGGTCCGCGCACCCGGACGCCCCGTACGGCCGGCCTGTGGCGCCGAGCGCTGCGACGGTGCGCGGAAAGCCGCGGTCCCTTCCCGGCCGGGAGAGCCACAGCCCTCCGGCCCGCTTGGCGGGTGCGGGGCGGTCCTCGGCCCCTCCGGCGTTCGAGGCGCGGGGTCCGGGGCCCCGGACCCCGGGACGGGAAGGGCGGGGGCGGAGGGGGCGAGAAGCGGCGGGCGGAACCACGGCGGAGTCCGAGCGGCTCCGCCGGGCAGGGCCGGCCGGCACGGTCGGGGAGCCAGGCCACGCCAGGCCGCGGTGCGGGACGGGAAGGGCAGGGGTGGCGGGACGGGCGAAGGCCCGGGGCCGCCAGGATCTCCTGGCGGCCCCGGGCCTTCAGCGCGGGTGGGAGTCCCTCGTCACGCCTTGCGGAGGCGGAACACCAGGGACAGGCCCTCGTCGGAGAACGGCTCGCCGTACGTGCCGTCGGCCTCTTCCTGGGCGAAGTCCGTGGCGAGGACCTCGTCGGCGATGAGACCGGCGTGCTCGCCGAGCGCCGCGACGACCGCCGGGTCCGTGGAGGTCCAGCGGAGCGCGATGCGGTCGGCGACGTCGAGGCCGCTGTTCTTGCGGGCCTCCTGGATCAGCCGGATCGCGTCACGGGCGAGGCCCGCCTGCCGCAGCTCCTCGGTGATCTCCAGGTCGAGCGCGACCGTCGCGCCGGAGTCGGAGGCCACCGACCAGCCCTCGCGGGGGGTCTCCGTGATGATGACCTCGTCCGGGGCCAGGGTCACCTTCTCGCCGCCGACCTCGACCGACGCGGTGCCCTCGCGCAGGGCGAGGGACAGGGCGGCGGCGTCGGCCCGGGCGATGGCCTTCGCCACATCCTGGACGCCCTTGCCGAAGCGCTTGCCCAGCGCGCGGAAGTTCGCCTTCGCGGTGGTGTCGACCAGTGAACCGCCGACCTCGGAGAGCGATGCGAGGGAACTCACGTTCAGTTCCTCGGTGATCTGCGCGTGCAGCTCGGGGTCGAGCGTCGCGAAGCCGTTCGCCGCGATCAGCGCGCGCGACAGCGGCTGACGGGTCTTGACGCCGGACTCCGCGCGCGTGGCCCGGCCGAGCTCGACGAGACGGCGCACCAGCACCATCTGGCGCGACAGCTCCGGGTCGATGGCGGACAGGTCCGCCTCGGGCCAGGTCGACAGGTGCACGGACTCGGGGGCGTCCGGGGAGACCGGGACGACCAGGTCCTGCCAGACCCGCTCGGTGATGAACGGGGTCAGCGGGGCCATCAGCCGCGTGACGGTCTCCACGACCTCGTGCAGCGTGCGCAACGCGGCCTTGTCGCCCTGCCAGAAGCGGCGGCGGGAGCGGCGCACGTACCAGTTGGAGAGGTCGTCGACGAAGGCCGACAGGAGCTTTCCGGCGCGCTGGGTGTCGTAGGCCTCCAGAGCCTGCGTCACCTGGTCGGTGAGCGCGTGGAGTTCGGAGAGCAGCCAGCGGTCGAGGACGGGGCGGTCCGCCGGGGCCGGGTCGGCCGCGCTGGGCGCCCAGTCGCTGGTGCGGGCGTACAGCGCCTGGAAGGCGACGGTGTTCCAGTAGGTGAGGAGCGTCTTGCGGACGACCTCCTGGATGGTGCCGTGGCCCACGCGCCGGGCCGCCCACGGGGAGCCGCCGGCCGCCATGAACCAGCGCACCGCGTCGGCGCCGTGCTGGTCCATCAGCGGGATCGGCTGCAGGATGTTGCCCAGGTGCTTGGACATCTTGCGGCCGTCCTCGGCGAGGATGTGGCCGAGGCACACGACGTTCTCGTACGAGGACTTGTCGAAGACCAGGGTGCCGACGGCCATCAGCGTGTAGAACCAGCCGCGCGTCTGGTCGATGGCCTCGGAGATGAACTGGGCCGGGTAGCGGCTCTCGAAGATCTCCTTGTTCTTGTACGGGTAGCCCCACTGCGCGAACGGCATCGAGCCCGAGTCGTACCAGGCGTCGATGACCTCGGGCACCCGGGTCGCCGTCAGACCGCAGCCGCCCTCGGGGCACGGGAAGGTCACCGCGTCGATGTACGGGCGGTGCGGGTCGAGCTCCGACTGGTCGGTGCCGGTCAGCTCGGACAGCTCCGCGCGCGAGCCGACACAGGTGAGGTGGCCCTCCTCGCAGGTCCACAGCGGCAGCGGGGTGCCCCAGTAGCGGCTGCGCGAGAGCGCCCAGTCGATGTTGTTGTTCAGCCAGTCGCCGAAGCGGCCGTGCTTGACCGACTCCGGGAACCAGTTGGTGCCCTCGTTCTCCTCCAGCAGACGGTCCTTGACGGCCGTGGTGCGGATGTACCAGGAGGGCTGCGCGTAGTACAGGAGCGCGGTGTGGCAGCGCCAGCAGTGCGGGTAACTGTGCTCGTACGGCACGTGCTTGAAGAGCAGGCCGCGGTTCTGGAGGTCCTCGGTGAGCTGTTCGTCCGCCTTCTTGAAGAAGACACCGCCCACGAGGGGAACGCTCTCCTCGAAGGTGCCGTTCGGGCGGATCGGGTTCACGACCGGCAGGCCGTACGAGCGGCAGACCTTGAGGTCGTCCTCACCGAAGGCGGGGGACTGGTGGACCAGGCCCGTACCGTCCTCGGTCGTCACGTACTCGGCGTTGACCACGAAGTGGGCGGGCTCGGGGAACTCGACGAGCTCGAACGGGCGCTGGTACGTCCAGCGCTCCATCTCGGCACCCGTGAAGGACTCGCCCGTGGTCTCCCAGCCCTCGCCGAGCGCCTTCTCCACGAGCGGCTGCGCGACGACGAGCCGCTCCTCGCCGTTCGTCACGACGACGTAGGTGACGCCCGGGTGGGCGGCGACCGCGGTGTTGGACACCAGCGTCCACGGCGTGGTCGTCCACACCAGGAGCGAGGCGCGGCCGGCCAGCGGACCGGAGGTGAGCGGGAAACGGACGTACACGGAGGGGTCGACGATCGTCTCGTAGCCCTGGGCCAGCTCGTGGTCCGACAGGCCCGTCTCGTCGCGCGGGCACCAGGGCGCCACGCGGTAGTCCTGGACCAGCAGGCCCTTGTTGAAGATCTCCTTGAGCGACCACCACACGGATTCGATGTACTCGGGGTCCATGGTGCGGTAGGCGTCCTCGAGGTCGACCCAGTAGCCCATGCGGTTGGTCAGCTCGGTGAACGCGTCGGTGTGGCGGGTCACGGACTCGCGGCACCGGTCGTTGAACTCGGCGATGCCGAACGCCTCGATGTCCTGCTTGCCGGTGAAGCCGAGCTCCTTCTCGACCGCCAGCTCCACCGGGAGGCCGTGGCAGTCCCAGCCGGCCTTGCGGGCCACGTGGTAGCCGCGCATGGTCCGGAAGCGCGGGAAGACGTCCTTGAAGACGCGCGCTTCGATGTGGTGGGCGCCCGGCATGCCGTTGGCGGTGGGCGGGCCCTCGTAGAACACCCACTCCGGCCGGCCCTCGGACTGCTCGAGGCTCTTGGCGAAGATCTTCTGCTCACGCCAGAAGTCGAGCACGGCGTGCTCGAGGGCGGGCAGGTCGACCTGGGCGGGCACCTGGCGGTACGTCGGCGCTGTCATCGGCGAGCTTCCTCCAACGGACTTTCTGCCTTCCGTCGGAGGGACGAGAGCCGTGTTGCTACGGACGCCGTGTGCGGCGCGCTCCCGCGGTACCACCCTCCTTGGCCCCCCGATGCGCCGTTCGCGCCGGTGAGCCCCCTCATTGGGGTCGCGATGCCGGGTCTACTGGCCCCAGGGGGCGTTCTGCCGACGGCTCCGGGGTGATCTTCACGTCGCGCTCGCCCCCGGGCTTCCACCGTCCCCGGGTCGCTCCTGGCCGCGTACGCCGCTACTCGTCCCCATCCACGCTTCTCGCTGCGCCCAGTGTACGGCGCCCCGGAGACGGCGGCCGACCGGTTTTCCCGGGGTGCCGCCGCGGCCCGCCCGGTGACCCGAATGGCGAGGCGCACGCGTCCGGATCCCGGGACGCGGGACCCGGCGGATTACCCGGCGGGGAGCTGGGCACAACGCAGGCAGACTCGCCGCGCGGGGCTCGCGGGGCGGGCGAATCGTGGTCAGGCCCCGTTGCCGCGGGTCGGAAGTCGATTTATCGTCCCAGCACGATTCGCGAGCAAGATCACAATATGTGAAGGGGCCGCGGCCATGGTGGCGAAGAAGACCGCCGTACAGCAGTCGGCGTCGGGCAGATCCACGAGTGCGGCGGCCAGGGACGCGGGTGGGAAGAAGAACGCGCGGGCGGCCTCCGGGACGACGGCGTCCGAGAGGACGGCCGGGACGGAAGCGGCGTCCTCCAGGACCGCGTCCTCGAAGGCCGCGGGCAGGAAGACGGCCGCCGGGAAGACCGGCGCGAAGAAGGCGGCCACGGCGGCGGGGAAGCCCGGGGCCGGGAAATCCGCGGGCTCCGCGGCGAGGAAGAGCACGGGCACGGCGAGGAAGAGCACCGGTACGGCCAGGAAGGCGGCCGCCTCGGCGGCCCAGGGCGCGGCCGAGGCCGCGGAGACGACGGGAGCCACGACGGTGGTTGCGAAGAAGACCCGTGGCGCGGCCGCGGCCGCGAAGAAGGCCACCGGGGTGCCGAAGGCGAGGATCGCCGCGGTGGAGCCCGGCGAGCTCGCGGTGCGGCCGGGGGAGGCCCCCTGGACACCGGAGGAGGCCGGGGCGGCCCGCGCGGAGCTCCAGTCGGAGGTGCTGCGGCTGCGCGCCGAGATCTCCTCCTCGGAGGAGGCCCTCGCGGGCCTGATGCGGGACTCCGGTGACGGCGCGGGCGACGATCAGGCGGACACCGGTACGAAAAACATCACACGCGAGCACGAGATGGCGCTCAACTCGAACGCGCGCGAAATGCTGGAACAGACCGAGCGCGCCCTGGAGCGTCTCGACGCGGGCACCTACGGGCTCTGCGAGAACTGCGGCAACGCCATCGGGAAGGCCCGTATGCAGGCCTTCCCGCGCGCCACCCTGTGCGTCGAGTGCAAGCAGAAGCAGGAACGCAGGCACTGAGCTCCCGGGCCCCGCGGGGGAGCGCCGCCGCCTCGCGGCCGTGAGCGCTCCTGAACAGCCTGGCCCGTGAGCGTGTGCCGTACTCTCGTCCTCAGTCAGGAACCTAGGTCGAGGGACTCACTCACGTGGCAGAGGCGGAGCGCATCATCGGTACGCCGGAGATTCCAGGAGCGGCGGGGGCCGAACCGGAACAGTCCGGCGGGAACGCGGTGTCCGGCGACCGGTCCGGGGCCGACGCGCCGGCCCCGGCCGAGCGGCCCCGGGGCAAGCGCAGGATCGCCGTGCTCTTCACGGTGGCCGTACTGGCGTACGCCCTCGATCTCGTCAGCAAGATGGTCGTGGTGGCGAAGCTGGAGCACCACGACCCGATCGACATCGCCGGGGACTGGCTGAGGCTCGAGGCGATCCGCAACGCGGGTGCCGCCTTCGGCTTCGGGCAGGCGTTCACGGTGATCTTCACGGTGATCGCGGCGGCGGTGATCGTCGTCATCGCCCGGCTCGCCCGCAAGCTCTACAGCGTGCCGTGGGCCATCGCGCTGGGCCTGCTGCTGGGCGGCGCGCTCGGCAACCTGACCGACCGGGTCTTCCGCTCGCCCGGCGTCTTCGAGGGCGCGGTCGTGGACTTCATCGCACCCAAGCACTTCGCCGTCTTCAACCTCGCCGACTCGGCGATCGTCTGCGGCGGCATCCTGATCGTACTGCTGTCCTTCCGGGGCCTGGACCCGGACGGCACGGTCCACAAGGACTGACACCGGGCCCGCCCGGCGCCCGCCGTGCGGACCGTCCCGAGGCCCGTACGGCGGCCGGTGCGGCGCCTCGGGGCGGCCCCGGCCGGGTACTGGCGTTCGGACGGTGGTCCGGTGGTGTCCGAGCGGTCCGGCATACTCGACGGGTGAGCACGATTCCCGAGATCCGTACCCTGCCCGTGCCCGACGGCCTGGAGGGCGAGCGCGTCGACGCCGCCATCTCCCGCATGCTGGGCTTCTCCCGTACCAAGGCCGCGGAACTCGCCGCGGCGGGGAAGGTCACGGTCGACGGCTCGGTGGTCGGCAAGTCCGAGCGCGTGCGCGGCGGCTCCTGGCTCGAGGTCGAGATGCCCGGAGCCCCCGCGCCCGTGCAGATCGTCGCCGAGCCCGTCGAGGGCATGGAGATCGTCCACGACGACGACGACGTGCTCGTGATCGTCAAGCCCGTCGGCGTGGCCGCGCACCCCAGCCCCGGCTGGTCCGGTCCGACCGTCATCGGCGGTCTCGCGGCCGCCGGGTACCGCATCTCGACCTCCGGCGCCGCGGAGCGCCAGGGCATCGTCCACCGCCTGGACGTGGGCACCTCGGGCCTGATGACGGTCGCCAAGTCGGAGTACGCGTACACGTCGCTCAAGCGCCAGTTCAAGGAGCGCACGGTCGACAAGCGCTACCACGCGCTCGTGCAGGGCCACCCGGACCCGACCAGCGGCACCATCGACGCGCCCATCGGACGCCATCCGAACCACGACTACAAGTGGGCGGTCACGGCCGAGGGCAAGCCCTCGGTCACGCACTACGACCTGATCGAGGCGTTCCGCGCCGCCTCCCTGCTCGACATCAAGCTGGAGACCGGGCGCACCCACCAGATCCGCGTCCACATGTCCGCCCACCGCCACCCCTGCGTCGGCGACCTGACCTACGGCGCGGACCCCACGCTCGCCAAGCGCCTCGGCATCAAGCGCCAGTGGCTGCACGCGGTGCGGCTCGGCTTCGAGCACCCCGCGGACGGCCGCTGGGTGGAGTTCGAGACCGACTACCCCGAGGACCTCCAGCGGGCGCTGGACAAGGTCCGTGAGGAGAGCTGGGCGTGAGCGGCGGTCCGGACGGGGCGGCTGGCGTCTCCCCGGCGGGTGCCTACGAGGTGCGGGTCGCCGAGCACGCCGGAGACCGTGAGGCCTGCTTCGCGGTGCGCAAGGACGTCTTCGTCGGCGAGCAGGGCGTGCCCGAGGACATCGAGTACGACGCCTACGACCCCGGAGCCCTGCACGTGCTGGCGGTCACCGAGGACGGCGTACCGCTCGGCACCGGGCGTCTGCTCCAGGGCGAGGCGGCCGCGGCGAAGGTCGGCGGCGATCCGGCCGTCGGCTCGCTCGGGCGGCTCGCCGTGACCCGCGAGGCACGGGGGCTCGGCGTCGGCGCCGCGCTCGTGCGGGCCATCGAGGCCGCCGCCCGCGCGCGGGGACTGGCCGCCGTGGACCTGCACGCGCAGACCCACGCGCTGGGGTTCTACGAGCGGCTCGGATACGTGGCCTACGGTCCGGAGTTCGCGGACGCGGGAATGCCGCACCGCGCGATGCGCAAGGCGCTGTGAGCCCGGGATCGCCGTGACCGCGTGGCAGGCTTGGGGTCTGGTTCGCCTTTGATCGTCTAGACCCCGCCGGAGCGCTGACCGTGGATCAGTTGGCCCTGCTGTTCGTGCTGCTGCTCGGGGCCGTGGTCAGCGTCCCGGTCGGAGAACGGTGGGGGCTCCCCTCGCCGGTTCTCATGACCCTGCTCGGCATGGTGCTGGCCGTGCTGGACTTCGTCCCGAACGTGGACATCCCGCCGGAACTGATCCTGCCCGCGCTGCTGCCGCCGCTGCTGTACGCCGCGGTGCGCCGCACCTCGTGGAGACAGTTCGCCGCGAACAGACGCCCGATCTTCCTGCTCGCGGTGGCCCTGGTGTTCGTCACCACACTGGCCGTCGCGTGCGTCGCGAGCTCGATCGTGCCGGGCCTGCCGCTCGCCGCGGCCTTCGCGCTGGGCGCCCTCGTGGCACCTCCCGACCCGGTCGCCGCGACCGCCGTCGCGGGGCAGCTCGGGCTGCCGCGCCGCCTGGTGTCGATCCTGGAGGGGGAGGGGCTCTTCAACGACGTGACGGCGATCGTGCTGTACCACGTCGCGATCGCCGCCGCGGTCAGCGGGACGTTCTCGCCCTGGAAGGCCGGGCTCGACTTCGTGCTCTCCGCCGTGGTCGCGCTCGTCGTCGGGCTGGCCCTCGGATGGGCCGCGAACAAGCTGATGACGCTGGTCGGCGAGGCCTCCCTCCAGGTCGGGCTGACCCTGCTCGTGCCGTACGTCTCGTACGTGCTCGCCGAGGAACTGCACGGATCGGGTGTGCTCGCCGTCCTCGTCACCGCGCTCTTCCTCGCGGAGTACGCCATCGACGCCGACGACGTCATGACCCGGCTCGCCGGGGCGACCGTCTGGGAGGTCGTGGACACGCTCGTCACCGGCGTCGCCTTCGGGCTCATCGGCCTCGAACTGCACAACGCGATCCGCACGGCGTCGGGACGATGGGGCGAGATGCTCGGCTGGGCCGCCACGATCGTGGTGGTGGTCGTGTTCGTACGCCTGGCCTGGCTGCTGCCCGCCACCTGGCTGACCAAGCGGCTGCACGCCAAGCGGGACTACGACGAGGAGATCCCGACCTCGTGGCGGGAGACCGTCGTCATGTGGTGGGCGGGGATGCGCGGGGTGGCCTCCGTCGCCCTGGCGCTCGCGATCCCGCTGGAGATGGACGACGGGTCGCCGTTCCCCGACCGGGACGAGATCGTGTTCATCGCCTTCGGGGTGATCATGGCGACCCTCGTACTCCAGGGGCTCACCCTGCCGTGGCTGGTCAGGAAGCTCGGGGTGCGGGCCGACGAGGACGTCGAGAAGGCCTTCGAGAAGGAACTCGCGGTACGGGCCGCCAAGGCCGCGAGGCGCAGGCTCAGGGAGATCGAGGAGGTGGAGGAGCTGCCGGAGGAGGTGTCCGAGCAGCTGCTGCGCCGGGCCTTCGAGATCGGGGTGCGGATCAGCCCCGACATGGGGGACGAGGAACGGCGCGAGGCGCATGTGCAGCGGGTCCGGCGGATGAAGCGGATGCGGCGGATCCAGGGGGAGATGCTGAGCGCGGCCCGGCACGAGGTGCTGTCCGCGCGCAGCGAGCCCGGGGCCGACCCGGAGATCGTGGACCGCGTCCTCAGGCACCTGGACGTCCGCAGCCTCCGCTGACGCCCGTCGGCGCTTCCACCGGCACCGGTGCGCGCCGGCGTCCCTGTGCCCGGAGCCGGGCACGCCGCCTCGCCTCCGTCGCCTGCGCCGGGCGCGTCGCCCGGGCCTCACCCGCGCCCCGCCGTGCCCAGGGGCGGCTGGACAGGCCCCGGGGCACGGCGGGCCGGGGCCGGCCGGGTCCCGGCGACCGGCCGGCTCCGGCCCGCCCGGGGCCTCGACGCGGGGCTCAGCCGCGGCCCGGGCCCGTGCGGGGTGGTTCGTGGGTGTGGCGGGCGTGGGGGCGGGCCGCCACCGCGTCCGGCTCCGGACGGCCCGCGCGCGGACCCTGCCCGGGGAGCGGCACCGCCTCGGCGGTGTTGACGCGGGGCAGCGCGTAGGGGTGCTGTTCGGCCAGCCAGCGGATCATCTGCTCGCGGACCGTGACCCGTACCGTCCAGATGTCGTCCGCGTCCTTCGCGGTGACCAGGGCGCGCACCTGCATGGTGTTGGGCGTCGAGTCGGTGACGGCGAGGCCGTAGTCGCGGCCGTCCCAGGCCGGGCACTCGCGCAGGATGTCGCGCAGCTTCCCGCGCATCGCCTCCACCGGGGCGGAGTGGTCGAGGTGCAGGAAGACGATGCCGGTCATCTGGGGCGTGCCGCGCGACCAGTTCTCGAACGGCTTGGAGGTGAAGTACGAGACCGGCATGGTGATCCGGCGCTCGTCCCACGTCCGCACCGTCAGGAACGTCAGGGTGATCTCCTCGACGGTGCCCCACTCGCCGTCGACCACCACGGTGTCGCCGAGCCGGACCATGTCGCCGAAGGCGATCTGTAGTCCGGCGAACAGGTTCGAGAGGGTGGACTGGGCGGCGACACCGGCGACGATGCCGAGGATCCCTGCCGAGGCCAGCAGCGAGGCGCCGGCCGCGCGCATCGCGGGGAAGGTGAGCAGCATCGCGGCGGCCGCGACGACGCCGACGACCGCGGTGACCACCCGCTGGATCAGCGTGACCTGGGTGCGGACCCGGCGGATCCGGGCCGGATCGCGGTGCGCGTGCGCGTAGCGGTTGTACGAGGTCTCGACGACCGCCGTGGCGATGCCCACCACCAGCCAGGCGGCCGCGCCGATGAGGATCAGGGTGAGTGTCCGGCCGATGCCGATCCGATGATCGACCAGTAGCTTCGCCTGGTCGTAGGAGCCTCTGAGCAGGGCCGCGAACAGGACCAGCTGGAAGGGGACACGGCCGCGGCGGAGCAGGCCCCACAGGGAGGTCTCGCTGTGCCGGTCGGCAGCCCGGCGCAACAGACGGTCCACGGACCATCCGATGAGCAGGGTGAGCACGACCGAGCCACCGACGACGATCACCGGGCGCAGTACGTTCTCCATGCCTGAGAAGCTAACCGGCCATCGACGTCATGAACATGTGTTCTCGGGACGGAACGGGGTATCCCAGGAACCCGCTCCCGGGCTGGCACCATGGAGTCCATGAACATCATGCTCTTTCACTCGACCTACGGTCTCCGGCCGGCGGTGCGCGCGGCGGCGGACCGGCTGCGGGCCGCGGGACACGAGGTGTGGACCCCCGACCTCTTCGAGGGGCACACCTTCGAGACCGTCGAGGAGGGCATGGCCTTCAGTGACGGGATCGGCAAGGACGAGCTGCTCAAGCGGGCGGTCCTCGCCGCCGCGCCCTACTCCGAGCGAGGCCTGGTCTACGCGGGCTTCTCCCTCGGCGCCTCGATCGGGCAGACCCTGGCCCTCGGCGACGAGAAGGCCCGCGGACTGCTCCTGCTGCACGGCACGTCGGACATCGCGGAGAGCGCGTCGGTGGACGAACTGCCGGTCCAGCTGCACGTCGCCGAGCCCGACCAGTTCGAGACGGACGACTGGCTGAGCGCCTGGTATCTCCAGATGCAGAGGACCGGAGCCGACGTGGAGATCTACCGGTACCCGGGCGCGGGGCACGTCTACACCGACCCGGACCTTCCCGACTACGACGCCGAGGCGGCCGAGGCCACATGGAAGGTGGCACTCGGCTTCCTCGACACGCTGTAGCCCCGGGACCTACACCGGGTCGTACGTCCGCTCCACCGTCTGCGTGCCGCTGCGCGTGCGGTACGAACGGGCCCAGGACGAGGTCGCGTTCGGGTCCGTGCGGTCGGAGGTCACGTAGTAGTCCATCTGCGCGCGGTCGGCGGTGATGTCCAGGACGCCGTAGCCGTGGCGGTCGGTGTCGACCCAGTGGACATGGCGGTTGGCCGCGCGGATGACCGGGGAGGCGACCGCCGAGACGACGCCCTCGGGGACCTTGACGATGTCGTCGAGGTTGTCGGAGGTCATCGAGGTGACCACGAACTCCGTGGCGGCGGAGGCGGACAGCGGGTACGTACCGGCGTCCACCGGCACGTCGTTGGCCCAGGCCATGTGGATGTCGCCGGTCAGGAAGACCGTGTTGCGGATGGCGTTGGAGCGCAGGTGCGCGAGCAGTTCGCGGCGGTCGTCGGTGTAGCCGTCCCACTGGTCGGTGTTGACGGCGATGCCCTCCTGCGGCAGCCCGAGGAGCTTGGCGAGCGGCTTGAGCAGGTCGGCGGAGAGGGAGCCCACCGCGAACGGCGAGATCATCACCGAGTTGCCGACCAGACGCCAGGTGGTGTCCGAGGCCTTGAGCCCGGACTTCAGCCAGTCGAGCTGGGCGCGGCCGGTGATCGTGCGGTTGGGGTCGTCGACCGATCCGCTGGCGGTGGACGCCTGCTGGGAGCGGAAGGAGCGCAGGTCGAGCAGCGCGAGGTCGGCGAGCTTGCCGAAGCGCAGCCTGCGGTAGGTGGTGCCCGCGATGGCCGGGCGGACCGGCATCCACTCGAAGTAGGCCTGCTTCGCGGCCGCCTGACGGTCCGACCAGGCCCCCTCGGCACCCTCGGTGTGATTGGTCGCGCCGCCTGACCAGGAGTTGTCGGCGAACTCGTGGTCGTCCCAGATCGCGACGACCGGCGCCTTGTGGTGCAGGGCCTGGAGGTCGGGGTCGGTCTTGTAACGGCCGTGCCGGGTGCGGTAGTCGGCGAGGGTGAGGATCTCGTTGGCGGGGGCGTGCGGCCGTACGACCGTGCCGCGGGCCGCGTACTCGCCGGACTTGTACTCGTAGATGTAGTCGCCGAGGTGCAGCCAGGCGTCGAGGTCGTTGCGCGCCGCGAGGTGGCGGTACGCCGAGAAGTAGCCGGCC
Source organism: Streptomyces populi (assembly GCF_002911015.1). Taxonomy (GTDB): domain Bacteria; phylum Actinomycetota; class Actinomycetes; order Streptomycetales; family Streptomycetaceae; genus Streptomyces; species Streptomyces populi. The sequence continues at coordinate 48,402 of NZ_KZ626900.1, forward strand.
TCCCAGTTGGCGCAGGAGACCACGCCGAAGCGCAGACCGGCCACGGAGGCGTCGGCGGCCGGGGTGGTGCGGGTGCGGGCGACGGGGGAGTCGGTGCCGCCCGCGGAAAAGCGGAACCAGTAGTCGGTGGCGGGTTCCAGACCGCGGATGTCCGCCTTGACGGTGTGGTCGGAGGCGGCCGTGGCGGTGGTGGAGCCCTTGGCGACGATGCTGGTGAACGCCTTGTCCTGGGCGACGACCCAGCCGACCTCGGTGTCCGGGCCGAGGCCGGAGCCCGGTATCGCCTCCGGGACCGGGGTCACCCGGGTCCACAACAGGATGCCGTCGGGCAGCGGGTCACCGGAGGCGACGCCGTGCAGGAAGGCCGGCGTACCCGTGGCGGCCCGCGCGGGCAGGGCGGCGGCCAGGGGGCCGGCCAGGACAGCGGTCGCCGCCGCGGCCTTGACGACCGAACGGCGGCGGGGGGAGAGGGAATGGACACCCTCGGACGGTGTGGAGGCTCTGTATCGACTGGTCACGGCGCATCAGATTACTGATCGGTACGTCATGCGCGCGCGTGAACTCCCAAGTGTGCCCATTGTTCGGTTCGGGTTCCTGAGAATTTCAGGTCGACGCGGAGCTTGCGCGAGGTGCCGTTCCGGACGGTCGATGGCGCACTGACCAGCGTCATGAGAGTCGCCCTACGGCGTACGGGGCTCGTGGCCGGGGGGCCGACGGTGGCCGGACAGCCGCGAGATCGTCCGCTCCATCACCCACCTGCGGCGGCCCGGCCGCTCGCCGGACTCGATGCCTTTGCGGGCGATGCGCCGGCCCCATTACGACGAAGCGCCCTCTCGGACCCGTTGAAGGAATCCCGAGGGGGCGTTTCGAACGATCGCGGGACCGGCCGATGTCAGCCGACCCGGACGCCGGTCAGCAGTGCTTCACCGTGCCCGACTTGAGAGCCAGGTGTCCGTTGTAGATCCATCCCTCGTTCACGCGGACCCACTGGTTGCCGTGGCTGTTGACGGTGAAGCACCAGGCGTTCAGGTTGTGGCCCGGCGCCATGCTCATCACCGCCGTACAGTCCGACGCGGGCTCCTTGTACGCCGTCGCGCCGCCCACGACCACGACGACCCCGTTGGATATGTTGCTCGCCGACACGTGATCGCAGGCTGCGGCAGCCGCCGTGCCCGCGGTCGCCACGTTCGCCGCGACGCCGCTCACGGCCAGCGCGGTCGCCCCCAGTACCCCCGCCAGCTTCTTGTGGAATCCCATGTGCATCCCCGTTCTCTTACCAAGATCGTCTTGCGAACCTTGATTCAATCGGCTGCCGATGGAGCCCACCACAGGGTTTCTGGAAAACATCTGGCCGAAATGTTTCCTGGCGGGAGCGCGATTTCCGCGTCGCGATTTCCGCCGGGGGAGCGACTTCGTCGTCCCGGGGCGGACGGCCGGGACGGTCGGAGCCCGGGATCCGGCCGTTGTGAAAGAGGTGCGGAAGAAGTCGACGAAGATCTGGTGGTCGAAGCGGGCGCGGGCACCGCAGGAGCGGGCGAACTCCACCGACTGCGCGGCGAAGCCGTTCTCGTCGTTC
>NZ_KZ626901.1 GCF_002911015.1 Streptomyces populi
TTAAGAGGGGGAGGATGTCAAGCATGGGCGTACCCGAGCGGCGGCTGCTCGCCGAGAGGATGCCCCTCCCGCGAGCGGCGGTACTCGTCCGAGCCCGTCTTCACAGGCGCTTGAGGACCGCCTGCTTGGCCAGGGCGAACTCCTCGTCCGTCAGGACGCCCTCCTTGTGCAGCTCGCCCAGTTCGCGCAGCCTGCGCAGGAGGGCGTCGTGGTCGGACCCGGGTCCGGGACCCGGGTCCGCCTCCCCGGCCGGCTCCAGGACCGGCCGGTCCCCGGCCGCCGCCGGGTGCGGCAGCCTCACCTGCACGGCCGCCGCGACCAGCGCCATCAGCGGGTCCTTCTTGAAGCCCCACAGCTCCACGGAGTTGGGGTCGTACTTCGGCGGCGCCTCGGTGCCGGCGCCACGCACGGTGAAGCGCAGACAGCCGTTCTCCAGCCCGGCCGCGGGCCGCCACTCGACGGCCGTGATGTCCCCGAGGGCGAGGGCGCGGGCACCCGACGCGGACTTCGCGTCCTCCGTCTTCCAGTTCCACTCCAGGCGTACGCGCTCACCGTCGAAGCTCGCCGTGCCGTCGCCCGCGGACGCTGACAGCGGCACCGCCGGACCGGGCAGCAGATAGCCGTCCACCGGGCCGGAGGGAACCTGGTCGAGCAGCAGCGCGCTCCGGACCTCGTCCACGAAGTACTCGGCGACGCCGAGACGGTCGGCCTCCACCGTGAGCTGGTACGGGTCGTTCGGCTCCGTGAGCTTGCCGCCGGTCGCCTGGAGCAGCGGGTCGGCGCCGTCGCGCAGCCGGAGTCTGAGCCGCCCGGTCTTCTTGCCCTGCTCCAGGGATATGCCCGCCAACGCGCCCAGCGGCACGGTGATCTCACCCAGCGTCCGACGCAGCAGACCGACGTTCTTGTCCCGTCCCGGGGTCAGCCGCAGGGCGTCCCCGTCGAAGATCCATGTGCCGTCCCGCTGGATGATTTCCGCCATGGGGAGGATTGTTCCACCGCGACTGAGGCAAAGTGGTCTCGACCAATCCGAGATCTCGACCACAGGGAGCGCATGTGAGACAGCACCACAGAACGCCCCGGCTTCTCGGCACGCTGCTGCTCGTGGCGGCGGCGGGTACCTCCCTCGTCGGCGCGGCACCGCACACCCGGGCCGCCGCCCCGCCGGTCCATGTCGTCCCGGCCCCCGCGTCCGTCGAGCCGGGCGGAGCCCCGTACCGCCTCACCGGTGACACCCGCATCCGCGTCGACGGCTCGCGCGAAGCCCGCGCGGTCGGCGAGTACCTCGCGGACGTCCTGCGGCCCTCCACCGGCTACCGGCTGCCGGTCGGCCCGGGCGGCGCGGGAGGCATCCGGCTCCGGCTCGGCGGCAAGGGACTGGGCGACGAGGGCTACCGGCTCGACAGCGGCGCCTCGGGCGTCACCATCACGGCCGGCAGGCCCGCGGGCCTCTTCCACGGCGTCCAGACCCTGCGTCAGCTGCTGCCCGCCGCCGTCGAGAAGAAGTCCGTCCAGCACGGGCCCTGGCTGATCGCCGGCGGCACCATCACGGACACCCCGCGCTACGCGTACCGCGGGGCCATGCTCGACGTCTCCCGGCACTTCTTCACCGTCGCCCAGGTGAAGCGCTACATCGACGAACTGGCGCTGTACAAGGTCAACAAGCTGCACCTGCACCTGAGCGACGACCAGGGCTGGCGCATCGCCGTCGACTCCTGGCCCCGGCTGGCGGCCCACGGCGGCTCCACCCAGGTCGGCGGCGGACCGGGCGGCTTCTACACCAAGGCCGACTACCGCGAGATCGTCCGGTACGCCGCCTCGCGCTATCTGGAGGTCGTCCCGGAGATCGACATGCCCGGACACACCAACGCGGCCCTCTCCTCGTACGCGGACCTGAACTGCGACGGGGTCGCGCCGCCGCTCTACACCGGCACGGAGGTCGGCTTCAGCTCGCTGTGCGTCGGCGAGCCGAGGACGTACGCCTTCGTGGAGGACGTGATCCGCGAGCTCGCGGCGATCACGCCCGGCGCGTACCTCCACATCGGCGGCGACGAGGCGCACTCCACGAGCCACGCCGACTACGTGGCCTTCATGGACAAGGTGCAGCCCCTCGTCGCGAAGTACGGCAAGAAGGTGATGGGCTGGCACCAGCTGACCGGGGCCGCTCCGGCGAAGGGCGCCGTCGCGCAGTACTGGGGGCTCGACGACACCGGTGCCGAGGAGAAGGAGCAGGTCGCCCGCGCCGCGCGGAACGGGACCGGGGTCGTGCTGTCGCCCGCGGACCGGCTCTACCTCGACATGAAGTACACCGCCGACACCCCGCTCGGGCAGGACTGGGCCGGTCTGGTGGAGGTGCGGCGGGCCTACGACTGGGACCCGGGCGGCTACCTCTCCGGCGTGCCCGCCTCGGCCGTCAGGGGCGTCGAGGCGCCGCTGTGGACGGAGACGATCCGGAGCTCCGCGGACATCGACGTCATGGCCTTCCCGAGGCTGCCCGGGGCCGCCGAACTCGGCTGGTCCCCCGCCTCCACGCACGACTGGGACACCTACAAGGTGCGCCTCGCCGCCCAGGCGCCCCGCTGGGACGCGCTCGGCATCGCGTATTACCGCTCGCCCCAGGTTCCCTGGCCCGCGCGGTAGACGGAACGCCGACGGGCGCCCCGGCGGCCCGTCTCCGGGGCGCCCGCCCGTACGCGGGGCTCCTGGACGCGCCAGGAGCCCGGTGCTCAGAACCCGGCGATCGGGTTCTTCAGGGTGCCGACCAGTTGCAGGGCGCCCGAGGGATCGGCCAGGTCGACCATCTGCCGGTTGTCGCGCAGCTGGAGCCGGTTGAGGCAGGACAGCGCGAACTCCGGCGCGAACAGGTCGTACTGCCGGAACTTGTCCTCCAGCTCGGGCGTCGCCTCCTGGTAGGCGCGCACCGACTCGGCGACCGTCCGCCAGAAGTCCTCCTCGGCGAGGACCCCCTCGTCCGCGAGCTGGGCGGCCAGGAAGCGGAAGAAGCAGTCGAAGACGTCCGTGAAGATCGACAGCAGCTTCGTGTCCTCGGGGACGTCGACCCGGATCCGCTCGACCGCGGGCGGCAGCACCGCCTGCGGGTCCATGACCGCGATCTCCTCGGCGATGTCCTTGTAGACCGCCCGCCGCACCGCCCCGTCCTCCAGGACCAGGATGACGTTCTCGCCGTGCGGCATGTAGACCAGGTCGTAGGCGTAGAAGCTGTGCAGCAGCGGGGTGAGGTAGGCGTGCAGGTAGCCGCGCAGCCACTCCACCGGCGTGAGGCCCGACCGCTCGATCAGCGCGGCCGCGAACGAGGAACCCTCGTGGTCGACATGGACGAGGGAGGCCATCGTCGCCAGGGACTCGCCCTCCCGGAGCGAGGGGACGGGACTCTCGCGCCACAGCGCGGCCAGCATCTTGCGGTACGGGGAGTACCGGTCGGTGGCCGCCTCGTACTCCAGGTGCCGGTAGCCGACGGCCGCCCGCTCCCGGATGACCGACAGACCGGTCGACTTCAGCACCGGGTCGTTCTCGACGAGCTGGACCAGCCAGTCGTTGATGGCCGGGGTCGCCTCCATGTAGGCGGCGGACAGACCGCGCATGAAGCCCATGTTGAGGACGCTCAGCGCCGTCTTCACGTAGTGCTTGTGCGGGCTGCTGGTGTTGAAGAACGTCCGGATGGACTGCTGGGCCAGGTACTCGTCGTCGCCCTCGCCGAGCGGGACCAGGCGCCGCTGGGCGACCTCGGCGGCGAACGTCACGGACAGCTTGTTGTGCCACTGCCAGGGGTGGACGGGTATGAGGAGGTAGTCCTCGGGGTCGAGCCCCTGTCCGCGCAGGATCCCGTCGAACCGTTCGACCGTCTCCGGGCCCAGTTCGGCGCGCACGAAGGACTCGTACTCGATGCCGACGCCCGCCGTGAAGGCGGCCCGGGAGCGGTGCGCCGCCAGCCACACCAGCCGGATGGGGCTCGCGGTCTCGGGGGCGTAGGCGAGGTAGTCGTGCACACCGAAGCCCAGCCGCCCGTTGTTGGCGACGAAGCAGGGGTGCCCCTCGGTCATGCCGGTCTCGATGGCCTGGAAACCGGAGCCGGCCAGCTCGCGCACGGTGATCCGCGGCTTGGTGAGCTTGTAGCAGGTGCCCGCGAGGGTGGAAGAGATCTCCTCCAGGTAGACCGGCAGGATCTCGTCGCTCAGGCCGAGTGACTCCTTCAGCTCGATGAAGAAGTCCAGTGCCGACAGCGGGAGTTCGGTGCCGTCGCGGTGCCGGGTGATGGACTCGGCGGCCACCTGCCAGTGGTCGAGCAGGCGCCGGGTCGCGGTGAACCGGTAGCTCGTCGTCCCGTTGTCGCCGGTGACCTCGTAGCGGCCGTCCGGCAGGCTCCGCGGGGTGATCAGCCGCTCGTGCGCGAACTCGGCGAGCGCCTTGCGGACGAGGAGGCGCTCGGCGGCCGCCCAGCGTTCGGGGGAGAGGTGGGCTGCGCTCTCGGCGGGGTTCACGCGGCCACCGCCTTCTCGAACTGCTCCCGGGTGCAGAAGCTCAGCAGCGCCTTCTTCTCCGGCTTCTGGATCTCCCGCACGGGCACGAAGCCGACGGCCTCGTTGAGGGCGTGCACGGCCGTGTTGGCCACGTCGGGCTCGACGACCACCCGGCGGGTGGCCGGGTCGGCGAAGAGGTGCTCCACCACCGCGGTGATCACGGCCCGGGTGAAGCCGTGCACGGGCGTGTCGCTCGGGGCGACCAGGAAGTGCATGCCGACGTCGCCCGGCTCCGGCTCGTAGAGGCCGACGAGTTCGACGTGGCGGGGGTCGTAGCGCTCCATCAGGAAGACGGGCTCGCCGTCCAGCAGGCCGAGGAACGCCTCGTGGTGCTCGCTCGCCGCGATGGCCATGTACTCGCGCTCCACGTCGTGCAGTTTCGCCTCCTGCATCATCCAGAAGGCGGCCTTGGGGTGCGTCACCCAGCGGTGCAGCAGCGGTGCGTCCTCGACGGGGTCGAGGGGGCGGACGGTGAAGGTGCCTACGGTGGTCGTGATGGTCATACGGCGAACTCCTGGAACGCGATGGTCTTCTCGACCGGGTAGTACTCGGTGCCGAGCAGCTCACGGATGATGGACGCGTTGCGGTACGGGCCCATGCCGAGGTCCGGGGACGTGATGCTGTGGGTGTGCACGCCGGCGTTCTGGAGGAAGACCCCGCGGCCGGTGACGTCGATGGAGTAGTTGCGGGCCACGTCGTACCGTCCGTGGCCGTCGAGGCGGAGGCGGTCCTTGACCGGCTCGAGGAAGGCCGGGGCCGCGTAGTGGTAGCCGGTGGCCAGGATCAGGCCCTCGGTGTCGATCTCGTAGTCCTTGCCCTGCTCGTCCTGGCGCAGGCCCAGCCGGTAGGTGCCGTTCTCGTGACGGGCGCTGCGCAGGGTGGAGTTGGTGAGCAGCCGGGTGGGGACCGGGCGGTCGCCGCTCTCGACGTTCTTCTGGTACAGCAGGTCGAAGATCGCGTCGATGAGGTCGCCGTTGATGCCCTTGAACAGGCCCTTCTGCTGCTTCTCCAGCCGGTAGCGGGTGTCCTCGGGCAGCGCGCTGAAGTAGTCGATGTAGTCCGGGGACGTCATCTCCAGGGTCAGCTTGGTGTACTCCAGCGGGAAGAACCGCGGGGAGCGGGTGACCCAGTTGAGCTGGTAGCCGTGGACGTCGATCCCGGAGAGCAGTTCGTAGTAGATCTCCGCGGCGCTCTGGCCGCTGCCGACGATCGTGATCGACTTCTTCCCGGCGAGCTCCGCCTTGCGGTGCATGTACTGCGCGGTGTGGAAGAAGTCGCCGCCGAGGTCCTGGCAGGCCTCCGGGACGAAGGGCACGGTGCCGGTGCCGAGGACGAGCCGTCGGCCGCGGTAGGTGTCGCCCCCTCGCGTCCGTACGACGTACAGCTCCTCGCCCTCGTCGTACGTCACCTCGGTGACCGTCGTCCCGAAGCGGACGCTGCTCAGCTTGTCCGCGGCCCAGCGGCAGTAGTCGTCGTACTCGACCCGCAGCGGGTAGAAGTTCTCGCGGATGTAGAACGCGTACAGACGGCCCGATTCCTTCAGGTAGTTGAGGAAGGAGTACGGGGACGTCGGGTCGGCGAGGGTGACCAGGTCCGACATGAACGGGGTCTGTAGGTGCGCGCCGTCCAGGAACATGCCGGAGTGCCACTCGAAGTGGGGCTTCGACTCCAGGAAGACACCGCTGAGTTCGGCGATCGGCTCGGTCAGGCAGGCGAGGCCGAGGTTGAAGGGGCCGAGCCCGATCCCCACGAAGTCGTAGGTGGTGTCCGTGGATTCAGCAAGCGCGGTCAAGGGACTCTCCCAGGTACTGCTCGGCGTGGCCGGCGATCAGATCGAGGACGGCGGCGATGTCGTCCCTCGTGGTCTCGGGGTTGAGCAAGGTGAACTTCAGGTAGTGGCGTCCGCCGACCTTGGTGCCCGCGACGACGGCGTCGCCGGAGGCGAACAGGGCCTTGCGGGCGTACAGGTTGGCGCGGTCGATCTCGGCCGGGTCGGTGACGGCGGCCGGGATGTACCGGAAGACGAGGGTGGAGAGCGAGGGCTCCACGACGACGTCGAAGCGCGGGTCGGCGGCGAGGATCTTCCAGCCCTCGGCGGCCAGGTCGCAGACCTCGTCGAAGAGTTCGCCGATGCCGTCGGCGCCCATCGTGCGCAGGGTCATCCACAGCTTCAGCGCGTCGAAGCGCCGGGTGGTCTGGAGGGACTTGTCGACCTGGTTGGGGATGCGCTCGGTGACCATGCGGCGCGGGTTGAGGTACTCCGCGTGGTAGGTGGCGTGGCGCAGGGTCGAGGCGTCACGGACCAGCACGGCCGAGGAACTCACGGGCTGGAAGAAGGACTTGTGGTAGTCGACGGTGACGGAATCGGCCCGCTCGATGCCGTCGATGCGGTCCCGGTTCTTCAGCGAGGTGAGCAGTCCGCAGCCGTAGGCCGCGTCCACGTGCATCCAGGTCCCGAACTGGGAGCACAGTTCGGCGATCTCGGGCAGCGGGTCGATGGAGCCGAAGTCGGTGGTGCCCGCGGTGGCGACGACCGCCATGGGGACCAGGCCCTCCGCCCGGCAGCGCTCCAGCTCGTGGGCGAGGGCGACCGTCTGCATGCGCTTGTCGTGGTCGACGGGGATCGAGACGACGGCGTCGGCGGCGAGGCCGAGGAGTTTGGCCGACTTCTTGACGCTGAAGTGGCTGACCTCGGAGGCGAAGACGCGCAGTCGGCCGAGGCCGTCTCCCGCCTCCCCGTCCTCCTCGCCGAGTTTCGCCTCCTCGCGGGCCAGCAGCAGGGCCTGGAGGTTGGACTGGCTGCCGCCGCTGGTGAACACGCCGTCGGCGGCCGGGCCGAGACCGATCCGCTCGTTGGTCCAGTCGATGAGCCGGCGCTCGATCAGGGTGCCGCCGGCCGACTGGTCCCAGGTGTCCAGCGAGGAGTTGACGGCGGACAGGACGGCCTCGCCGAGCACGGCCGGGATGACGACCGGGCAGTTGAGGTGGGCGAGGTAGCGGGGGTGGTGGAAGTAGATCGCGTCCTGGAGGTAGACCTCCTCCAGCTCGTCGAGAACGGCCGTGGTGTCGTGCAGGGGCTTGTCGAGGTCGATCCGCTCGATGCGGGGAGTGAGTTCGTCGACCGTGACACCCGTGAACGGGCGGTCGGTGGTGGCGAGTCTGGCCGCCACCCGCTCGACGCCTTCGGTCACGGAGCGGCGATACCGGTCCGCGGTGGTGTCGTTGAGCAGGTGCGAGCGCATGTGGGGGTCCTCCGTGCGGGGGAGAGTCCGAGCGGGACAAGAAGATGGGGCGAGGTCGCGACGTTCAACTTAGGTTAGCCTAACCTAAGTCGAACGTGCGACCCCGCCCCACCTGCGCCTTTCGTGATCCACGTCTCGCTCCGCGGGGGTTTCCGGGAGGCGCGCCGGTTTTCGCGAACTACTCGCCCTGCTCCCGCAGTTGCTCCTCGCTCAGTCCCCGCCGCCAGTAGCCCACGAAGGTGACCCGCCGGCGGTCGACGCCCCGCTCGTGCACCAGATGGCGGCGCAGCTCCCTCACGCAGCCGGACTCGCCCGCGATCCAGGCGTACGGGGCCTCGGCGGGCGGGAGCGCGGCTGCCCGCAGCGCGTCGAGCGCCAGGGGAGCGCCCGGGTCGGAGCGCTCGTCCCGTACGAGCCAGGTGATCTCGGCGTCGGCCGCCGTCGCCAGGTCCTGGATGTCGGCGGCGTGGTGCACCTCCAGCCAGGCCCGGACGCGCCGGCCGGCCGGCAGGGACTCGAGGATGGCGGAGACGGCGGGGACGGCCGTCTCGTCGCCCCACAGGACCACGAGATCGGTGTCCGCGGGCGGCCGGAAGCGGATGGCGCGGTTGTCCTCGACGGCGGGCCCGAGCAGCACGACGCGGTCACCGGCCCGCGCCCCGGACGCCCAGCGCGAGGCGGGCCCCGCGGGGGTGGCCGTGCCCGGCTCCAGGCCGTGCAGCGCGAAGTCGATGTCGATCTCGTCGGGGTCGCGGCGCAGCGCCCGCAGGGTGTACGAGCGCATCACCGCCCGTACGTCGTCCGGCAGTTCGCGCCAGCCCTGCCACCACCCGTCACCGAGCTCCACCGGGACGGCCGGTTCGCTCTGGCCGGGGTGCGGCAGGAACAGCGAGAGCGACTGGTCGCGTCCGTGGGAGTGGAACGCGTGCAGATCGGGTCCCGCGAAGGTCACCCGGACCAGGGACGGGCCGAGCCGCCTCGTCCGTACGACCCGGAGGGAGAAGAAACGGAACGGGGCGGCCACGGCCGTCGTCATGAGTGCTCCTGAGGTGGCTTCAGGCGGACACGGAGGGGGTCAGGCGACCTTCTTCGCGTTCTCGATGGCCTCGGCGAGCTTGTCGAGGATCGGGGTGCACTTGTCGTACGACAGGATCGCCTCGGGCGTCCGGGCGATGACCTGGCCGGCCTTGACGGCGGGCAGCTTCTTCCAGGTGGCCTCGGTGATGTCGGCCGGCTGGATGGTCGCGCTGCGGTCGTCCATGATGATGATGTCGGCCGGGTACTTGTCGACGTTCTCCCAGCTCAGGTTCTCGAACCAGCCGCCGCTGGCCTTCAGGGCCTTGGCGGAGGGCTCGACGATGTTCACGCCGAGGGCCTTGAAGTACTCGAGGTCGATGGAGAGGTTGGAGCCGGAGACGTAGAAGATGTCCTGGCTCGCGCTGCCGGCGAGCACCTTGATCTCCGGGCGGGCCTTGGCGGCCTTGCGCAGCCGCTCGGCGGCCGTCTCGAACTTCTTCTTCGCCTCGACGATCTTCGCGGACTTCACGTCGGCGCCGAGGGACTCGGCGAGCGCGTACATGCGCTCCAGCGACGCGGGCATCTGACGGTCGTAGACGGAGACGCCGACGCTCGGGGCCAGCTTGAGGATCTTGTCCTTGGACTCCTCGGGGACGTACCAGAGGGTGCCCGCGCCGTCGAACATCGTGGAGATGAGCACGTCGGGCGCGAGGCCCGCGTACTTCTCGATGTTGAACTGGCCCCACTCGTTGCCGAGGACGGTCAGCTTGCTGACGTCCATGTCGCCGGCCTGGACGTCGGCCTTGCCGTCCTTGGTCGTCGTCGGGCCGAACACGCCCTTGACCTCGACGCCGTAGTCGAACAGGGCGGCGGCGACACCGGTGAAGGCGACGATGTTCGCCGGGACCTTGTCCAGCTTCACGGTCGTGCCGCGGTCGTCCTTGAACGTCCAGGGGCCGGACTTCTCGGCGGCCTTCGTCGACTCCGGGCCACCGCTTTTCGAGTCCTTGTCGTCGCCGCAGGCGGCGAGGGCGGCGCCGAGGCCGAGGGCGCCGCCCGCGGCGAGGACGCCGCGGCGGGTGAGGTGGGTGGCACGGGCGTTGGACATGTGTGGCTGCTTTCGGCACGGGGCGGGAAGCGCCCGCCGGACGAGTTCAAAGGTAGGTTAGCCTAACCTCAGTTCTTGTCCAGGGGGCGGGTGCCGCGGCCGGGCCCGTGGTCCGCCCGTGCGGTACGGCCGTTGACGTGGCGACATCGCGGCCACGGTCGGCGGGGCGGACGCCCTGGCGCCTCGACTCGCCCGCATCCCTGCCCGGTTGACCGTGGCTCGAACCCGACGGACGCGGTCCGGTCCCGCGGGCGGTGCCGGACGCGCCGCGGCCACCGGCGGGCGGGTGCCCGTCGGTGGCCGCGGCGTGCCGGTCGTGCCGGTCGTGCGTGAAGGTCAGCCCACCAGCCCCAGCTCCCGGGCGATCAGCATCCGCTGGACCTCGCTCGTGCCCTCGCCGATCTCCAGGATCTTGGAGTCGCGCCACATGCGGGCGACCGGGTACTCGTTCATGAAGCCGTAGCCGCCGTGGACCTGCGTGGCGTCACGGGCGTTGTCGACCGCGATGGTGGAGGAGTACAGCTTGGCGACCGCCGCCTCCTTCTTGAAGGGCTCGCCGGCGACCAGGCGGGACGCGGCGTCGCGCCAGCCCACGCGGGCCATGTGGGCCTTCATCTCCATGTCGGCGATCTTGAACTGGATCGCCTGGTTGGCGCCGATCGAGCGTCCGAAGGCGTGCCGTTCCTTGGCGTACTTGACCGACTCGTCGACACAGCCCTGCGCGAGCCCCGTGGCCAGCGCCGCGATGGCGATGCGGCCCTCGTCCAGGATGCGCAGGAACTGCGCGTAGCCGCGGCCCTCCTCGCCGAGCAGGTTGGCCGCCGGGACGCGCACGTCCGTGAAGGACAGCTCACGGGTGTCGGAGGCGTTCCAGCCGACCTTCGAGTACGGGGCCGCGACCGTGAAGCCGGGGGTGCCGGAGGGCACGATGATCGCGGAGATCAGCGGCTTGCCGTCGGGCTTGCGGCCGGTGACCGCGGTGACCGTCACCAGACCCGTGATGTCCGTGCCCGAGTTGGTGATGAAGCACTTGCTGCCGTTGATGACCCATTCGTCCGTCTCGGGGTCGAGGCGGGCCGTCGTGCGGGTCGCGCCCGCGTCCGAGCCGCCGTCCGGCTCGGTCAGGCCGAAGGCGCCCAGGATCTCGCCGGAGCACAGCCGCGGCAGCCACTCGCGCTTCTGCTCCTCGGTGCCGAAGAGGTGGAGCGGCATGGCGCCCAGCGAGACGCCCGCCTCCAGGGTGATGGCCACGGAGGAGTCGACCCGGGCCAGCTCCTCCAGGGCGATGCCGAGGGCGAGGTAGTCGCCGCCCATGCCGCCGTACTCCTCGGGGAACGGCAGCCCGAACAGGCCCATGCGGCCCATCTCCCGCACGATCTCGTACGGGAACTCGTGCCGTTCGTAGAAGTCGCCGATCTTCGGTGCCACGACGTCGTGGGCGAACTCCTCCACCGTGCGGCGGAGTTCCTCGAGTTCGGGGGAGAGGCGGTGGTCCAGGGACATGGTGTTCACTCCTGGTGGGACTGTGTCGTTTTACCGAGTGCTTTGACGGTGCGGGATGGGCTGGGTCGGCCCAGTCGTCCGGCCATCCACACGCTCGTGGCGGTGAGGCGGCCGAGGTCGACCCCGGTGTCGATACCGAGGCCCTGGAGCATCCACACGAGGTCTTCCGTCGCGAGGTTGCCCGTCGCGGACTTCGCGTACGGGCAGCCGCCGAGGCCGCCCGCGGAGGCGTCGACGGTGGCGACGCCGTGCTGGAGGGCGGCCAGGGTGTTGGAGAGCGCCTGGCCGTAGGTGTCGTGGAAGTGCACGGCGAGGGCGCTGGTGGGCACGCCCTCCTCGTTCAGCTCGGCGAGCAGGGACTGCACATGGCCCGGCGTCGCCACGCCGATCGTGTCGCCGAGGCTCAGCTCGTCACAGCCCATGTCCCGCAGCGCCTTGCAGACGCGGACGACCTGGTGGACCGGGACGGGCCCCTCCCAGGGGTCGCCGAAGCACATCGAGACGTAGCCGCGGACCGCGCTGCCGGCGTCCTTCGCGCGGTGTACCACCGGCTCGAACATGGCGAGCGACTCGTCGACCGTCCGGTTGAGGTTGGCCTTCGCGAAGGACTCCGTCGCGCTGGCGAAGACGGCCACGTGCCGGGCGCCGAGCGCCAGCGCCCGCTCCAGCCCGCGCTCGTTCGGCACCAGCACCGGAAGCGTCACCGGCAGATCGGCGACCTGGGGGAACAGCTGCTCGGCGTCCGCCAGTTGGGGAACCCACCGGGGGTGGACGAAGCTGGTCGCCTCGATCGTGGTCAGCCCCGCGTCCGCGAGGCGCCGGATGAACTCCGCCTTCACCTCGGTCGGTACGGTCGCCTTCTCGTTCTGTAGCCCGTCGCGCGCGCCGACCTCGTGGATCCGGACCCGGGCGGGCAGGTCCTGGGCCGGCACGGCCATCGGCAGGCCGATCTCGGAGGTGCTCACGCCGTCTCCTCCTCCGCGGGAGTGATGACCGCGAGGACCTGGTCCATGGCGACCGTCGTGCCCGGTGTGACGTCCAGCTCGCTGACCGTCCCGGCGTGCGGCGCGGAGATGACGTGCTCCATCTTCATCGCCTCGACCACGAGCAGGCTCTGACCGGCCACCACCTCGTCCCCGACGGCGACCTTCACGACGGTCACGGTGCCGGGCATCGGCGCGGTCAGCGAGTCGGCACCGGCGTGCGCCGATCCGGTGAGCGCGGCGGCCACCGGGTCGTGGTCGCGCACGTGCCAGGCGTCGCCGTCGCGGCCGACCCAGTCGGCGGCGCGGTGGAAGGTGTGCCGCACCCCGTCCAGCGTCACCGCGACCCGGTCGGCGGTGACCGTGTGGGTGCCGCGCGGGGTGTACTCCACGGGGTCCAGGACCCGCAGGGAGAAGCCCACCGGCTTCGGCGTGCCGCCGAGCCGCCAGCCGCTCGGCACCGAGAACGGGTCTCTCCAGCCCTCGTCCGCCGGGGCCAGCTCGGCGAGCCGGACGGCCGCCGCCGCCTCGTACACCTCCTCGGGCACCCCGTCCGGGACCAGGCCGTCCGCCTCCCGCTCGACCAGACCGGTGTCCAGGTCGCCCGCGACCACGGCCGGGTGGGCCAGCAGCCGGCGCAGGAAGCCCGCGTTCGTCTGGACCCCGAGGGTGACCGTCTCGGCGAGGGCGGCCCGGAGCCTGCGCAGGGCGGTGGGGCGGTCGGGGCCGTACGCGATGACCTTGGAGAGCATCGGGTCGTAGAGGCTGCCGACCTCGGTGCCCTCCGTCAGGCCCGAGTCGGTGCGCACCCCGTCGCCCTGGGGCTCGTGCAGCGCGAGCACGGTGCCGCCGGAGGGGAGGAAGCCGCGCGCCGGGTCCTCGGCGCAGATCCGGGCCTCCACGGCGTGCCCGGTGAGGGTGATGTCGTCCTGCTCGTACGGCAGGTGCTCGCCGGCGGCGACGCGGAGCTGCCACTCGACGAGGTCGAGGCCGGTCACCAGCTCGGTGACCGGGTGCTCCACCTGGAGGCGGGTGTTCATCTCCATGAAGTAGTACGACGACGGGTCGCCGCCGGGGACGATGAACTCCACCGTGCCCGCGCCCCGGTAGCCGCAGGAGCGGGCCGCCTGGACGGCCGCCTCCCCCATCGCGGCCCGGGTGGCCTCGTCGAGGAGCACGCTGGGCGCCTCCTCGATGATCTTCTGGTGGCGGCGCTGGAGGGAGCACTCGCGCTCGCCCAGGTGCACGACGTTGCCGTGCCCGTCCGCCAGGACCTGGATCTCGATGTGCCGGGGCCGGTCGACCCAGCGCTCGACGAGCAGCGTGTCGTCGCCGAAGGAGGCCCGGGCCTCGCGCCGGGCGGCGGCGATCTCGTCGGCCAGGACCCCGGCGTCGCGCACCAGGCGCATGCCCTTGCCGCCGCCGCCCGCGCTGGGCTTCAGCAGCACCGGGACGCCGATCTCGCGGGCGGCCGCGATCAGCTCCGCGTCCGTCAGACCGCTGCCCGAGGAGCCGGGGACGACCGGGACGCCGGCCGCCTTCACCGTCTCCTTGGCGCGGATCTTGTCGCCCATCAGGGAGATCGCCTCGGCGGACGGGCCGATGAAGACCAGTCCGGCCTCGGCGCAGGCCCGCGCGAAGGCGGCGTTCTCGGCGAGGAAGCCGTACCCCGGGTGGACCGCCCGGGCGCCGGTGCGGGCCGCCGCCTCCAGCAGTGCCTCGATGGACAGATAGCTCTCCGACGCGGGCGCCGGTCCGATCCGCACCGCGGTGTCGGCCTCCCGGACGTGCCGGGCGTCGGCGTCGGCGTCCGAGAAGACGGCCACCGAGCGCACGCCGAGCGCGCGCAGGGTGCGGATGACGCGGACGGCGATCTCGCCCCGGTTGGCCACAAGCACCGTGTCAAACATGGGTCCCCTCACATCCGGAAGACGCCGAACTGGGGGTCACCCAGGGGCGCGTTGGCGCAGGCGGTCAAGGCGAGTCCGAGGACCTGCCGGGTCTCCAGCGGGTCGATCACGCCGTCGTCCCAGAGCCGGGCGCTCGCGTAGTAGGCGTTGCCCTGCTGCTCGTACTGCCGGCGGATCGGGTCCTTGAAGTCCTCCTCGTCCGCCGCCGGCCAGGAGTCCCCGCGCGCCTCGATCTGGTCGCGCTTGACGGTCGCGAGGACGGATGCGGCCTGCTCGCCGCCCATCACGGAGATCTTGGCGCCCGGCCACATCCACAGGAAGCGCGGCGAATAGGCCCGGCCGCACATCGAGTAGTTGCCCGCGCCGTACGAACCGCCGATCACGACGGTCAGCTTCGGCACCCGGGTGCAGGCCACGGCCGTCACCATCTTCGCGCCGTGCTTGGCGATGCCGCCGGCCTCGTACTGGCGGCCCACCATGAACCCGGAGATGTTCTGCAAGAACACCAGCGGGATGCCGCGCTGGTCGCACAGCTCGATGAAGTGGGCGCCCTTCTGGGCCGACTCGGAGAACAGGATGCCGTTGTTGGCGACGATCCCGACCGGGTGCCCGTGGATCCGCGCGAAGCCGGTGACCAGGGTCTGGCCGAACTCGGCCTTGAACTCGGAGAAGCGCGAGCCGTCGACCACGCGCGCGATGACCTCGCGCACGTCGTAGGGGGTGCGGGAGTCGACCGGCACCGCGCCGTACAGCCCGTACGGGTCGACCTTGGGTTCGGCCGGGGGCTCCACCGACCAGGGGAGGCTTCCGCGCGCGGGGAGCGTGGCCACGATGTTCCGCACGATCCGCAGCGCGTGCGCGTCGTCCTCCGCGAGGTGGTCGGTGACGCCCGACACGCGGGAGTGGACCTCGCCGCCGCCCAGCTCCTCGGCCGTGACGACCTCGCCGGTGGCGGCCTTCACCAGCGGCGGACCGCCCAGGAAGATCGTCCCCTGGTTGCGCACGATCACGGCCTCGTCGCTCATCGCGGGCACGTAGGCGCCGCCGGCCGTGCAGGAACCGAGGACGGCCGCGATCTGCGGGATCCCGGCGCCGGACATCCGCGCCTGGTTGTAGAAGATCCGCCCGAAGTGCTCGCGGTCGGGGAACACCTCGTCCTGCATGGGCAGGAAGGCGCCCCCGGAGTCGACGAGGTACACGCAGGGCAGACGGTTCTCCAGCGCCACCTCCTGGGCGCGCAGGTGCTTCTTCACCGTCATCGGGTAGTACGTGCCGCCCTTGACGGTGGCGTCGTTGGCGACGATCACGCACTCGCGCCCGCTCACCCGGCCGATCCCGGCGATGACACCGGCGGCCGGGGCCGCTCCGTCGTACATCCCGTCGGCGGCGAGCGGCGCCAGCTCCAGGAACGGGGAGCCGGGGTCGAGCAGGGTGTCCACGCGGTCGCGGGGCAGCAGCTTGCCGCGCGCGGTGTGCCGCGCGCGTGCCTTCTCGCCGCCGCCGAGCCGCGCCGCGGCCAGCTTGGCGCGCAGCTCCTCGCCCAGCGCGCGGTGCGCCGCCTCGTTGGCCCTCCAGGCCTCCGACGCGGGATCCGCCGCGCTCGTCAGCTCCGGTGCCTCTTGCATCCTGCGGTCCCCTCACCAGTGGTCCACTAGTTAATGAGCGTTAACGCAACTCCTTCAGGTTAACGACCGCTAACCGTGATGTCTAGAATTGTTTTCATGGCCACCAGAACCGACGCCCCCACCCGGCGCGAGCAGATCCTCAGGGAGGCCGCGCGGCTCTTCGCCGAACGTGGTTTCCACGGCGTGGGAGTGGATGAGATAGGAGCGGCGGTCGGCATCAGCGGCCCCGGTCTCTACCGGCACTTCGCCGGCAAGGACGCGATGCTCGCCGAACTGCTGGTGGGCATCAGCGGGCAGCTGCTCACGGGCGGCCGGCGCCGGGTCGCGGAGGCCGAGGGAGGCGCCGAGGGCCTCCTGGACTCGCTGATCGAGGGGCACATCGACTTCGCGCTCGACGACCGTCCCCTGATCACCCTGCACGACCGGGAGCTGGACCGCCTGCGGGACAGCGACCGCAAGCTCGTGCGCCAGCTCCAGCGCCAGTACGTGGAGCTGTGGGTGGAGGTGGTCCGCGAGGTGTACCCGGAGCTGACCGAGCCGGCCGCCCGGTCGGCCGTGCACTCGGTCTTCGGCCTGCTCAACTCGACCCCGCACCTGGGGCGGCCGGGCGCGCTCCCGGGGCGCACGGGCACGGCCGAGCTGCTGCACCGGATGGCGCGGGGGGCGTTCGGAGCGGCCGGTGTGACCCCTGGGGCGTGACGAGCGTCTCGGGGGGTGACCCCTGGACGGCGCTCGTGACCGGCGGGTAACCTGATAAATGAGCAAGCGCTTAGACATGACTCAGGTATTCAGGCGGAGGTGGCGGCGGTGCGCCGTACTGTGTTCAACGAGGACCACGAGGCGTTCCGGGAGACCCTGCGCGCCTTCATCGAGACCGAGGTCGTCCCGGTCTACGACGAGTGGCTCGCCGCCGGCCAGGCGCCGCGCGACTTCTACCACAAGCTCGGCGAGCTGGGTGTCTTCGGCATCCGTGTCGACGAGGAGTACGACGGTGCCGGCATCGACTCGTACAAGTTCGAGGCCGTCGTGTACGAGGAGACCGCCCGCGCGGGCATCACCTTCGGCGGCTCCGGCGTGCACGTGCTGCTCGGCCTGCCCTACATCAAGATGCTCGCCAGCGACGAGCAGAAGAAGCGGTTCCTGCCGAAGTTCGTCTCCGGCGAGGAGATGTGGGCCCTCGCGATGACCGAGCCGGGCACCGGCTCCGACCTCGCGGGCATGAAGACCACCGCCAAGCTCTCCGAGGACGGCACGCACTACGTCCTCAACGGCGCCAAGACCTTCATCACCGGCGGCGTCCACGCCGACCGCGTGATCGTCTGCGCCCGCACCTCCGCGCCCACCGCCGAGGACCGCCGCCACGGCATCTCGCTGTTCGCCGTGGACACCAAGTCCGAGGGCTACTCCATCGGTCGCAAGCTCGACAAGCTCGGCCTGAAGACCTCCGACACCGCCGAGCTGGCGTTCGTCGACGTGAAGGTGCCCGTCGAGGACCTGCTCGGCGAGGAGAACAAGGGCTTCTACTACCTCGGCCACAACCTCGCCTCCGAGCGCTGGGGCATCGCCTTCGGCGCCTACGCGCAGGCCAAGGCCGCGGTCCGGTTCGCCAAGGAGTACGTCCAGGAGCGCACCGTCTTCGGCAAGCCGGTCGCCCACTTCCAGAACACCAAGTTCGAGCTGGCCGCCTGCCAGGCCGAGGTGGACGCGGCCGAGGCCGTCGCCGACCGCGCCCTGGAGGCCCTCGACGCCGGTGAGCTGACCCCGGCCGAGGCCGCCAGCGCCAAGCTGTTCTGCACCGAGGTCGCGCACCGCGTCATCGACCGCTGCCTCCAGCTGCACGGCGGCTACGGCTTCATGAACGAGTACCCGATCGCCCGTCTGTACGCGGACAACCGGGTCAACCGCATCTACGGCGGCACCAGCGAGATCATGAAGACGATCATCGCCAAGGACATGGGCCTGTAAGGTCCGCGAAAAGGCTGCGCGGTACAACTGCCTTATGAGCGAGGCACTTCAGTCTCTCCTCGATCTGCTCGACCTCGAGCGGATCGAGGAGAACATCTTCCGCGGCCGTTCCCGGTCCGCCGTCGTCCCACGGGTCTTCGGCGGACAGGTCGCGGCCCAGGCCCTCGTGGCCGCCGGGCGGACGGTCCCCGAGGACCGGCTCGCCCACTCCCTGCACGCGTACTTCCTGCGGATCGGCGACCCCGGCGCACCCATCGTGTACTCGGTGGACCGCATCCGCGACGGCCGCTCCTTCACCACCCGCAGGGTGGTCGCGGTCCAGCACGGACAGCCGATCTTCCACCTCTCCGCGTCCTTCCAGGCGTACGAGGAGGGCATGGAGCACCAGGCCCCGATGCCGCCCGCGCCCGACCCGGAGACGCTGCCCACGACCGCCGAGCAACTGCCGCTGTACGCCGACGTCTTCACCGACGCCGACGTCGTGGAGCGCATCCTGGAAGCCCGCGAGTCCGTCGACCTGCGCTACGTCGACGCGCCGCCGTACGCCACCGTCGGCGAGGCCCGCGAGCCGCGCTCCCAGGTGTGGTTCCGCACCAACGGCAAGCTCGCGGACGACCCTCTGCTGCACGTCGTCCTCGCGACCTACGTCTCGGACATGACGCTCCTCGACTCCATCCTGCTCGCCCACGGGCGCGGCGGCTGGGTGACCGGCGACGTCGTCGGCGCCTCACTGGACCACGCGATGTGGTTCCACCGCCCGTTCCGGGCCGACGAATGGCTGCTCTACGACCAGGAGTCGCCGTCCGCGTCGGGCGGCCGGGGCCTCGGCCAGGCCCGCATCTACACCCAGGACGGCCGGCTGGCCATCTCGGTGATCCAGGAGGGCGTGGTCCGCGTCCCGCGGTAGGCGTTCCCCGGGGGGCGCGCCCGTGCCGGGCGCGCCCCCGGACCGGTCACCGGGATCCGGACCGGGGGCGCGGGAGGACCCTCAGGCCAGGCCCGCCTCCCTGAGCAGGTACGCCGTCATCGGGTCGTAGTGGCGCGGGCTGAGGACGTGGTCGTCGAGCGGTACCACGACCTGGAGCGTGCCCTCGGACTCGGCGAGGAAGAGCGCCGGGTCGTTGCTGTCGGCGTAGCCCACGGAGTCCACCCCGTGCCGGCCCGCGTAGCCGGCCCAGCCGTGGTCGGCCACGACCAGGTCGGGCAGCGGTCTGCCCTCCCGCTCCAGCCCGGTCAGGATCGCGCGCATCGGCTCGCCCGAGTGGGTGTGCCACAGCGTGGCGCCGTGCTCCAGGACCGCCACGTCCGCGAACTGCATGACGTACCCCTCGTCCGTCTGCAGACCGTCCGGGATCACCACGATCTCGCAGCCGGCGGCGCGCAGGGCGGCGGCCGTCGCCCGGTGCACGTCCAGCAGCCCCCCGGGGTGACCGGTCGCGAACAGCACCCGCTGCCGGTCCTCGGCCGCCTTGCGCAGCCGGGCCGCGAGACGGTCCAGCGCGTCCACGGTCAGCTCGGGGTCGATGGTGTCCTGGCCGTAGCGGTGCTCCGGGTCGTCGCTGACGCCGACCCGCTCCGCCATCACCGCGAGCACGTCCTGCTCGTCGCTCCAGCGGTCGCCGAGTTCCAGACCGAGCCACCAGTTGCGCTCGCCGTTCGCCAGCTTGCGGTAGTGGGAGAGGTTGTTCTCGCGAGGCGTGGCGACATCGCCCGCGATACGGGTCTTCACGAGGTGGGCGACGAGTTCGGCGCGGCTGGGCGTCCCGGGTATCGGCATAGCACCATTGTGCCGGTGCGCCCGGGCCCGGGGCGCGGCCGTCCCCGTCGCTGGGACGCGCGTCACTCGGGGGGCCCGGCGACGGGGACGGCCAGGGCGCCCCGGGGTCAGCCCTCCCTGAGCGCGAACCACAACTCCATGCGTACGTCCGGGTCGTCGAGGTCGGCGTCCAACAACGCGGCGCAGCGGGCGACGCGTTGGCGGACGGTGTTGCGGTGGACGGACAGGGCCACCGCGGTGCGGTCCCAACTGCCGTGCAGGGAGAGCCAGGTGCGCAGGGTCTCGGTCAGGGCGGGAGTGCCGGCGACGGGGGCGAGCAGGGTCCGGGCGTGGTCCTCGGCGTCCGCCGGGGGGACGAGGTCGGCGAGCGCGGGACGCTCGCCGTGCTGGACGACGGCCGCCCGGGTGGCCCGGGCGCGGGCCAGCGCGCGGGCCGCCTGGGCGTCGGCGGCCGCCCAGCCCCGCGGGTCCGCGGGCGCGCTGACCCCGCAGGTCCAGCCCGGCTGCGCGGCGGGCGCGCGGTCGCCGGGGACGAGGACGCGGACGACGCCGTCGTCGCCGGCGTCCACCAGCGTGGAGCCCAGCGCCGCCGCCAGCGCGGAGGCGGAGACGGCGTCCGGGGCGGGGCCGTCCCCGGCGGGGCGCGCGTGCACGACCACCCACCGCTCACCGCCGAGAAGGGGCGCCACCGCCTCGGGTGCCGTCCCGAGCAGCAGCCGCACCAGGGCCGCCGTCCGCGCGGCCCCGCTCGCGCTCTGGTGCTCCCCGGTGAGCAGGGAGAGCAGCACGGACGCGACGGAGGCGATCGTGTGGTCGCCGGGGTCGCGGCGCGGAGCCGCGACGCCCAGGACGAAGCCCCGGCCGCTGCCGAGGGCGTAGGCCGTGAGGTGGACGCCGTCCACGGTGTCGGTCGCGGAGGCCGGGGCGGGACCCCGGTCCTCGCGGGGCCGCACGACGCCGACGAGCTCGGCCAGTGCCTCCCCGGGGACCCCCGCGTCCGCCGGGAGCCTCCCCGCGTGGGCCAGTTCCGTGCCCTCCGGGCCGTACAGGGCCGCCCGGCCGTCCACCCGCCGGGCGAGCTGCCGCAGGACCGCCGGTACCGGATCGGGGCGGGCGGCGGCGGCCGCCAGGCTCTGCTGGGCCTCGGTCACCCGGCGCAGCTCGGCCAGCCGGGCCTGGGCCATGAGCTGCCACACCGCGCGGGCGACCCCGGAGAACGTCGTCCGGGGCGGGACCTCGAGGAGGGGCAGCCCGTAGGTGTCGCAGGCCGCGACGAGGGCGGGCGGGACCGTGTCGTGCACCGGCGCCAGGCCGAACCCCAGGGCCGCGCCGCCCGCCGCGACGATCCGGGAGACATAGCCGTCGAAGTACTCCTCCGGGCCGGGGGTGTCCCCGTCGCGATCGGCCGCGGCGGGCACGTGGACCCCCGCCGTCAGCAGCAGCTCGCCGCCCAGCAGGTACGGGTAGAGGTCGGCCATCTCCGAGGTGTGCGCCCAGTGGATCACCGTGTCGGGCTCCGCGGGTCCGGCGATCAGGCGCAGGCCCAGGTCCTCACGGGCCAGGAGCGCCGACAGCGGCACCGGAGGTGTCGGCGGCACGGCCGGGACGGGTGCGGCCGGGGGCGGTGTGGACGAGAGCGGTGCGGACGGGGGCTGCGGCTCCTCCGGCATGGTGGACCTTTCCTCCATTCCGTTCGCGTCGAGTGGATGAAACGTACACTTCGCAGTCGCTTTCCGGCCACCTAATGTCGGTCCCGACCGGCAGTCACGGGTACGGGCGGATGTCCCCGCGATCACGTGCCGGCTCGTCCCCCGCATCCCCGCACGACACGCCACCGAACGCCTGGAGGACCCATGGCCGTCGACTACACAGTGATCGTCGTCTATCTGGCCGGCATGCTGGCCATGGGCTGGTGGGGCATGCGCCGCGCCAAGTCCAAGAGCGACTTCCTCGTCGCGGGGCGTCGGCTCGGGCCCGTCATGTACTCCGGCACCATGGCCGCCATCGTCCTGGGCGGCGCGTCCACCATCGGCGGCGTCGGCCTCGGCTACCAGTACGGCCTCTCGGGCGCCTGGATGGTCTTCACCATCGGCCTCGGCCTGCTCGCGCTCAGCGTCTTCTTCTCCGCCCGCATCGCCCGGCTGAAGGTCTACACCGTCTCCGAGATGCTCGACCTGCGCTACGGCGGCCGGGCCGGGCTCATCTCCGGGGTCGTGATGTGGGCGTACACGCTGATGCTCGCGGTCACCTCGACCATCGCGTACGCCACGATCTTCGACGTCCTCTTCGACATGAACCGGACACTCGCGATCGTCCTCGGCGGTTCGATCGTCGTCGCCTACTCGACCCTCGGCGGCATGTGGTCGATCACCCTCACCGACATGGTGCAGTTCGTGGTCAAGACGGTCGGCGTGCTGCTCCTGCTCCTGCCCATCGCGGTCGTCAAGGCCGGCGGCTTCTCGGAGATGAAGGCCAAGCTGCCCACCGAGTACTTCGACCCGCTGGGCATCGGCGGCGAGACGATCTTCACCTACGTCCTCATCTACACCTTCGGCATGCTGATCGGCCAGGACATCTGGCAGCGCGTGTTCACCGCGCGCAACGACCGGACCGCCAAGTGGGGCGGCACCGTGGCCGGCACGTACTGCCTGGTGTACGCCCTCGCCGGCGCCGTCATCGGCACGGCCGCCAAGGTCCTCTACCCGAAGCTGCCCAGCGCCGACGCCGCCTTCGCGACCATCGTCAAGGACGAACTCCCCGTCGGTGTGCGCGGACTGGTGCTCGCCGCGGCCCTCGCCGCCGTGATGTCCACCTCCTCCGGCGCCCTGATCGCCTGCGCCACCGTCGCCAACAACGACATCTGGTCGCGGCTGCGCGGAGTGGTGAAGCGCGACACCGCGGGCGACCACGACGAGGTCAAGGGCAACCGCGCCTTCATCCTGGTCATGGGCATCGCCGTGATCTGCACGGCGATCGCGATCGACAACGTGGTCGAGGCGCTGACCGTCGCCTACAACCTGCTCGTCGGCGGCCTGCTGGTCCCGATCCTGGGCGGTCTGCTGTGGAAGCGCGGCACGGTGCACGGCGCGCTCGCCTCCGTCGTCGTCGGTGGTCTCGCCGTCATCGGCCTGATGGCCTCGTACGGCATCCTGGCGAACGAGCCCGTCTACTACGGGCTCCTCCTCTCCCTGGCCGCGTACGTGATCGTCTCGCTGGCCACGCCGGCGACCGACGCCGCGGTGCTGGCCGCCTGGCGGGAGCGGCTCGCGGGCCGTGACGCCGAACCCGTGTCCGAACCGGTCCCGGTTCACCAGTAGAGTCGTAGTACTTGTACTTAGTTGTACATACGCGACGAAGCGTAGGAAAGAAGGCAAAACCCCATGAGCAGCAACGAGACGCCCCGCGGCCCCGTCGATTCGTCCCGCATCCCGCGGTACGCCGGCCCCGCGACCTTCGCCCGGCTACCGCGCCTCGACGAGGTCGGCACCACCGACGTCGCCGTCGTCGGCGTGCCGTTCGACTCCGGCGTCTCGTACCGGCCGGGCGCCCGCTTCGGCGGCAACGCGATCCGCGAGGCGTCCCGGCTGCTGCGCCCCTACAACCCGGCGCAGGACGCCTCCCCGTTCGCCCTCGCGCAGGTCGCGGACGCCGGAGACATCGCGGCGAACCCGTTCAACATCAACGAGGCCGTGGAGACGGTCGAGGCCGCCGCGGACGAACTGCTCGGCACCGGCGCCCGCCTGATGACCCTCGGCGGCGACCACACCATCGCGCTGCCCCTGCTGCGCTCCGTGGCCAAGAAGCACGGTCCCGTCGCGCTGCTCCACTTCGACGCGCACCTCGACACCTGGGACACCTACTTCGGCGCCGAGTACACCCACGGCACCCCGTTCCGCCGCGCCGTCGAGGAGGGCATCCTCGACACCGAGGCGCTCTCCCACGTCGGCATCCGCGGCCCGCTGTACGGCAAGCAGGACCTCACCGACGACGAGAAGATGGGCTTCGGCATCGTCACCTCGGCGGACGTCTACCGCCGCGGTGCCGACGAGGTCGCCGACCAGCTCCGCCAGCGCATCGGGAACCGCCCGCTCTACATCTCCATCGACATCGACTGCCTCGACCCGGCGCACGCGCCCGGCACCGGCACCCCGGAGGCGGGCGGCATGACCTCCCGCGAACTCCTGGAGATCCTGCGCGGACTGTCGTCCTGCAACCTGGTCTCGGCCGACGTCGTCGAGGTCGCCCCCGCGTACGACCACGCCGAGATCACCGCGGTGGCCGCGTCCCACACCGCGTACGAACTGACCACCATCATGTCCCGCCAGATCGCGGAGGCCCGGAGCAAGTGACCCACGACCACGACCTGGTTCTCCGCCCGACGGCGGCTCAGACGGAGGCCGCGCTCAACCCGCCCCCCGGCCGCAACGGCGGAGACCTGGTCGTGGAGACCCTCTCCGGTCTCGGCGCGACCACCGTCTTCGGACTGCCCGGCCAGCACGCGCTCGGCATGTTCGACGCGCTGCGCCGTTCGTCCCTGACGTACGTCGGACTGCGCGTCGAGAACAACGCGGGCTTCGCCGCGGACGCCTACGGCCGGATCACCGGCGAGGCCGCGCCGCTGCTGCTCTCCACCGGCCCCGGTGCGCTGACCTCGCTCGCCGCGCTCCAGGAGGCGCGGGCCGCCTCGGCGCCCGTCCTCGCCATCAGCAGCCAGGTCCCGACCGCGGGCCTCGGCGGCGGGCGGCACGGCTATCTGCACGAACTGCCCGACCAGCAGGCCTCGTTCAGGGGCGTGGTGAAGTCGGTCCACACGGTCCGTACGCAGTCGCAGATCCCCTCCGCCATCGCGGCGGCCTGGGAGTCGGCGCTGACCGCCCCGCACGGGCCGGTCTGGGTGGAGATCCCGCAGGACGTCCTGCTCGCCGAGACCCACCTGCCGCAGGTCACGGCGATGGACGCGACCCCGGAGGACGTCGTCCCGCGCCCCGAACTGACCGCGCTGGCCGCCCACCTGCTGTCCTCGGCGGCCCGTCCCGCGATCATCGCGGGCGGCGGGGTCGTGCGCGCGGACGCTTCCGGCAAGCTGCGCGCGCTCGCCGAGAGGCTGAACGCCCCGGTCGTCACCACCTTCGGCGGGAAGGGCGCCTTCCCCTGGGAGCACCCGCTCTCGCTCCAGTCCTGGCTGGAGGACCGGCACACCACCGACTTCCTGGAGGACGCGGACGTCCTGCTGGTCGTCGGCTCCGGCCTCGGTGAACTGTCCTCGAACTACCACACGTTCAAGCCCCGCGGCCGGGTGATCCAGATCGAGGCCGACCTCGGCAAGCTGGAGTCCAACCACCCGGCGATCGGCATCCACGCGGACGCGCGCCTCGCGCTGTCCGCGCTCCTGGAGACGGTGGAGGAACGCCCCGATCCGACGGCGGCGGACCGCGTGAGCACCGTCCTCGCCCGGGTCGCGGAACGCATCGCCGCACAGGAACTCACCCTGGAACAGGGCTTGCTGGCCTCCGTCCGCGCCGCCCTGCCGGCCGGTTCGCCGTCCTTCTGGGACATGACGATCCTGGCCTACTGGGCGTGGTCGGCCTTCGACCCGCGCGGCGCCAACACCATGCACTCCGCCCAGGGCGCCGGCGGCCTCGGCTACGGCTTCCCGGCGGCGCTCGGCGCGGCGGCGGCCGACCCCTCCCGCCCCGTCCTCGCGGTGTCCGGCGACGGCGGCGCGCTGTACTCGATCGCCGAACTCGCCACGGCCAGGCAGTACGACCTGAACGTCACCTGGCTGATCGTCGACGACGGCGGCTACGGCATCCTGCGCGAGTACATGACCGACGCCTTCGGCCAGGCCACGGCGACGGAGCTGGCCCGCCCCGACTACGTGGCGCTGGCCGAGTCCTTCGGCGTCCCGGGAGTCCGCACGACCCCCGAGACGCTGGAGGAGGACCTGGCGAAGGCCCTGGCCGCTCCCGGCCCCTCGGTGGTGGTCCTGCCGGCGGTGCTGAGGATGTTCGCGCCGACCCACCTGGGCTGAGGGGCCGCCCTCGCCGGGAACGAGCGCCACCCCGGGACCCCTCCCGAGCGGAAGGGGTCCCGGGGCTCACGGGCCCGCCCGTCTACCAGATCGCCTCGACCCACTCCGGGTGGTCGATGAACGGGTTGCGGTTGTGCTGGTAGGAGTCGTAGATGACCTGGTTGCGCTTCTCCTCGAAGGCGCTCGGCGGGTCCTGCTCGTTCCACGCCTTGAGGACGGAGAGCTTGCCCATGTAGGGGTTGCTCCCGTTGTTCACCTTCTCGTTGGGCTCCAGGTTCGCGAAGCCGTCGTCGCCCTCGTAGCGGACCGCCATGTAGAGGATCATGCGGGCCACGTCGCCCTTGTCCGCGTCGCGCGGCTCGAAGGAGTCGGAGTCGACCTTGCTGCCGCCGCCGTTGGTGACGGCGCTGCCCCCGTTGTCGAAGTCCAGGTTGCCGCGGATGCTGTTGACCTGGACGTCCGCCGGACGCAGGTGGTGCAGGTCGGTGCCGGGGCCGGTCACCTCGCCGAAGTCCCCGTGCGACTTGGCCCAGGTGTGCTCGCGGTTCCAGTCGCCGACGTCGCCGCCGTTGAGGGACTTGGCGCGCGAGACGCCGCTGTACAGCAGGATCACGTTGCTGCTGTTGTTCGGGTCCTGGTCGGTGGCCATCAGCGCGTTCCAGACGGCGGAGTACGAGATCTTGGTCTGGCTGCTGATGATGGTGTGCAGCGAGGACTTCAGGCTCGTGCCGGACTTGCCGATCGCGTTCTTGTAGTACGTGCTGTCGTACGCGGTGGTGGTGGCGCTCGCGGGGGTCGCGGTCAGCGTCGGAAGGGTGATCCCGACGAGGACTGCGGAGGTGGCCACCGCCAGGGTCTTCCAACGGCGTATCTGCGTGGCGGGCATCGTGGGGTGTCCGTTCTACGCGGGTTGAATGGAGCGGGTAATCGGGAGGGTGACATGGACATGCGGTTCTGAGGGTTAAGGGGGCGTGTTGGTTCTGTGTCGGGATTCAACAACTCGGTTTTTCTTCGCGGGACATGACGGAACGGACGTCCCGCGACCAATGGGGGCCGGGGGACGTCCGTCGGGGTATGCCGGGACGCGGGATCAGTCGAGGTCGGAGGGGTCGAGCCGGTAGAGCGTCGAGGCCGACCGGCCGCTGTTCGAGGAGGGGGAGCCGGACGCGGAGCCGGAGCCGGACGTCGAAGTGGAGCCGGACGACGCCGACTTGTCGTACTCGCTCTCCTTCACCGCCGTGCCGTTCTTCTCCACCCAGGCGGTGACGGCCGAACTGGCGCTGTTGCCGCCGCCCATACCGCCGCCCATGCCCCCGCCGCCGATCTGGATGTAGTGCAGTTCGCCCTTCTTCACCAGCTCCTCGAGCTTGGCGACCGTCATGCCGTTGTCGCTGCCGGTGAAGCCGAACATGGAGATGACGGGCTTGTGGGTGCTCAGGATCAGCTGCCCGGCGGACTGCGAATTGGACACCGCGAGCAGCCACTTGGCACCGTCCTGGTGCTTCTCCAGGTAGGAGACCAGGGCGCTGCTGATGGTGCCGCCCATGCCGCCTCCGCCGAAGCCGCCCGCGCCGCCCGGCCGGTCGCCGGTACCGCCCTGGGGAGTCTCGCCGTTGCCGTCGGGCGCCTGGCCGCCGCCGGGGAACTCCCCGTTCGCGCCGCCCGGTCCGCCCGCGTCCTGGCCACCTCCGAGGAAGCCGCCCTCGGGCAGCTCGCCGCCGCCACCGGGTGCCTGCCCGCCTCCGGGGAAGCCCTCGGGCGTCTCGCCGTTGCCGCCCGGTTCCTGGCCGCCTCCGGGGAAGCCGCCCCGGCCGCCGCCGGGACCGCCGCCGAAGCCGCCGCTCGTGGTCGGCCCCGCGGTCGGGTTGGTGCCACCCATCCCGCCGCCGCCCGAACTCGTCGGGACGGCGACCGCGTACGCCGTCGGACCCGCGAGGCCCGCCACGACCGCCGCGGCCACGGAGGCCGTCAGCAGTCGCGCGCGGTTGCCGGAGCGGAAGACGAACAGGCCCACGGCCGCGAGCACCGTCACCGCCGCGACGGACGGCCACAGCCAGGTGTTCCAGCCGACGGCCCGACGCAGCAGCACGACCGCCCAGACGCCGGTGACCGCGAGTCCGGCGGGCAGCACCCACGACCAGCGCGCGTCGCCGCCGCGCAGGGCACGCAGCAGCATCACACCGCCGCCCCCGCACAGCACCGCGATGCCGGGGGCGACCGCGGTCGTGTAGTACGGGTGCATCGTGCCCTCGGCCATGGCGAAGGTCAGGTAGTGCAGCAGCGTCCAGCCGCCCCACAGCACCAGCGCGGCGCGGGTGAGGCCGGTGCGCGGGGCACGCCCGCACAGCACCAGCCCGCCGACCAGGGCGACGGCCGCGAACGGGATCAGCCAGGAGATCTGGCCGCCCAGGATGTCGTTGAACAGCCGGCCCAGGCCCGCGGTGCCGGAGAAGCCGCCCCCTCCGCCTCCGCCGCCCCCGCCGTTGCCCTCGCCGCCGAAGACCCGGCCGAGGCCGTTGTAGCCCATGATCAGGTCCCAGGCGGTGCCGTCCGTCGAACCGCCGATGTACGGCCGGTCGTCGGCGGGCACGAGGGAGACGGCCGTCGCCCACCAGAAGCTGGAGACGGCCAGGACCACGCCCGCGAGCAGCAGGTTCACGATCCGCTTCACGAGCTTCGGCGTGGCCGCGTAGAGGTAGACCGCGAAGACGGCGGGCAGCGCGATGTAGCCCTGGAGCATCTTCGTGTTGAACGCGAGGCCGAAGCAGGCGGCCGAGCCGAGCAGCGGCAGCAGCCGGCCGTTCGTGGTGGCCCGCAGGGTGAGGGCCGCGCCCGCCACCATGAGGAACACCAGCAGGGTGTCGGGGTTGTTGTCCCGGTTGATGGCGACCGTGATCGGGGTCAGCGCCAGCACCAGGGCGGCGACGGCCGCGGCGCCGTGGCCCCACACCCGCTTCACCGAGGCGTGCAGGATCCAGATGGTCGCCAGCGCGACCAGGATCATCGGCAGCATCATCTGCCAGGTCCCGAAACCGAGGATCCGGCAGGACAGGCCCATCACCATCAGCGCGAGCGGCGGCTTGTCCACGGTCATGAAGTTGCCCGCGTCCAGCGAGCCGAAGAACCACGCCTTCCAGCTCTGCGTGCCGCTGAACACGGCGGAGCTGTAGAAGCTGTTCAGACCGGAACCGGAGAGGTTCCAGGAGTAGAGCACCCCCGCCAGGATCAGGATCGCGATCAGCGCGGGGAGCGACCAGCGGGGCGAGCCCTGCGGCGGCGCTGATGGCGTGACCGGCGGCGGGTCGGGGGTCACGGTGGGCTGGGGGAGTGGATCGGTGGCAGATGTCACCACTGCACCATGCAGACACCCGATGGGTGCCGACTGTGGTGAAGCTGGGCGCAGTCTGTGAGAGGGCGCTGCCGCTGTACCGGATCAGGCGGAGGCGAACCCGGCCTTGAGAGCGGACACGAACGGTGACCATGCGGCTGCCCCGAAGATCAGCGCGGGGCCGTGCGGGACCTTGGAGTCACGGACGGGGACGCCCGCCGGGTGGCCGTCCTGCACCTCCAGGCAACTGCCACCCTGATCGTTGCTGTAGGAGGACTTGCGCCAGCCTGTCGGTGCTGCCGCGTTCGGGATGGCTTGGTCAGTCATGGCGTTCGTAGTCCCTTGCTGTTGCTCTGAGTAGCTCCAGTGATTCCTTGAGCGGCAGTGCGTTGCCCAGCGCGAAATCGTAGCGATGCTGTAGGTCTTGGACCACGGATGGGGCGTCATGGAGCTTGCCCATGTGGAGACCTTCGCCGTACGCCAGAGGCGGCTGATCCTCGAACCACATCAGGGTGAGCATGTTGCTGAGGAGTGGATGGACGCCCAACTCGAACGGCACCACATGCACCTGGATGCGGCTGCTCTCGCCGAGCCGCACGAGATGACTGATCTGCTCAGCCATGACACTCGGCCCGCCGATCTGGCGACGCAGTACCGCCTCGTCCAGCAGAGCCCACACCGCGGGCGTCACCGGATCGTCGAGGATCCTCGCCCGCTCGAGGCGTGTGACAAGGCGCCTGTCACATTCCTCTCCACTCACCCGGGGGAACGCCGTACTCAGAACCGCACGTGCGTACCTCTCCGTCTGGAGGATGCCGGGCACGAACGACAGCGCGAACTCGCGGATCATCACCGCCTGTTGTTCGAGCAGCCGGGCCGCCTCGAAGTAGTCGGCGACCGCCACGTCCTCCGTGGGCAGGAAGCTGCTCAGGACATCGCCCGTGTTCAGCGCGGTGTCCAGGCGCCGCGCGTCCTCCCGGGACGGGATGCGGCGGCCCGCCTCGATGTGGGCGATGTGCGAACGCGTCATCACCGTCATGTCGGCCAGTTGCTGCTGCGTCAGCCCCGCCGCTTCCCGCTGTTGCTTGAGCCAGTCGCCGTACGTACTGGTCATGGCCACCCCTTTGTGACAGATGACTGGTCACACTCCGCCCTCTGGCGAGCCTAGACCGAGCCGTCGTACGCTGTGAGTGAATCGCTACGCAAGGTGAAACGGAGATACTCGCGTGATCGAGGACCAGGACGGCCCCCTGCGCCTGCTGCCGTGGACGGGCGCGGAGGGCAAGCGCTGCTATCTCGTGGGCGACGGGACCGGATACCTCTCCCGCGTTGCCGACTCCGTGGAGGCCGTGCAACTGGCCATGGCCGACGAACTCCTCGCCCACGCCGCCGACATGCTCACCGACCACGGGGCCACGTCCGCGCAACTCCGCTTCCTGGCCGCCCGCCTGGCCGAGGCGCTGTGTGACGTCCACCGCGTCGCGGAGAGCCGAGGCGCCCGCCTCGCCGGGCCCTAGTGCGGCGAGGTCCGTCCGGTCTTCTTCAGGGGCCCAGCTCTCGGTGTTCGCACTCCATTCGGAGCTGGCGATGGTCAGCAGTGGGTCTGCCTCGGTGCCGCATTCCCGGCAGCGCCGGGGCGTGGGGTCGGTGAGACCCCAGCGGGTCCAGCCGCCGACCTTCCAACCGGGGGCGACGGACAGCCGGCTCGCGTAGAACTCGTCCGGAGCGACCGAGTAGGAACTGTCCACCGCCGTTCCGGCCGCCTGCCACCTGGTCCAGTCGCGCAGCTCCTGTCGCAGCTCCTTGCTCAGTTCCAAAGAGTTGGGGTATTCGGTGATCTGCTCCGGTGCGAGCAGGCACGGCTCCGGCAGGTAGCCGCGGAATTGCATCGCGGGCGGCTCGGGCGGTGCGTCGAGCGCGTCGGTGATCTCGGTGGTGGACCGCCAGCGCAGCGCGGTCGTGGGGTTCGCCGGGTGATCGAAGGGACACCAGAGAACCTGGAGCAGATCGGCCTCGGACTGCCCGGGCGGGCGCAGGCCGGGGATGTCGCGCACATACAGCTGGGCCATGGGCAGCATGGCGACGGGACCCTCGGGCCACGGGCGGCCGGCCTTGATCCGCTTCGCGATCGCTGCTTCCTCGGGCGTGTACCGGGCGGCCAGGGGGAGGCTGGGGTCGCTGTGCGGCCGGGCGGCCAGTTCCACCCGGACGCGCCGCTCCCACCGGACGTCGTCCGGTGAGAGGGCCAGGCTCCGCCCGTACCGTACGTGGGGTCCCGAGCAGTGCGGCCACGCCTCGTCGGCGGGCCACAGGAGCGGGCCGCCGACGGAGCTGTCGTGCACGGTCGGCGCCCCGGGCCGCGGGTGCAGCCGGGTCGCCGTGCGCGCCAGCGGGGCCAGTTGAGGGAAGAGCGCGGTGACGTCGAACGGCCGCGGCGGCGTGGTGATGCTCATACAGGCTCCCGATGGCGCGAGCGCGAAGAGGGTGTCCCCGCGGGAGGCGCAACGCAGGGGGGTGGGGAGGCCTCGGCCCCGCCGGTGATCTTAGGACGACACCGACAGTGCTTGTCAGAGGCATGGCGAAAGTGTGTCGGGCTCGATGCCTGAACTCCTGGACCTAGAACGCCCGTACAACTATCGGACCCCTCGGTGAGTCATTGATGCGGGCGCGCCCTTGGCGCGTCCGTATCGCTTCAAGGGGATGGGAAACCTCCATGACTCACCGGATATCCCGGCGTGCCCGTGTGCTCGCGGCGAGCATCGGTGCCGCGGTGATCGTGCCGATCGCGGTCGGCGCGGCCCCGGCGGCAGCCGCGCCGGCGCCGACGGTCAGCTGCACGTCGAGCAAGGCCGGTCTGGCCGCCAAGCTGAAGACGGACATCACCGCGGCGCTCGCGAACCGCAGGGGCACGGTCGCGGTCGGTCTGTACGACCGTGCGACCAACACCACCTGCACGCTCCGCGCCACCACCTCGTTCGACTCGGCCAGCACGGTGAAGGTCACCGTCCTCGCCGCGCTGCTGTGGGACGCGAAGAAGCACAACCGCTACCTGACGAGCACCGAGACGTCGCTCGCCACCAAGATGATCACCCAGTCGGACAACGCCTCGACCACCAAGCTGTGGAACCAGCTCGGTATGACGAAGATCAAGGGCTTCCTGACCGCCGCGGGGATGACGAAGACCACGCCGGGCACCGGCGGCTACTGGGGTCTGACCCAGATCAACGTCACCGACGAGCAGAAGCTGCTCAAGCTCGTCACCGCCAAGAACACGGTGCTGAGCGACAACGCCCGCGCCTACATCCTGAAGCTCATGGGCCAGGTCGTCTCCTCGCAGCGCTGGGGGACACCGGCCGGGGCGCCCTCGACGGTCGCCGTGCACGTCAAGAACGGCTGGCTCTCGCGCTCCTCGAACGCGTGGCGGGTGCACAGCCTCGGCACCTTCAACGGCGGCGGCCGCGACTACATGATGTCGGTGCTCACCGTCGGCAGCAGCACCATGGACTACGGCGTCGCCACCATCCAGGCCGTCGCCAAGGTCATCCACAAGGACCTCGTGCCGACCTCGGTCGCCCCCCAGCGGTTCACGCCGACCTCGCAGCCCGCGGAGGCCTTCCCGGCCGTCCCGGCGAGCTGACTGACCGGGGCCGGGGCCCCGCGTCGTCACGTCCGCACTCCGTCGTCCGCCCGCCCGGCCACCGTGCCCGGCGGGCGGACGTGTGTCGTGCGGACGGATGACAAGAGGACGAGCGGGCAGGCGATTATTGCGGAGGGATGAAATCCGCTTCGCCCGGTGTTGGTGCCTTCCGGCGGAGTGAGATCTACGGAAGGTGCCCAAGTGGCGACGGAACGGGGATGGGCCCGGCGGCTCGCCGGGTACGCCTGGCGGTACCCGAAGGACGTGGTGCTCGCGCTCGGCTCCTCGCTGGGCGGCATGGCCCTGATGGCGGTGGTCCCGCTGATCACCAAGGTGATCATCGACGACGTCATCGGCGACCACAGCCGGGGCATGGCCCCCTGGGCGGGCGCGCTGCTCGGCGCCGCCGTCCTCGTGTACGCCCTCACCTTCGTCCGCCGCTACTACGGCGGCCGGCTCGCCCTCGACGTCCAGCACGATCTGCGGACCGACATGTACGGGACGATCACCCGGCTGGACGGGCGGCGCCAGGACGAGCTGTCCACCGGACAGGTCGTGGGCCGCGCGACCAGCGACCTCCAGCTGATCCAGGGCCTGCTGTTCATGCTCCCGATGACCATCGGGAACGTCCTGCTCTTCCTGATCTCCCTCGCGATCATGGCCGCGCTGTCCCTGCCGCTCACCCTGGTCGCGCTGGCCGTCGCCCCGGCCCTGTGGTTCGTCGCCAAGCGCAGCCGCTCCCGGCTGCACCCCGCCACCTGGTACGCGCAGGCGCAGGCCGCCGCCGTGGCGGGTGTCGTCGACGGGGCCGTCAGCGGCGTCCGCGTGGTGAAGGGCTTCGGCCAGGAGGAACAGGAGACCGGCAAGCTGCGCGAGGTCGGGCGGCGGCTCTTCGCGGGCCGGCTGCGGACCATCCGCCTCAACGCCAGGTACACCCCGGCCCTCCAGGCCGTGCCCGCCCTCGGCCAGGTCGCGATGCTCGCGCTCGGCGGCTGGCTGGCCGTGCGCGGCCAGATCACGCTGGGCACCTTCGTGGCCTTCTCCACCTACCTCGCGCAGCTCGTCGGACCGGTGCGGATGCTGGCCGTCGTACTGACCGTCGGACAGCAGGCCCGCGCGGGCGCCGAGCGCGTGCTGGAACTCATCGACACCGAACCGTCGATCAAGGACGGCACCAAGACCCTGCCGGCCGACGCGCCCGCCACCGTCGAGTTCGACGACGTGTCGTTCGGGTACGAGGAGGGCCGGCCCGTCCTGAACGGGCTGAGCTTCGAGATCCGGCCCGGCGAGACCCTGGCCGTCGTCGGCTCCTCCGGCTCCGGCAAGTCGACGGTCTCGCTGCTGCTGCCCCGCTTCTACGACGTGACGCACGGCGCCGTCCTCATCGGCGGGCACGACGTCCGCGAGCTGACCGCCGAGTCCCTGCGCGCCGCGATCGGGCTCGTCCCCGAGGACTCCTTCCTCTTCTCCGACACCGTCCGCGCCAACATCGCCTACGGCCGCCCCGACGCCACCCAGGACGAGATAGAGACCGCCGCCCGCGCGGCCCAGGCGCACCGCTTCATCGCCGAGCTGCCCGGCGGCTACGACACCAAGGTCGGCGAGCACGGCCTCACCCTCTCCGGCGGCCAGCGCCAGCGCGTCGCGCTCGCCCGCGCCATCCTCACCGACCCGCGGCTGCTCGTCCTCGACGACGCCACCTCCGCCGTGGACGCCCGGGTCGAGCACGAGATCCACGAGGCGCTCGGGCAGGTCATGGAGGGCCGTACGACCCTGCTCATCGCGCACCGCCGCTCCACCCTCAACCTCGCCGACCGCATCGCCGTCCTGGACGGCGGCCGGCTCGCCGACATCGGCACCCACGACGAGCTCCAGGAGCGCTCGGCGCTCTACCGGCGGCTGCTCACCGACCCCGACGAGCTGGGCGGCGTCTCCCCGGGACACGCCCTGCCGGCCGCGCCGCGCGAGGACACCTCCGTACGCGAGGAGCTGGACGCCGAGTTCGACGCCGAGCGCGGGGTGACCCCGCACCTGTGGACCGGCGACCGTGAACCCCGGGACACCGCGCTCGACGGGATGCCCGCCACCCCCGGACTGCTCGCCCAGGTCGAGGCACTGCCCCCGGCCACCGACGTGCCCGACGTCGACGAGGTCCGCGCCGTCACACCCGAGGACTCCTACGGACTGCGCCGGCTCCTGCGCGGCTTCGGCGCCCCGCTCCTCGTCAGCCTCGCCCTGGTCGCCGTCGACGCGGTCATGACGCTGCTGCTGCCGATCCTGATCCGGCACGGCATCGACCAGGGCGTCACCCGGCTCGCCCTCGGCGCCGTCTGGGCGGCGGCCGCCCTCGCGCTGATCACCGTGCTCGTGCAGTGGGCCGCGCAGATCGGCGAGACCCGGATGACCGGCCGCACCGGCGAGCGGGTCCTGTACGCGCTGCGCCTGAAGATCTTCGCGCAGCTCCAGCGCCTGGGACTCGACTACTACGAGCGCGAGCTCACCGGCCGGATCATGACCCGGATGACGACCGACGTCGACGCGCTGTCGACGTTCCTCCAGACCGGGCTCGTGACCGCGTTCGTCTCCGTCGTCACCTTCTTCGGCATCATGGCCGCCCTGCTGGTGATCGACCTCCAGCTGGCGCTGGTCGTCTTCACCACCCTGCCGCCGCTCGTCGTCGGCACGTTCTTCTTCCGCCGGGCGAGCGTGAAGGCGTACGAGCTGGCCCGCGAGCGGGTGTCGGTGGTCAACGCCGACCTCCAGGAGTCGGTGTCCGGGCTGCGGATCCTCCAGGCGTTCCGGCGCGAGGACGCGAGCGCGCGGCGGTTCGCGGAGGGCAGCGACAGCTACCGCCGGGCCCGCATCCGCGGCCAGTGGCTGATCTCCGTCTACTTCCCGTTCGTCCAGCTCCTGGCCTCCGGGGCCGCGGCGGCCGTGCTGATCGTGGGCGCCCACCGGATCGGCTCCGGCACGCTCACCACCGGCGCCCTGGTCGCCTACCTCCTCTACATCGACCTGTTCTTCGCGCCCGTGCAGCAGCTCTCCCAGGTGTTCGACGGCTACCAGCAGGCCACCGTCTCGCTCGGCCGCATCCAGGAACTGCTGCGCGAACCGGCCTCGACGAAGGCCGCCGCCGCGCCGCGCGATGTCACCTCGCTGCGGGGCGAGATCGCGTTCGAGGACGTCGGCTTCGCCTACGGCCGCGAGGACGACGCCGAGGAGGCGCTCAGCGCGGTGTCGCTGCGCATCCCCGCCGGGCAGACCGTCGCCTTCGTCGGCGAGACCGGCGCCGGCAAGTCGACGCTCGTCAAGCTCGTCGCCCGGTTCTACGACCCGACGTCCGGGCGGGTGACGGTCGACGGCACGGACCTGCGCGACCTGGACATCACCTCCTACCGGCACCGGCTCGGTGTCGTCCCGCAGGAGGCCTACCTCTTCCAGGGGACCGTCCGCGACGCCATCGCCTACGGCCGTCCGGGCGCCGGTGACGCCGAGGTGGAGGCCGCCGCCCGCGCGGTCGGGGCCCACGACATGATCGCCACGCTGGACGGCGGCTACCTCCACGAGGTCGCCGAGCGCGGCCGCAACCTCTCCGCCGGGCAGCGCCAGCTGATCGCGCTGGCCCGCGCCGAGCTGGTCGACCCGGACGTGCTGCTGCTCGACGAGGCGACGGCCGCGCTGGACCTGGCGACCGAGGCCCTGGTCAACCAGGCCACCGACCGGCTGGCGGGCCGCCGTACGACGCTGGTGGTCGCCCACCGGCTGACGACGGCCGCCCGCGCGGACCGGGTCGTGGTGATGGACCACGGCCGGGTCGCCGAGGACGGCACCCACGAGGAACTGCTCCGCCTCGACGGCCGTTACGCCGAGCTGTGGCGGACCTTCGTGGGTTCCCCGGAGCCCGAGGAGCCCGTCAGCTCCTCGGCTTGATGCCGGAGATCTTCTTCGTCGCCAGATCCGACTGCACCGTCAGATAGGTGTACGTCGGGTGCTGCGGGGAGCCCCAGGTCAGCCGGACCGTCGACCAGGTGTGCCCGGCGCCGCTGTCGCCCGCCGTCACCCGCCAGGCGCTCGGCACGTTCTGGGCGCGCAGCACCCCGTCGGCGTGCTGCCGGTGCTCCCAGCCGGCGAGCTGGGAGCGGAGGGCCGGGGTCAGGTAGAAGGTCCGCAGCCGCGTGCCCAGGGTGCCGGAGCCCCCGTCGGTCACGGCGTCGATGTAGGCGCCGTAGAAGTCGGCCACGCGGTCGTAGGCGGGGCCGCTGCTCCCGCTGCGGGCGGGCGGTGCCGCGGTGGAACTCGCGACGGCCGGCACCGAGGCGCCGGCGGCGATCAGCAGGGCCGCGGCGACGAGAGCGCGACCGGTCGTGAGGGAGGACGTGATGCCGGACATGGGTAACCGCCTTTCGTTTCCTGCTCCGTTGGACAAAGGGGAAACCGGCACGGTTGTGTCCGAAAAAGGAAAAAACCTCGCACGGGTGAGACGCGCCCCACAGTGAAGTCGTAGCGGTACGCAACCGTCCGCCGCATGTCCTGCGTCCGTACACCAGTACGCTGATTGCTGCGGGAGGGACGACAGTGGACAGTGGTGCGATACGCCGACGCCTGGCGCTCGGCACGGCCGTGCTGGCCGCGGCCGGACTGCTCGCCTTCATGAGCCCGGGCAGCGCCCAGGCCGCCTCCCCCTTCTGCTCGGGCCGCAAGGTCCGCACCCTGCCCTTCACGACCGGCTCCGTGCAGGTGTACAAGCGCAGCGGCTACGTCTGCGCCGTGACCTTTCCCGGGGCGCACGGCTCGCGCAAGCGGATGTCCGTCAGCGTGCAGGCCCGCGGCGGCCGGCCGGTCATGAACTCCGGGCGCTTCGCGCACCACGCGGGCCCGGTGACCCTGTACGCGGGCCACCGCTGCGTGCGGGTCAAGGGCTCGGTCGGATCGGGATCGGTGAGTTCCGGCTGGATCCTGTGCTGAACCACGTATGACCCAAGACCCCCTGGTGTCACGGGAGTTGCTCCGTTAGGTTCCGGCGGACAACCGCGTATCCCAGGGGAGGGTGCATGCGCAAGGCGCTCAGAGGGCTGCTCGTGCTCACGGTGCTCATCGGCACGCTGAGCACGGCCGGGACGGCCACCGCCGGCCCGGCGGTGGCCCACCGCACCGCAAGAACCACCGGCACGGCCGACGAGAACAAGGACATCCTGGACCGGCTCCTCGCGATCCCGGGCATGAGCCTCGTCGAGGAGAAGCCGTACACCGGCTACCGGTTCTTCGTCCTGAACTACACCCAGCCCGTCGACCACCGGCACCCGTCCAAGGGCACGTTCCAGCAGCGGATCACCGTGCTGCACAAGGACACCGCGCGCCCGACGGTCTTCTACACCGGCGGCTACAACGTCTCCGTCAACCCGAGCCGGCGCGAACCGACCCAGATCGTGGACGGCAACCAGGTCTCGATGGAGTACCGCTTCTTCACGCCGTCCCGGCCCGACCCGGCCGACTGGTCCAAGCTCGACATCTGGCAGGCGGCCGGCGACCAGCACCGCATCTTCCGGGCGCTGAAGCAGATCTACGGTCAGAAGTGGATATCCACCGGCGGCTCCAAGGGCGGCATGACCGCCACGTACTACGAGCGCTTCTACCCGCGCGACATGGACGGCGTCGTCGCCTACGTGGCGCCCAACGACGTCGTGAACGACGAGGACTCGGCGTACGACCGCTTCTTCGCGCAGGTCGGCACCAAGGAGTGCCGCGACCGGCTGAACGCCGTGCAGCGCGAGGCCCTGGTGCGCCGGGAGCCCCTGGAGAAGAAGTACGAGCAGTACGCGGCCGACAACGGCTACACGTTCACGACCATCGGCGGCCTCGACCGGGCCTACGAGGCGGTCGTCCTCGACTACGTGTGGGGCTTCTGGCAGTACAGCCTGCTGAAGGACTGCGACACGATCCCGGCGGACGCCGCCCACGCGACGGACGAGGCGATCTGGGACTCGGTGGACGGCATCTCCGGCTTCTCGGCCTACACCGACCAGGGCCTGGAGACGTACACGCCGTACTACTACCAGGCGGGCACCCAACTCGGCGCCCCCACCATCCACTTCCCGTACATCGAGAAGAAGTACGTCCGGTACGGCTACCAGCCGCCTCGGAACTTCGTGCCGCGCTCCATTCCGATGAGGTTCCAGCCGGGAGCGATGCGTGACGTGGACACCTGGGTCCGCCGGCACGCGAACCACATGCTCTTCGTCTACGGCCAGAACGACCCCTGGGGCGCCGAGCGGTTCCGCCTCGGCTCCAAGGCACGCGACTCCTACGTCTTCACGGCCCCGGGCCTGAACCACGGCGCGAACGTCGCCGGGCTCGTCGCCGACGAGAAGGCGCTCGCCACCGCCCGCATCCTCGACTGGGCGGGGGTCGCCTCCGCGACGGTCCGGGCGAACCCGTCGGCGGCCCGGCCGCTCGCGCGGTTCGACGCGAGGCTGGACGACCGCGACGTCGAACGGGACATGACCCTGCGTCCGTAGCCGGACCGGGGCCGTGCCCGCCCGCGTGGAGGTGGGCGGGCACGGCCCCGGGCAGGTCCTAGTACGTCAGCCCGTACCCGATCGGGGACCGCACCCGCGCCGGGTCGTCCGCCCGCTGTACGGGCACCGGCAGCCTGCCGCGCGGGTCCGCCCGGCCGGCGATCACCCGGGCGGCGGCGCGCACTTCGACGTCGGTCCAGGAGTAGGACGCCAGGAAGGCGCCGACCCCCGGGACCTGGGCGATGTCGTACGGGTTGCGGACGGCGACGGCGGTCACCGGGACACCCGTGGCGACCAGCCGTTCGACCAGGGTCTTCTGGGACCCGGTGGCCGTCAGGTTGTACGTCAGGGCGACCACCGCGTCCGCGTCGGCCGCCGCCGTGACGGCCTTGGTGATCGTGGCCGCCGACGGCGCCGTACCCGTGGACAGGGCCGTCGCGGTGAACCCGAGTCCGTTCAGCGCGGCGGCCATGACGGTGGTGGGCGGCCCGTCGGACAGCGACGGCGAGGCGGGATCGGCGCCCACCACCAGCACCCTCGGGGTGCGCCGCCGGGACAGCGGGAGCAGTCCCTCCTCGTTGACCAGCAGCGTGGTGGTGCGCTCGGCGATCCGGTCGGCGGCCCTGAGGTGCGCCGGGACACCGACCACCCGGTCGACGTCCGCGTCGGGGACGTACGGGTCGTTCAGCAGCCCGTGCTTCGCCTTGAGCCGCAGGATGCGCAGGATCGACTCGTCGAGCCTGGCCTCGGTCAGCTCGCCGCCGCGCACGGCGTTCAGCACCGCGTTCCACGCGACGCCGAGGTCCGGCGGGTTGAGGAGCTGGTCGACGCCGGCCTTGAGCGCGAGGACGGGAACGCGGTCGTCGCCGTACTTCGTCCGGACGCCCTCCATGCCCAGGGAGTCCGTCACCACGACGCCGTCGTAGCCCAGTTCGCCGCGCAGGATGCCGGTGAGGATCGGGTGGGAGAGGGTGGCGGGGTCACCGGCGGGGTCGAGCGCCGGGACCATGATGTGCGCGGTCATGATCGAGTCGATGCCGGCGCGGATCGCCGCCCGGAAGGGCACCGCGTCCAGCTCCGACCACAGCTCGCGGCTGTGGGTGATGACGGGGAAGCCGAAGTGGCTGTCCACGGCGGTGTCGCCGTGGCCGGGGAAGTGCTTGGCCGTGGCCGCGACCCCCGAGCCCTGGTACCCCTTCACCTCGGCCGCCACCAGGCCCGCCACCGCCTCCGGATCGGCGCCGAAGGAGCGCACGCCGATCACCGGGTTGGCCGGGTTGACGTTCACGTCGGCGTCGGGGGAGTAGTCCTGGTTGATGCCGAGCGCGCGCAGCTCGGCGCCGCTGATGCGGCCCACCGTCCGCGCGTCGGCCCGCGAACCGCCCGCGCCCAGCGCCATGGCGCCCGGGAACAGCGTCGCGGGCTTGCCCACCCGGGCCACTATCCCGTGTTCCTGGTCCGTGGCGATCAGCAGCGGCAGCCCGCGCGGCAGCTCCAGCGAGGCCCGCTGGATGCCGTTCGACAGCGCGGCGATCTGGTGCGGGTCACGGGTGTTGTGCGCCCAGGCGAAGTAGATGATGCCGCCGACGCGGTACTCGGCGATCAGCTCGGCGGCCGTGCGGACGCCGATCTCCTTGAGGTTGGCGTCGATGTCGGCCTGGTCGGGCGCGGTGGCCGAATGGCCGTACACCCGCATGACGAAGAGCTGGCCGACCTTCTCCTCCAGCGTCATACGGGAGATCAGGGCGCGCAGCGCCTTGTCGGTGCCCGGGCGGGCGGGCGCCGCGTGGGCGCGGGGACCGGCGGCCAGCGCGGCGGTGATGCCCGCCGTGGCGGCGAGGACCGTGCGCCGGGAGGGCCTTGACGGTCTGTCCGGCTCCACCGGCCCGGACGGTCTTGCGGTGCTTCCCGTGCTGGAGTCGCGCACAAGCGCTCCTTCCCTCGTGAAGGAAACTTCCGAGGAGTCACGATTATCCGGGAAGTTTCTTCCAGTCAAGGGTGTGCGCAGGGCGCGCCGTGCCGGTGGGTGGGGCGGGGCCGTGCCGGTGCATCAGCCCGTCGCCGTCGGACAGGGATGTGGGCGTCGGTGGCGACGGGCATCGATGTACCGGCGCGGCCCCTCGCGTGCGTACCCGGCTGCGGGTGCGTCGTGGTTCGGGCGCAGCCCCTCATCGGCGTGAGTTTCAGCCCCTCCGGCGTTTGAGGAGCGGGGTCCGGGGCGGAGCCCCAGGGGTGGGAAGGGTAGGGGCGGAGGGGGCGAAAGAACCGCCCGGACCTGCGGAGCCGTGGGGTGGGCGGCGCGAGCCCTTGCGTCGGGCTCCGGCTGTGGGGTCAGGGGTGTTTCGTCACGGTGGGCCAGTGGGACTGGAGGGTTCGGACCGTCTCGGCGATGGCCGGACGGCGCGCCGCTCCCGAGCGCCACAGCGCGTACAGCCGACGGACGGGCAGCGGGTCGAGGGGTACCTCCACCACCCCTTCGGGGAGGGGGCCGCGGCCGAGGCGCGGGATGAGGGCGACGCCGAGACCGGCGGCGACGAGGGCGACGAGGGTCGGGTTCTCCTCGGCCTGGTGGACGATGTCCGGCTCGCTGCCCGCCGCGCGCAGCGTGCGCACCAGCCAGTCGTGGCAGACCCTGCCCGGCGGCTGGCAGATCCACCGCTGGCCGCCCAGGTCCTCGCGCCGTACCGAGGCCCGTCCGGCGAAGGGGTGTCCGGCGGGGACGAGCAGATCGCACAGGTCGTCCCCGATCACCGCCTGCTCCACCCCCGGCGGGGCGGGCAGCGGCGAGATGTCCCAGTCGTGCGCGACGGCCATGTCGACCGCGCCCCGGGCGACCAGGTCGACGGACAGGTGCGGGTCGACCTCCGTCAGCCGGGTGTCCAGGGCCGGGTGCCGGGCGGCCAGATCGGCCAGGACGGCGGGCATCAGACCGCGGGCCGCCGAGGCGAACGCGGCCA
Organism: Streptomyces populi; assembly: GCF_002911015.1. GTDB lineage: Bacteria > Actinomycetota > Actinomycetes > Streptomycetales > Streptomycetaceae > Streptomyces > Streptomyces populi. The sequence goes on from NZ_KZ626901.1 coordinate 42,134, forward strand.
CCGTCAGCCGCCCCGCCGGCATCCCCCGGCGCTCCTCCAGCTCGGTCTCGGCCCGCTCCACGATCGACAGCAACTGCTGCGCAGTGGCTGCGAGTTGCTCGGCCTGCTCGGTGAGTCGGACCCCGCGGCCGCGCCGCTCCAGCAGTACGGTCCTGGTCTCCCGCTCCAGCTTCGCGATCTGCTGGGACACGGCGGACGGCGTGTAGCCGAGCGCGGCCGCGGCGGCGCCGACCGTGCCGTGCACCGAGACGGCGTGCAGCGCGCGCAGGCGCTGGAGATCGAGCACGGATGCCTCCCGGTCGGCGATGCGGCTTTTCCGGCTCCTCCCAGCATACGTAAGCGTTGCTTCATCCATCCATGCAGACATTCGCGCTGGTGCTACATGGTGACGGCATCCGATGCTCGACGCATGAAACCCGCGCACATCAGTCTCGCCGTCCTCGTCGCCGCCGTCTGGGGCGTGAACTTCACCGTCATCGAGATCGGGCTCGGCCACTTCCCGCCCCTGCTCTTCTCGGCCCTGCGCTTCCTCGTGGCGGCCGTGCCCGCCGTGTTCTTCGTGGGCCGCCCCAAGGTGGCGTGGAAGTGGATCGTGGCGGTGGGACTCGTCCTCGGCGTCGCGAAGTTCGGGCTGCTGTTCATCGGCATGGACGCGGGGATGCCCGCCGGACTCTCCTCGCTCGTGCTCCAGGTCCAGGCGGTCTTCACCGCGGTCGCCGCCTTCGCCTTCCTCGGCGAACGCCCCGGCCGCGTCCGGCTCTGCGGCATGGCGGTGGCCCTCGCCGGCGTGGTCCTGGCCGCCGTCGACGAGGGCACGGCCGGCCCCCTCGGCGCCTTCGCCCTGGTGATCGCGGCGGCGGCCTGCTGGGGGCTGTCCAACGTCCTCACCCGCAAGGCGTCCCCGCCCGACCCGCTGAACTTCATGGTGTGGGTGAGCACCGTCCCCGTCCTGCCGCTGCTCGGTCTGTCCCTGCTCACCGAGGGCCCCTCCCGCGACCTCGACGCGCTCCGGGACCTGGACCCGCAGGGCGCCGGAGTCGTCGTCTACGTCGCCTGGATCACGACCGTGTTCGGCTTCGGCGCCTGGGGCTGGCTGCTGCACCGGCACCCCGCGTCCACCGTCGCGCCCTTCTCGCTGCTCGTCCCGGTCTTCGGGATGTCGTCGGCGGCACTGTTCCTGCACGAGGGCGTCGGCCCGCTGCGGTGGGCGTCGGCGGCCCTGCTGGTGGGCGGGGTGGCACTCACCTCGCGCACGCCGCGAAAGGTCCAGTCGGCGGACGTTCCGGCGCCGGAACGGGTCGGGGCGCCAGCATGACCCCATGGCCCTCGTCGACATTCCCGGTTCCAAGTCCATCACCGCCCGCGCGCTCTTCCTGGCGGCCGCGGCGGACGGGGTCACCCGTCTCGTCCGCCCGCTCCGCTCGGACGACACCGAGGGCTTCGCGGAGGGCCTGACCCGGCTCGGCTACCGCGTCGGCCGGACCCCGGACAGCTGGCACGTCGACGGCCGTCCGGGGGGTCCGGCGGTGGAGCGGGCCGACGTGTACTGCCGGGACGGCGCGACCACGGCCCGCTTCCTGCCGACCCTCGTCGCCGCGGGCCACGGCACCTACCGCTTCGACGCCTCCGCCCAGATGCGCCGACGGCCGCTCGGGCCCCTGTCGCGGGCGCTGCGCGACCTCGGCGTGGACCTCCGGCACGAGGAGGCCGAGGGCCACCACCCGCTGAGCATCACGGCGTCCGGGGTGGAGGGCGGCACCGTCACCCTCGACGCCGGCCAGTCCTCCCAGTACCTCACCGCCCTGCTCCTGCTCGGCCCGCTGACCCGCACGGGCCTGCGCATCGAGGTCACCGAGCTGGTCTCCGCCCCGTACATCGGCATCACCCTCGCGATGATGCGCGCGTTCGGGGCGGACGTGACCGTGGACGGCGACGTCTTCGAGGTGGCGCCCGGCGGCTACCGGGCCACCACCTACCCCGTCGAACCCGACGCCTCCACCGCGAGCTACTTCTTCGCGGCGGCCGCCCTGACCGGCCGCGAGGTCACCGTGCACGGCCTCGGCGCCGGGGCGCTCCAGGGCGACCTCGCCTTCGTGGACGTCCTGCGCCGCATGGGCGCGCACGTGGAGACCGGACCCGACCGCACGACCGTGCGCGGCACCGGCGGACTGCGCGGCCTCACCGTCAACATGCGGGACATCTCCGACACCATGCCGACGCTCGCCGCGATCGCGCCCTTCGCCGACGGCCCGGTCCGCATCGAGGACGTCGCCAACACCCGGGTCAAGGAGTGCGACCGGCTCGAGGCCTGCGCGGAGAACCTCCGGGCGCTCGGCATCCGGGTGGAGACCGGCCCCGACTGGATCGAGATCCACCCGGGCGTCCCCGCCGCCACGGAGATCAGGACGTACGGCGACCACCGCATCGTCATGTCCTTCGCGGTGACCTCGCTGCGCACCCCGGGCATCGGCTTCGACGACCCCGGATGCGTCCGCAAGACGTTCCCGGACTTCCACGAGGTGTTCGGGGCGTGGGCCGCGGCCGGAGAGGACGGCTGAGCGGGCGCGAGGAGCCCCGCTGCCGTCTTGTCGCGGGGGATCCGGGGCGGATAGCTTCCCGACGGACGGCGCCGACCGCGCCTGCGATCCGACCGGAAAGCGGTGAACAGATGTCCTCCGTCCCCTCCGTCGTCACACTCGCCGTCGTCGGTGCCGGGCAGCGGGGTACCGGTTACGCGTGCTGGGCCCTGGACCATCCCGAGCGAGCCCGGGTGGTGGCCGTCGCCGAACCCCGGGAGACCCGGCGGAACCGCCTCGTGGCCGCCCACGGCCTGGAACCGGACGCCGCCGTGGACGACTGGCGGGAGCTGGCCGCCCGCGGCCGCGTCGCGGACGCCGTGCTGATCTGCACCCTCGACCGTGAACACCTGGAACCCGTCCTGGAGTTCGCGGCCCTCGGCTACCACGTCATGCTGGAGAAGCCGATGGCCCTGACCGAGGACGAGTGCCGGCGGATCGTCGACGCCGTGGAGCGGGCCGGTGTGATCCTCTCGGTCGGACACGTCCTGCGCTACACCCGGTACACCCGCGCCGTGAAGGAGGTCGTGGACTCCGGCCGGCTCGGTGACGTCGTCAACGTCCAGCACCTGGAGCCCGTCGGCTTCTGGCACCAGGCCCACTCCTTCGTCCGCGGCAACTGGGGCCGCACGGACCGGGCCACGTCCATGCTGATGGCCAAGTCCTGTCACGACATCGACTGGTTGCAGTACGTCCTCGGCCAACCCCCGGTCCGCGTCTCCAGTTTCGGACGCCTGTCGCACTTCCGGCCCGAGAACAGGCCCGAGGGCGCCGCCGACCGCTGTCTGGACTGCCGGGTGGAGGACACCTGCCCCTACTCCGCCCGGCGCGAGTACGGCGACCGGCTCGCCCGCGGCGAGCACCGCTGGCCGCTGAGCGTGCTGGTCGACGACTTCACCCCCGGGGCGCTGGAGACCGCCCTGCGCGAGGGCCCGTACGGGCGGTGCGTGTACGCCTGCGACAACGACGTGGTGGACCACCAGGTGGTGTCGATGGAGTTCGCCTCCGGGGCCACCGCCACCTTCACCATGACCGCCTTCACCGAACAGGCCGACCGCCGGACCCGGATCTTCGGGACCCGCGGCGAACTGCGCGGCGACGGAAGGAGTCTGAGCGTCTACGACTTCCTGACCCGGACCGAGGAGGCCGTCGACCTGGACGCCGTGGGCGGCATGGACGCGGCGGGCGGCCACGGCGGGGGCGACGCCGGCCTGATGGACGCCTTCGTCGCCGCCGTCGCCACCGGGAACCCCGCCCTGGTGAAGTCCGGCCCCCGAGAGTCCCTGACCAGCCACCTCACCGTCCTGGCCGCCGAACGGGCCCGGCTCGCGGGCACGGTGGAGGACGTATAACCGCTGGACGCGGGCCGACTCCGCCGCGTAGGAATCACAGCGGACACGATCGGTTCGGCGAAGGGACGCGGGGCGTTGGGTTTCCAGTTGGAGGGGCCGGTCCTCGAAGGCACGCTGGTACGGCTGGAGCCGCTCGGCCACCGGCACGCGGCCGACCTCGCCGAGGCGGCGGAGGAACACCGGGACTCGTACGCGTTCACCTGGGTGCCCCGGGCCGACGAGGTCGGGGACTACGTCGACGCGCAGCTCGCCCGCGCCGCGACGGGCAGGCTCGCGCCCTACGCGCAGATCTCCCTCGCCTCCGGACGGGCGGTCGGCGCCACCTCGTACTGGGAACCGCGGTGCTGGCGGTCGGACGACCGGCTCGACGCCGTCGAGGTCGGGTTCACCTGGCTCGCGGCCTCGGCCCAGGGCACCGGCCTGAACGCCGAGTCCAAGCTCCTCCTCTTCCGGCACGCCTTCGAGGAGTGGGGCGTGGCCCGCGTGGATCTGAAGACCGACGCCCGCAACGCCCGCTCCCGCGCGGCGATCGCGGCCACCGGCGCCCGCCTGGAGGGCGTCCTGCGCAACTGGTCCCGTTCCTGGGCGCCCGGCGAGGACGGCATGCTGCGCGACTCCGCGGTCTTCTCGGTGACGGCGGCGGAGTGGCCCGAGTGCCGGGACCGGCTGTCCGCGAGAGTGGCCGGGGCGGTGTCCCGGGCGGCCGGCGCGACGGTTCGCTGACGACGGTCCGCTGACGGCGTCCTTTCGGGAGGCGGGCGACGGCGGTCCGTACCGTTCCGGGTGCTGGTGCCGTCCCGTCCGGCTGGTCGCCGTGGACGGCGTCGACGACCTGCCGGACGGGACGGCGCGGCTCACCGCCCGCGCGGACCGGCGTGCCGGCCCACCGGCTGGTCCCGGGGCTCGAAGAGCGAGGCGTTCTGCGGGGGCTGCGCGGGCCGTTCGGGCGCGGCGACCGCGACCCGGCGCCGACGCGGGGTGGCCCGGCTCCAGTCCCCGCCGCCGAGGACGAGCTGGGGGTCGAACATCACCACCACTCCGGACAGGATCAGGAAGACCACCGGTCCGATGATCATGGGGAGCAGGATCGAGACCGGTGAGGCGTTGCCGTACGTCCCGGTCATGTACGACGCGTCCGTCGCGCCGCGCAGGTGCACGCCGAGGGCGGCCATGCCGGTGTAGTGCGTGCCGGTCAGGGCGACGCCCATGAGGAGGGTGGCGCCGAGGGCGGCCGGGAACCCCCGGTAGGAGGCGGCGGTCCACAGGGCGGCGGTCGCGGCGGTGACCGCGGTCAGCACGGAGACCGCGACCGTGAGCGAGTCGTACTCCAGGGCCCCGTTCAGCTCGAGCGCGGCCATGCCGATGTAGTACGTGGCCACCACGGCGAGCCCGGTGAGGATCCCGGCGGCGGTCAGGGTGACGGGGGTGGCTCCGCGGTATCCCACGGCGAAGACGCCGAGGCCGACCACCGCGACCGCCACGACGAGGCCGAGCGACGTCAGACGGGCGTCGTAGTCGATCGGGATCCCCTGGATCCTGAAGCCGACCATCGCGACGAAGTGCATGGTCCAGATGCCGCAGCCGATGGTCGCCGCCCCGAGGGCCAGCCAGCCGGGCTTCCACGACTGCCGGTTGTTCAGGGACCGGACGACGCAGCGCAGCCCCAGGGCGCTGCCCACACAGGCGACGAGGTAGGAGGCCGCCGGCGTCACCGCCCCGAACGCGAAGTCGTCCACAGTGCCTTGCATATATGCCAACTCCCCATGAGAACAGGTCGCTTGGGGGAGTACGGTCCCGTGCCCAGGTTGCGGGAGCGGTTCCATTCGGTGGGTTTTTGAGTTAACTCTGCGATGCGGCTTCGTTCAGCGGGCGGACGGGCTGTCCGCATTCCGGGCGCGCCGGACGTCCGTTCGGGTCCTGGCGGACGTCCGTTCGGGGCTTGGCGGGGTCCGTTCGGATTGCGGTGGGCGTCCGGCATGCCGTCGTGGTCCGGGTCAGTCCAGGTCGGCGCGCAGGTCCAGCCGCCAGTCCTGGCCCGTCAGGTCCGCGCCGAAGGACCGGTGCGGTTTCTCGGCGACCAGGGTGAAGCCGTGGCGCCGGTAGATGCGCCGGGCGGCGGTCAGGACGTCGTTGGTCCACAGGACGAGCTCGTGATAGCCGACGCCGCGCGCGAAGCCGATGACGGCCCCGACGAGACGGTCGCCGACGCCGAGCCCCCGCGCCTCCGGCTCGACCAGCAGCAGCCGCAGGCGGGCGGTGCCGGGAGCTTCGTCCCGTACGCACATCACGCATCCGACGGGCCGCCCGTCGAGCTCGGCGATCCACACCCGTTCCAGGTGGGGATCGTGGTCCTCGGCGAAGTCGGCGACGATCCTCGCGACCAGGCCCTCGTAGTCGGCGTTCCAGCCGTACTCGGCCGCGTACAGCGCCGCGTTGCGCTGCACGATCCAGCCGAGGTCGCCGGGGCCCGGTTCGCGCAGGAGGACGTCCTCGGGACGGGGTGCGGTGCGCCTGTCGCCCAGGAGCGTGCGCACCGTGAGCATCGCCTCCGTGAGCCGCGGCCGGTCGGCGGGCGGCACGGTCGCCAGCAGCGTGCCCACGGTCCCGCGCGCCCGCTCGTCCAGCAGCGCGGCGGCGTCCCGGCCGTGCGCGGTGAGCGTGATCCTGCGCCGCCGCGGATCCTTCTCGGACGTGGCGCGCTCGACCAGGCCGTCCTGCTCGAACTTGTTCAGGATGCGGCTCAGGTAGCCCGAGTCCAGGGAGAGCTCGGTCCGCAGGTCGGCGGCGTCCGCCTGGGGTGTGTGCGCCAGTTCGTAGAGGACGCGGGACTCGGTGAGCGTGTACGGCGCGTAGAGGTGGCGGCCGTAGTCGAGCGCGCCGATGACGTTCGTGTAGAAGCGGTTGAAGGAGCGGATGTCCTGGACGGTCATGATCGGCCCCGGAGGTCGGCTGTGCGCGGTCGCGGGTGGCCTGCTCGGCCCGGATGACTGACTCAGTCAGATATATCGCCGACTCGAGCATAGAGGCCCCGGCGGTCGCTCGCCCGCCTTTCCGCCCGGTTCGGATCCGGCGCCGGTGCGGTGGGGGGTCGGGGCCGTGCCGGTACATCCGCCCGCATCCGGACGGATCTCAGCGGGGTTTCGAGGCGTGCGTCGGTTCTGATCCGTCCGGCCTGCGGGCATTCGATGTACCGGCACG
>NZ_KZ626902.1 GCF_002911015.1 Streptomyces populi
CGACTACGCCGAGGTCCTACGGGCCTGGCACCGCGCCCTGTGGGAGGCGCACCTCACCACCGCGTTCGCCCACCCCGAGCACGACCTCTCCGCGTACCGGATGGTCGTCGTGCCCCAGCTGTACCTCCTCACGGACACGGCGATCGAGAACCTTCTCGCCTATGCGCGAGCGGGCGGCACGCTCGTCTGCGGCTTCCTCACCGGCGTCGCCGACGAGGACGACCGGGTGCGGCCGGGCGGCATGGACGAGCGGCTGCGCGACCTGTTCGGCATCCGGGCGCTGCACGAGTGGTGGCCGCTGGACGCGGGGGAGAGCATCGCCTGCGACGGCTTCTCGGGCACGCTCTGGTCCGAGGAGATCGAGCCCGGCCCCGCCGCGGTCGTCGAGGCGCGGTACCGCGGCGGCGAGCTGGACGGACTGCCCGCCGTGCTCCGCAAGGGCACCGCCCGCTACCTCTCCACCCTCCCCGAACCGCCCGCCCTGCGCGCACTGCTGGCCGCGGCGGCGCACCGGGCGGGCGTCCGGCCGGTGCTGGACGGGCTGCCCGACGGTGTCGAGGCCGTCCGGCGCGGCGACCTGCTCTTCCTGCTCAACCACGGACGCGGCCCGGTGACCGTCGAGGTGCCGGGCGGCCACCGCGACCTGCTCGGCGGCGTGTCCGTGCGGGACTCCGTACGACTGGAGCGCCATGGAGCGGCGGTGCTCGCCCCATGACGGACGAGGCTCGCTCCGGCTCCGGCTCCCGTGCCTGCGGCCCGGCGGACGGCGGCCGCGACTCCGCTCCCGTCCACGGCACCTGGGAACCCCTGCCCGCCGCCCGCTGGGAGGACGCCTTCCTGAGTGGGAACGGCACCCACGGCGCCATGGTGTTCGGTGATCCGAACGACGACCGGGTGATCGTCAATCATCACCGTCTGGTCCGTCCGAACGGCAGCTCGGACGCCCGCCCGCCCGAGCTCGCCGCCCGCCTCGCCGCCCTACAGGACCGGCTCCTGGCCGGAGACGTGCGTGCGGGCGAGGACTTCACCGACGGACGGCCGCTGTCGTGGGTGCAGCCCTTCCACCCGGCGTTCCAGGTGCGGGTGCGCCGCCCCGCCGGGGAACCGCGCGACTACCGGCGCGAGGCCGACTTCACCAGTGGGGTCGTCCGCGCGGTGTGCGGCGACCGGCGCGGCGAGGTCTTCGTCTCGCGCGCCGACGACGTGATCGCGCAGTACGTGACCGCTCCCGGCCCCGCGGCCGAGGTGACGCTCGACCACCGGCTGCCGGGAGCGCCCAAAGGCCTGGCGGTGGAGCACGGGGCCGTCCGCACCCCCGAGGGCGCCCTGCTCACGCTGCTCGCCCGCTACCCGGGCAGCGGCCTGGCGTACACCGGGGTCACCCTTTTCGTCACGGACGGCGTCACCCGTCCCGCCCTTCCCGGCGTACGGGTCGAGGGCGCCCGCTCGATGCTGCTGCTCACCCGGGTGCGCCGACACCCGGGCGACCTGGACGTCCTCGCGGAGCTGCGCGCCCTGCGGGAACTGCTGCCCGGGAGCGGGAGCGGGAGTGGGAGCGGAGCCGGGAGCGGGGGCGGCGCCGAGGACGCCGGTGCCGGTCCCGGCGCGGAGGACGTCGAGCAGGCCTACGCCCGCCTGCTCGCCCGCCACACCGCCCTGCACCGCGCCGCCTACCTGCGGGTCACCCTCGACCTGGGCGCCGACCCCGCCGAACGGGCGCTGCCCGGATCGGAACTGGTCCGACGGCCGAGGAGCCCGGCTCTCCTGGAGCGGCTCTTCGCGGCGGGCCGCTACCACCTGCTGTCCGCGTCCGGCACGCTCCCGCCGCGGCTGACCGGCCTGTGGACCGGTGACTGGGACACCGCCTGGTCCGGGGCGTTCACCACGGATGCCAACCTCAATCTACAGACGGCGTCGGCCGCCGCGGCCGCCCTCCCCGAGGTCACCGAGGCCCACGCGGCCCTGGTCCACGGCCAGTTGCCGCACTGGCGGGACAACGCCCGGGCGGTCTTCGGCACCCGCGGCGTGGTCGCCCCGGCCCACACCGACGGCGAGTCCGGCCACGCCCACCACCTCAGCCGCGCCTACCCGCTGCACGTGTGGACCGCGGGCGCCGACTGGCTGCTCAAGCCCCTCGTGGACCACGACGAGACCCGCGGCGGACGCGACCCGCGGCTCGCCGCCGCGCTCGCCGAGACCGCCCGCTTCTACGAGGACTTCCTCACCCGGACCGACGAGGACGGCCACCTGGTGATCGTGCCGTCCTACTCACCGGAGAACCGTCCCGCGAACGCGGGCTGGATCACCGTCAACGCCGCCATGGACCTCTCGGCCGCCCGGCACGCCCTGTGCACCGCGGCCGCGTACCACCCGGGCCCCGACGCCGAGCGCTGGCTCGCGCTCGCCGACCGGCTGCCGCCGCACCGGGTCAACGCCGAGGGCGCGCTGGCCGAATGGGCCCGCCCCGGACTCCTCGACACCTACGACCACCGGCACCTCAGCCACCTGTACGGCGTTTGGCCGCTCGACGAGATCAACCCGTACGACACCCCCGGTCTCGCCGCGGCGGCCCGTCGCGCCCTCGAACTGCGCGGCGCCGAGAACGACTCGGCGCACGGCCACCTCCACCATGCCCTGATCGCCGCCCGGCTGCGGGACGCCGGGCGCGTGGCGAACGCCCTCGACGACGTCCTGGCCGGGGACTTCTTCCACGTCTCCCTGATGAGCGGCCACTACCCGAACCGGCACGTCTACAACGCCGACGCCGCCCACGCCCTGCCCGCCGTGCTCATCGAGGCACTGATCCAGTCCACACCGCGGCGGCTCGTCCTGTTCCCCGCGCTCCCCGCCGGCCTGCCGAGCGGCGAACTCCGGGGCGTCCGCACGAGGTTCGGCGCACGGATCGATCTCACCTGGACCCCCGACGGCGCCACGGCCGTCCTGCGGCCCGGCCGTACCTGCCGCGTCGAACTCCGGACCTCCTCCGGCGCGCGACCGCTCTCCCTGAGCGCCGGAGAGGACCGCGTCCTCACCCTGGGGCCGCGGTAGCCCCCGCACCTCCCCCCACCCATGGAAGGAAAACCATGGCACTTCGCACACCGAACAGGCTCGTCAAGGCCCTCGTCGCCCCCGCGCTGGCGCTCGGCGCGACGATCGGTCTCGCCTCGGCCCCCGCCCAGGCCGCCGTCTGGTCCTCCTGCGACCAGTGGGGCAACACCACCCTGAACGGGTACACGCTCTACAACAACATCTGGGGCTCCGGCGCGGGCAGCCAGTGCGTCTGGGCCAACTCCGGCACCAACTGGGGAGTCTGGGCCAACCACCCCAACACCGGCGGGATCAAGTCCTACCCCAACTCCAAGAAGTACGTGGGCAGGACGATCGCGGGACTGTCCTCCCTCACCAGCACCTACAACGTCACCGTCCCGTCGTCGGGCGCGTACAACACCTCGTACGACATCTGGGACACCGGCTACGCCTACGAGACCATGCTCTGGGTCAACTACAACGGAGCCGTCGGCGCGCTCGGCACCTCGCAGGGCACGCTCACCCTGAACGGCAACACCTGGACCGTCTACAAGGGCAACAACGGCGCGAACGACGTCTTCTCGTTCCTGCGCAGCTCGGACTCCACCTCCGGCACCATCGACATCCTGCCGATCCTGAAGTGGATCGCGAACACCAAGGGCTGGATGCCGAACACGAAGACCATCGGTGACGTGCAGTTCGGCTTCGAGATCACCTCGTCCTCGGGCGGTCTCGACTTCGTCACCAACAACCTCACCGTCAGCAGCAGCTGACCCGGGCCCGAAGGCGCGGCCGGTCCCCCCACGGGGCCGGCCGCGCACGCCCTAGTCCGCCACGGGCAGCCGCGCCCCGTCCCGCAGGAACAGCGGGATCCGGTCCAGCGGCGCGTCCACGGTGACGGCCGCGCCCCCCTCGTACGGCGTCCCGGTCCACGCGTCCGTCCAGCGGGCGCCCGCCGGGAGGTACGCCGTACGGGCCGTCGCGCCCGCGGTGAGGACCGGCGCGACCAGCAGGTCCGGGCCGAGGAGGTAGGCGTCGTCCACCGACCAGGCCGCCTGGTCGCCGGGGAACTCCAGGAGCAGCGGGCGCATCACCGGCAGCCCCTCCTCGTGAGCCTCCCGCATGACCTCCAGCAGGTACGGCTTCAGACGCTCCCGCAGCCGCAGGTACTTCTCCATGACCGCGCCGGCCTCCTCGCCGTAGGACCAGACCTCGTTCGGGCCGCCGGTCATGGAGGGGCCGAGCGGAAGCCCCGGGTCGCGGAAGCCGTGCAGCCGCATCAGCGGCGACAGCGCGCCGAACTGGAACCAGCGGACCATGACCTCGCGGTAGGCCGGGTCGTCCGGGTCGCCGCCGTGGAAGCCGCCGATGTCGGTGTTCCACCACGGGATGCCGGACAGCGCGGTGTTGAGGCCCGCCGCGATCTGGCGGCGCAGGGTCGCGAAGTCGGTCCCGATGTCCCCCGACCACAGGGCGGCCCCGTAGCGCTGACTGCCCGCCCAGGCCGAGCGGTTGAGGGAGACGATCTCGGTCTCCCCGGCGGCGCGCAGGCCCTCGTAGAAGGTGCGGGCGTTCTCGCGCGGGTAGAGGTTGCCCACTTCGAGTCCCGGGCCCGCGTGGTAGCGCAGGTTCTCGGAGAAGCCCGGCTTCAGCTCCGGCTCGCAGGCGTCCAGCCAGAAGGCCGAGATGCCGTACGGGTCGAGGTAGTTGTCCTTCACCCGTGACCACAGGAAGTCGCGGGCCTCGGGGTTCGTGGCGTCGTAGAAGGCCACCTGGACCGTGGACGCGACCTGCTTGTCCGGCCAGTCGGCGTGCGCCATGGGCCCGTACTCGGTGCCGATGAACCAGCCCCGCTGCTCCATGAGCCCGTGGTTCTCCGAGAGCGGGGAGACCGACGGCCAGACGGACACGGCCAGTCTGACGCCGAGTTCGGCGAGTTCGGCCTGCATGGCCGCGGGGTCGGGCCACTCGGCCGGGTCGAACTTCCAGTCGCCGAGGTGGGTCCAGTGGAAGAAGTCGCAGACGATGACCGACAGCGGCAGGCCCCGGCGCCTGTACTCCCGCGCCACCTCCAGGAGTTCCTCCTGGGTGCGGTAGCGCAGCTTGCACTGCCAGAACCCGGCCGCCCACTCGGGCAGCATCGGCGTCCGGCCGGTCGCCGCGCTGTAGCGGCGCTGGGCGTCGGCCGGGGTGCCCGCGGTGATCCAGTAGTCGATCTGGCGGGCCGAGTCGGCCACCCAGCGGGTGCCGTTGCCCGCGAGTTCCACCCGGCCGACGGCCGGGTTGTTCCACAGGAGCGTGTAGCCGCGGCTGGAGGTGAGCACCGGAACGGTGACCTCGGCGTTGCGCTGGACCAGGTCCAGGACCGCGCCCTTCTGGTCGAACAGCCCGTGCTGGTGCTGCCCGAGGCCGTACAGCCGCTCGCCGTCGTACGCGGCGAAGCGCTGCTCGAGGCGGTGGTGGCCGTTGCCGGTGGGGGTGTACAGCCGTGGACCGGGCCACCAGAAGTGGGCACGCTCCTCGGCGAGGAGTTCGGCGCCGTCCGCGGTGCGGGTGAAGCGGACCAGTCCCTCGGAGCTCACCTCGACGGTCAGCGCCCCCACCGTCAGCCGGCCCTCGCCGTCCCGGAGTTCGAGCGTGCTCGCGGCGGCCTCCGGCTCGTCGAGCAGTGCTCCGGGGAGGCCCTCGAGCAGGGGGCCGCCGAGCCGGGCGCGGACCCGGACGGCGTCGGGGCCCCACGGCTCGATCCGGACGGTCTCCGTGCGGCCGCTCCACTCCAGCGCGCCGTCCCGCTCACGGAACGTGCCGACGGTCGGGGAGGACTGCGCGAGGCTGACCTGGGGCTGGATCTCGGCGGACTGATTCACCTGGAGTGCTCCTGGGGGAGTGCAGACATGGAGGAATGCAGACAGGGAGTGCGGCCGGGGGCGTCCGGGTGCGGACCCGGGGGCGGCCCGGAGGAGCGGAGCGGGGACGGGGGCGGGGGCGGGGGCGCGGACAGGGCGTGGGCGTGACGGTTCGGGCCGGGCGGCGGCACGGAGGGCACGTGGACGGCGGGTGCGCCCGGCGGGGGCGCGGGGTCCGCGAAGGGGGAGCCGCCGGGCGCGCCCGGCGGGGAAGACCGGTTCAGGGCGCGGCCGGCGCCGGCCCCGTGCTCGCCCGTACCGTCAGTTCGGGGGCGATCAGTACGACGTCGTCCTCGCCGCGGCCCTCGAGCTTGGCGATCAGGTGCTCGACGGCGTGGCGGCCCATGTCCTGCGCGGGGATGGCGACCGACGTCAGCCGCACCGAGGCCTGGGTGGCGACCTGGTCCGGGCAGATCGCGATCACCGAGACGTCCTCGGGCACGGCGCGGCCCTTCTGGCGCAGCAGGGCGAGCAGCGGTTCGACCGCCGACTCGTTCTGCACGACGAAGCCCGTGGTGCCCGGGCGCTCGTCGAGGATGCGGGCGAGGGTGAGGGCCATCGCGTCGTAGCCGCCCTCGCAGGGCCGGTGCAGCACCCGCAGCCCCAGTTCCCGCGAGCGGGAACGGAGCCCGTCGAGCGTCCGCTCGGCGAAGCCGGTGTGCCGCTCGTAGACGGCGGGCGCCTCGCCGATGACAGCGATGTCACGGTGGCCGAGCAGTGCCAGGTGCTCGGCGCACAGCGCGCCCGTCGCCCCGAAGTCGAGGTCGACGCAGGTCAGGCCGGTGGTGTCGGCGGGGAGACCGATGAGCACGGACGGCTGGTCCGTCTCGCGCAGCAACGGCAGCCGCTCGTCGTCGAGTTCGACGTCCATCAGGATCATCGCGTCGGCGAGCCCGCTGCCGGTGACCCGGCGCACCGCGTCGGGTCCCTCCTCGCCGGTGAGCAGCAGGACGTCGTAGCCGTGGGCCCGGGCGGTGGTGGCCACCGCGATGGCGATCTCCATCATCACGGGTACGTACATGTCGGTGCGCAGCGGAACCATCAGCGCGATGATGTTGGACCTGCTGCTCGCCAGGGCGCGGGCGCCCGCGTTCGGGTGGTAGCCGAGTTCCTGGATGCTCCGCTCGACCCGCTGCCGGGTGCTCACGGAGATGGACCGCTTGCCGCTGAGGACATAGCTCACCGTGCTCGCCGACACTCCGGCGTGCTGGGCGACCTCGGCGAGGGTGACCATCCAGCTCTCCCAGCTTTGTGAAGCGCTTCGACAGTGCGCGCGGTACCGATAGGGGCGAATGAGAGTGGCTCGACACTAGCCCGGTGAAGGAATGGTGTCCATAGCTGTCGAAGCGCTTCGACAGTGAATTCCCGCGGAACGGACCCCGGGCGCGGCGGCGACGGCCGGTCCAAGGGGGGTCCATTGGGCCGAACGCTGCGCCAAGACTGGTGGGGCCATCCGGAATCAGGTAAATACGATCGGGTAGAACCGGTCGGTAACGGACTGTCCCAAGATCCCTATTCGCGGCGAGGTGAGCCTCATGTCCGCAACACCCCACCAGCCCACAGTCACCGAACGCGAGGCCCGGCAGGTAGCCGAGGCCGCGCGCGAACAGGGCTGGCAGAAGCCCAGCTTCGCCAAGGAGCTCTTCCTCGGCCGCTTCCGGCTCGACCTCATCCACCCGCACCCGCTCCCGGCCGCCGAGGACACACTGCGCGGCGAGGAGTTCCTGGCCAAACTGCGGGACTTCTGCGAGACGAAGATCGACTCCGCCCGGATCGAACGGGAGGCGCGGATCCCGGACGAGACCATCACCGGGCTCAAGGAGCTCGGCGCCCTCGGCATGAAGATCGACACCAAGTACGGCGGCCTCGGCCTCACCCAGGTGTACTACAACAAGGCCCTCGCCCTGGTCGGCTCGGTGAACCCGGCGCTCGGCGCGCTGCTCTCCGCCCACCAGTCGATCGGTGTGCCGCAGCCGCTGAAGCTCTTCGGCACCCAGGAACAGCGGGACACCTTCCTGCCGCGCTGCGCCCGCACCGACATCTCCGCCTTCCTGCTCACCGAACCGGACGTCGGCTCCGACCCGGCGCGGCTCGCCACGACCGCCGTCCGGGACGGCGACGACTACGTCCTCGACGGGGTGAAACTCTGGACGACCAACGGCGTCGTCGCCGACCTCCTCGTGGTCATGGCGCGCGTCCCGAAGTCCGAGGAGGGCAAGGGCGGCATCACGGCCTTCGTGGTGGAGGCCGCCTCGGAGGGCGTCACCGTCGAGAACCGCAACGCGTTCATGGGCCTGCGCGGCCTGGAGAACGGCGTCACCCGCTTCCACCGGGTGCGGGTACCGGCCGCCAACCGCATCGGACCCGAGGGCGCGGGCCTGAAGATCGCCCTCACCACCCTCAACACCGGCCGTCTCTCGCTGCCCGCCATGTGCGCGGGCGCGGGCAAGTGGTGCCTGAAGATCGCCCGCGAGTGGACGTCGGTGCGGGAGCAGTGGGGCAAGCCGGTCGCCCTCCACGAGGCCGTCGGCTCCAAGATCTCCTTCATCGCGGCCACCACCTTCGCGCTCGAGGCCGTCCTCGACCTGTCGTCGCAGATGGCCGACGAGAACCGCAACGACATCCGCATCGAGGCCGCCCTCGCCAAGCTCTACGGCTCCGAGATGGCCTGTCTGATGGCCGACGAACTGGTCCAGATCCGCGGCGGCCGCGGCTTCGAGACGGCCGCCTCGCTGGCGGCCCGCGGCGAGCGCGCGGTCCCCGCCGAGCAGGTCCTGCGCGACCTGCGCATCAACCGCATCTTCGAGGGCTCCACCGAGATCATGCACCTGCTGATCGCCCGGGAGGCCGTCGACGCCCACCTCTCGGTCGCCGGAGACCTCATCGACCCCGACAAGTCGCTCTCCGAGAAGGCGAAGGCGGGCGCGAACGCCGGTGTCTTCTACGCCAAGTGGCTGCCGAAACTGGTCGCGGGAGCGGGCCAGCTCCCGCGCTCGTACAACGAGTTCCACCACGACGTGGACCTCTCCACCCATCTGCGCTACGTCGAGCGCAGCGCCCGCAAGCTCGCCCGGTCCACCTTCTACGCGATGTCGCGCTGGCAGGGCCGCATGGAGACCAAGCAGGGATTCCTGGGCCGGATCGTCGACATCGGCGCCGAGCTCTTCGCGATGAGCGCGGCCTGCGTGCGGGCCGAACTCCTGCGCACCCAGGGCGACCACGGGCGCGAGGCCTACCAGCTCGCCGACGCCTTCTGCCGCCAGTCCCGCATCCGCGTCGAGGAGCTCTTCGGACGCCTGTGGACC
This sequence comes from Streptomyces populi, assembly GCF_002911015.1. GTDB lineage: Bacteria > Actinomycetota > Actinomycetes > Streptomycetales > Streptomycetaceae > Streptomyces > Streptomyces populi. Next base: position 9,239 of record NZ_KZ626902.1, read on the forward strand.
AACACCGACGACATCGACCGCAAGGTCGTCAAGGGCGTCCTGTCCGGTACCTACACCTGGCTGGAGGAAGGCGTCCTCGACCCCTCGGGCGACGGTCCCTGGATCGCCGATGCCACCCCCGGCGCGAGCACCCGGGAGAACGTGCACCGGCCCATCCGCTGACGCCCTCCCCGGTGGTGCGCACCCGCCGCGTCCGCCGCCGCGCCGTCCGTCGACGCCCCGTCCGCGCGCCGGCGGCGAACGCGACGGCGGACGGGGCCTCCGCCACGCGTCCCGGCGGTTCCCCTCCACCGCGCCGGCGCCCGACACGGCCGACGACGCGGTTGAAGACGTGTTCGCCCCGTGTCGCCGCCCGGGACGACGCCGGCCGTTCCCGGGCCCGTCGGCGGACGGCCCGCGTGCCACCGCCCCCGGTTGCCGAACCCGGTCCCCGGGCGCCGCGGCGAGCGCTGACCTGCGGACCGGCGGGGCGTGAGGTCCTGCCACGGTCCCGCGGGCGGGCACCGCCCACCGTGGCCCGTACGGACCGCCCGCTCTCCGCCGGGGCCCCTCGGCGCGGCCGGGCACCACCGGTCACGGGGACGGACGGCGGCAATGAGGGACGCCCTGTCCTCCGGCCGATGCGATGCGGCCACAATGGGGGAATGAGCGACAGTCCAGCCCCCCTCGCTGATCCGCATCTCGTCTTCGACCCCGTGAACGGAGTCCGGGATGTCGTGATCCTCGGATCCACCGGCTCGATCGGCACCCAGGCCATCGACCTCGTGCTGCGCAACCCCGACCGGTTCCGGGTCACCGCGCTGTCCGCCGCCGGCGGCAGGACCGACCTGCTCGCCGAGCAGGCCCACCGGCTGCGGGTACGGACGGTCGCCGTGGCGCGCGAGGACGCCGTCCCCGCGCTCAGGGAGGCACTCGCGGCCCGCTACGCACCCGGCGAGACCCTTCCCGAGATCCTCGCCGGCCCCGACGCGGCCACCCAGGTCGCCGCGTCGGACTGCCACACCGTCCTGAACGGCATCACCGGTTCCATCGGCCTCGCGCCCACCCTCGCCGCGCTGGAGGCGGGCCGCACCCTCGCGCTCGCCAACAAGGAGTCGCTCATCGTCGGCGGCCCGCTGGTCAAGGCGCTGGCGAAGCCGGGCCAGATCATCCCGGTCGACTCCGAGCACGCGGCCCTCTTCCAGGCACTGGCCTCCGGCACCCGCGCGGACGTGCGCAAGCTCGTTGTGACCGCCTCCGGCGGCCCGTTCCGCGGCCGGACGAAGGCGGAGCTGGCGGACGTGAAGCCGGCCGACGCCCTCGCGCACCCCACCTGGGCCATGGGCCCGGTCATCACCGTCAACTCCGCGACCCTGGTCAACAAGGGACTGGAAGTCATCGAGGCGCACCTCCTCTACGACATTCCCTTCGACCGCATTGAGGTGGTCGTGCACCCGCAGTCGTATGTCCACTCGATGGTGGAATTCACGGACGGCTCGACGATGGCCCAGGCGACGCCCCCCGACATGCGGGGGCCCATCGCCATCGGCATCGGCTGGCCCGAGCGCGTCCCGGACGCGGCGCCCGCCTTCGACTGGACGAAGGCGTCGAGCTGGGAGTTCTTCCCGCTCGACGACGACGCCTTCCCGTCGGTGGGACTCGCCCGGCACGTGGGGCAGCTCGCGGGTACGGCCCCGGCGGTGTTCAATGCCGCCAACGAGGAGTGCGTGGACGCGTTCCTGAACGGCGCGCTGGCGTTCAACGGGATCATGGAGACCGTCACCCGGGTCGTCGAGGAACACGGCACACCGCGTACGGGAACTTCCCTGACCGTCGCGGACGTCCTCGAAGCGGAGACCTGGGCGCGCGCCCGGGCCCGTGAACTGACGGCACAGACGACAATCGCGGAGGCTCGTGCATGACGACCCTGATGATGATCCTCGGCATAGTCGTCTTCGTGCTCGGGCTGCTGATCTCGATCGCGTGGCACGAGCTGGGACATCTGTCGACGGCCAAACTCTTCGGCATCCGGGTGCCGCAGTACATGGTGGGCTTCGGGCCGACCATCTGGTCGCGCAAGAAGGGCGAGACCGAGTACGGCATCAAGGCCGTTCCGCTCGGCGGCTACATCCGCATGATCGGCATGTTCCCGCCCGGCCCGGACGGCCGGATCGAGGCCCGCTCGACGTCCCCCTTCCGGGGCATGATCGAGGACGCCCGCTCCGCCGCCTTCGAGGAACTGAGGCCCGGGGACGAGACCCGCCTCTTCTACACGCGCAAGCCGTGGAAGCGCGTGATCGTGATGTTCGCCGGCCCCTTCATGAACCTGATCCTGGCCGTGGCGATCTTCCTCGGCGTGATGATGACGTTCGGCGTCCAGACCCAGACCACCACGGTCAGTACGGTCTCCCCCTGCGTGATCCAGGCCAGCGAGAACCGCGACAAGTGCACGAAGAAGGACCCGGTCGCGCCCGCCGCGGAGGCGGGACTCAAGCCCGGTGACAAGATCGTCGCCTTCAACGGCACGCCCGTCTCGGACTGGTCCGCGCTTCAGTCCGACATCCGGGCCAACCCCGGTAAGAAGGTCATGATCACCGTCGACCGCAAGGGCGAGCAGCTCAGCCTCACCGCCCACCTGGTCAAGAACACGGTCAGCAAGACGGACGGCAGCGGCGGCTACGTGGAGGGCAAGTACGTGGAGGCCGGCTGGTTCGGCTTCACGCCCGCCACCGGCATCGTCGAGCAGTCCTTCGGCCAGTCCGTCGACCGCATGGGCGACATGATGCAGAACGGCGTCGAGTCCCTGGTGTCGCTGCCCGGCAAGGTCCCCGACCTGTGGAACGCGGCCTTCGGCGACGCCCCGCGCAAGGCCGACTCCCCGATGGGCGTGGTCGGCGCGGCCCGCATCGGCGGCGACGTCTTCACCCTGGACATCCCGGCCTCGCAGCAGGTCGCGATGATGCTCCTGCTGGTCGCCGGGTTCAACCTCTCGCTGTTCCTGTTCAACATGCTCCCGCTGCTCCCGCTCGACGGCGGGCACATCGCGGGAGCCCTGTGGGAGTCGCTGCGGCGCCACACGGCGAGGGTGCTCCGGCGCCCCGACCCGGGCCCGTTCGACGTGGCGAAGCTGATGCCGGTGGCCTACGTGGTGGCCGGGATCTTCGTCTGCTTCACGGTCCTCGTCCTGATCGCGGACGTCGTCAATCCCGTGAAAATCTCTTAGTCACACTGCGTTGACGGTGGCCGGGCACCCTGGGTGTCCGGCCATCTTCCGTTCGGCGGGTTTGAACGCCGGGGGCGTGATGTGCCCGGTGGCGCGCCCGTACCATAATCTCGAACCCCGGAGCCCAGGATTTCCGGGACCTTGATCCACAACTTGGGGTTGCACAGCAGATGACTGCGATTTCTCTCGGCATGCCGTCCGTTCCGACCAAGCTGGCCGAGCGCCGCAAGACCCGGCAGATCCAGGTCGGGACCGTGGCCGTGGGCGGAGACGCACCCGTCTCGGTGCAGTCGATGACGACCACGCGCACGTCGGACATCGGCGCCACGCTCCAGCAGATCGCCGAGCTGACCGCGTCCGGCTGCCAGATCGTGCGGGTCGCCTGTCCCACGCAGGACGACGCGGACGCGCTCGCGACCATCGCCAAGAAGTCGCAGATCCCGGTGATCGCGGACATCCACTTCCAGCCGAAGTACGTGTTCGCCGCGATCGAGGCCGGCTGCGCGGCCGTGCGCGTCAACCCCGGCAACATCAAGCAGTTCGACGACCAGGTCAAGGAGATCGCGCGGGCCGCGAAGGACACCGGCACCCCGATCCGCATCGGCGTCAACGCGGGTTCGCTCGACAAGCGGCTGCTCCAGAAGTACGGCAAGGCGACGCCCGAGGCGCTGGTGGAGTCCGCGCTGTGGGAGGCCTCCCTCTTCGAGGAGCACGACTTCCACGACATCAAGATCTCGGTCAAGCACAACGACCCGGTCGTCATGGTCAACGCCTACCGTCAGCTCGCCGCCGCCTGCGACTACCCGCTGCACCTCGGCGTCACCGAGGCCGGCCCCGCCTTCCAGGGCACCATCAAGTCGGCCGTCGCCTTCGGCGCCCTGCTCTCCGAGGGCATCGGCGACACCATCCGCGTCTCCCTCTCGGCCCCGCCGGTCGAGGAGGTCAAGGTCGGCCTGCAGATCCTCCAGTCGCTGAACCTCCGCCAGCGCGGTCTGGAGATCGTCTCCTGCCCGTCCTGCGGCCGCGCCCAGGTCGACGTCTACAAGCTGGCCGAGGAGGTCACCGCCGGCCTCACCGGCATGGAGGTGCCGCTCCGCGTCGCCGTCATGGGCTGTGTCGTCAACGGTCCCGGCGAGGCCCGCGAGGCCGACCTCGGCGTCGCCTCCGGCAACGGCAAGGGCCAGATCTTCGTCAAGGGCGAGGTCATCAAGACCGTCCCCGAGTCGAAGATCGTGGAGACCCTCATCGAAGAGGCCATGAAGCTCGCCGAGCAGATGGAGGCCGACGGCGTCGCCTCCGGCGAGCCCACGATCTCCGTGGCGGGCTGACCCCGCCGCCCGCGGCCGGGCGAGAACGGACACCTCGCCCGGCCTCAGGGACGCGTGGAACGAGCCCGCGCGTCCGAGTTGCGGCCAGGCGGACTTCCAGGGGCGCGGGGAACTGCGCGCCCGGCCCCAGCGTGCCCGCACCCGGGCGATCACCCCTGGCACCGTCCCGGCAGCCGCAGGCGACAAGGCTCCCTTTCGAGCTCCGGTCGGGCGGAGCCACCCAGGGGCGCGGAGAACTGCGCGCCCGGCCCCCACGACCCGCACCCGGGCGACGGACACTGGGCCCCACCCCCGTGGCCCCTGCCCCCCTGTCCGGCCAGAGGACCCGGCAGCGGGGCACAATCCCGCCAGGTACAGTGCGGAGACCAGCAGATCCCAGGGTGAGGCCCCCGCACGTGTTGACCCAGACCACCACCAGGGTCCTCGAACCGAGTGACCTGGACGCCGCGCTCGCCGTCCTCGGCCGTGAGCCGGTGGCGAACGCCTTCGTCACCTCCCGAGTGCAGATCGCCGGGCTCGACCCATGGCGGCTCGGCGGCGAGATGTGGGGCTGGTACGAGGACGGCATGCTCCAGTCCCTCTGCTACGCGGGCGCCAACCTCGTCCCGATCTGCGCCACCCCCCGCGCCGTGCGCGGCTTCGCCGACCGGGCCCGCAGGGGCGGCCGCCGCTGCTCCTCGATCGTCGGGCCCGCCGAACCCACCGCCCAGCTGTGGCGGCTGCTCGAACCGAGCTGGGGCCCGGCCCGCGAGATCCGCGCCCACCAGCCGCTGATGGTGACCGACCGGCTGCCCGCCGACGTCACCCCGGATCCGTACGTCCGCCGCATCCGCAAGGACGAGATGGAGACGATCATGCCGGCCTGCGTCGCCATGTTCACCGAGGAGGTCGGCGTCTCGCCGCTGGCCGGCGACGGCGGTCTGCTCTACCAGGCCCGGGTCGCCGAACTCGTCGGCTCCGGCCGGTCCTTCGCCCGCCTCGACCAGGACGGCAACGTCGTCTTCAAGGCGGAGATCGGCGCCGCGACCGCCGAGGCCTGCCAGATCCAGGGGGTGTGGGTGGCCCCCGAACACCGGGGCCGGGGACTCGCGGCCCCCGGCATGGCGGCCGTGCTGCGCTACGCCCTCGCCGATGTCGCCCCGGTCGTCAGCCTCTACGTCAACGACTTCAACACGGCGGCGCGGGCGACGTACCGCCGCGTCGGGTTCCAGGAGGCCGGAGCGTTCATGAGCGTCCTGTTCTGACGCCCGGTACGGGCCCGCCGGGACCTCACGCGTCACACGGTCCGCCAGGTAGTCTCCCGGCATGCTGCGCTTTCCCGGTCACGGCCACCGCGACGCCGACGACGTGGTCATCGGTCCGCTGGATCTCGCCGCGCGCGTCGACGAGGCGCTCGCCGTACAGGCGCTCGCCTTCGGGCTGGGCGCCGACGAGATCGCCGTACGGCGCCAGATCGTGCTGCGCCACCTGACCTACCCGGGAGCCCGCGCGCTCGGCGCCACCACCACCGACGGACGGCTCGTGGGCTTCGTCTACGGCATGCCCAACGACCGCGCGCACTGGTGGTCCACCGTCGTCGAACCGTACCTGCGCGCCCAGGACAACGACGGCTGGCTCGACGACTCCTTCGTGATCACCGAACTGCACGTCCACCCCCGTTTCCAGAACCGGGGCGTCGGCCGCACCCTGATCACCGCGATCACGGACTCGGCGGCCGAGCCCCGCTCGATCCTCTCCGCGATCGACATCGACAGCCCGGCCCGAGGCCTGTACCGCTCCCTCGGCTACGAGGACCTCGCGCGGCAGGTCCTGTTCCCCAGCGCACCCAAGCCGTACGCCGTGATGGGCGCCCCCCTCCCGCTGCGACACCCCTAATGGATTTCCGGGGACGGCCGCTGCCCGGCTAACCTCCAGACATCACCCTTACGCAGCAGGAGTCGAGAATCATGGCCCAGGTCCAGCGCATGTCCCGTTTGATGGTCAAGACATTGCGTGACGACCCGGCGGACGCCGAGACGCTCAATCACAAGCTGCTCGTCCGCGCCGGCTACGTCCGTCGCAACGCCGCGGGCATCTGGACCTGGCTGCCGCTCGGCAAGAAGGTCCTCGACAACATCTCCCGCGTGGTCCGCGAGGAGATGGACGCGATCGGCGCCCAGGAGGTCCTCCTGCCGGCCCTGCTGCCCAAGGAGCCCTACGAGGCCTCGGCCCGCTGGGAGGAGTACGGCGACCTGCTCTTCCGCCTCAAGGACCGCAAGGGCGCGGAGTACCTGCTCGGTCCGACGCACGAGGAGATCTTCACGCTGATCGTGAAGGACCAGGTGGCCTCGTACAAGGACCTGCCGGTCATGCTGTACCAGATCCAGACGAAGTACCGGGACGAGGCCCGTCCGCGCGCCGGTGTGCTGCGCGGCCGTGAGTTCCAGATGAAGGACTCGTACTCCTTCGACATCACGGACGAGGGCCTCGCCGAGTCCTACCGCCTGCACCGCGAGGCCTACCAGAAGATCTTTGCGCGTCTGGGTCTCGACTACCGCATCGTGTCCGCCGTCTCCGGCGCCATGGGCGGCTCCGCCTCCGAGGAGTTCCTCGCACCCGCCCCGGCCGGTGAGGACACCTTCGTGGACTGCCCCGCCTGCGACTACGCCGCCAACACGGAGGCCGTGACCTTCAAGCTCACGCCCGTCTCCGAGGAGCACGGTCCGGTCGAGGAGCTGGCCACCCCCGACACCCCGACCATCGAGACGCTCGCCGAGCACCTCGGCGTGCCCGCCTCCGCGACCCTGAAGAACCTGCTGGTCAAGGTCGACGGCGAGATCGTGGCCGTGGGCGTCCCCGGCGACCGCGAGGTCGACCTCGGCAAGCTGGGCGAGCACCTCGCCCCCGCCGTCGTCGAGCTCGTCACGGCGGAGGACTTCGAGGGCCGCGAGGACCTCGTGCGCGGCTACGTGGGCCCCCAGGGTCTGGAGAAGGTCCGCTACATCGCCGACCCGCGCGTCGCTCCCGGCACGGCCTGGATCACCGGCGCCAACAAGGCCGACACGCACGCGAAGAACGTCGTGGCCGGCCGTGACTTCGAGGTCGACGACTACCTGGACGTCGTCGTGGTGGAAGAGGGCGACCCCTGCCCGAAGTGCGGCACCGGCCTCAAGCTGGACCGCGCCATCGAGATCGGCCACATCTTCCAGCTCGGCCGCAAGTACGCCGACACCTTCGGCCTCGACGTCCTCGGCCAGCACGGCAAGCCGGTCCGCGTGACCATGGGCTCGTACGGCATCGGCGTCTCCCGCGCCGTCGCCGCGCTGGCCGAGCAGTCGGCAGACGACCAGGGTCTGTGCTGGCCCAAGGAGATCGCCCCCGCCGACGTGCACGTGGTCGCCGCGGGCAAGGCACTCCAGACCGAGCTGGCGCTCGACGTGTCCGAGAAGCTCGGCGCCGCGGGCGTCCGGGTCCTGGTCGACGACCGTGCCGGCGTCTCCCCGGGCGTGAAGTTCACCGACGCGGAGCTCATCGGCGTGCCGAAGATCCTGGTCGCGGGCCGCCGTTCGGCCGAGGGCGTCCTGGAGCTGAAGGACCGCCGCACCGGCGAGCGCGAGGAACTGACCGTCGAAGAGGCGATCGCCCGCCTGACCGCGTAACCGTTCACCCGCCGGTGCCCCGTGCCTCCTCCCCGGAGACACGGGGCACCGGCGGTTCGCGGTCCGTGAGCCGTACCGTCCCGGGGGCCGCGAGGAGCCGGGGCCCGGTCCCGGGGCCCGCCCGCATGCGGTTCGCTGGTGAGGGGGCGGAGGGCCGGGCCTGTCGGAGGACCGGGGTGCTCCGTCTTCGTGAGCCGGGTTGCCCCGGGCCGCGAAGCCCGGGGCGCGTCCCAAGTCCGCCGCACATGCCGTCCGCCCGTGGGGAGTCGGACGTGCCTGCCAGCCGACGGGCAAAACGTGGTCCGGCGTGCGCGGGAGGAGTACCGTCGCGGGGCAGCGGGGCAGCGGGGCAGCGGGGCAGCGGGGCAGCGGGGCAGCGGGGCAGGTTCGTCGTCACCGTGCCCGCGGCCGGGCCCGGCGTCGTGAGGCGGCCGGTGCTCAGAGCCAGCCGGCGAACTCCAGGAGCAGTTCGGCGTCCTGGAGGCGGCCGACCCGGCCGGCCCGGACACCCGACTCGACGGCGCGGAACAGGGTCCAGCCGCGCAGCCGCGCCTGGTCCACCTCCAGGGACTCGGCGAGCCGCTTGATCCGCCGCCGGGTGATCGACGGTCCCGAGGGCGACGCGATCAGGTCCTCGACCCGGTCGCGGACCAGCCGGGCCAGATCGAAGGCGCACTCGCCGACCACCGGGTCCGGTCCCACGGCCAGCCAGGGCACGCGCTCCCCGGCGAGCACCTTGCTCTGCCGGAACGTGCCGTGCAGCAGCCGTGTCTCGGGGGGCCGGTCCAGCAGTTCCTCGCGTGCCGCGAGGGCCGCCTCGACCAGAGCCCCGGCCCCGGCTCCGGCACCGATGCCGCTCTCGCCCGCCGCCGTCGCCCGCATGACCTCGGCCTGCCGCCCCGTCCTCTCCGCCACGGTCTCGAAGACCGGGTCGGCGGGCGGCTCGACCCACAGCCGCCGCAGCGTCCCCGCAGCCTCCAGCAGGGCCTTGGCCTCGGGCAGCGACCGTACGGACACGTCCGGGTGCAGCCGTTCGAGGAGCAGGACGCCATCGGTCCCGGAGTCCTCCTGGAGTTCGTCGTCGAGGAGCCGGACCGCGCCGCGGCCGTCCCAGTGGGCGAGCGCGGCCCGCTCGCTCCCCGGACGCGCCCGTCCGGGTGCCAGCTTCAGCACGGCAGGAGTGCCGTCGGCCCGGCGCACCAGGACGACCAGACTGCTGCGTCCGCCCGGTGCCTGCACCCGCTCCACGGTCAGCTCGCGCAGCTCGACGGCCCGTCCGGCCAGCTCGGGCAGGCTCTCCAGCCACTCGTCGGTCTCGTCGGCGCCCTCCGGCCCGCTCCGGCGGGTCTCGCCGAGCGCCCGGAGAAGGCGCTGCGGCGGTTCGAAGGCCATGCGCGAGTCCATGCGCGAGGTGTTCCCTTCCAGGTCGCGTTACGTCGGCGAGGGTGCCGTGGGGGACGGGGAGGCCGCCCGCTCGGCGAGCCCAGGGAAGGCTACGCTCTCGCCGCTCCAGCGCACCGCGCGGACCGCGGCCTCGCGCAGCGCTCCGGCCGCCATGCGCCGCCGGTCGCCCGTGGCGGCGCGCACGAGGTCGGAGTAGACGTCGGCCACCCGTTCCTCCAGCTCGGCCGCGAACCGTATGGCGGCGGCGGTGTCCGTCACCGGGAACGGCAGCATGTACGCGGCCGACGCGGCCCGGGGCGTGTCACCCATGTCCTTCACCGCTCGCGCCAGTGTGTCCCGCCGGGCCCGATGGGCGTCGTACGCCGACCGGGCGTCGCTCTGCCGGGCCGTGCCGATCCGGGCTCCCACGACGCCGTAGCCGTAGACGGCCGCGTGCTCGGCGCCCAGCGCGGCCTGTAGGGCCTTGAGCTCGGCTTCCTCGGTCTTGTTCCGCTTGCTCACTTCGCCGCCTTCGTCAGCAGGAACGCGTGGGCCGCCCCGGACGCCGCCACGGAGGCGAGCAGTCGGGCGAGTTCGCCGGGGACGTCCACCAGGGTCTGTGTGCGTTCGTCCGCGAGCGCCAGTTCGGCGGAGGCGAGGTCGGCGAGCGCGTCCTTGGGCCGGGCCGCCACGCCGGGGGAGGCACCGGCGGAAGCCGAAGCCGAAGCTGAACCCGAACCCGAAGCGGACGCCGGAGCCGACTCCGAAGCCGAGGAGGACGGGGACGCGGACGGAGACCCGGCCGAGGACGCCGGTGCCGAGGCCGACGGCGACGCGGACCCCGCCGGAGACGCCGACGCCCCGGCCCCGCCGCCCCCGAACGCCTTCGCGTGCCGGACGACCTCCGCCCGCAGCGGGGCGAGCCGCTCGGCCAGCTGCGGATGGGCGGCGATCACCGCGGTGTACCGGTCGGAGAGGGCCATGCTGTCGCGGGCCGCACGCGCGCGTGCCCGGTCCGCCGCCGAGGGGCGGCTGCCGCCCGTCGTGTCGCCGGACGGCTCGGGAGCGGAACAGCCCGCGAGCGCGAAGGCACCCGCGGCGGCCGCGAACAGGGTCCTTCGGCGCGGACCCGACGGGGTGCGCGACGGCAGGGGGAACGACACGGCAGACGTCCTCGGAGGGCTCGTACGAATGTGTGGGCGAACTGCCCGTGATCACGGTACCCGCGCATGGGCCGATCACGGTCCAGCGGCTCTCCTCCAACTGTCCCCGGGGCGGTTCCGGGGGGTTCCGGCGGCACCCGTCCGCGTGGGCGCGCCCGCACGGTGGACGGCAACACCCTCCGCGACCGGATACCCTTTGAGCTGACACGCGACCAACCCACAACAGCACACGCGGCCGAGGAGTCACCCGGATGAGCACGACCCAGAGCGAGAGGCTTCGAGAACTCCTGGATCCGCTCGTGAGCTCCCAGGGCCTCGATCTGGAAGAGATCGAAGTGGAGACCGTGGGCCGCAAGCGTGTTCTGCGCGTCGTCGTCGACTCGGACGAAGGTGCCGACCTGGACGCGATCGCCGATGTGAGCCGCGCGCTCTCGGCGAAGCTCGACGAGACCGACGTGATGGGTTCGGGTGAGTACACCCTCGAGGTCGGAACCCCCGGTGCCGAGCGCGAGCTCAAGGAGCACCGTCACTACGTACGCGCCACCGACCGCCTGGTGAAGTTCCAGCTGGCGGAGGACGGCGAACTGCTCGCCAGGATCCTGCGGGTCGAGGACGACGGTCTCGATGTCGAGGTGCCGGGCGTGAAGGGGCGCAAGCCCACCGCCCGCCGGCTCGCCTTCGGTGACGTCGTCAAGGCCCGGGTCCAGGTCGAGTTCAACCGCAAGGACAAGAAGGAAGAGGAGGCGTAGCCGTGGACATCGACATGAGTGCCCTGCGGGGTCTGGTGCGGGAGAAGGAGATCTCCTTCGACCTGCTGGTCGAGGCGATCGAGTCGGCCCTCCTCATCGCCTACCACCGCACCGAGGGAAGCCGCCGCCGCGCGCGCGTGAAACTCGACCGGGAGACCGGCCATGTGACCGTGTGGGCGAAGGAGGACCCCGAGGACCTGGAGGAGGGGCAGGAGGCCCGCGAGTTCGACGACACCCCCTCGGGGTTCGGCCGGATCGCCGCGACCACCGCCAAGCAGGTCATCCTGCAGCGCCTGCGGGACGCCGAGGACGACGCGACCCTCGGCGAGTACGCGGGCCGCGAGGGCGACATCGTCACCGGCGTGGTCCAGCAGGGCCGCGACCCGAAGAACGTGCTCGTCGACATCGGCAAGCTGGAGGCCATCCTGCCGGTGCAGGAGCAGGTCCCCGGCGAGACCTACGAGCACGGTCTGCGCCTGCGCTCGTACGTCGTACGGGTGGCCAAGGGCGTCCGCGGTCCGTCCGTGACCCTGTCCCGCACGCACCCCAACCTCGTGAAGAAGCTCTTCGCGCTGGAGGTGCCGGAGATCGCCGACGGATCCGTCGAGATCGCCGCCATCGCCCGTGAGGCCGGCCACCGCACGAAGATCGCCGTCCGCTCCAACCGCAGCGGCCTGAACGCCAAGGGCGCCTGCATCGGTCCCATGGGCGGCCGGGTGCGCAACGTGATGGCCGAGCTGAACGGCGAGAAGATCGACATCGTCGACTGGTCGGACGACCCGGCGGACATGGTGGCCAACGCGCTCTCCCCGGCCCGGGTCTCCAAGGTCGAGGTCGTCGACCTCGCGGCCCGCTCGGCGCGCGTGACGGTCCCCGACTACCAGCTGTCGCTGGCGATCGGCAAGGAGGGCCAGAACGCCCGTCTCGCCGCCCGCCTCACGGGCTGGCGGATCGACATCCGTCCGGACACCGAGCAGCCCGCCGAGCAGCGCGGGGAATAGACCGGGAATAGATCCGGCCCGCGCATCGCTTACATCACGACAACAACCGTTCGATTCATGCCCCAAAGGGGTGAGGTCGGTACGGGGAGGTAGACTTAAGAGTGTCTGGCCGGACGCGAGCCCGCGCATGCCCTGAACGCACCTGTGTGGGGTGCCGGGAGCGAGCGGCCAAGGGAGACTTGCTGCGCATCGTGGCGGTCGAGGGCGCGTGCGTCCCCGATCATCGCGGTACGCTGCCTGGTCGGGGTGCGTACGTGCATCCCGTTCCGGCCTGTCTCGATCTGGCGGTCCGCCGCCGGGCGATCCCACGGGCGCTGCGCGCTCCGGGACCGCTCGACACCGCGGCGTTGCGCCTCACCGTCGAGCAGGCGACACCGTAAGGCGAGTCGTGCGGGACCCCCGTGCGGCCCTGGTATTCCGCGAGTTGGAAGTAGGTCGAGATTGCGATGAGCACTCGATGAGCACGCGATGAGTACGCCCATGAAGTAGCGACGGTCCGGACGCAGACCCGGACCTAAAAGGAGCGAAGTGGCTAAGGTCCGGGTATACGAACTCGCCAAGGAGTTCGGCGTGGAGAGCAAGGTCGTCATGGCCAAGCTCCAAGAACTCGGTGAATTCGTCCGTTCGGCGTCCTCGACGATCGAGGCGCCCGTCGTACGCAAACTGACAGATGCCCTCCAGCAGGGCAACGGTGGCGGCAAGCCCGCCCCCCGCAAGGCTGCCCCGGCCAAGCCGGGCGCCCCCTCCCCGACGCAGGCTGCCCGTCCGGCCGCCCCGCGCCCGGCGGCCCCGAAGCCGGCCGTGGCCGAGAAGCCCGCGGGCGGTCCGGTGACCCCGGCGACCCCGGGCCCGCGCCCGACTCCGGGTCCCAAGCCGGCCCCGAGGCCCGCTCCGGCGGCTCCGGCCCCGGCGGCGCCCGAGTTCACCGCGCCCCCGTCGGCGCCGGCCGCGCCGCAGACCCCCTCGGCCCCCGCCGCGGGTCCCCGTCCCGGCGCTCCGCGTCCGGGCGGCCAGGCCCCGCGTCCCGGTGCCCGTCCGGCCGGTCCCGGCCAGGGCGGCCAGGGCCGTGGTGACCGTCCCGAGCGCGGCGACCGTCAGGGCGCCCCGCGTCCGGGCGGCCAGGCTCCGCGTCCGGGTGCCCGTCCGGCCGGTCCCCGTCCGGGCAACAACCCGTTCACCTCCGGCGGCTCCACCGGCATGGCGCGCCCGCAGGCGCCCCGTCCGGGCGGTGCCCGTCCCGGCCCCGGTGGCGGCGCGGGTGCTCCCGGTGGTCCGCGTCCCCAGGGACCGGGCGGCCAGGACCGTGCTCCCCGTCCCCAGGGCGGTCCCGGCGGCGCTCCGCGTCCGCAGGGCGGTCCGGGTGGTGCCCGTCCCACCCCGGGCGGCATGCCCCGTCCGCAGGCCCCGCGTCCCGGTGGCGGTCCGGGCGGTAACCGCCCGAACCCCGGCATGATGCCGCAGCGTCCGGCCGCGGGCAGCCCGCGTCCCGGCGGCGGCCCCGGTGGCCGTGGTCCCGGTGCAGGCGGTCGTCCCGGTGGTCCCGGTGGCGGCGGTCGTCCCGGCTTCGCCGGTCGTCCGGCCGGTCCCGGTGGCGGTGGCGGCGGTTTCGCCGGTCGTCCCGGTGGTCCCGGTGGCGGCGGCGGTCGTCCCGGCTTCGGCGGTCGTCCGGGTGGTCCCGGTGGCCGTGGTGGCACGCAGGGTGCGTTCGGCCGTCCCGGCGGTCCGGCGCGTCGTGGCCGCAAGTCGAAGCGGCAGAGGCGCCAGGAGTACGAGGCCATGCAGGCCCCGTCGGTCGGCGGCGTGATGCTGCCTCGCGGCAACGGACAGAGCGTCCGCCTGTCGCGCGGTGCCTCCCTCACCGACTTCGCGGAGAAGATCAACGCCAACCCGGCGTCGCTCGTCGCCGTGATGATGAACCTCGGCGAGATGGTCACTGCCACGCAGTCCGTCTCCGACGAGACCCTCCAGCTGCTCGCCGGCGAGATGAACTATGTCGTCGAGATCGTCAGCCCGGAGGAGGAGGACCGCGAGCTGCTCGAGTCCTTCGACATCGAGTTCGGCGAGGACGAGGGTGGCGAGGAGTTCCTCGTCGCGCGTCCGCCGGTCGTGACCGTCATGGGTCACGTCGACCACGGTAAGACCCGCCTCCTCGACACCATCCGCAAGACGAACGTCGTCGCGGGCGAGGCCGGCGGTATCACCCAGCACATCGGTGCTTACCAGGTCACGACCTCGGTCAACGACGAAGAGCGCAGGATCACCTTCATCGACACCCCGGGTCACGAGGCGTTCACCGCCATGCGTGCCCGTGGTGCCAAGTCGACCGACATCGCGATCCTCGTGGTGGCGGCCAACGACGGTGTGATGCCCCAGACGATCGAGGCGCTGAACCACGCCAAGGCGGCCGACGTGCCGATCGTGGTCGCGGTCAACAAGATCGACGTCGAGGGTGCCGACCCGACCAAGGTGCGCGGTCAGCTCACCGAGTTCGGTCTGGTGGCCGAGGAGTACGGCGGCGACACGATGTTCGTCGACATCTCCGCCAAGCAGGGTCTGAACATCGACCAGCTGCTCGAGGCCGTGGTCCTGACCGCGGACGCCTCGCTCGACCTGCGGGCCAACCCGGAGCAGGACGCGCAGGGTATTGCGATCGAGTCCCACCTCGACCGCGGCCGCGGTGCCGTCGCGACCGTCCTGGTCCAGCGAGGCACCCTGCGGGTCGGCGACACCATGGTGGTCGGCGACGCGTACGGCCGTGTCCGCGCGATGCTCGACGACAAGGGCGAGAACGTGGAGGAGGCGGGTCCCTCGACCCCGGTCCTCGTCCTCGGTCTCACCAACGTCCCGGGCGCCGGCGACAACTTCCTCGTCGTCGACGAGGACCGCACGGCCCGTCAGATCGCCGAGAAGCGCGCGGCGCGCGAGCGCAACGCCAACTTCGCCCGCCGGGGTGTCCGGTTCTCCCTGGAGAACCTGGACGAGGCCCTCAAGGCCGGTCTGGTGCAGGAACTCAACCTCATCATCAAGGGCGACGCGTCCGGTTCGGTGGAGGCCCTCGAGTCCTCGCTGCTCCAGCTCGACGTCGGCGACGAGGTCGACATCCGCGTCCTGCACCGCGGTGTGGGTGCGGTCACCGAGTCCGACATCAACCTGGCGACCGGCTCCGACGCCATCGTCATCGGCTTCAACGTCCGGGCAGCCGGCCGTGCGCAGCAGATGGCGGAGCGCGAGGGCGTCGACGTCCGGTACTACTCGGTGATCTACCAGGCCATCGAGGAGATCGAGGCGGCCCTCAAGGGCATGCTCAAGCCGGAGTACGAGGAGGTCGAGCTCGGCACGGCGGAGATCCGCGAGGTCTTCAAGTCGTCCAAGCTGGGCAACATCGCCGGTGTCCTGGTCCGCTCGGGCGAGGTCAAGCGCAACACCAAGGCGCGCCTCATCCGCGACGGCAAGGTCATCGCGGAGAACCTCAACATCTCCGGTCTGCGTCGCTTCAAGGACGACGTCACCGAGATCCGCGAAGGCTTCGAGGGTGGTATCAACCTCGGAAACTTCAACGACATCAAGGTCGACGACGTCATCGCGACGTACGAGATGCGCGAGAAGCCGCGCTCGTAAAGCGGTTCCCAGGCTGGCCGGCGGTGAGCAGTCACCGCCGGCCAGCCTGGCTTTTGCGAGACCACGCGATTCCCCGCGTCCCTCCCCGGGGCGCGGGGAATCGCGTGACCGGCCCCAACCGGCCCCACGGCCGGCCGGGGTGGCGGTCACCCGCCCGGCGTACGGCCGGGGCCCGGAAACCCCGTCGAGCGGGCCGACGGTTCGTTGTACGGTTCTGATGTCCCTGCCAAGCGCATTGGCAGGCCGTCTACCCCGTACCGGCGGGACATCCGGTTACACATGTATGTGGGGACGCTGTCCTTCGATCTGCTCCTCGGCGACGTTCACTCGCTCAAGGAGAAACGCTCTCTCGTCCGGCCGATCGTCGCCGAACTCCAGCGGAAGTACGCGGTGAGTGCCGCCGAGACGGGCAACCAGGACCTTCACCGCAGGGCGGAGATCGGCCTGGCGGTGGTCTCCGGGGACCACCGGCACCTGACCGACGTACTGGACCGGTGCGAACGGCTGGTCGCGGGGCGGCCGGAGGTGGAACTGCTGTCGGTACGACGCAGGCTCCACAGCGACGAAGACTGACGAAGACCGACGCAACACGCAAGGCGAAGAAGGAGACGGACCAGTGGCCGACAACGCGCGGGCGAAGAGGCTGGCGGACCTCATCCGAGAGGTGGTGGCCCAGAAGCTGCAGCGCGGGATCAAGGACCCGCGGCTCGGCACTCACGTCACCATCACGGACACCCGGGTCACCGGGGACCTCCGGGAGGCCACCGTCTTCTACACGGTGTACGGGGACGACGAGACGCGCGCCGAGGCGGCCGCGGGCCTGGAGAGCGCCAAGGGCGTGCTCCGCTCGGCCGTCGGCGCGGCGGCGGGCGTGAAGTTCACGCCGACGCTGACGTTCGTCGCGGACGCCCTCCCGGACACCGCCAGGACCATCGAGGACCTGCTCGACAAGGCACGGGCCTCGGACGCGAAGGTGCGCGAGGTCTCGGCCGGCGCGGCCTTCGCGGGCGACGCGGACCCGTACAAGAAGCCGGGCGAGGACGACGAGGACGACTCGGCTCGATGACGCAGAAGACCAAAACGCCCGACGGGCTTGTCATCGTCGACAAGCCGTCGGGCTTCACCTCGCACGACGTGGTCGCCAAGATGCGCGGGATCGCCAGGACCCGCCGGGTCGGCCACGCCGGCACCCTCGACCCCATGGCGACGGGCGTTCTCGTCCTCGGCGTCGAGAAGGCCACCAAGCTCCTCGGGCACCTCGCGCTCACCGAGAAGGAGTACCTCGGCACGATCCGGCTCGGCCAGAACACGCTGACCGACGACGCCGAGGGCGAGATCACCTCCTCCACGGACGCCTCCGGCGTCAAGCGCGACGCGATCGACGCCGGGGTGGCCAAGCTGACCGGCGCCATCATGCAGGTGCCGTCCAAGGTCAGCGCCATCAAGATCGACGGAGTGCGCTCGTACAAGAGGGCGCGCGAGGGCGAGGAGTTCGAGATCCCGGCCCGCCCGGTGACCATCTCGTCGTTCACGGTGTACGACATCCGTGACGCGGTCGCCGAGGACGGCACCCCGGTGCTCGACCTCGTCGTCTCCGTCGTCTGCTCGTCCGGGACGTACATCCGGGCGATCGCCCGCGACCTCGGCGCGGACCTGGGCGTCGGCGGTCACCTCACGGCCCTGCGCCGCACCCGCGTCGGCCCCTACAAGCTGGACTCCGCGCGCACCCTCGACCAGCTCCAGGAGGAGCTGACGGTGATGCCGCTCGCGGAGGCGGCCGCGGCCGCGTTCCCGCGCTGGGACGTGGACTCCAAGCGGGCCCGGCTGCTGCTCAACGGCGTCCGGCTCGAGATGCCCGACGAGTACGCGGGCGAGGGCACCGTGGCGGTCTTCGGTCCCGAGGGCCAGTTCCTCGCGCTGGTGGAGGAACAGAAGGGCAAGGCTAAGAGCCTGGCCGTCTTCGCCTGAGCACCGCGCGCCCCAGCGGGGCGCGCGGCCGGGCGGACACACGCCCGTGGAGCGGCGGGAACGGGGCCTCGTGCCCGCCGCTCGACGGTCCCCCCTCGGTTCCCCCACCCAAGGGTGTATCCATCCGACCTGCCGTATTCACCCCATCGGGCGGGCGCTCGGAGTGAACCAGGGGAGTAGAAGGGGGCGCTTTTCCCTCACGATCTGTCCCGCTGATCAACTCGCCCCTACCGTCGGATCAAGGAGCACGGCGGGGAGGTTCGAGTATGGCGGGGCGAGGCCCGCGGACCGGGAACGAAGAGGCGGCGGACGGTGCCGGACGGGCGGGGGACGACGCCCTCGTACGCGTCTGTGATCCGGCGGGCCGTCCGCGCGGCACGGGTTTCGCGGCCGATCACCACGGCACCGTGATCACCGCTCACGAGGCGGTCGACGGCCTGGACCGGTTCGTCCTGCACGCCCCCGGCGACCGCACCTGCGTGCTGGGCGCCGACGCCGTCACCCCGCTGCCCGAGCTCGGTCTGGCCCTCGTACGCACCGAAGGCCTCGGTCTCGTCCCGCTCCCCGTCACCGTGCGGGACCACGTCGCGACCGGCACGTACGTCAGGCTCGCCGCGGGCGGCTGGCGCGAGGCGCGCGTGCTGGGTTCCTCCGCCGTGACCCACGCGGCCGTCGGCCGCACCCATCTCCTCGGCGACGCACTGGAGTTGGCGATCGGAACGGCGGGCGCCGACGCGCTCAGGCCCGGCGGCGGAGCGGCCGGGGGACCGGTCCTCGACGCCGGCACCGGCGCCGTGGTGGCCGTCATCGGCACCGCCCTGTCCGCCCGCACCCCGGACGGCGCCGGGCCGGGGGAGGACCCGGCGGGCCGTCGGGTGCCCGGCTTCGCCGTCCCCCTGCGGAGCGCCGCGGGGCCGCTCGCCGAGCTGCTGGCCCGCAACGCGGCCACCGTGCCCGCCTACGGCGCCGATCTGAACCTCGCGGGCGCGCTGGAACTCACCGCGACCTCGGTCGGCTCGGACGGACCCCGTCCACCGGTCCCGCCCGCGGCCGCGGGCGCGTACCCCGGGATCGTCGAACGGGCCGGTGTGGTCAGGGAGTTCGCGGCCTTCGAGAGTGGCCCGGCCCTCGTCCTCGGACTCGTCGGCCCGCCCGGAAGCGGCCGTACGACGGAACTGGCCGCCCTCGCCGCCCGCCGCCTCTACCGCCCCGAACCGGCTCCCACCCTGTGGCTGCGCGGCGCCGACCTCCGCGCCGACGACACCTCGGTGGCGGACGCGGCGACGCGTGCCCTGGAGCGCGCCGGACGGATCGTGGCCGCGTCCCGGCGCGGCCCCGGGGAGACCGGGACGGCGGCCGCGCGGCGGTCCCGGGCCGAGACGAGCGTCCTGCCCCCCGAGGGGTACGGCGGCGAACTCGGCGACATCGCGCCGGACCGCCTGGCCGTCCCCGCCCGCGCCGCGGGCCGTCCCCTGCTGCTCCTCCTCGACGGCCCCGAGGAGATGCCCCCCGAACTCGCCCACCGCCTCCCGGCCTGGACCGGGGAGACGGCCGCCTGGCTGACGGAGACCGGCACCCGGCTCGTGGTCGGCTGCCGGGCGGAGTACTGGGAACGGGCCGGGGCGGAATTCCCGGTGCCGCTGCTGCACCGCCCGACGGCCCACCGGGGAGAGTGGTGGACACCGGACGAGACCGGACAGCCGCCGTCGGACGCCTGGCGTCGCCCGGTGGAGGAACTCGGCGGCCCGGTGGCCGCCCACCGGAACGTGCGGATGCCGGCGGAAGCGGGCCGGGAACCGGCGCCGGATGCCGGAGGGCGGCCGCTCCCGGCCACGGACGGGGCCCTGCCCGCCTGTCTGCCGCTCGGTGACCTGACCGAGAAGGAGGGGCGGCGGGCGCGGGCCCGGGCCGGGATCCCGGAAGGGGCCCTCGTGCCGGCCGACGCCCGCCACCCCCTGGTGCTGTGGCTGCTCTCCGAGGTGAGGGCCGCGCCCGTGGACCTGCCGGCCGGACAACTCGACCGCGACGACGTGTTCGCCGCCCACCTCGACCTCATGTGCCTGCGCGTCGCGGTCCGGCTCGCCGCCGCGAACGGACTGGGCGGCACCGCCGTGCGCCGGCTCGCCGCCCGTGTCTCCGGCCAGGTGCACGAAGCCGCCCGGCGCTGCCTGGGCCCCGGACAGGGCCAACTGGACCGGGCCGCCTTCGAGGACGTCTTCCCCTGGGGCCCCGCCCGGGGACGCCTCGCGGGCATCACCGGCTGGGCGTCCGCCGTCCTCACCGAAGGCCTCCTCGTCCCCGCCGGCGACGGTTACCGCTTCGTCCACGAGGAACTCGCCGACTGGATCCAGGGCGCCCACCTCGACCTGGACCCGGCGCTGGACAGCCTGGTCCACCGCGGGCGCGGCACACCCGGCACCGGCTCCGGGCGCGCGGAGAGCACGGCCCCCGGCCGCCGGCCCGCCCGCCGCGGCCGGTCCGCCTCGCCCGACACCGGGACCCACGGCTCCGGGAACCTCGCCTCCGGGGCGGACACCCTCCCCGTCCCCCGGCACAGGATCGGTCCCGTCGTCGAGGCCCTGCTCCTGCCGGCCCGCCGACAGGCCACCGCCGAACTGGCCTTCCGTCTGGAGGACCTCGTCCACGCGGTCGACGATCTGCTGCCCGAGGCACCCGAACGGCTCGCCGCCGCCCACGACACCCGGCCGGCCGCCTCGCCGGGCGACCCCCTCTGGTGGGCCACCCGTCTCTGCGCCACCGTCCTGCTCCGCGTGCCCGACGCGACCCCGTACATCAGCACGCTGCGGCTGCTCACCGAGCGGATCGTGGAGTGGCGGCGGCAGGGCAGGGCCGTACCGGCGGAGTTCGGTCCGGCCTTCTGGGTGGCGCTGCCCGTCCCGGACGCGGAACGCTTCGACCTGCTCAGGCGTCTGGTGGCCGCCGACCCCCGCCGGGTCCCGGCGGCCGAGCCCCCGCATCACGATGAGGCCCTCGCCGCCCCACGTCATCTCGACACCGTCTCCCGCCTCCTCGCCGCCGACCCCATCGCCGTGCACCGCCATCTCACCGGCTGGTTCGACGACGAGCGGCCCCTCCCCGCGACACCGGACGCGACCGTGGCGACGGCCGCGCAGGCACTGCTGTACGCACACCGGCGGCGTGCCCCCGACGACCTGACCGAGGCACTGCTGGCCGGAGCGCACCAGCGGGGCGACGAACTGCTGGCCGTGCTGGCCGAGGAGGAGCCGTCGGCCGTGTGCCGGGCGGTCGACCGGTGGGCGCGGGACGAACGGCCGGCACGGTGGGCGGCGGCGGTCACCCACGGGCTGCGGGCGGCACCGTTCGCGGCCACCCCGGCCGACCGCGAGCTGTTGCGTCACGCCGCCCTCATCCTGCTCGCCCGTCCCGCCGACCAGGCGCCGCACGGCGGAGCGCTCGGCATCCTCGTGCAGGACCCGCTCACGCGTGCCCGCTGTCTGCCGCGGGCCCTGGAGCACTTCGCGGCCGACGACTCCCGGCTGCCCCCGAACGCGCTGGCCGCCGCGCTCACCACCGACCCGGAGCCCGTGCTCGCCGCCTTCCGCGACCGACTGCGGCGGCTCGGTCCCGACACGGCCGAACTGCTGAGCGCCCTCGCCGACGTCACCACCCCCGCGCTGGCCCGCCCTGTCGCCGCGCTGGTGCGGGAGACCGTGGAGCTGTGGCCCGGGGTCGCCGCGTACATGGCCGCGGACGTGGACCGGCGCATCGACCACGGAAAAGCCCGCCAAGGAATGCTGTTCCCCCTGGTCAGCGGTCTGCTGGAGAGCGGAGGCACACCGGTGCGGACGGCACTCGCCCAGATCCTCGCGGAGCCGGGGGACAAGGCGTCGGACCCGCTGCGGCGCGAGCTGCTCGATCTGCTGCTGGCGCACGAGCGGGACCCGGCCGTTCTCGGCACCGTGCTGAGGGCCGCCGCCGACGGCCTCGACCGCAGGGGCGAGGCACCCACCCGCGAGCTGGTGCGGCGCGTCGGACTCCTCCTCGCCCGCACACCGGCCGGGGCCCTCGCCTTCGACCGGGGCCTGGCCGACCTGGCCCGGCGTGTTCCGGGCTTCGCCACCCTGGTGGCCCGCTGGGTCACCGGCACCCCCGGGGAGTGGTCCGTCCTGGTCGGCCCCGGCACCCGCCACACGATCGAGGACCTGGCCGGGGCGAGGGCTCCCGCCTGAACCACGCCCGCGTACAACCGGCCCCCGCACCGCACCGGACCCCCGTCGCGCGCCACGCCGGACCCCGCGTCGGGTCCGGCACCGCGCACCCCGTCGAACTCGGCGCCGCGTTCCACGGCGCTGAGCGATCGGTCACAGCCCGATGCCGATGCAAGCCGAGAGCGCACGGCATGGCACCCTTAGAGCTGCGAATAAGGCAATCACGGACACGGGTTCGACAAGGAGCGGTCACAGTGCAGCGCTGGCGTGGCTTGGAGGACATCCCCGAGGACTGGGGGCGCAGCGTCGTCACCATCGGTTCCTACGACGGGGTGCACCGCGGACACCAGCTGATCATCCGGCATGCCGTGGACCGCGCCCGCGAGCTGGGCGTCCCCTCCGTCGTGGTCACCTTCGACCCGCACCCCAGCGAGGTGGTCCGCCCCGGCAGCCACCCCCCGTTGCTCGCCCCGCACCACCGCCGCGCCGAACTGATGGCCGAACTCGGCGTGGACGCCCTGCTCATCCTGCCGTTCACCACCGAGTTCTCGAAGCTGTCGCCCGCCGACTTCGTGGTGAAGGTGCTCGTCGACAAGCTGCACGCCAAGGCGGTCGTGGAGGGCCCCAACTTCCGCTTCGGCCACAGGGCCGCGGGCAACGTCGACTTCCTGCGTGAGCAGGGGGAGACGTACGACTTCGAGGTCGAGGTCGTCGACCTCTTCGTGTCCGGCGAGGCGGGCGGCGGCGAGCCGTTCTCCTCGACCCTCACCCGGCGCCTGGTCGCCGAGGGCGACGTCGAGGGAGCGCGCGAGATCCTCGGACGGCCGCACCGGGTCGAGGGCGTCGTCGTCCGCGGTGCCCAGCGCGGCCGCGAGCTCGGTTTCCCCACGGCGAACGTGGAGACCCTCCCGCACACCGCGATCCCCGCCGACGGCGTCTACGCCGGCTGGCTGCACGCCCAGGGCGAGGCCATGCCCGCCGCGATCTCCGTGGGCACGAACCCGCAGTTCGACGGCACCGAGCGCACGGTGGAGGCGTACGCCATCGACCGTGTCGGCCTCGACCTCTACGGTCTGCACGTCGCCGTCGACTTCCTCGCCTTCGTCCGCGGCCAGGCCAGGTTCGACTCCATCGAGGCCCTGCTGGTGGCGATCGGCGACGACGTGAAGCGCTCACGGGAACTGATCGAGGCGTACGACGGGGAGTAGACCCTCCCGGTCGTTCCCGGTCCTTCCCAGCCCTTCCCGTTCCGACTCCGCTCCGGCACACGAAGACCCGCACCGTCCGTGAACGGTGCGGGTCTTCGCGGTTCTCCGGCGCCCGGCCCCTCGGCGGAGCCGGCCGCCGCTACTGCTGCGGGGGCGCCGGAGGCGGCGGGGTCTGCCCCTGGTGCGGCGGGTGGGGCTGACCGGGCTGGAACTGCTGCCCCGGCTGCGGCTGCGGCTGCTGCGGGTGTCCCTGCGCCGGCGCCTGCGGATAGGACTGACCGGGCTGCGGCGGGTAGGGCTGACCGGGCTGCGGCGGGTAGGGCTGTCCCGGCTGGGCGTACGGCTGTCCGGGCTGCGGCTGGTACGGAGCCTGACCCGGCGCGGGCGCCGTCGGCACCTGCTGTCCGGGAGCGTGGTGCCCGGGAACCCGCTGACCCGGGACGTACTGACCCGGCATGGGCGGCGCGGCCACCGGCGGCGGGTTGCCGTCGTTGGTCCACAGTCCGTGCGACTGTTGGTGCCGCGCGAAGTCCTCGGCGACCAGCGCGGACAGGTTGAAGTACGCCTCGCGCACCTTGGGCCGCATCATGTCGAGATCGACCTCGGCGCCCGCGGACAGGTGCTCGTCGAACGGCACGACCACGACACCGCGGCAGCGCGTCTCGAAGTGGCTGACGATGTCGTCCACCTTGATCATCTTGCCGGTCTCGCGGACTCCGGAGATGACGGTGATCGACCGCGCGACGAGGTCCGCGTAGCCGTGCGCCGACAGCCAGTCCAGCGTCGTACTGGCGCTGCTCGCCCCGTCCACCGACGGCGTCGAGATGATGATGAGCTGGTCGGCGAGGTCGAGCACCCCGCGCATGGCGCTGTACAGCAGACCCGTGCCGGAGTCGGTCAGGATGATCGGGTACTGCTTGCCCAGGACGTCGATCGCGCGCCGGTAGTCCTCGTCGTTGAAGGCCGTGGACACGGCGGGGTCGACGTCATTGGCGATGATCTCCAGTCCGGAGGGCGCCTGGGAGGTGAACCGCCGGATGTCCATGTACGAGTTGATGTACGGGATCGCCTGGACGAGGTCACGGATGGTGGCGCCGGTCTCGCGACGCACCCGGCGGCCGAGCGTGCCGGCGTCCGGGTTGGCGTCGATGGCGAGGATCTTGTCCTGGCGCTCGGTGGCGAGCGTGGAGCCGAGCGCGGTGGTCGTGGTCGTCTTGCCGACGCCGCCCTTGAGGCTGATGACGGCGATCCGGTAGCAGGAGAGCACCGGGGTCCGGATCAGTTGCAGCTTCCGCTGCCGCTCGGCCTCTTCCTTCTTCCCGCCCAGCTTGAAACGCGACGACGCGGCGGCCGGGCGACCGCTCTTGGCCTTCTGCCGCTTGTTGTTGAGCAGCCGGTCGGACGACAGTTCCACCGCCGCGGTGTACCCGAGCGGGGCCGCACCGGGATTGGTCGGCTGCCGTTGGTCGTGCCGCACGGGCTGCGGCCAGGCGGTACCGGTCCGCGGGTCGACGGGGGCGGCGGGCTGCTGCTGCGCGGGCGGCGGGCCCGGCTGGTACGGAGGCTGTGGCTGCCCGCTCCCCTGCTGGGCCGGCGCCGGGTGAGGCGGGGCGGTCTGTGCCGGGGGCTGCGGCTGTCCACTCTGCTGCGGCTGCGCGAGGTCGTAACCGGGCTGCGGAGCGGGGGACTCGGCCGTCGGCTGCGGGAATCCGTACCCCTGCTGAGGAGCGGGGGCCGGGGCGTGCGGCGGCACGGCGTCCGACACGGGGGCGGCCGGGGCGGGCCCCGGGAACCCGTAGCCGGGGACCTGCGGGGCGGTCGGCTGGGGCGTCTGCCGGTCCTGGGGCTCGGGGTTCTGCTGCGGGAATCCGTAGCCCGGGGCGGGCTGGGCGGGTGCCTGCTGCTGCGGGGCGGGGGCGCCCTGCTGCGGGAACCCGTGGCCGGGGGCCTGCGGAGCGACCGCTTGCGGAGCCTGCGGGCCCTGGGGCGAGGCGGTGTGGGCCGTCTGCTGGTCCCCGGGCGCGGTGTCCGGCTGCGGGAACCCGTAGCCGGGGGCCGGGGCGGGCGGGGCCGCCGGAGCCGGGGCGGGCGGGGCCGCCGGAGCCGGTGCGCCGGGCCCCGGGAAGCCGTAGCCGTCCTGCGGGGCGGGCGCCGGGGCCGGGGTGCCGGACCCCGGGAACCCGTAACTCCCCTGCTGCGGCGGGGCCGGTGCGGGAGCCGTGGGCGCGGGGGCCGACGCCACCGGGGGCTGGGCCTGCGGCGGAACAGGCACGGGGTTCTCGGGTCCGGCCTGCTGCACCGGAGCGGGCTGCTGCGGTGCCGGGGGCTGGAACGGCTGGCCGGGCGCGGGGACCGGAGCGGGGGGCTGGAAGGGGCGGCCGGGCGCGGGTGCCTGCGCGGCCGGGGGCTGGAAAGGCGCCCCCGGTGCCGGTGCCGGTGCCTGCTGCGGTACCGGCGCCTGGTACGGCACCCTGCTCTGCGCGGCCGGAGCGGGCTCCGTGGCGGCGGGCCACTGGGGGGCCGACGCGGGGGCCGCGGGCTGGTAGGCGGGCGGCAGCGGCGGCAGCCCGCCCCCCGGCAGCGGCGGCGGAGCCCAGGCGGGAGGCGTGTCCTGCACCCCCACGGGCTCCTCCGGCCGGACCACGGGCACCGCGTCCTGCGGCTCGTGGTCCTGCGGCTCGTGGTCCTGGGGCTCGCCGGGCTGGAGTGACGCGTCCTGAGGAACGGCACCCTGGAGCCGGAAATCGTCGGTGCCGTGGGCACCGGCGTCCGGACCGGCCCCGTCGTCCGTGGGGCGGGGTTCCGCGGCGTCCGCGGCCCGGTCCTCGCCGTCGGTCCCGGCCGTGTCGGTGTCCGGCTCCTCGACGGACCCGGAGGCCGGGGAAGCGGCGACGGAGTCGGCCGGGGCGGTCCGGTCCGCCACCGGTACGTCGGCCGCGGTCACGCGCCGGGACTGGGAGGCGGCCTCCAGCGACTGGTAGGCGAGCACGGGGTCGATGACGGGCTCGGGCGCGGCCACCGGCCGGGCGTGGGCCATCTGCCCGGACCGATCGGCGTGTTCGGGCCCGGTCACGGGCGCGCCCGTGGTCTCGGCCCGGTCCTCGCCCCGTGCCGCGCCGCTGTCGCCGTCGCTGTCGCCCTGGTCGTCACCTTCGGTGGTGCCGTCCTCGACCCTCGCCGAGTCCTCGGCCTCCGTGCTCCCGGTCTCCGTGTCCGCGTCCCCGGAGCCGGCCGCGGGTGCCTCCCCGGGCCCGGCGTCCTCGGCGGCCGCCCGCTCGGCGATCTCACGCTTCAGCGCGACGGCGGAGAACCGCATCGTCGCGCCGCTCTCGAGGTCCCCGTTCCCGGAATCCGGCGCGTCGGGAGCGGTGGCGGAGGCGGCGAGGGGAGCGGCGGGCGTCCACGGCCCCTGGAATCCGCCCGCGGGAAGGCTCGGCAGAACGGCCGGGCCGCCGACGACGTCGGCGACAGGAGCCGGGGCGGCCGCGTGGGTCTGTACGGCGTGGGGCTGCGCGACGGGCTCCGGGCCGGCCACCGGAGCGTCGACGGCCGGCGCGTCCTCCGAGGACGACGAGCCACCCGCGGACGCCGAATCCTCCGAACCCCGCGACTCCTGCGGCTCCTCGGACTCCTTCGAGCCCTCGGCCTCCTTCGAGCCCTCGGCCTCCTTCGAGCCCTCGGCCTCCTTCGAGCCCTCGGCCTCCTTCGAGCCCTCGGCCTCCTTCGAGCCCTCGGCCTCCTTCGAGCCCTCGGCCTCCTTCGAGCCCTCGGCCTCCTTCGAGTCCGCGGACTCCTCGAGACCGTCGGACTCCTCCGAGTCCTCCGAGTCCTCCGGAGCCTCCGAGCCACCCGGACCACCCTGTGCCCGCGCGTCGCCCGTGTCCCCCGAACCCCCGGCGCTGTCCGAGGCGTTCTGCGTGTACCAGGCGGGCGGCGCGTAGTCGATGGTGAACTCGCCCGTCGTCTCGGCGGCGGACTCGGCGTCGGACTGGTCATCGCCGGGCGTGGCCCAGCCCCCGCGGATCCCGTCCCGATCGCTGTTCACAATTCCTCCTGGTGTGGTCGAGCACCCTCGCGTCGTGCAGGGCCGACCGTCTGCTTGTCGTCCGCTGACGTTCACGGACGACCGAGGCCGCCCGAAGTCCGTACGAGACCGCCCGAATTGACCGGCCCCCCGGATAACGCGAGCCTCCCGTCCATAGGTTCAGGCGTCGCGCCCGGTCCCAGCCTAATCACCATGGCTGTTCACGGGGCAGGCCCGTCCACCCGGCCGCGGCGGCCCTTTACGGCACACCCTGCCCAGAAGTGGCCTGCGCACGCTCACGATTGGCATCGAAAGCGGACAAACAGCGGCACGGTGCGTCCACTTGTCGCACGGCCACCCGCCCGGCGCCCACGTGCCTTCCCCGCCCGCCCGGCGTCCATGTGCCTCCCACGGGGGAACCGTCGCGAGGCGGACGGGCGGAGCGGACAGACGAAAGGGCCGACACGGAGATGTCGACGTCTCCGCACCGGCCCCGGGTTCCCGGCAGTCGGCTACTCCGCCGGACCGCCCGCGTGGGGAGCGGGCTCCAGGTCGAACTCGCCGTCCCGCGCGCCCAGCACGAAGGCCCGCCACTCGGCCTCCGTGTACCGCAGGACCGTCCCCGGGTCGAGCGAGGACCGCATGGCCACCGCGCCCCCGGGCAGATGGGCGATCTCGACCCGCTCCTCGTGCTCCTCGGTGCCCGGCGCGCTCTGCCATTCGACGCCCGAGATGTCGAGGGCGTAGAGCTCGTCCTTCTCCCGCTCCTTGCGCGCCCTGACGTCGTTCTCCGCTTCCTCGGCCATGTTCCGTCGGCCCCTTCCCCACGTACGAATGACCTCTGCCGTCACCCTAGTGGCCCGGTCCGCGCCGTCCGGGAAGGTTCGGATACCCGGACAGACGTATCCGCCCAGGCTGGTACCCTGTGTAACGGCCGTTTGTGTACGCACCCCCGGAGCACCGCTCTGGAGGCCGCGCCCAGCGGATCCCGCCTCCCGAGTCACGGAAGCTCCCCTGAGAAGTGGACCAGGGGCACTCGGTGGCAGACATTGAGACTACGAGGAGTACGCGTGTCGCTCGACGCCGCCACGAAGAAGCAGATCATCAGCGAGTTCGGTCAGAAGGAGGGCGACACCGGCTCCCCCGAGGTCCAGGTCGCCATGCTCTCGCGCCGCATCTCGGACCTGACCGAGCACCTCAAGACGCACAAGCACGACCACCACTCCCGCCGTGGTCTGCTGATCCTGGTCGGTCAGCGTCGCCGCCTTCTCCAGTACCTGGCCAAGAAGGACATCCAGCGCTTCCGTACGCTGGTCGAGCGCCTGGGCATCCGCCGCGGTGCTGCGGGCGCCAAGTAAGACGCCGTGAAGGGAGCGGTTCCCACTTCTTGGGAGCCGCTCCTTTTGCTGTACGTGCTGCCGGACGCTCTCTCTACGTGCGGAGTGTCACCGACGCTTTGTAGTGTAGTAGCACAACGCAATACGCAGGAAACAGCACGTACGAACACAGCGTGACGGTGCCGTACCCGCCGGGTAGGGCATCTCACGACAACGAACGAGGAGAAGCGCGCCTCATCGCCGCCGGTCCTCGGTAGTGGCCCCCGGGCGCGAGAGCCCGGGTGCTTCGATCGAAGACCGGCCCGCACGAGAAGGAGCGCTTCTCCGCCACCGTCCCCCTGCCACACGGGCAGGACGGGACGAAGACGAGGAGAAAACGCTAGTGGAGAACGAGACCCACTACGCCGAGGCCGTTATCGACAACGGTTCCTTCGGCACCCGCACCATCCGCTTCGAGACGGGCCGCCTGGCCAAGCAGGCCGCCGGCTCCGCCGTCGCGTACCTGGACGACGACACCATGGTGCTGTCGGCCACCAGCGCTTCCAAGAAGCCCAAGGACCAGCTCGACTTCTTCCCCCTGACGGTCGACGTCGAGGAGCGGATGTACGCCGCGGGCAAGATCCCCGGCAGCTTCTTCCGCCGTGAGGGTCGTCCCTCCGAGGACGCCGTCCTCACCTGCCGTCTCATCGACCGCCCGCTGCGTCCGTCCTTCAAGAAGGGCCTCCGCAACGAGATCCAGGTCGTCGCCACGATCATGGCGCTCAACCCCGACCACCTGTACGACGTCGTGGCGATCAACGCCGCCTCCGCGTCCACCCAGCTGGCCGGTCTTCCCTTCTCCGGCCCGGTCGGCGGCGTCCGCGTCGCGCTGATCAACGGCCAGTGGGTCGCGTTCCCGACGCACACCGAGCTCGAGGACGCCGTCTTCGACATGGTCGTCGCCGGTCGCGTCCTCGAGGACGGCGACGTCGCGATCATGATGGTCGAGGCCGAGGCCACCGAGAAGACGATCCAGCTCGTCAAGGGTGGCGCCGAGGCGCCGACCGAGGAGGTCGTGGCCGCCGGCCTCGACGCCGCGAAGCCCTTCATCAAGGTCCTGTGCAAGGCGCAGTCGGACCTCGCCGCGAAGGCCGCCAAGCCGACCGCCGAGTTCCCGATCTTCCTCGACTACCAGGACGACGTCCTGGAGGCCCTCACCGCCGCGGTCAAGAGCGAGCTCGCCCAGGCGCTCACCATCGCCGGCAAGCAGGACCGCGAGGCCGAGCTGGACCGCGTCAAGGAGATCGCCGCCGAGAAGCTGCTCCCGCAGTTCGAGGGGCGCGAGAAGGAGATCTCCGCCGCGTACCGCGCGCTGACGAAGAAGCTCGTCCGCGAGCGCGTCATCAAGGACAAGGTCCGCATCGACGGCCGCGGCGTCACGGACATCCGTACGCTGGCCGCCGAGGTCGAGGCCATCCCGCGCGTGCACGGCTCGGCGCTGTTCGAGCGTGGCGAGACCCAGATCCTGGGCGTCACCACCCTCAACATGCTCCGCATGGAGCAGCAGCTGGACACCCTCTCCCCGGTGACCCGCAAGCGCTACATGCACAACTACAACTTCCCGCCGTACTCCGTCGGCGAGACGGGCCGCGTCGGCTCCCCGAAGCGCCGCGAGATCGGCCACGGCGCGCTCGCCGAGCGCGCGATCGTGCCGGTCCTGCCGACCCGCGAGGAGTTCCCCTACGCGATCCGCCAGGTGTCCGAGGCCCTCGGCTCCAACGGCTCGACGTCCATGGGCTCGGTCTGCGCCTCCACCATGTCGCTGCTCAACGCCGGTGTGCCGCTGAAGGCCGCCGTCGCCGGTATCGCCATGGGCCTCATCTCCCAGGAGATCGACGGCCAGACGCACTACGTCGCCCTCACCGACATCCTCGGTGCGGAGGACGCCTTCGGCGACATGGACTTCAAGGTCGCCGGCACCAAGGAGTTCGTGACCGCCCTCCAGCTCGACACCAAGCTGGACGGCATCCCCGCCTCCGTCCTGGCCGCGGCCCTCAAGCAGGCCCGCGACGCCCGCCTCCACATCCTCGACGTGATGATGGAAGCGATCGACACGCCGGACGAGATGTCCCCGAACGCCCCGCGGATCATCACCGTCAAGATCCCCGTGGACAAGATCGGTGAGGTCATCGGCCCCAAGGGCAAGATGATCAACCAGATCCAGGAGGACACCGGCGCCGAGATCACGATCGAGGACGACGGCACCATCTACATCGGTGCCGCCGACGGCCCGGCCGCCGAGGCCGCCCGCGCCACGATCAACGGCATCGCCAACCCGACCATGCCGGAGGTCGGCGAGCGCTACCTGGGCACCGTCGTGAAGACGACGACGTTCGGCGCGTTCGTGTCGCTGCTCCCGGGCAAGGACGGTCTGCTGCACATCTCGCAGATCCGCAAGCTCGCCGGCGGCAAGCGCGTGGAGAACGTCGAGGACGTCCTCGGTGTGGGCCAGAAGGTCCAGGTCGAGATCGCCGAGATCGACTCCCGCGGCAAGCTCTCCCTGATCCCCGTGGTCGAGGGCGAAGGCGACGACGACAAGAAGGACGACACCGACCAGTGACGTCGAGTAGCTCCACGACGACGGCCCGCACCTCTTCGGAGGCGCGGGCCGTCGCCCGTACCCAAACCCTCATCAAGGGCGCGAACGGCATCGGCACGGTCCGCAAGACCACCCTGCCCGGCGGCCTGCGCATCGTCACCGAGACGCTCCCCTCGGTGCGCTCCGCCACGTTCGGCATCTGGGCGCACGTGGGCTCCCGCGACGAGACGCCGTCCCTGAACGGCGCCACGCACTACCTGGAGCACCTGCTCTTCAAGGGCACCTCGCGCCGCAGCGCGCTGGACATCTCCTCGGCGATCGACGCGGTCGGCGGCGAGATGAACGCGTTCACGGCCAAGGAGTACACGTGCTACTACGCGCGCGTGCTCGACACCGACCTGCCGCTGGCGATCGACGTCGTCTGCGACATGCTGACCGGCTCGCTGATCCTCGAGGACGACGTCAACGTCGAACGAGGAGCCATCCTCGAAGAGATCGCGATGACCGAGGACGACCCGGGCGACTGCGTGCACGACCTGTTCGCGCACACGATGTTCGGCGACAACCCCCTCGGCCGCCCGGTCCTCGGCACCGTCAACACCGTCAACGCCCTCACCGCGGACCGCATCCGCCGCTTCTACAAGAAGCACTACGACCCGACGCACCTCGTCGTGGCCTGCGCGGGCAACGTCGACCACAACAAGGTCGTACGCCAGGTGCGCGCCGCCTTCGAGAAGGCCGGCGCCTTCAAGAACGCGACGGCCGCCCCCATCGCCCCGCGCGACGGCCGGCGCAGCATCCGCACGGCGGGCCGCGTCGAACTCCTCGGCCGCAAGACCGAGCAGGCCCACGTCGTCCTCGGCATGCCGGGCCTGGCCCGCACCGACGACCGCCGCTGGGCCCTCGGTGTGCTGAACACCGCCCTCGGCGGGGGCATGTCCTCGCGCCTGTTCCAGGAGGTCCGCGAGAAGCGCGGCCTGGCCTACAGCGTGTACTCGTACACCTCGGGCTTCGCCGACTGCGGCCTCTTCGGCGTCTACGCGGGCTGCCGCCCGAACCAGGTCCACGACGTCCTCAAGCTCTGCCGCGACGAGCTCGACCAGGTCGCCGAGCACGGCCTCTCGGACGACGAGATCGGCCGTGCCATCGGCCAGCTCCAGGGATCCACGGTCCTCGGCCTGGAGGACACCGGCGCGTTGATGAACCGCATCGGCAAGAGTGAGCTGTGCTGGGGCGAGCAGATGTCGGTCGACGACATGCTCGCCCGGATAGCGTCGGTCACCCCCGACGAGGTCCGCTCCGTCGCCCGGGACGTCCTGGGACAGCGGCCCTCGCTGGCGGTCATCGGCCCGGTCAAGGACAAGCAGGCCTCCCGACTGCACGACGCGGTCGCGTGAATCCCGTCTCGGTAAGGAACGAAGCAATGAGCAAGCTGCGCGTGGCGGTCCTCGGTGCCAAGGGCCGGATCGGGGCCGAGGCGGTGCGAGCCGTCGAGGCCGCCGAGGACATGGAGCTGGTGGCCGCGCTGAGCCGCGGCGACAAGCTGGAGACGCTGGTCGAGGCCGGTACCCAGGTCGTGGTCGAGCTGACCACCCCGGCCTCGGTGATGGGCAACCTCGACTTCTGCGTCCGGCACGGCATCCACGCCGTGGTCGGCACCACCGGCTGGACCGAGGAGCGCCTCGCACAGCTCGGCACCTCGCTCGCCGCGTCCCCGGAGACGGGCGTTCTCATCGCGCCCAACTTCTCCATCGGGGCCGTGCTGACGATGAAGTTCGCCGAGGCCGCCGCGCCGTACTTCGAGTCCGT
This sequence comes from Streptomyces populi, assembly GCF_002911015.1. Taxonomy (GTDB): domain Bacteria; phylum Actinomycetota; class Actinomycetes; order Streptomycetales; family Streptomycetaceae; genus Streptomyces; species Streptomyces populi. The sequence continues at coordinate 42,435 of NZ_KZ626902.1, forward strand.
CGAGGTCGTCGAGCTGCACCACCCGAACAAGGTGGACGCCCCCAGCGGCACCGCCACGCGCACCGCTCAGCTCATCGCCGCGGCCAGGGAGCGCGCGGGCAGCGCCCCGCAGCCCGACGCCACGGTGACCGCCCTGGACGGCGCCCGTGGCGCCGACGTCGACGGCGTCCCGGTGCACGCGATCCGGCTGCGCGGCCTCCTGGCCCACCAGGAGGTCCTGCTCGGCGGCGAGGGCGAGACCCTGACCATCCGCCACGACTCCCTCCACCACAGCAGCTTCATGCCGGGCATCCTGCTCGGCGCCCGCCGCGTGGTGACCACCCCGGGCCTGACCTTCGGCCTGGAACACTTCCTCGACCTCGGCTGAGCCGGGGACGTACGACAGTTAGCCGGCAGACATGCGCGCGAAGATCACCTATGCCGTCACGGCCGCCGTCCTGGTCGTCTATTTCGTCCTGGTCGGCAGCCGGGGCGTGCTGCTCATCCAGAACGGCACCCTGATCACCGTCACCTTCGGTGTCGCGGTGCTCATCCTGCCGGTCATCGGCATCTGGTTCCTCTGGCAGAACACCCAGTTCGTCCGGAAGGCCAACCGGCTCGCGGCCGTGCTCGACTCCGAGGGCGGGCTGCCCGTGGACGAGCTGCGGCGCACCGAGGGGGGCCGCATCGACCGCGACTCGGCCGACGAGGTCTTCGCCCGCCGCAAGGCCGAGACCGAGGACGCCCCGGACGACTGGCGCAACTGGTTCCGCCTCGCCGTCGCCTACCACGACGCCCGAGACACCCCGCGCGCCCGCAAGGCCATGCAGAGGGCCATCGCCCTGCACGAGGGCAGGACGCTGGAAGCCTGATCAGGGGCCGTACGGCGAAGGGGCCGGTCCGCACATCGTGCGGACCGGCCCCTTCGCCGTGATGTCTCAGGCCCGGCGGTACTCGTCGGCCCACACCTCGATGACGTCCGCCGCCCGGTCGAAGGCCTCGGCGCGCGCCAGGAAGTCGGCGTTGTGCGTGGTCATCAGCGGCGGCACGTCCCCGGGCGCGCGGTCCGCGCTCACCAGCGTCAGGGCCTGGCCCTGAACCGTGCGCGGCAGCCCCAGCCAGCGCACCGGCTGCTGGACCGTGCGCACCGCCACGACCCGCTCCCACGGAGTCGTCCGCGTGAGGAAGAAGCCCACCCGGCGCAGCCCTCGGGCACTGACCCACACCCCCATGCGCAGCAGCCGCAGCGCGCACAGGACGACGGCCGTGGCGACGGCCATGCAGACCGCGGCGCCGGACAGCGTCCCGGCGACGGCGATGACCACGGCCGCGACGAGCACGTACGAGGAGAGGAGCAGGACGAGTGCGGCCGCGCCCACCCGCCAGGGGCCGGGCCGGTAGGGGCGCCGCCAGCGGTCGCGGTCGTCGAAGGGCAGCGCGACATCCTCCGCCGCCTCGTCAAAGGCGCGGTCCGCCGTCAGAAAGGGCAGGGGCACGACTGATCCTCACTCGATCCACGCATGGGCAGTGCCCGGTGAGGTTATCGAGCCGGTTGCGGGCCCACCACCCTCGGGGGTCCGGAAGGGTCAGCGGCCGTCCGACGCCACGGAGTGCTGCGTCTGCGCGGGCGGCGCATCCTGTGACAGGGCGGGCATTCCGAGGATCAGGGACCCGGCGAGCCCGGCGATCAGTGTGAGGCCGAAGAGCACCCGGCCGGCCAGCTGTCCGGCGGAGGGCCGCTCGCGGGGCGGGGGAGCGACGTTGCTGCGGAACTGGTCGGCTTCGGCGGTGAAGGCGAACGGGACGGGCGCGCTGGGGGCACCTCCCGGCGGTAGCTGGGGGAGGGACATGGGCGGTGCTTCTCCTCTGGGGACCTGCTGGGTACGACGACGGGGTGATCCGGGCGACCGGGGTGATCAGGTGGAGAGCGACGCGAACCGCTCGAACACGCCCTTCTCACTCATACAGACGGCCGAACGCTACAAGAGGTGCCCGGAATCACCGAATTCGCAGAAGTTCGCCGATGAATGTCGGGGCCCGGCACCGAACGCCCGTTGTCGGTGCCGGGCCGTAGAGTGGTCGCCGCCCGAGCCAGTGATGGGAAGGACCCTCCGCACCGTGACCGACACCCCGGCCGACGACCTCAAGCCCCTCTTCCGCAGTGATGTCACCGTCGAGCTGATCAAGCACACGGCCTCCGACGCCGACGTGCTGTTCGCCGCCCGTGTCTCCACCGCGGGCGAGCAGTCGCTGGAGGAACTGCAGAAGGACCCGGAGCGTTCCAAGGGCCTGATCAACTACCTGATGCGGGACCGCCACGGCAGCCCCTTCGAGCACAACTCGATGACCTTCTTCGTCAGTGCTCCGATCTTCGTCTTCCGCGAGTTCATGCGGCACCGCGTGGGCTGGTCGTACAACGAGGAGTCCGGCCGCTACAGGGAGCTGGAGCCCGTCTTCTACGTTCCCGGTGAGGACCGCAAGCTGGTCCAGCAGGGACGCCCCGGCAAGTACGAGTTCGTCCAGGGCACCCCCGAGCAGCACAAGACCGTCACCGCGGCCATGGAGGAGTCCTACCGGCAGTCCTACGCCGCGTACCAGGAGATGCTGGCGGCCGGCGTCGCCCGCGAGGTCGCCCGCGCCACCCTCCCGGTGGGTCTCTTCTCCTCGATGTACGCCACGTGCAACGCCCGGTCCCTGATGCACTTCCTCGGTCTGCGCACCCAGCACGAGCTGGCCAAGGTGCCGTCGTTCCCCCAGCGGGAGATCGAGATGGTCGCCGAGAAGATGGAGGCGGAATGGGCGGAGCTCATGCCTCTCACACACGCGGCGTACAACGCCAACGGGCGCGTGGCGCCGTAACGCGCCTCCGCGCACCGGCCCGGCACAGATGTACGGATCAACCGAGGGAAGTGTCCGTATTGCGGCATTTCGCGAAGTTCATCTAGCCTGATCAAACGGACTCGGCACTGCTTGAACCCCCGAGCAGGCAGTGCCGGGTTCCATCTTTGTCGTGCTTTGTCATGGCCCCCGAGGGCAGACCACGCGGTGAGCAGCGAGTAGCGTATTACCCATGGCTCCGATCTCCACTCCGCAGACCCCCTTCGGGCGGGTCCTCACCGCCATGGTCACGCCCTTCACGGCGGACGGCGGACTCGACCTCGACGGCGCTCAGCGTCTCGCGGCCCACCTGGTGGACGCAGGCAACGACGGCCTGATCATCAACGGCACCACCGGTGAGTCCCCGACCACCAGCGACGCGGAGAAATCGGAACTCGTACGCGCCGTGCTGGAGGCGGTGGGCGACCGCGCCCACATCGTCGCCGGCGTCGGCACGAACGACACCCGTCACAGCATCGAGCTGGCCCGCGAAGCCGAGCGGGCCGGCGCGCACGGCCTGCTCACCGTGACGCCCTACTACAACAAGCCCCCGCAGGAAGGCCTGTACCGGCACTTCTCGGCCATCGCCGACGCGACCGAACTGCCGGTCATGCTCTACGACATCCCCGGCCGCAGCGGCGTACCGATCAACACCGAAACCCTGGTGCGGCTCGCCGAGCACCCGCGTATCGTCGCGAACAAGGACGCCAAGGGAGACCTCGGCCGCGCCAGCTGGGCCATCGCCCGCTCCGGCCTCGCCTGGTACTCCGGCGACGACATGCTGAACCTGCCGCTGCTCTCCGTCGGCGCGGTGGGCTTCGTCTCCGTGGTCGGTCACGTCGTCACCCCGGAACTGCGCGCGCTGCTCGACGCGTACCTCTCGGGGGACGTCCAGAAGGCCACCGAGATCCACCAGAAGCTGCTCCCCGTCTTCACCGGCATGTTCCGCACCCAGGGCGTCATGACGACCAAGGCCGCGCTCGCCCTCCAGGGCCTGCCCGCCGGTCCGCTCCGCGCCCCGATGGTCGAACTGTCGCCCGAGGAGATCGCCCAGCTCAAGATCGATCTTGGCGCCGGCGGGGTAGAGCTCTGACCACAGACTTCACAACTGAATACGCCTGACCCGCGGGCCACGGGCCCGCACCCCACACAACAGCTACTGCACGAACGTCACGCGCGCCACGTGCCTTGCCAGGCACGTGGCGCGCGTGGTGAGGAGAGTCTTTTGAGTCATCCGCATCCTGAACTCGGCGCACCGCCGGTCCTCCCGAAGGGCGGCCTGCGGGTCACCCCGCTCGGCGGTCTCGGCGAGATCGGCCGGAACATGACGGTCTTCGAGTACGGAGGCCGCCTGCTGATCGTCGACTGCGGAGTGCTCTTCCCCGAGGAGGAGCAGCCCGGAATCGACCTGATCCTGCCGGACTTCACGTCCATCAGGGACCGCCTCGACGACATCGAGGGCATCGTGCTCACGCACGGCCACGAGGACCACATCGGCGGTGTCCCGTTCCTGCTGCGCGAGAAGCCGGACATCCCGCTGATCGGCTCCAAGCTGACCCTCGCGCTCATCGAGGCGAAGCTCCAGGAGCACCGCATCCGGCCCTACACGCTCGAAGTGGCCGAGGGCCACCGCGAGCGCATCGGCCCCTTCGACTGCGAGTTCGTCGCGGTCAACCACTCCATCCCGGACGCCCTCGCGGTCGCCATCCGCACCCCCGCGGGCATGGCCGTCCACACCGGCGACTTCAAGATGGACCAGCTCCCGCTGGACGGCCGCCTCACGGACCTGCACGCGTTCGCCCGACTGAGCGAGGAAGGCATCGACCTCCTCCTCTCGGACTCCACGAACGCCGAGGTCCCGGGCTTCGTCCCGCCCGAGCGCGACATCCAGAACGTGCTGCGCCAGGTCTTCGCGAACGCCAGCAAGCGGATCATCGTGGCGAGCTTCGCCAGCCACGTGCACCGCATCCAGCAGATCCTCGACACCGCCCACGAGTACGGCCGCAGGGTCGCCTTCGTCGGCCGCTCGATGGTCCGCAACATGGGCATCGCACGTGACCTCGGCTATCTGAAGGTCCCGCCGGGCCTGGTCGTCGACGTCAAGACGCTCGACGACCTCCCGGACCACGAGGTCGTCCTCGTCTGTACGGGATCCCAGGGCGAGCCGATGGCCGCGCTCTCCCGCATGGCGAACCGCGACCACCAGATCCGGATCGTCCAGGGCGACACGGTGATCCTGGCGTCGTCACTGATCCCCGGCAACGAGAACGCGGTCTACCGCGTCATCAACGGCCTCACCCGCTGGGGCGCCAACGTCGTCCACAAGGGCAACGCCAAGGTGCACGTCTCCGGCCACGCCTCCGCGGGCGAACTGCTGTACTTCTACAACATCTGCAAGCCGCGCAACCTGATGCCGGTCCACGGCGAATGGCGCCACCTGCGCGCCAACGCCGAGCTGGGCGCCCTGACCGGCGTCCCGCACGACCGGATCGTGATCGCCGAGGACGGCGTCGTCGTCGACCTGGTCGAGGGCAAGGCGAAGATCTCCGGCAAGGTCCAGGCGGGTTACGTCTACGTCGACGGCCTCTCGGTCGGCGACGTCGGTGAGCCCGCGCTCAAGGACCGCAAGATCCTCGGGGACGAGGGCATCATCTCGGTCTTCGTGGTGATGGACGCCAGCACCGGCAAGCTCACCGGCGGCCCGCACGTCCAGGCCCGCGGTTCCGGCATCGACGACTCGGCCTTCGCCGACGTCATCCCGAAGATCACGGAAGTCCTGGAACGCTCGGCCCAGGACGGCGTGGTGGAGCCCCATCAGCTGCAGCAGCTCATCCGCCGCACGCTGGGCAAGTGGGTGTCCGACACCTACCGCCGGCGCCCGATGATCCTCCCGGTCGTCGTCGAGGTCTGACCCTCGGTCAGGTCTCCACCAGGAGCGGAGCTCCTCGATTTGCATCGGGGCGCTCCGCTCCAGTACGTTTACGTCTCCACCTGAACGGGAACCCCGAAGCCTCATGCTCCGGAGCCGGTCCCGAACGGGGCGGGAATTCCGACTCAGAGAATCTGATAAAGTCGGAGCCGCTGGAAAGGGAAACGCGAAAGCGGATTACCTGAAAAGCGCCGAGGAAATCAGGTCCTGAAAGATCTGATAGAGTCGGAAACGCAAGACCGAAGGGAAGCGCCCGGAGGAAAGCCCGAGAGGGTGAGTACGAAGGAAGCGTCCGTTCCTTGAGAACTCAACAGCGTGCCAAAAATCAACGCCA
>NZ_KZ626903.1 GCF_002911015.1 Streptomyces populi
TCTACTGGTTCCGGTTGCGTCCCGCGGTCGGGCCCGCCACCACGAGGCGACCGTGAACGCGTACCCCTCGACAGCCCGCCCGCCCCGGAAAGGACGTGCCGTCATGCCGGACACCGCTCTGCAACGTCCGAGCGGCCTCGACACCGCACCGCTGCTCACCCCGCTGGCCGAACTGCTGCGGGCCTGGCTGCCCCGGCAGCGCTGGTTCGCGGGCAAGGGCAGGCCCGTGACGGATGTGACACTGCTGTCGACGACCGAGCTGTACCCCGGCTGTCTGCATCTGCTGGTCCGCACCGAGCACCTCGGCCCGCCCTCGCACGGCAGCGCGGACTCGCCCGCGGCCGAGGACTGCTACCAACTGCTCCTCGGTGTCCGGGAGGTCCTGCCGCCGCGGCTCGCCCCCGCCGCCATCGGCCGGGTGAAGACCGGTCCGCTGGCCGGGCTGACCGTGTACGACGCCTTCCACGACCCGAAGGCCACCGGACTGCTCCTGGAGCGGCTGCGCCGTTCGGGTACCGCGGGTCCGCTGCTGTTCGAGGCCGATCCGGCGGTGACGGTGCCCTCCGGTCTCGCACCGCGCCTCCTCGACGCCGAGCAGTCCAACACCTCACTGATCTACGGGGACGCGTTCATACTGAAGGTCTTCCGGCGCGTGCAGCCCGGCATCAACCCCGACCTGGAAGTGCCGCGCGCCCTGGCCCGGCAGGGCTGCGACCGCGTCCCCGCGCCGGCCGCGTGGTTCCGGACGACGCAGCCGCAGGAGGCGACCCTCGGCGTCCTCCAGCCGTATCTGCGGGGCGCCACCGACGGCTGGGCGCTGGCGCTCGAGTCCCTCCGCTCGCGGCAGGACTTCACGGGCGAGGCGTTCGAACTGGGCCGGGCCACCGCCGAGGTGCACCTGGCCCTGGCCACGGCCTTCCCCGTGGACGCGCCGAGCCCGGACCGCAACCGTCGGCTCGCCGAGGCGATGCACGAGCGACTGGACGCCGCCGCGCGTTCCGTCCCCGAACTGCGCCCGCACGCGCCCGGGTTGCGGTCGGCGTTCGACGCGCTCGCCGCCCTGGACGCGGCGGTCCGCCCGGCCCAGCGCATCCACGGCGACCTCCACCTCGGCCAGGTCCTGCGGGCCGGGCGGCGCTGGTCGGTGATCGACTTCGAGGGTGAACCGGCCCGCCCGATCAGCGAACGTCGGCGTGTCCAGTCGCCCGTACGCGATGTCGCGGGCATGCTGCGGTCCTTCGACTACGCGGCCCGCTCCCGGCAGCCCTGGCGGCCCGAGTGGGCGGAGCGCTGCCGCGAGGCCTTCTGCGCGGGCTACGCCGACGCCGCGGCCTGGGACCCGCGCGAGGAACCCGAACTGCTGCGCGCCTACGAGACGGACCGTGCCGTGTACGAGGTGCTCTACGAGGCACGGCACCGGCCCGACTGGCTGCCCGTCCCGATGGCTGCGGTCGGACGACTCGCCGACCGCTCCTGACCACGCCCGCCCGACCACCGGCCCCGACCGGACCGGACCGTCCCGACGACCATCTCCACCACCCCACCCCGAGAGGCCAAGCCGTGACCCGCACCGCATCCACCCGCGCACGACGGGCCAAGCCCGCCGCCCCGTCCGCGCAGCCCGCCGCGCTGGACCCCACGGACCGGGGGCGGCTGCTGTCCGGCGCCCATCACGATCCGCACGCGGTGCTCGGCGCCCATCCGGTGCCGGGCGGAGTGGTGATCCGGGCGCTGCGGCCGCACGCCCGGGGGGTGGCGGTGGTCGTGGACGGGAACCGTACGGCGCTGGACGACCTCGGCGACGGGTTCTTCGGCTCCGTCCTGCCCTGTGACGCGATTCCCGCGTACACCCTGGTGGTCACGTACGACGGCACCGAGTTCGAGACCGAGGACCCCTACCGGTTCCTGCCCGCGCTCGGCGAGTTCGACCTGCATCTGATCGGCGAGGGCCGGCACGAGGAGCTGTGGCGGGCGCTCGGCGCCGAACCGATGGAGCACCAGGGCGTCACCGGCACCCGCTTCACCGTGTGGGCCCCCAACGCCCAAGGGGTCCGGGTCTGCGGGGACTTCTGCCACTGGGACGGCGCCGCCGGGTTCCCTATGCGTTCGCTCGGATCGTCCGGCGTGTGGGAGGTGTTCCTGCCCGGCATGGACGAGGGAACGCTCTACAAGTTCGACATCACGCGCCCCGACGGCTCCCGCACGCTGCGCGCCGACCCGATGGCCCGCCGTACCGAGGTGCCTCCGGCGACCTCGTCGGTCGTGACGCGGTCGTCGTACACGTGGCAGGACTCGAAGTGGATGAAGGAGCGGGCGAAGCAGCGCCCGGTGCACGCGGCGCCGTTCTCGGTGTACGAGGTGCATCTCCCGTCCTGGCGACCCGGTCTGACCTACCGTCAACTGGCCGACCAGCTCCCCGCCTACGTCACGGACCTCGGCTTCACCCACGTCCAGCTCATGCCCGTCGCCGAGCACCCCTTCGGCGGCTCGTGGGGCTACCAGATCACCGGGTTCTACGCGCCCACCGCACGCCTGGGCACCCCCGACGACTTCAAGTACCTCGTCGACGCGCTGCACCGCGCCGGGGTCGGCGTCCTCATGGACTGGGTCCCCGCGCACTTCCCCCGCGACGACTGGGCCCTCGCCGAGTTCGACGGCCGCCCGCTGTACGAACACGCGGACCCCCGGCGCGCCGACCACCCCGACTGGGGAACCCTCGAATTCGACTACGGCCGCCGCGAGGTCCGCAACTTCCTCGTCGCCAACGCCACCTACTGGTGCGAGGAGTTCCACATCGACGGCCTGCGCGTCGACGCCGTCGCCTCCATGCTCTACCTCGACTACTCCCGCGAAGAGGGGCAGTGGGCCCCCAACGAGTTCGGCGGGCGGGACAACCCCGACGCGGTGGCGTTCCTCCAGGAGATGAACGCCACCGTCTACCGCCGCAACCCCGGTGTCGTCACGATCGCCGAGGAGTCCACGGCCTGGGAAGGCGTCACCCGTCCGACGTCCGACGGGGGGCTCGGTTTCGGCCTCAAGTGGAACATGGGCTGGATGCACGACTCGCTGGAGTACATGCAGCACGAGCCGATCCACCGCAAGTACCACCACAACGAGATGACCTTCTCGATGGTGTACGCCTACAGCGAGAACTACGTCCTGCCGATCTCCCACGACGAGGTCGTGCACGGCAAGCAGGCGCTCGTCTCCAAGATGCCCGGCGACTGGTGGCAGCGGCGCGCAAATGCCCGTGCCTACCTGGGCTTCATGTGGGCGCACCCCGGCAAGCAGCTCCTCTTCATGGGGCAGGAGTTCGCGCAGGGCGGGGAGTGGAAGGAGGCCGAGGGCCCCGAGTGGTGGCTCCTCGACCCGGCGTACTGCGCCGCGGGGGACCACCGCGGGGTCCAGGACCTCGTCCGCGACCTCAACACCCTCTACCGCGGCGAACCCGCACTGTGGGAACGCGACACCGACCCCTCCGGGTTCGCATGGGTGGCCGGTGACGCCGCGGACGACAACGTCCTCGCCTTCCTGCGCCACGCGGCCGACGGCACCCCGCTCCTCGCCGTCTCCCACTTCTCCCCCGCCGTACGCCACGGCTACCGCCTCGGCGTCCCCGAGGACGTCCCCGCCTGGCAGGAGGTCCTCAACACGGACAGCCTCCGCTACGGCGGCAGCGACGTCGTCCACCCCGAGCCGGTGAAGGCCGAGGCGATCGGGATGCACGGCCGCCCGACGAGCATCGAGCTGACGCTGCCGCCGCTGGCGACGGTGTGGCTGCGGCCGGCCTGAGCCCGACCGCAGCCGCCGCCGGGAAGCCCGCCTCAGGACGAGGCGGGCTTCCCGGCCGTGAACAGCCAGGTGTGGAAGAGAGCGGTCAGGTCCTTGCCTGACTCCCGCTCGGCGAGCCGGACGAACTGCGCCGTCGTGCCGTGCCCGTCGCGGTGGCCACCGGCCCAGGAGCGCAGGATGCGGAAGAACACGGGATCGCCGACGGCCGTGCGCAGCTTGTGCAGGACCATGGCCCCGCGGGCGTAGACCGGTGTCTCGAAGATGTGCTCGCCGCTGCCGGGGTCACCGGGCGGGAACGCCCAGAGGTCCTTGCCCGCGGGAGTGGCGTACAGCGCGTCGAAGGCCTTCTGGGCGCTCCTGCCTCCGTGCTGCTCGGCGTACAGCCACTCGGCGTAGGTGGCGAAGCCCTCGTTGAGCCAGATGTCCTTCCACCGGGTCACGGTGACGGAGTCGCCGAACCACTGGTGGGCGCTCTCGTGGACGAGGGTGTCCAGGTCGGGCGCGGAGTCGTACACGGGCCGGGTCTGGGTCTCCAGGGCGTACCCGACCTGCGGGGCCCGGTCGACGATGGCTCCGGCCGCCTTGAAGGGGTAGGGGCCGAAGAGCTTGCTCTCCCAGGCCAGGACGGACGGCAGCTTCCCGATCACCGGCGCGGCGGCGGCCGCCTCGCGGGGATCGACCGCGTTGTAGATCTTCAGGCCGTCGCGGGTGGTGTACTGCTCGACCTTGAACGTGCCGACGGTCGCCGTGGCGAGGTAGGCCGCCATCGGCTCGGACTGGCGCCAGCGGAAGGTGGTCCGGCCGTTCGCGGTGCGCTGCCCGAGCAGGACGCCGTTGGCGACGGCGGTGCGCCCCTTCGGGACGGTCAGGGTGAAGTCGTACGACGCCTTGTCCGTGGGGTGGCTGTTGGCGGGGAACCAGGTCATCGCGCCCTGGGGCTCGCCGGCCACGAACGCCCCGTCGTCCGTGGGGATCCAGCCGTCGGAAGAACCGTCGGGGTCGGTGACCGGCTTCGGGGTGCCGGAGTAGGTGACGGTGACGCGGAACTCCTGGCCCTTGCGCAGGGCTTTTTGGGGAGTGACCACGAGTTCCCGGCCGTCGCGCCGGAAGGCCGCCTTGGCGTGGTCGACGGTGACGCCGGTGACCTTCAGCCCGCTGAGGTCGAGGTCGAACCGGGTCAGCCGCTGGGTGGCCCTGGCGGTGATGACCGCCTTGCCGTCGAGGTGGCGGTCGTGCGGGTCGTAGCCGAGCGTCAGGCCGTAGTGGCGGACGTCGTAGCCGCCGTTGCCAGAGAGGGGGAAGTACGGGTCTCCCGCGCCGGCCGAGCCCACGGTCCCGGCCGCCGTGGCGGGTCCGGCCGCGGTGAGCAGCGCGGCGAGCGCGACGGGGACGGCCGCGACAACGGCTTCGCGGCGAAGGACGGTTGTGCGTCGTGCGGCCTCGTGCGGGCGTGGTGTCACGTTCGCTCCTCCGGTTCGACGGTGATCACTCGCGCACAGCCTATGAGGCCCCGCCCGCCCCGGCCCTCACGATCGGGTCAAGTCGTGTTCGTGGAGTGCGGGCCCGCGAGGGCACCGTCGGCGGTGAGCCGCTCCGGGGACGGGCCCGGGCCCGTCCCGGTGGCCGCGTCCGGGCCCGTCCCGGCGGCCGGTCCCGGAGCCGCTCACACCCAGGGCGGCGGACCGTCCGGGACGAGCTGGTGGACGTCGAAGAGGACGGCGGACTCGACGCCGAGCGCCGCACCGCCCACGCCGGACACCCAGGTCAGGAACGGCCGCGGTTCGAAGGCGCCCTCCCCCAGGCCCTTGGTGTACTCGGCGTGCGCCTCCAGCGAGGCGATGCCGCGTTCGAGGGGTTCGCCGGTGACGTCGACGCCGTGGGTGGGCCGTTCCGCTCCGGCGAAGCACACCATCCGGATGCCGCTCCAGGGCTCCAGACCCTCGTCGGCGAGTTCGGGGAAGATCCAGCGGTTCCCTGCGTCGCGTGCCGCGTCGAGGGCGGCCAGGCCCACGGCCCGGTGGTCCGCCTGGTTGGTCATGCCGCCGATCATCCGTACCGTGAACGCGCCGGACACCACGATCTCGGGCCGGTGCCGGCGCATCGCGCGCACGATCTCCCGGCGCAGTCCGGTCCCGTACTCGACGACGCCGTCGCGGTGGTCGAGGAACTCGACGGTCTCGACGCCGACCCGCCGTGCGCCGGCCCGTTCCTCGGCCTCGCGCAGCGGTGCCGCCCGGTCCGGGTGCAGGCCGTCGATGCCGGCCTCTCCCCTGGTCGCCAGCAGATAGCTCACCTGCTTGCCCTGCGCGGTCCAGCGCGCGACGGCGCAGGCCGTGCCGTACTCGATGTCGTCCGGGTGCGCGGCCACGGCGAGACACCGGTCCCAGTCCTCCGGCAGCGCGAGCAGGCCCGCACCGCCCCCGAGGCCCGCTTTGTCCTGTGTGGGATCCATGTCCGGCATGATGACGTGCGGCGGGCCCGGACCGACAGAGGCGCGCTCTCCGCGTTCGAGCGCCGGGCTCCCGCGCCCCCGTGTGCCCCCGCGGGACCGTGCGGCACGGGCGCGAGGCCTCCCCCACTGGCCGGACACCGGGACGCCGTGGTGAAGTCTGTCCACACGTCCGAAGATCCGGCGTCCGGTCGTCGCCCCGGCGTCGGCACCACCCGGACGACGGCGTGTCAGGCCCCGTACAGCGCAGAGGAGACGCCGTGACCACCACCTCGCCCACCTGGAACCGTGCTCCCGTCAGGGTGGGGCTCGTCGGCGCGGGGCCCTGGGCGCGGGCCGTGCACGCGCGGGTGCTCGCCGCCGGGCCCGAGACGCTGCTGACGTCGGTGTGGGCGCGCCGGCCGGAGGCCGCCCGCGAGACGGCGGCCCCGTACGGCGCGAACGCCGCCGCGACGTTCGAGGAGCTGCTCGCCGACTGCGAGGCGGTGGCCTTCTCGGTTCCGCCCTCGGTACAGGCCGAACTCGCCGTCCGGGCCGCCGAGGCGGGCAAGGCCCTGCTCCTGGAGAAGCCGCTCGCGCTCGACCTGGCCGCGGCGCGGCGGCTCGTGGACGCGATCGACGCGTCGGGCGTGGTCTCGCAGCTCGTCCTCACGAACCGCTATCACCCGGCCACCCGGCGGTTCCTCGCGAAGGCGCGGACCCTGGACGTCTCGGGCGCGCGTTCCTGCGGTGTCAGCGGCGCCTTCCTGGGCGGTGACTTCGCGACCCCGTGGCGGCTCGAGCACGGGGCGCTGCTGGACCTCGGACCGCACCTCCTCGATCTGCTGGACGCGGCCCTGGGGCCGATCGTCCGGGTGCGCGGCGCCGGGGACCCGCGCCGCTGGCTCGAACTCACCTGCGAGCACGAGGGCGGCGCCGTGAGCCAGGCCTCCCTGTCGGGCTCGGTCGAGGTCGAGCGGGGCATCGTCCGCGTCGAGCTGTTCGGGCGGCATCCCGAGCTGGTCCTCGACGCCGGGGCACTCGACCACGAGGAGTCCTGGCCCGTGCTGCGCCGGGAGTTCGCCACCGCCGTCCGCTCGGGCCGGCCGGAAGCGCTCGACGCCCACCGCGGGCTGTACCTGCAGTCCCTGATCGCCCGGGCGCTGGACGGCTGAGGGGCCGGTCTCCCGCGGGCGCGACCGGTCCCGTCCGCGCACGTGAAGGAGCCGGCCGCTCGCGACGGTCGGCCCCTTCGCGTCCCGGTCAGGTCCTGCCGGGTCCGCCGCTGCCGAAGGATCCGCTGGATCCTGGTTGCCAGCGCTTGCGATGCTGGTCGTCGGCGTGTTTGGTTCCCGCGGAGTGCATGTTGTACGGCATCAGCCGCTCACTCTCGTCCGCGGCGTGCGGGACCTCGTCGGGTTCACGCATCTCGCGCTCCTCGTGCACCGCCCCGGTCTCGGGCAGCCTGGGCTGCTCCTCGGCCGTGGGCGGGCGCGATTCCAGGTTCCGCACCCGGATACCCATCCGGACGGCCCAGACGAGGGCGCCGGCGATGACGAGACCGCCGATGAAGGCGGCACCCGCGTTCAGCGAGGAACTCGCTGCGATCAGATCTTGGCTCGCGGTGTACATGGTGTTCGCGTACCCCCAATGCCAGGGGAAAAATGCGTACTGGCCCGTCAGCGACGGCCATTCCATTGTATTCCGGTTCAATCCGGGCGCTACACCATGATCCTGGACCCGGTGGATCCGGGCGCGGCGCCCCGGGCCCCGACCCGGTCATTCGGGGCGGTGCGCCACCGCTCCGAACATCGTCACGGACATGTGCAGGCCGCCCTGTCGCGCAGCCTCCGCGAGGTCCTCGTACAGGCGGTCGCGCTGCGCCTCGTCGATGAGTCCACGGCTCATCGCCGAATCGCCCAGCATCCGGATGAGCGGCCAGGCGACCGACTTGTGGTCCTGGAGCAGGGCCTGCGATCCACGGTCGTCGATCACCAGCCCGGCGGCCGTCAGCCGTCCCACCAGCTTGCGTCCGGAGTACGGGTCGGCGGCCGCGGACAGCGCGCCGGTGGTGAGCGCGGCGATCGTCTCGGGGTCGCCGGGATGCAGGATCGTGGTCGCCCAGTCGGTGTCCAGCAGGGCGACCCGTCCGCCGGGGCGCAGCACACGCGCTATCTCGAAGACGGCCTTCTCCGGCTCGACGAGGTGCTGGAGCACCCGCTCGCACCACACCACGTCGACCGTGGCGTCGGGCAGCGGCAGGGAGAGGGCGTCGGCGTCGGCGAAGCGCGCGGCACTGCGCTCCTCGGTGCCCCGCTGCTCGGCCACGGCGCGCAGTCCGGGGTTGGGCTCGATGCCGAGCACCCTGCCGCGGGGGCCAACGGCCGTCGCGAGGCGCCGAGTCTGCGAGCCGGTGCCCGAGCCGATGTCGAGCACCCGTTCTCCGGGCCGTACGACCAGGGCCGCGTGCGCCCACGAACGCAGCCGCTGCACACCGTCATTGACGTCCTGGGCATCGAGGGCGCCCACCAGACGAGCGGTGCTGTCCGCGCTGATGTTCTGCGCGTGAAAGGCCGACGTGGGCCGCGTGTCCACCATGCGGTCACTCTAGAACCACCATGGTCGTTTTTCAGATTCAGATTGTGTAACGCCGCAAGGCCGGTGTGACAAAAGCGAGCACAAGCACCGCCACGATCACGAGCAGGCCTCCGACGGCGACCGCGGCGGGTGCTCCGAAGGCCGAACCGGCCGTGCCGTGCAGGACGTCGGCGACACGCGGGCCGCCCACGACGACGACGGTGAAGACGCCCTGGAGCCGTCCGCGCATCTCGTCGGTGGCGGCGGACAGCAGGATCGCGCCGCGGAAGACCATGGAGACCATGTCGGCGGCCCCGGCCACGGCGAGGAAGGCCACGGCGAGCCACAGACTGCCGCTGAGGCCGGACCCGGCGATGGCCGCGCCCCAGGCCGCGACGGAGACGATGACCATCAGGCCGTGCCTGCGGGCCCGGGAGAAGGTGCCCGACGTCAGTCCGCCCACGACCGCGCCGACGGGGATCGCCGCGAACAGCAGTCCGAGCGCGAACCCTTCCCCGTAGGAGGCGTACGTCTCGGCGGCGAGCTGCGGGAACAGGGCGCGCGGCATGCCGAGGACCATGGCGATGATGTCGGCGAGGAAGGACAGCAACAGCACCTTGTGCAGCGCGATGTAACGGAAACCGGCCACCACTTCGCGCAGGCCGGCGCGCCGGGAGGCCGCTCCCGTGAGGGGCGGCAGCGCGGGGAGCCGGAGGACGGCCCACACGGTGACGCACAGGGCGAGGGCGTCGATCAGATAGAGCTCGGGCAGCCCGACGAGGGGAATGAGCGCGCCGGCGAGCATCGGCCCGGCCACCGAGCCGGTCTGCATGACGGTCGCGCCGAGCGCGTTGGCCGCGGGCAGTTCGTCCGCCGGGACGAGCCGGGCTACGGACGCGCTGCGGGCCGGGGAGTTGAGGCCGAAGAACGCCTGCTGGAGGGCGAGCAGGACCATCAGGACGAGCACCGAGTCCAGTCCGGTGACGGCCTGGGCCCAGAAGAGCAGCGAGGTGACGGCTATGCCGGTGTTGGTGACGAGGAGCAGCCTGCGGCGGTCCATGCTGTCGGCGATCGCACCGCCCCACAGGGCGAAGACCACCAGGGGCAGCAGGCCGGCGAGGCTCGCGTAGCCGACCCAGGCCGAGGAGCCGGTGATGTCGTAGATCTGCTTGGGCACGGCGACCGCGGTGAGCTGGCTGCCCACGGCGGTGACGGCGGTCGACGACCACAGGCGGCGGTAGGCGGGGCGGCGCAGCGGTCTGGTGTCCATGGCCCATCGGCGCCATCCGGAGCGGCCGGTCCGCCCGGCGCTCCCGTCGGACGTCCCGGCGCTTCCGTCGGCCGTCCCGGTGCTCCCGTCGGCCCTCCCGGTGCCTCCGCCGGTCGTTCCGGTGCTCCTGCCGGGCGTCGCGGTGCCGCTGTCCGTACCGCTCTCGCCGCTGCTCTCGCTCGTGTCCACACTCATCCTGGTTGCTCGATACATCTTTCGATTCGGGGATCACTATGGCCGAGCGGGAGCGGCTCGTGTCCCCCGGGGACCTGATCGGGACACCGGGCACCCCGCGCCGGGCCCCGCGGGTCCGCCGTGGCGGCCCGGGCCGGTGTCCTGGACCGCCCGCTCCCGGACGGCTCCCGAGGCAGGTCCGAGCCGGTGTGTCCACGCCGGGCGCATGCGGGCTCGGCCGGGAGAAACGGCCCCGCCTCCCGGCGCCGCGGAGGACGCCGAGGTGCGGCGAGCGGCCTGAGAGGCGCATTCTTGCTGTGTTGACCCCCGGCGGCGGGCGGACGAGGGCAGATCGATGACAGGGAGCGCCGAGCGTGAGGGCCAGGCGCCGGACGGCCTGACCTCCCTGCTCAGTGACGCGGTGACGGACGCGATCCGGGCCGCCCGCGGCTTCGCGGGAGGCGTCTATCTGCGCTCCCGCACGCCCGGCCTGCTGCGTCTGGCCGTGCTCGCGGGGCTCCCGGGCCCCCTCTTCCGGCCCTGGTCGCGCATGCACGTGGACCGGCCGTTCCCGGTCGCGGACGCCCATCGGCTCGGCGTGGAGGTACTGCTCGCCGACCCGACGGAGACGATGCGCCGCTATCCGCAGCTCGCGGCGGGACTGCCGTTCCAGTTCGGCTCGCTCTACGTGCCGGTGGTGGGCGACTCCACCTCGTACGGCGTCCTGATCGTGCTGCGCCCGCCGGCCTCGGACGCCACCGAGGTCCTGCCGGACCGGGACCGGATGACGGCGGTGGCGGCGGAGCTCGGGGCCGCCCTGGCGCGACTGGACAAGGACGGGTCCCCGGTCCTGTGGGACGGTGACCCCCTCGGGACCCGGCCGCCGGTCGACGGCCCGTCCACCCGGTGCGTCGGGGGGTTCACCTGGGATCCGGACGACGGCACGCTGATCGCGGACGACGCCCTGTGGGCGCTGCTCGGGATCCCCCCGGAGGATTTCGCGGGGACGCCCGAGGCCTTCGCGGACGCGCTGGCCCACGACGACCCCCGGCTGCTGCTGGCCGCCCTGCGCGAGACCGCCGCGGGACGGCCGCCGCCCCATCCCCTGCCGGTGCGCACCGGCGGCGGGGGACTGCGGCTCCTGGAACTGTGGACCGCGGGAGGAGGGGACGTCCCGCCGTTCCGGGTCAGCGGCGCCCTCGTCGACCCTGGACCGGGGCCGGCGGCGGACGGGGCGGCCGACCAGCTCCCGGAGGGCGTCTTCGCGATCGACCGGATCGGGCTGATCACCTACGCCAATCCGCGGGCCGCCGAGCTCCTCGGCCGCCCGCGCGCCGAGCTGCTGGGACGGCTGCTGTGGGACGTGGTGCCCTGGATGGACCACCCCGCCTACGAGGACCACCTGCGCAGCGCGCTGCTCTCGCCGGACCCGGTGCACTTCCGGGCCCGCAGCCCGGTGGGGAGCGGCACCGAGACGACTCCGGGGCACCTGACGGGCACCTGGCTGAGCTTCTCCGTCTATCCCGGCCCCCGCGGCGTGACCTGCAAGATCACGCCCCTGGGGCGGGCCTCGGGAGCCACCGGGAACACTCCGTTCGACGTGGAGGCGACCCAGGCCGTACAGACCGAGGCCGAACAGCCCGACTCGGGTGTCTCGGGCACGGCACCGCAGTACCGGCCCATCGTCCTCGCGATCGCGCTGACCGAGGCGGTGACCGCGCGGCAGGTGTCCGAGGTGGTGATGCGCGAGCTGCTGCCCGCCTTCGGCAGCCGCCGCCTGGCCATCTACCTGCTCCAGGACCGCCGGCTCTACCTGGCCTGGGAGACCGGCTTCCCGCAGGGGTTCCTCGCCCCCTTCGACGGCGTGGGCCTGGACGCCAAACTGCCCGGGGTCGAGACGCTCACCAGCGGCCGGGCGCTCTTCTTCGAGTCGATGCAGCAGCTGGGCGCCGCCTATCCGGGCGTCGCCCTGGACGCCACCGTCGGGGCCCGTGCCTTCCTGCCGCTGATCGCCTCCGGGCGCCCGGTCGGCTCGTGCATCCTCGGATTCGACCGGCCCCGGAGCTTCAGCACCGAGGAACGCACGGTCCTCACCGCGCTCGCCGGGCTGATCGCCCAGGCCCTGGAGCGGGCTCGGCGCTACGACAACGAGGCGGCGCTCGCCCGCGGACTCCAGGAGGCCCTGCTGCCGCACCGGCTGTCGGCGCACCCCCTCGTACGGACGGCGGGCCGCTATCTTCCCGGCACCGTCGGCATGGACGTGGGCGGCGACTGGTACGACGTCGTCGAGGCCGGCGACGGGCTCGCCCTCGTCATCGGCGACGTACAGGGCCACGGCGTCCAGGCCGCCGCCACCATGGGTCAACTCCGCAGTGCAGTACGGGCGTTCGCCCTCGGGGACCACCCTCCGGACGAGGTGATGAGCGGCACCAACCGGCTGCTCATCGACCTCGACCCGGGTCAGTTCGCGAGCTGCTGCTACGTCCGGGTGGACCCCCTGACCGGTGAGGCGCAGGCCGCGCGGGCCGGGCATCCGCAGCCGCTGCTACGCCATCCCGACGGCCGCACCGAGGTCCTGGACCTGCCGGGCGGTGTGGTGCTCGGCGTGGACCCGGACGCCGACTACCCCGTGACGGACCTGGTGCTGGAGCCCGAGGCCGTGCTGGCCCTGTACACGGACGGGCTGGTCGAGCGGCCCGGCACGGACATCGACGAAGGGGTCGAGGCGCTGCGCTCGACCCTGGCCGGAGCGGGCGCCCCGCGGCACCGCACGGCGGGCGGCCCTTCCCTGTCCCGCGCCGCCGACCTGCTCACCGCGGAGGCCCGGCAGGCCGACGAGCGCCCCGACGACATCGCCCTGCTGCTCACCACCCGCCGGCCGCCCCGCGGGGACGGGCACGCGTGACGGGCGCCGTCCGGGCCGCCCTCGGCGGCGGGAGCCCGGCGGGTGTCAGTGGGCCGCGTCCAGGCGGGCCCGCTGGTCCGGGGTGAGTTCCAGGTCCACCGCGGCCAGGTTCTCCTCCAGCTGGGCCACCGAGGAGGCACCGGCCAGCGGGATCACCGGCAGCTCACCGCCGATCTGCCAGGCCAGCACGACCTGGTTGAGGGTCGCCCCCGTCTCCTTCGCCACGTCCCGGAGCACGGCGAGCCGGGCGGTGTTCCCCGGGTGGTCGTAGTCGGAGGGCAGCGGCTTGTCCCGTCGCCCGTAGGCGCCGCCCAGCAGCGGCGAGTAGGCGACCAGGGTCAGCCCCTCCTCCGCCCCCAGATAGCTGAGGAGTTCTCCGGTCGCGGCGCCGAGGTTCCCCTCGGGGAAGAGCCCGCTCGGTACGTCGGAGCGCGGGCGCAGCAGGCTGTGGTGGTACTGGAGGACCTCGTAGCCGGGCAGGTGCGCCCCGGCGGCCAGGGCCCGGGCCCGCTCCACGCGCCAGACGGCGTGGTTGCTCACCCCGAGCAGTCCGACGCTGCCCCGTGCGACGAGTTCGGCGAACGCCTGGACGGTCTCGCCCGCTTCGACGGTGCGGTCCTCTATGTGCGCGTACAGAAGGTCGATCTTCTCCACCCCGAGGCGTTCCCGGCTCCGCTCGGAGGCCTCGTGGATCACCTTGGCGGACAGACCCTCGGGGTTGTCGACGAAGCCGGTGCCCGGGGCCAGCGGGCGGGCGCCGAGCTTGGTCGCGAGGACGATCTCGTCGCCGACGCCCCGGCTGCGCCGCCAGCGTCCGAGCAGTTCCTCGCTCTGCCCGCCCTGGCCGCCGTCGGTCCAGTAGGCGTAGTTGTCGGAGGTGTCGATGAAGTTGCCCCCGGCCTCGACGTAGCGGTCGAGCACGGCGAACGAGGTCTCCTCGTCGGTCAGCGAGCCGAACAGCATCGCTCCGAGCGCGAGCACGCTCACCTCGCGGCGGGTGGCCGGGTCCGTGCCGATCGTGCGGTAACGCATGGTGTTCCCTCCCGTTCGGGCCCGAAGTCCCCGGGCCGAACGGGAGTCTGTTCGTTGGAGTGCTCTTGAGGTCAAGCCTTGGCGAACGGCCCCTCCAGGGCGGCCCACTGCAGCAGCATGATGGTCTTGGCGTCCGCGATCTCCCCGGTGCGGATCATCGACAGGGCCTCGTGGAAGGGCAGTTCGACCGTCTCGATGTCCTCTCCCTCCTCGTCGAGCCCGCCGCCCTCGTGGGTACGGGTGGACGGACCGTAGGAAGCGGCGTAGAAGCTCACCCGTTCGGTGACCGAACCCGGACTCATGTAGACGTCGAAGACGTGCTCGACCTCCCCGACGGTGTGCCCGGTCTCCTCGACGACCTCGCGCCGCACGGCGACCTCGGGGTGCTCGTCGTCCTCGTCGAGCAGGCCGCCGGGCGTCTCGACCAGCATGCCGTCCGGGTGCCCGTTGACATACACCGGATAGCGGAACTGCCTGGTCAGCAGCACTGTTTTCCGTTCGGCGTCGTACAGCAGGAGAGTGGCGCCGTTGCCGCGGTCGTGGGTCTCGCGCTCCTGGGTGCTCCAGGTCCCGTCGGCGAGCAGGAGGTCGAAGGTGGTGGTGCGCTCCACGTACCAGTGGCAGGACAGGAGCTTCACGTCGCGGATCCTGACCCGCGGGTTGCCGGTCAGGTCACGGCCCGTCCGGTCGAGTCCGGTGCGGCCCCGGCGGTCGGGGGTGTCGATGCCCGCGGTCATCGCGTGCGGGCCCGACGGGCGCGGGAGTTGTCGTTCATGGGGCCTGTCTACCATCCCGAGACCAAGATCCTGGTCACAGCGGGGCTTCGCCCGTTTAGGCTCACCGCATGGAACAGACGGAGATCATCCTGCGCGCGATCGGCGTGCTCACCGAGACCAACGCCATGGTGCGCAGGATCGCCCAGGACGAGGAGGACGGGGTCGAGTCGGCCGAGAACAACCTGGGCGCGCTCGTCACCGAGGTGTTCCCGCGCGTCGAGGTGCCCGGTGACGCCGGCCCCGCGGAGGCGGGGCAGGCGGTCGCGGACGCCTATCTGCCCGCCGCCATCTCACTGGTGGGCGCCTTCGCGTTCCTCTTCTCCGAGCTCGCCGACCTCCACGACTCCGGGCGGACCGACGTCTCGACGGCCGACCTGCTCCAGGACCTCGCCCTGCGGATGTCCCGGGCCGACAACGGCCAGTAGGTGTCTCCGGCCCGGGACGCCCGGGTCAGGCGTGCGGGACGACCGCCACCGGGCAGGGCGCGTGGTGCATCACCGCGTGGGCCACCGAACCGATGCGTACGCCCATCGCCGGGCGGTCGGCCCTGCGGCCGACGACCATCAGCTGGGCCCGGTCGGAGAGGGACAGCAGCACCTGGCCCGCGCTGCCCATCTCGATGTGCTGGGTGACGGGCACCTCGGGAAAGCGTTCGCGCCACGGCCGGAGAGCCTCGGCCAGCGTCTTCCGCTCGTACGGCTCCAGGCCACCGGCCTCGTCCAGCATCTTCAGCGAGCCGGGGCTGTAGGCGAACACCGGCGGCAGGCTCCACGCCCGTACGGCCCGCAGCGCCGCGCCGCGGGCCGCCGCGGTCTCGAACGCGAAACGCAGTCCGGCCGCGCCGTCCTCGGGACCGCCCTGATGGCCCACGACGATCTCCCGGCCGCCCGCCTCGTCCCCGGGACGGTCCTCCGAACGCACCAGCACGACCGGGCAGGACGCCTCGGAGATCACCCGTTGTCCGACGGAACCGAGCAGGAAGCCGACGAACGCGCCGTATCCGCGCGACCCGAGAACCAGCGTCCCGGTGTCGGCCGCGACGCCCAGCAGCGCCTCCACCGCGTCGCCCCCCTCGGAGTCGATCACGTCGACCGTCACCCGCAGGCCGACGTGCCGGTCGGTGACCGTGCGGGCCGCGTCCTCGATCATGCCGTGGGCCCAGCGCGCCTGGTCCTCCCGGTCACCTCCGCCGACCATGTCGTGCGGCGGCCAGTGCCAGGCGTACACCACCCGCAGGGGCACGTCCCGGCGGACGGCCTCACGGCCCGCCCAGGCCAGCGCCGCCCTGCTCTCGGGTGATCCGTCCACGCCCACGGTGATCGGGTGGGTCATCCGCCTGCCTTCCGTCGCCGGCCCGCCTGACCGGCCGGGTGCTCGTCCATACTGCCCCGTCCAGTGTCCGCCACCGGCGGACTCCCGGCGGAGGCCGCCCACGGACGTGGGGCGTCACGCCGACGCCCGGAGCACGAGTTCCGGGTCGAAGATCAGCGAGGTGGGTTCGGTGCGCACGCCCCGGACGTGCTCGTCCAGGAGAGCGGCCATCGCCGCGGCCATCTCCTCCACCGGCTGGCGCACCGTGGTCAGGGGAGGCCGGCAGGTCACCGCCACGCTGGAGTCGTCGAAGCCGACGACCGCGACGTCGTCCGGCACCGCTCTGCCGCGCTCCCGCAGCAGCTGGCACACGCCTTGCGCCATCAGGTCGTTGGCGGCGAACACCCCGTCGACGTCCGGGTGTTCGGCCAGCAGCCCGGACATCGCCGCCATGCCGCTGTCCAGTGTGAACCCGCCCTCGGCGACCGGGACGTACGGGTGTCCCCCGCGGGCCATCGTGTCCCGGAACCCGGCGAGCCGGTCCTGGCTCGCGGCCACGCCGAGCGGGCCCGTGACGGTGACGATCCGCCGGCACCCCCGGTTCAGCAGGTGTTCGGCGGCCAGCCGCGCCCCCTCCCGGTGGGCGAGGTCGACGTAGCTGAGCCTGACGGGCCGGGAGGGCCGGGCGAAGAGGACGGTGGGGACCCCCGCGTCGGCGAGCAGGGCGGGCAGCGGGTCGTCGGCGTGGGTGGAGACGACGAGGGCGCCGTCCGCGCTGCCCTGCCGCAGGTCGGCCAGCACCTGGCTCCTGGTCTCCGCGGACTCGGCGAACATCAGCAGCGGGTGCATCGAGCGTGGACGCAGGTACCCCACCACGCCGCTGACGACCCGTCCGAAGAAGGGGTCCGCGAACACCCTTGCGGCGAAGGCGTTCTGCTCCTCCCCCGGGGTGTCGCCCGCGCCGGAGACGATCAGCGCCACCGTCTGGCTGCGCCGGGTCACCAGCGATCTGGCCGCCCGGTTGGGCGCGTATCCGGTCCGCTCGATGGCCTGGCGCACCACCTCCTGGATCCCGGGGTCGACGTTGCGGACCCCGTTGATGACCCGGGACACGGTCGCGCGGGAGACTCCGGCCACCCGCGCGACATCCTCCAGCGTGGGGGCCTGTCTGCTCATGGCGGCACCCTAACGGCACGGTGCCGCCCCGGGATAGAGCGCTCTCCCCGGCCGTCCGCCGCTCAGCCGGAGGACCGGACCGGTGCGGTGGCCGTCAGCGGCAGGGCGCCCGCGGAGCGGCCGGCGAACACGCGGCAGGGGCCGGGCGACGTGCGCCAAGCGTGCCCGTCCTCGTCCCAGTGACGCAGCGCGCGGGCCGGTATCCGTACCGACGCCGTCGCCCGTTCCCCCGGTTCCGCGACGACCGCGGCGTGTCCGGCGAGCCGGCAGGCCGCGCGGTCCAGGGGGCCGGGGGGCCGGGCGAGGTAGACCTGGACGACCTCGCGTCCGCGACGCGGACCCGTGTTGCGCACCTCGACCCGCACGGTGAACGCCTCGCCGGCCACGATCTCGTCGGGGACGGCCAGCCCCTCGTACGCCCAGGTGGTGTACCCGAGTCCGTGCCCGAACCAGTAGGCCGGTGCACGGTCGTGGCGGGCCCAGGCGCGGTAGCCGATGTGCGGGCCCTCGGTGTAGTCGAGGCGCCCGCCCTCGGGCCGGGTGCGGGTGACCGGCGCGTCGGCGAGGCGCGCCGGCCAGGTCGTGGGCAGCCGGCCGCCGGGTTCGGCCCGGCCGAACAGCACGTCGGCCAGGCCCGCGCCGCCCTCCTGTCCGGGGAACCAGGTCAGCAGTACGGCACCGGCCCGCGCGCGCCAGGGCAGTTCGACCGGGCCGCCGCTGTTGACGACGACGACCGTGCGCGAGCCGAAGGCGGTCACCGCGCGGACCAGGTCGTCCTGGCGTCCGCCGAGTCCGAGGTCCGTCCGGTCGTGCCCCTCGGACTCGCCGTGTTCGGTGGTGCCGACGACCACGATCGCCGCGTCCGCCTCGCGGGCCGCCCGCACCGCCTCGGCCAGTGCCGGACCGTCGTCGGGGCGGGGTGGGGCCGCGGTGACGACGGTGGCCCGGCCGGTCCCCGGGGCGAGTTCGCGGCGCGCCACCACGCGCACCGCGCGTCCCGCCGTGAGGGGGACGGTCGCGCCGTGGACGGGCGGGTTCACATGGACGACCGCCGGATCGTCGGTGCCCCTGCCGAACTCCCCGTCCAGGACGACGCGTTCGTCGACCGCGACGCTCAGGCGGCCGAACCCGCCGACTCCGAGCCTCCACCGTCCCGAGGATCCCGGAAGCAGGAAGGCTCCGATCTCGACGGTGTGCGCACCGGGTGGCAGCGGCGGCTCCAACTGCCTTCCGCTCGTCCGGTGTTCGGAGTGCAGTTCACGCCCCGCCGCGTCCAGCACCCGCAGCCGGACGCCGGGATCGCCGGTGACGGGATCGGTGCACAGGTCCGGGGTCAGGGGTGCCGGAGGCACGTCCGCCGAGGGGCCCGGCACATGGACGACCCGCACGCCGTCGCCGAGCGCGGCCCTGATGCCGTCGAGCGGTGTGACGACCCGCTCGGGGAAGACCCCCGCGCTGCCGCCGCCCTGGACGCGCGGCAGGGCCGCGTGCGCGCCGATCACGGCGACGGTGCGCAGCCGGGCGGGATCGAGCGGAAGGACGCCGTGGTTGTGCAGCAGGACGGTGCTCGCGGCCGCGGCCTCGCGCAGCAGCGCGCGTGCCCCGGACCGGCCGGTGACGGGCGGGGCGGACGTCCGCGGCTCCCCCAGCGCGCCGCAGGCGGCGGCGAGCCCGAGCAGGCGCCGCACCTTGTCGTCGACGGCCTCGCGCGGAACGCGCCCCGCCTCCACGGCCCGCACCAGCGCCTCTCCCCAGGCGCTCTCCGGTCCCGGCATCACGAGGTCGAGGGCGGCGAGGGCGGCCGGTTCGCAGCTCCGGACCGCTCCCCAGTCGGAGACCACCACGCCGTCGAAGCCCCATTCGCTCTTGAGGGGGTCGTCGAGCAGCGGACTGGCGGTCATCGTCGTGCCGTTGACGCCGTTGTACCCGGCCATGACCACCCGGACGCCGGCTTCGACGGCCGCCTCGAACGGCGCCAGGTACACCTCCCGCAGGGCCCGCTCGGACACCCGTACGTCGACGGTCAGCCGGTCGGTCTCGGAGTCGTTGGCCACGTAGTGCTTGGCGGTGGCGGCCACTCCGTGCGCCTGGATTCCCCTGACGAGCGCGGCGCCGGTGCGGCCGGTCAGTTCGGGGTCCTCGGAGCAGCACTCGAAGTGCCGCCCGCCGAGCGGTGTCCGGTGGAGGTTGAGGGTGGGCGCGAGGACGACGTCGACGCCCTTGCGGCGTGCCTCGGCGGCGAGCAGCCCGCCGAGGCGTTCCACCAGTTCCTCGTCCCACAGGGCCCCGAGCGCGGACGCCGAGGGCAGCAGCAGGGCGGGGTCGCGCTCGTCCCAGGACTGTCCGCGCACTCCGGCGGGGCCGTCCGACAGGACCATCTCCCTCAGTCCCAGGACCGGTTCGGCCCGGGTGCGCCAGGTGGTCGCGCCGGTCAGCAGCCGGACCTTCTCGCGGAGCGTGAGTTTCCCGAGGAGCGCCTCACGCTCCGCCTCGTCGTCCGTTTGTCGCACGGGTGCGGCTCCCTTCCCCGGAGAGCGCTCTCCATCGCTGCCGGGGTTCAGTTGTAGACCCCGAACTCGTACAGCGAGTAACCCCAGCCGGTGCCGCGGGCCGTGCCGTCGACCCGCACGTAGCGGCCGGTGCCGGTCACGTCGAGGTCGTCGACGCCGCCGTTGCCGTCGGTGACCGTGCGGACCGTGGTCCAGTTCTGTCCGTCGTCGGAGGTCCGCAGGGTGTACGCCTTGGCGTACGAGGTCTCCCAGACCAGTTGGACGTGGCGGAACGAGGTACGGGCGCCGAGGTCGACCCGCAGCCACTGGGGGTCGCTCCAGTCGCTGGCCCAGCGGGTGCCCGGGTCGCCGTCGACGGCGTTCGCCGCGGTGCAGGGGCAGTCGCCGCCGCCGGTCTGGAACGAGGAGGCGGTGGCGGGCCTGCCGAGGGCGAGGTTCGTTCCGCCCGGAGTCGGCGGCACGATCCGCACCGACCGGGACTCGACACCGACGTTGCCCTTGCCGTCCTTGGCCTTGACGTAGAACTTCCACACCCCGGGCCGGTCCGGCGCGGTCACCCTGAGCCGGCCGCCGCCGAGGTCGGTGAAGGGCAGCGGGTTCAACTGTCCGCTCCGGTCGAGGTACATGCTGTTGTCCAGCACCTCGTAGGTGACCGGATCGCCGTCGGGGTCGGTGGCCTTCACCGAGAGGGTGAGGTCGCGTCCGGCGGGCACCTTGCCCGCGTCCCCCTCGACGGCGAGATCCGTGATGACCGGCGGCGTGTCGTCCCGGGAGGTGTCCGCGCCGTACGCCCTCTTCACGGCGTAGTACGACAGCCGTTTCTCGCCCGCGGGCAGCAGGTTGAACCAGATGCCGCCGAAGTCGTACTCGGTCCCGTAGTGGAACATCGTGGCGCCGAGCGCGACGCCCCGGTGTCCGGTGACGCAGTTCCACGCCCGGGTGTACCCGTCGGCCTTCGCCCGGTCGGTGGGTTCGGCGGGGACGCCGTTGGCGTCGTCCGGGACCTCCCACTCACCCGCGGGACCGCTTTCGGTGACGATGTAGGGCTTGGTGTAACCGCCCTGCTGCCAGGCCGACTTGATGTCACAGACGGCGTTGTAGGCGTTCACCGCGTACAGGTCCAGATCGGGCGCGTTCCTCTTGTAGTAGGGCCAGGCGCCGGTCCACGCGTCGGTGGAGGTGACGGGGTGGTTCGGGTCGACGGCGTGGATCTTCCTGGCGATGTCGTTCACCAGCGTGGTGTAGGCGTTCCGCTGCCGCTCCAGCTCGTCGCCGCCGTAGCAGTTCTGGAGTCCGAGCACGGACTCGTTCCCGACGTCCCACATCAGGACGCCGGGGTTGTCCTTGTACGCGGCGGCCCACCGCGGGAACTCGGTGAGCACCTGGTTCCTGTAGGCGGCGTCGGTGAGGTAGTTCACGCAGCCGCCGCTGCCGGGGCCGCCGCCGGGCTGGAGCCAGAATCCGCCGATCACCCGGATGCCCTGGGCGGCCGCCGCGTCGAAGAGGGGCTTGCTGGAGGCGTCGGTGCCCCAGGTGCGGACGGTGTTGACGCCCATCGACTTCAGGTCGGACATGTGACGCGCGGCGTCGGCGACGGCCGGCCCCCAGGTGAGGCCCTTGATCTGGTACGGGTTTCCGTCGACGGTGAGCCGCCAGTCGCCCTGCGAGCCGGTGACCTTGACGACGCCGCCGGCCGCCCGGGCCTGCTGGGCGGGCAGGACGAGTGCTGCCGTGGCGAGCAGGCCCGCGGTGAGGGGCGCCGCGATGCGGCGCCGGGTGGTACGGGATCTACGGGATCCGGTCATGGGTGTCCGTCCGGGGTACGGGTGGGGGATGGGATCGGTGACAGGGGTGGGCCGTCCCGCCGGCCCGGGTGCGCGCCGGACCGGCGGGACGCGTCTGTGTCGCGTCAGGGGAGCCGGTAGTTCGCGTCGAGTGCCGCGCCCGCCTCGGGGTGCGTCTGGTCGTAACCGCGGGCGTCGCACTGGAGCCCGCCGACGACGCAGTGGTCGACGAGCGCCTTGAGCGTCGGCGGGTCCCACACGTTGAAGAAGTCGTAGTGGAACGAGTAGCCGGCGCCGCTCGAGAGCCTGACCTGCGACATGTCACCGTTGACCGGGAAAGCCATCTTGAACTCGATCATCGGCAGGGCGACCGGGTGGTCGTCCGGGCAGATGTTGTCGTTGGTGCCGGGGTTCACCACCGGGTACGCCATGTGACTCTGGTGGTTCGGTGTGTCCAGGTACGTGCCGTCCCAGCAACTGGGCGCCTGGAAACGGATGTTGAGCTGGACGTCGGCCGAGTTCGGGCACTGCTGCGGGAAGTCCGTGTTGAAGTAGCTGTTGCCGCATTCCCACCCCTCGACGAACCCTCGGTGGTTGCGGAAGTCGGCCGCGGACTGCATCGGACTGCCGACCACGAAGCGCAGCCCCTTCGGGAAGGGCCGCACGCTGGTGTAGTCGGTGACGCCCGCCTTGTAGTAGATGACCTGCGGACCCACCGGCAGGACGGGGGTGCCGCCCTTGAGCAGGGTCGGCATCCAGTACGCGGACTTGTCGCCGGGCGCCCTGCAACTGGTCGAACCGGCGTCGAGCGAGGCCGTGGTGCTGGCGGCGGCGGTCGTGGTGTTACCCATGAACGTGTGGTCGTGGGACTTGCCCGGCTGGCCGGGGTAGACGATCGGGTCGTCCGGCCTGGTGCGGGTCACCGAGCAGTTCGCCTGGAACTCGTGGAAGTAGCGGTGCGCCGGCTCCGCCTTGGACGGGACGACCCCGGTGACCTGGGGATTCGCCGGGATGTAACCGTCGCCGTCGGGGTCCTCGGGCGAGGAGAGCGTCGAGGCCGGCATCGCGTGAGCGGCGTGGGCGGCGCCCGAACCGGCCGCCCTCGACGGCGGTCCGGACACGGGGTCCGCGCTCATCGCCACTCCGGCCAGACCGAGCGAGGTCAGCACCAGCGCGCCGGACATCAGCATTCCTGAGACGATCTTCGATCTCCGTGCCATGGAGACCTCCTGCCACGTCGATGGGGACGGTGGGGGTCGGGCGGCCGGGCGGCGACGAGCACGGTGCCGCCGGACCGTCCGCGTGACGGGCCATCACATGTGCCGAGGGAATGGGAGAGCGCTCTCCCGTCGAGGAGTGTTGTGGCGGCCGCGCGAGGGTGTCAAGGGAGTCGACGAAGGATCGTCCGTCGACATCGAGCGCACCTCTTGAACACGGCAGCGGGTCCGCCGCGGATCTTCGAACCAACCCATTCCTCGTCCAAGTACCGCAAATACGTGCCGCGTTGTCGCTTCAGCGTGCAACAACATCCGGGACTCCGGTCACAACTCTTGACGTGTCGTTCACCTGGTTGAAGCATGCATCGGCGAGAGAGCGCTCCCCCGTACCTCCCACCGTTCACTTCCTGAACCAGGAGAGTCGCCCCCCATGCCTCCAACCCCCACAGACGCCCCGGACCCCGGTCGTTCCACCGTCGCGCGGCGCACCGTCCTCGGAGCGGTGGCGGCCGGCGCGGCCGCACCCGGACTGCTCGCGCCGTCCTCACCGGCGTCCGCCGCCCCCGCCCGGCCCGTCACCCGGTCCGCCCGGAAGCCGTCGGCCCTTCCCGGCGGCGGTGATCTCGGCCCGAACGTCATCGTCTTCGATCCCTCCACGCCCGGGATCCAGGCCAGGCTCGACCAGGTCTTCCGGCAGCAGGAGTCGGCGCAGTTCGGCACGGGCCGCTACGCCTTCCTGTTCAAGCCCGGCACGTACAACGGGCTCAACGCCCAGCTCGGCTTCTACACCTCGATCGCGGGTCTCGGCCTGTCGCCGGACGACACGACGATCAACGGTGACGTGACCGTCGACGCCGGCTGGTTCAACGGCAACGCCACCCAGAACTTCTGGCGCTCGGCGGAGAACCTGGCCCTCAGCCCGGTGAACGGCACCAACCGGTGGGCGGTCGCCCAGGCCGCGCCGTTCCGTCGTATGCACGTCAAGGGCGGTCTCAACCTCGCTCCCGACGGCTACGGCTGGGCGAGCGGCGGTTACATCGCCGACAGCCGGATCGACGGCTCCGTCGGACCGTACTCGCAGCAGCAGTGGTACACCCGCGACAGTTCGGTGGGCGGCTGGGTCAACGCCGTCTGGAACATGGTGTTCTCGGGCGTCCAGGGCGCGCCCGCGCAGTCCTTCCCGAACCCTCCGTACACCACGCTCGACACCACACCGGTGTCCCGCGAGAAGCCGTTCCTGTATCTGAGCGGCAGCGAGTACCGGGTGTTCCTGCCGGAGAAGCGCGTCAACGCGCGCGGCACCACCTGGGGGAACGGCACCCCGCGCGGCTCGTCGCTGCCGCTGGGCCAGTTCTACGTGGCGAAGCCGGGAGTCACCGCCGCCACCCTGAACGCCGCGCTCGCCCAGGGCCTCCACCTGCTGCTGACTCCGGGGATCTACCACCTGGACCGGCCGATCCAGGTGAACCGCGCGGGGACCGTGGTCCTCGGCCTCGGCTACGCCACGCTGGTCCCCGACAACGGCGTCACCGCGCTCAGGACGGCCGACGTGGACGGCATCCGGCTGGCCGGCTTCCTGGTCGACGCCGGCCCCGTCAACTCCCCGACCCTGCTGGAGATCGGCCCGGCCGGGGCGTCGGCGGACCACTCGGCGAACCCGACCACCGTGCAGGACGTCTTCGTGCGCATCGGCGGTGCCGGCGCCGGCAGGGCGACGACCAGCATGGTCGTCAACAGCCGGCACACCATCGTCGACCACACGTGGATCTGGCGGGCCGACCACGGCACCGGCGTCGGCTGGGAGACCAACAGGGCCGACTACGGCCTCCGCGTCAACGGCGACGACGTCCTGGCCACGGGGCTGTTCGTCGAGCACTTCAACAAGTACGACGTGCAGTGGTACGGCCAGCGGGGCCGCACGGTCTTCTTCCAGAACGAGAAGGCGTACGACGCGCCGAACCAGGCCGCGATCCAGAACGGGAGCGTCAAGGGGTACGCGGCCTACAAGGTCGGCGACTCGGTGACCGCCCACGAGGGCTGGGGCCTGGGCAGCTACTGCTACTACAACGTGGACCCCACGATCGTCCAGCACCACGGATTCGCGGCGCCCAACAGGCCCGGCGTGAAGTTCCACGGTCTGCTGGTGATCTCGCTCGGCGGCAACGGGCAGTACGAGCGCGTCGTCAACGACACGGGAAGTCCCACGTCGGGCACCTCCACCGTGCCGTCCACCGTGGTCTCGTACCCCTGACGGTTCCCGGCACCGCGCCCGCGGCGGTCCGCGCCCCGGCAGACCTCCCCCCACGGGTGCGCCCCGGGGCCCGGCCCCGAGAGGGGGGCCGGGCCCCGGGGCGACGGTGTCACCGACGCCCGGACCGTACGCGTCCGCGTCCGCCCCGTCAGTAACGCTGGGCCTTGGTCAGCACGGCGGTGAGCTGGGGCTCCGCGGGCTGGCGGCTGATCACGATCGGCGTCGCCTTCTTCCCCGCCTCCAGGTTCTCCTTGCCGACGAACTTCGTCTCCACGACCTTGCCGTCGGGGTTCTTGAAGTCGACCTGCACGGCGTACGAGGCCGTCTCCCCGCTCCTGTTGGTGATGGTGATGAGCACGGCCCGCACTCCGCCGGTCTCCGCCAGGGGCACTCCGGTCATGGCGACCTCGGACGTCGCGTTGCCGCTGCCCTGGACGTTCTTCAGTTCCTTCTCCGCGGTGGCGGCGGCGCGGGCGGTGTCGGCGGAGACCGAGGCCGCGAACTCCGAGGCCCTGGCCTCCACGGAGGCGGCGGCCGAGGCCGCCCGCTCGGACGCCGACGCGATGATCGAGGAGGCCGCCGAGGCGATGGCGGACGGCGGCGTCCCCGTGAAGTTCGACGTGTTCGGCGGGGTGGGCCGCGGGGTGATCGAGGCCGTGGCGCCGCTGCCACCGCCGTCGTCCGAGCTGCACGAGACGAGAACGGAGCCGCACGCGATCGCGGACAGCAGGACAGCGACACGCCGTGATCCGCTCCGGCCGTGGGGAACACGTCTGCTCATGGGGGCTCGCCTCTTCCTGCCGTACGGGGCACGGGGGCACGTCCTTTTCCTGCCGTACGGACTCCCTCATGCTCCGTGCCGTGCCCGGCCACGGCGAACCACGGGGGCCCATTGGGGTGGCGCGCACCGGGTCAGCCCCCGTGCCCCGCTCCGGCGAGCCAGGCGTCCGTGACCGCCAGGGCCGCCGCCATGATGCTGAGCTGCGGGTTGACCTCCGGGCAGCCCGGCAGGACCGAACCGTCCGCGACGAGGACTCCGTGGACACCGCGGAGCCTGCCTTCGGGGTCCGCGGGCGCTCTCTGCGGATCGCCGCCCGCGGCCGCCGTGCCGGTCGGGTGGAACGCGGAGACGTGGAGGTCGCGGGCGCCGACCGGGGCGAGCAGTTCGTCGAGGGCTTCGAGCGAGCGGGCGCGCGGCGCGCCGGGGACCCCGGTGAGGACCTCCGTCGCCCCGGCGGCGAAGAGCAGGCGGCCCATGGCGCGTACGGCGGTCATCAGACGGCCGCCGTCACGGGGGTCGAGGTCGTAGCGGACGAACGCCCGGTCCCGGCCCAGGACCCGCCCCGAGGGACGGTCGGCGATCATGGCGCCGAGGGTGGCCAGCCGGTCCGACCCCTCCAGTTCGCGCCGCAGTTCCCGGCCGAGGCCGGGCAGGACGAAGCTGCTCATGCCGGGTGGGCTCGCGGTCGCCTCGACGAGGATCCCGTCCGCGTGCAGTTCCTCGACGCCGACGCTCTGCAGTACGCCGCGCCAGGCCGTCACCGGCTCGGCGAAGCGTCCGGCGACGCTGGTGGCCGGGTGCACGCTGAGGTTGCGGCCCAGGCGGGGATGTCCGCCGAGGCCCGAGCGGCGCAGCAGGGGCGGGGTCTGGAGGGTGCCGGCCGCCACCACGACGAGGGGGCTGAGGATCTCCAGTTCGCCGCCGTCGGGACGGCGGGCCCGGACTCCCGCGGCGCGGGGCGGGCCCGGGACGTCGTGGTCCAGCAGGATGCGGTGGACCCTCGCGCCGGTGACGATCCTGGCGCCGGCGGCGCAGGCGTCGGGCAGGACGGACAGCTGCACGCTCTGTTTGGCTCCGGTGGGGCAGCCCACCACGCACTGGCACGAGCCCTTGCAGCCGGGGGCGTTGCGGCGCAGCGGGGCGGCCCGCCAGCCGAGCCGTTCGGCGCCCGTGAGGGTGAGCAGTCCGTTGTTGCCGAGGACGTCGAGGGGTTGGGGTGCCACGCGCAGGGTTCGCTCGGTCTCGTCGAGGAGGGGGCCGAAGCGCTCGGCGAGGGCGAACCCGAACGTGCTCCGCCAGCGGGTGAGCACGTGGTCCGGGGTGCGGTAGCAGGTGCCGGAGTTGACGACGGTGGTGCCGCCGACGGCGCGGCCGACGGGCAGCAGGACCGGCGGTCCGCCGACGGCCACGGTGGCGCCGCCGTCCCGGTACAGCTCGGTGAACCGGTCGAGGGGTGCCCGGCGGCCGAAGGAGGCCGTCGGGTGGTGCCCGCCCTCCTCCAGGACGACGACGCCCAGTCCGGCGCGGGCGAGGGTCCGTGCGGCCATGGCGCCGCCCGCGCCGGAGCCGACGACGACCGCGTCGGCGGTGGTGCGGGCCGGCCATTCCCCGGCCGGTGTGCAGTCGAGGGGCGGATCCGCCGGGGCGGGTACGGGAGGGGGCACGACCCTCGTCCGTTCGGTGCCCGCGGCCAGCAGGACGGGGACCTTGAGGAGGTCGAGGAGCGGGGCGAGCCGGGGGCGCAGGGCCAGCGAGCGGAGCACGTCCTCGCGTTCGTCGGGACGCAGGGCGGCCAGGCGTCTGCCGGTGCGCGCCAGGGCGTACGTCTCGACGGCGGCGACGGCGGCACGCATCCCGGCGCGGGCCGGGCGGGGCAGGGCGGCGAGCACCGCGTCGAGGCGGTGCGGCACGCGGGCGGGCCATCCGGTGCCGTCCTCGTCGGCGAGGAGCGCGGCGACGAGCCCGTCGGCGGTCATCGTGTCCCCGTCTCGGCGTGCGCGGTGCCGTCCAGGGTCCAGGTGGCTTCCGGGCGCCAGTGGCCCCACCACCGTTCCAGGACGATCCGGGCGTCCGCGGACTCGCTGTTGCGGCACACCGCCCGGGAGCCGTCCGGGTCGCGGTACTCGAGGGTGAGGGTGCGTTCCGGGGGCTGGTTCACCTCGACGCGGATGCGGCGCAGGGCGGTCCGGCCGGTGACCGTCCACTCGGGCAGTCCGATGGCGGCCCGGAAGCGTCCGGGCCCCGGCCCGCCGATCGCCGGGCGTTCCGGGCGCCGTGGCCAGGTGCGGCCGTTCCGGCGCAGGCGCAGGAAGACGAGCGGGGGCAGCCGGCGCAGGGCGGGCCGGGTGGACACGGCGGCGACGACCTCCAGGACGTCGCCGGAGCCGAGGTCCGCGTGCAGCCAGGCCCAGCGGTGGGCGTTGCCGTGCCCGTAGATCCGGGCGGAGGCTCCGGGCGCGCCGCGCAGGTCCATCGTCGTTCCCCCGTAGGAGATTTCTCCCTCGTAGGTGGCCCGCGCGGACGGCAGCATCTGGGCCGCGGGCAGCACGGGGTGGCGCCAGGCCCAGCGGGGGAAGGTGAACAACGGCTGTCCCTGGGGCTGTTCGGTGAGCTTCCAGCGCAGGTCGCCGGCGCTGCCGGTCAGTCGTCCGCCGGAGCAGGTCACGTCCTCGGCCGTGAAGCCGTCGGCCGGCCGGGTCCAGGGGACGGGTCCGAAGCGGGCGTGCCGCACCTCGCCCTCGCGGGGGAAGACCGCGGCCCAGCCGTGGGCGAAGGGTTCGGATCCGTCGGCGGGTGCGGTGAGTTCGTGGTGCAGCCAGACCCCGGTGCCGCTCGCGGGGTCGGTGAGGGTGGTGTACCAGACCTCGGTGCGGCCCGGGGCGCCGTTCCACCGCGGGGCCGAGTGCCGCGCGGGGTCCTCGCGGCGCGGGAAGCGGAAACCGAGCAGGAAGGGCAGGAGGCCGGTGGCCAGGGGGAAGCGCAGGACGCCCTCGCCCACCCGGGCCTGTCCCTCGTACACGGTGAAGGGCAGGACGGTCATCGACGCGAGGGGGTGGCGGGGGGTCACCGACTTCCAGCCGTCCAGGGTGAGGCGGCGTCCGTCGGCGGTGAACGCGAGCCGGTAGCGGATGCGCCGCCGGGCGATCGGCGACACCTGCAGCTCGCCCTCGGCGCGCGGGTCGTCGGCGTGTCCGGCGATGCGCACCCGGCCGGTCAGCCGGGCCGGGGTGGTCCGGTGCGGGAGCAGGACGCGATCGGCGTCGGCCCGCAGGTCGAGCCGGACGCGCCGTTCCTCCGGCTCTCCGTCGAGGCGGACGGTGCCGAGCATCGTCTCCGTGAACACCGTGCCCCTCATGCGAGGCCCTCCAGCATGATGCGTTCGGTGTCGCGCAGATAGGTGTCGGCCGCCTCGCGCGCCCGCCGGGCGTCCCCGGCGGTGACGGCCTCCACGACCGGCGCCAGTCTCCGGTGGGCGGCCTCCGGGTCGGTGAAGGGTCCCTGGAGCAGGGAGCGGACCGGCAGATAGGCGTTGAAGAGCGTGTTCGTGAGCAGGACGTACACGCGGTTGCCGGTGGCGCGGGCCAGTGCGCGGTGCACCTCCACGTCGGCCAGCTGGACCGCGTCGGCGCCCTCGGCCCGCGGCAGGGCCGCGAGCAGCGCGCCCAGTTCGGCCCGTTGCGGACGGGTGCCGCGCTCGGCGGCCCGCTCGGCGATCAACGCGCCGACCCCGCGCCGCACTTCGAACACCTCGCGCACCCAGCCGGAGTCGTGCCGGACGAGCATGGGCAGGAGATCCGCTCCGCCGAGCCGGGCGTAGTCCCGCACCCGGGTGCCCACTCCGTGCCGGGTCTCCAGCAGTCCGGCCTGCGCGAGCCGTCCGAAGGCGTGCTTGAGCGTGGTGCGGGTGACGCCGTACCCGTCGGCCAGCCGCCGTTCCGGGGGGAGGTAACTCCCCGCCGGATGAAGGCCGTCGAGTATGTCCGTGCGCAGCCGGTCCTCCAGGACGTCCACGATGGTCTCGCGGGGCAGGGCCTCCACGTTTCCCCCTCCGGGCAGTGGCTGAGTGGATGAGCCACTGAACCAGTGGCCGCTCCCGGGAGTCAACCCCTCGCGCTCGGTCAACTCCTTTGACAGTCCGGCGAATTGGACCGGACCAATCGTGTGCGAATCGTTGACATGTACGCCACCTGGCTCGATTCTGAGAGCGCTCTCAAAAGGAAGCGGACGAGCCGCGTCCGCGTGAATCCACCTCGCTGAACCCCACATCAAGGAGGCAGAGAGTGCGCGTACACATCAGATGGCCGGCCTGGGCGCTGGCCTCGGCCACGCTCACCACGGCCCTGCTCGCCTTCGGCGCCCCCACCCGCGCCGAGGCCGCGGTTCCGGCGACGATCCCGCTCACCTTCACGAACAACTCCGGCCGCGGCGAGCAGGTCTACATCTACGACCTCGGCACCCAGCTGTCGACGGGACGGCAGGGCTGGGCCGACGCGAACGGCACCTTCCACGCGTGGCCCGCGGGCGGCAACCCGCCCACTCCCGCGCCCGACGCGTCCATCCCGGGACCGGCCAACGGCCAGTCGAAGACGATCCGGATCCCCAAGTTCTCCGGCCGGCTCTACTTCTCCTTCGGGCAGAAGATCGACTTCCGGGTGACGACCGGCGGTCTCGTGCAGCCGGCCGTCCAGAATCCGAGCGACCCCAACCGCAACATCCTCTTCAACTGGTCCGAGTACACGCTCAACGACTCCGGTCTGTGGATCAACAGCACCCAGGTCGACATGTTCTCCGCCCCGTACGCCGTCGGGGTCAAGGGCGCCGACGGGACCACCAGGAACACCGGGCACCTCAAGGCCGGTGGCTACAAAGGCTTCTTCGACGCGCTGCGCGCCCAGCCGGGCGGCTGGGCCAAGCTCGTCCAGACCCGGTCCGACGGCACGGTGCTGCGGGCGCTCGCCCCGGGGCACGGCATCGAGGCGGGCGCGCTCCCGGCCGGCGTCATGGACGACTACATCAACCGCGTCTGGCAGAAGTACGGTTCGTCGACGCTGACGGTGACCCCGTTCGCCGACCAGCCGGGCACCAAGTACTTCGGACGCGTCTCCGGCGGCGTCATGAACTTCACCAACGGCTCCGGAGCGGTCGTCACCAGCTTCCAGAAGCCCGACTCGGACAGCGTCTTCGGCTGCTACAAGCGGCTCGACGCGCCCAACGACCTGGTGCGCGGGCCCATTTCACGCACCCTGTGCGCGGGCTTCAACCGCACCACGCTGCTGACGAACACCAACCAGCCGGACACGGGTTCCGGGAACTTCTACAAGGACGCGGTGACCAACCAGTACGCCCGCGCCGTCCACGCGCAGATGGCCGACGGCAAGGCCTACGCGTTCGCCTTCGACGACGTCGGGAACCACGAGTCCCTCGTCCACGACGGCGATCCGCAGCAGGCCTTCGTCACGCTGGATCCGTTCAGCTGACCGGGGCCGCGCCGCCCGGGCCGCCGAAGGCGTCACCCGCCCTCGGCGGCCTCACCCGTCGCCGTCGGGATCCAGGCAGAGCACGGGGACGCGCTGGACGAGGTTGTTCATGAAGCCGCCGCGGTTCCACGGCTGGCCGACCGGCTGGACGCACCCGTCGGCGTCGGTGGCCCGCGCGCCGAGCACGTGCCGGCCCGGGGCCGCGGTCCAGGTGAAGCGCCACGCGCGCCAGGCCCAGCGGTGGGCGTCCGGCGGGTCCAGCCGTGCCGGGTGCCAGGTGCGCCCCTCGTCCGTGCTGACCTCGACCCCCGTCACCGGCGCGCACCCCGACCAGGCCCGTCCCGTCAGGGTGACGGCACCCGGCCGGACCGCCCGCTCCCGCGACATGAAGTCGGGGAAGCCGGGCGGGACCAGCAGGGCGCGCGGGGCGATCCGGGTCACCGGCTCGCCCTCGTCGGCGGCGTCCTGCCGCAACCGGTACGCGACGGCCTGCTGGAATCCCCGGAACGGGGCGCTCGTCACCGTGATCTCCCGGAGCCACTTCACGTGCGCCATGCCGTACCAGCCCGGCACCACGAGCCGCAGGGGGTACCCGTGCTGCGGCGGCAGCGGGGCACCGTTCATCGCGTAGGCCACCAGGACCTCGGGCTCCTCCCCGCGCGCCACGTCCAGCGGAAGGGCACGCTGGTAGTCCTGCTCGACCCCGCGCTCCACACCGTGATCGGCTCCGGTGAACACCACGTCCACCGCGTCCGGTCCGGCCCCGGCCTCGGCGAGCAGCACCCGCAGCGGCACACCCGTCCACTCGGCCGTTCCGACCGCCTCCACCAGCCACGGCTGGCTCACCGGCCGGGGCGTCAGCAGCGCACGCCCGTTGCCCGCGCACTCCATGGTCACCCGCTGCCTGACCGCGGGGTACGCCTTCAGCTCGTCGACCCCGAGCAGCAGCGGACGCCGCACCCGCCCGCCGAGGACGAGCCGCCAGTCGGACTCTTCCGCGTACGGGATGTCGTAGTGCGTCAGCACATAGTGCAGGCCCGGCGGTGTGACCTCGTACCGCAGGGCCTCCAGCGGCAGGCCGTGGTTCCGGGCGGCGAGGGCCAGCTCCTGCGCACTGATGCCCTCGTCCGGGCCGGCCAGCCGGGCGGGTGCGCTCATGTCCTCGAGGCGTGGCCCCATGGATCCATTGTCCGCCCGCTCCCGGCGGGGAGGCTAGACGACGGGCCGCGGACCGACGCTCCGGTCGACCAGGTCGCGCCAGCCGGCCTCCAGGCGCTCGGACGGCATACCGCGCTGGCGGGTCAGATGACCGATCAGCGCGGGGTCGAGGTATCCCATCAGGGTCTGGGCGACGAGTTCGACGTCCGTGTCCGGTCCCGGGCCGGTCTGCCGCAGCAGCATGCACACGTGCATGAAGCGGACCCGGTACGGCGCGGAGGTGAAGCGGCGGGTGACCTCGGGTTCGGCGGCGAGGTACAGGTCGAGCTGTTCGGAGGTCTGGCGAAGGGCGTGGCACCCGAAGGCGTGCAGGCGCTCCAGCGGCGGCGCGCCGGGACCGAGCGGAGCCGGACCGCTGATGAAGGCGGTCTGGAAGCGCTGCTCCGTGTGGTCGAGCAGTGCCATGAGCAGGCCGGTGCGGTCACCGAAGCGCCGGAAGACCGTGCCCTTGCCCACCGCCGCCGCGCAGGCGACGCCCTCCATCGTGAGCCTGGCCACTCCCTGCTCCTCGACCAACCGTGCCGCGGCCTCCAGCAGGCGGGCGCGGTTGCGGGCGGCGTCGGCACGCAGCGGAGCGGCCTCGGGCGCGGTGAGCTGCATGAGGACGGGCTCGTCGGGTGTTTCCGGTCGCTTCGGGAACGGCGGAAGTGGCTGGGACATGGAGCCAGCGTAACGGCATCCGAAGGAAACTGGACTGCGGTCCGCTTCGGTGGTACACCTTTAAGCGGACCTCGGTCCGTTTTGTTGCGGCAATGTTTCAGCGATTTCCATCCCCCGGGAGACACCCATGTCCGTACGCATCCTCGCCCTCGTCGGAAGCCTGCGCGCCGGTTCCCACAACCGTCAGCTCGCCGAGGCGGCCGTCAAGCTCGCTCCGGAGGGTGCCGAGATCGAGCTCTTCGAGGGCCTCGCCGAGATCCCCTTCTACAACGAGGACATCGACGTCGAGGGCGACGTGCCGGCCGCAGCCGCGCGGCTGCGCGCCGTCGCCGGCGAGGCCGACGCGTTCCTGCTGTTCTCGCCGGAGTACAACGGCACCATCCCCGCGGTCCTCAAGAACGCCATCGACTGGCTGTCCCGTCCGTACGGCGCCGGCGCCTTCACCGGCAAGCCGGTCGTCGTGCTCGGCACCGCGTACGGCCAGTTCGGCGGCGTCTGGGCGCAGGACGAGGCCCGCAAGGCCGTGGGCATCGCCGGCGGCACCGTGCTGGAGGACATCAAGCTCTCCGTGCCCGGCTCCGTGGTCCGCTTCGCCGAGACGCACCCCGTCGACGACGCCGAGGTCGCGGAGCAGCTCTCCGAGGTCCTGAACCGGCTGCACGCGCACGTCGACGCTCCGGCCGCCGCCTGACAACTCCCCCGTGGGCCGGTCCGGTTGCCCGGGCCGGCCTTCGGCATGTCGTGACTCGGTCACGGTACGTCCCAAGATCGCCACGCCCCTGGCGGAGCCTCACCCTCCGCGACAGGATGCGCGCATGAAGAGCGATCTCTTTTCCAGTGACCACATGGTGCAGCCGGCCGTCGCGGCGGGCATGAGCGTCCAGAACGCCAAGTCCATCAAGTACGCAGTCCAGGGCGAGATGTTCGCGCGTCAGGGCGCGATGGTCGCCTACCGGGGCAACCTCCAGTTCGAGCGCAAGGGCCAGGGCGTGGGCGGCATGCTCAAGCGGGCGGTCACCGGTGAGGGACTTCCGCTGATGACCGTCCGCGGGCAGGGCGAGGTCTGGTTCGCGCACGAGGCGCAGAACTGTTTCATCGTGGGCATCGAACCCGGCGACGTGTTCACGGTCAACGGCCGCAACGTCCTGTGCTTCGACGCCTCGCTGTCGTACGAGATCAAGACCGTGAAGGGCGCGGGCATCACCGGCGGCGGTCTGTTCAACAGCGTCTTCACCGGTCACGGCAGCCTGGGGCTGATATGCGAGGGCAACCCGCTCGTGATTCCCGTCTCCCAGCAGCAGCCGGTGTTCGTCGACACCGACGCGGTCGTCGGCTGGACGGCGCACCTGCACACCTCGCTGCACCGCTCGCAGTCGATCGGCTCGATGATCCGAGGCGGTTCGGGCGAGGCGGTGCAGCTGAAACTGGAGGGCGAGGGCTACGTCGTCGTGCGTCCCAGCGAGGCGACCCCGCAGAAGACGCAGCAGCACTGATCCGGGCGCACGGCACGAGGGGCCCCGCCGGTCGGCCGGCGGGGCCCCTCGATCCGTCTGCCGGAGCCCTCCGTCAGTGCCGGGCGGCCGGGGTGTTGGCGGCCGTGACGTTGACGGCGGCCCACGCCTTGCCCACCGCCTTGTACTCGGCGCCGTTCGCGCCGTACAGGTCGGCGGCGGCCTTCAGCGTGGCCTTGCGGGCGTCGTGGAAGTCGGTCGTGGAGACCATGTAGCGGGTGAGCGCCCGGTAGAAGACGGCGGTGGCCTTGGCGCGGCCGATCCCGGTCACGCGGGAACCGTCGTACGTCGGCGAGTCGTACGTCACGCCGTTGATCGTCTTCCGGCCGCTGCCCTCGGCGAGCAGGTAGAAGGCGTGCGAGGAGACACCGGAACCGGCGTGCACCTCGGTGTCGTACGCGGCGGGCGACCAGTAGTCGACCGTCTCCTCGAGCACGTCGAGGGACGGGCGGTCGAGGCGGCGCAGGAACTTCTGGGCGAGCCCCAGCTTCTCCCCCACCAGGTAGTTCGGCGGGTTCTTCGGGTTGTTCGCGGAGAACTCGACGTCCGAACCGAAGATGTCGGCGAGCGACTCGTTGAGGGAGCCCGCCTCGCCGTACTGGTTGCCGTCGTCGTCGACGCGGGTGGGTTCGAGGGCGGCGGTCGCGTCGACGACCCCGTGGGTCAGCTCGTGGCCGGTGACGTCGAGGACGACGAGGGGCTTCTTGAACACCCGGCCGTCGCCGTCGCCGTAGAGC
This sequence comes from Streptomyces populi, assembly GCF_002911015.1. Taxonomy (GTDB): domain Bacteria; phylum Actinomycetota; class Actinomycetes; order Streptomycetales; family Streptomycetaceae; genus Streptomyces; species Streptomyces populi. Next base: position 35,588 of record NZ_KZ626903.1, read on the forward strand.
ATGCAGCCGCAGTACGAGTCCCAGAAGGCGTTGCCGACCTTGTTGCCGAAGTGGACCATCCCCCGGGCAGCGGCGCTGTTGTTCTTGATGCCCTTGCGGCCGAAGGTCTTCTTGTAGAAGTCCAGGGTCTGGGTGATGCCGTACTGGGCGTCGACGGCGGCGGTGGTCCGGGCCGAGGTGGTGCCGGTGCCCCACTTGTTGTCGCCGTCGGTGAACGCCTTGCCCCGCGCGAAGGACTCCAGCTCCTGGCCCTTGGCGTCCCGGGTCTCGGTGTTCCACCGGGTCGGGTCCTTGAGCACGTAGCTGGTCCGCGCGGTGCGGGTGGTGGTCAGGGACACCTTGCCGGCGAAGAGGGAGGATCCGCTCCCCTTGGCCGTGGCCGGGTAGCGGCCCGCGGCGGCGATGCCCGTGAGGCCGGACAGCCCGGCGGCGGCACCGGGGGCCGTACCGGTCTGCGGGGTCGCGCTCTCCCCGCGCTCGCGCAGCGTGGCCGCCAGGGAGGGCGATATGAACTCGTCGGTGTTCGGGGTGTTGCTGCGGATCCGGCCGGTGCGCGCGTCCACGACGACCGTGGTCGACCCGCCGGCCTCCGTGGTGCCGCTGTCCGTGACGAGCACCTGGTAGGCGAGGTCGGCGGCACCCGCGCGGGCGTCCACGACGAGGCGGGCGGTGCCCGCGTCGCCCTTCGCGACGGCCTCGGCCTTGGCCTCGGCCTGCTCCGGCGTCAGCCGCGCCTCGACGGTGGAGGGCTTCACCGTGTGGTCGGCGGCCCGGGTCACGCCCAGATACTCGCCCCGCTCGCCGAGGTGGACGACCATGTCGCCGCCGAGGACGGGAAGGCCCTGGTGGGTGCGGACGAAGCGGACGTGCTGCTTTCCGTCCGGGTCCGTCATCACGTCCTTGGCCTGGAGGGTGTCGCCGCGGGTGACACCGGTGGCCGAGGCGTGCGCGAACGCCGCGGCCCTGGCGGCGGCCACCGGCGAGGAGGCCGGGGTCGCCACGCGGGCGGGCCCCTCGGGCGCGGACGCGAAGGCGGGACCGGGAAGCGTGGCGGCCGTCGTCACGGCGACGGCGATCGCCACGTGGCGTATGTGGGGTCTACGCACTGAGTTCCTTTGCACAGGGGCGGCCGGGATCACCAACCGCCTTACGGCGCGGCGCCGTCGGGCGCCGCGGGAGCTGTCGGGCCCCGATGCGCCACCCTCACCGATTCATCATGTACATGTAAAGAAGAAAGATCCCTTTTCTTTCGTTCGGGGGCATCTCTTTACAAAAGTTCGCTTATCGGTGATCGAGGAGTGGCCAACAGTGCGCCGACCGAACAGATGTGAGGGGGAATGAAGTGGTTGCCTGACGAGGCCGATCGGCGCGCGCGTGTGACCGATGTCGCACCGTCCCGGCCCCGGAGCGGACGGGGCGGGAGCACGCGGCGGGGAACCGGAGGTCTCAGACCGCGCGGTCGGCGAGGGCGGACAGGACGGTGCGCAGCTCCGTCGCGGGCCCGGGGGCGAGGGGCAGTCCCGCGAGCAGCGCGTCCGCCGCGGCCAGGTGGCGGCGCGCCTCACGCACGGCCGCCGCGCGTCCGCCGGCCCGCTCGACGAGGGCGGTCGCGCGGCGGACTCCGGCACCGTCCAGGGAGTGCGGGGCCGCGAGGAGTTCGCCGAGTTCGCCGTACCCGGCGCCGCCGAGCGCCGCGAGCACCGGCAGGGTCTTCTTCCCCTGCCGCAGGTCGCCGTGGACCGGCTTTCCGGTGACCGACGGATCGCCCCAGACGCCCAGCACGTCGTCGGCGATCTGGAAGGCGACGCCGAGATGACGTCCGGCGCGGTCCAGCGCGGCCACGGCCGGGTCCGGCGCTCCGGCCAGCCGGGCGCCGAGTGCCAGCGCACAGCCGAGCAGGGCGCCGGTCTTGCGCTCGGCCATCACCTCGTACTCCGCCACCCCGACCGCGTCCGGTCCGGTCCAGGGCCTGTCGGCGAACAGCAGGTCGTCGGCCTGGCCGCGGACCAGGTCACCGAGCGCGGAGGTCAACTGCCGTACGGCGGAACCGGATCGGGGAGCGAGAGCCACGGTCTCGACGGCCAGCGCGAACAGCGCGTCGCCCGCGAGGACGGCGGGACCGGTGCCGTACGCCTTCCACACGGCGGGGCGCCCGCGGCGCAGCGCGTCACCGTCCATGATGTCGTCGTGGAGCAGCGAGAAGACGTGCACGAGCTCCACCGCGACGGCCGCGGGCACACCCGCCTCGGCCGGGCCCGAGACGGCTTCCGCCCCGAGGACGGCCAGCGCCTGCCGCACTCCTTTGCCCTGGCCGTGGTCGGCGGGGGCACCGCCGACCTCGCAGCGGCCGAACGCGTACCGGGCCATCTCGGCGACCCAGGGGTGCAGTGTGCCGATCGCCTCCGCCAGCGCGGGAGCGGCGAGTTCGCGGCAGCGGCGCAGCACCCGCGCGGCGGCGGGCGGGGACTCGGGGGTGATCGGCGACGTCCGGGCCGCGCGGTCCGCGGCCACCGCGGGAACCGGCGCGGCCGTCGTGTCCGCCGCCACGGGGGCCGCCGGGACGGCCGGAACGCCGAGGGTCGTCGAGGTCATCGCGCGGCCCCCGTCTCGCCGGTCCCGGTCGTCAACCCGAGTTCCGTGCGCGCCCGTTCGACCATCCGGTGAGCGTGCCGCAGCCCGATGCGCTCCAGCACCCCGGCCAGCTCGTCGAGTTCGGCGGCCGTCTCGGCGCCGTCGCGGCCGAGACGGGCGAGGGACTTGACCAGCCCGAGGCGGGACAGGGCCGTGCCGCGCGGCTCGCTCATCGACTCGAACTCGGCGAGGGCGCCCGCGTACACCTCACGGGCCTGCTCGTAACGCCCGGCGCGGTAGAGGACGTTGCCACGCATCTTGTGGTTGTAGGCGAGCGCTCCGGACAGCTTCATCGCGCGGCAGGAGACCTCGGCCTCGCTCAGCAGCTCCAGCGCGCGCTCCGTGTCCCCGTCCCGCACGGAGACGATGTCCGCGAGTCCTCGCAGCGCCCAGGCGTGACCGCGCCGGTCCTCGGCACCGGCGGCTATCTCCGCCGCCTCCTCGAACATCGCGTAGGCGCTGTCGTACGCGCCGGTGTTGCGGTGGATCTGGGCGATGCCCTCCAGGGCCCACACGGTGTGCCGGGCCTCGCCGCGCTTGCGCGCCTCGGCCAGCAGCTGCTCGTGCAGTGCGGTCACGGCCGCGTAGTCGCCCTGGATGCGGCCGGTCTCCGCCATGCCCGCCAGCGAGTAGCCGCGCACGACCACGTCCCCTGCCCGTCCGCCCAGTTCGGCGGCGAGCCGCAGCAGCCGCCACGCCAGGGGAAACGCCCCGCGCTGGCGGGCCAGGGTGCCGCCGCTCCACAGCGCCCACGCCATCGCGGCGCCGTCCCCCGCCTCCCGGGCGGTGCGGTAACTCGCCTTCCACGCCCGGTCGGCGTCCGTCACCTGCCCGAGCCGGCGGTGCGCCTCGGCGACCGCGAGGCCCGACCGGGCGGCCTCGGCGTGGGCGCCCGCACGCTCGGCGGCGCGCAGTTGCTCGGTGCCCGCCGCGAGGACGTCGGTCAGCGAGGAGTTCACCGACAAGGTGGTCAAGGCGCCCTGGTATTCCGGGGCGAAGGCTTTGCCGTACATGCGTGCCTTTCCGTCCGCCACCGTCCGTCCGCGTACGGGACCGGTCCGGCGGCAATGCTGTGATCGACTCCTTCAGGGCGGCGACGTGCGGCGGTCCGGCTATGCATACGATGTATACACGACATGTATACACAGAGTGCATAATGGGCCGGATCATCTTCCGTGAAGAGATGCTCCAGGGAGGACCGCCTGCCACGCGCCCGTTGCCGATCAAGACGTCGATCGCGTCCGGGAGGTTGCCCGGCCGCCTCAAACACGTTGCGCGGCGACGCGATCGGGACACAGGATGGCGGAAGTCGATGCCCTCCCACGGAAAGCAGGCCGGCGTTGCCCACAGCCCCGATGCACGCGGACGAGACGCGGATCGGCGGTCCCCTCGTACGGCGTCTGCTGGCCGAACAGTTCCCCCGGTGGGCCGAACTGCCCCTGAGGCGTGTGCGGTCGGCCGGTACGGTCAACACCCTCTACCGGCTCGGCGACGACATGGCCGTCCGGCTCCCGCGGATCGCGGACGGCGCCGACGACGCCGTCAAGGAACACACGTGGCTGCCGCGGCTCGCCCCGATGCTCCCGTTCACGGTGCCCGAGGTGCTCGGCCTCGGCACGCCCGCCGCGGACTACCCGTGGCACTGGTCCGTGGTGCGCTGGCTCGACGGCGGCACTCCGGCGCCCGGCGCGCTCACCGACGCCCGGGAACTGGCCGCCGACCTGGGCGCGTTCGTCGCCGCCCTGCGCGGGACCGACCTGCCCGGGGGACCGGCCTCCTACCGCGGCGCACCCCTGACCACGGTGGACGCCGAGACGCGCTCGGCGATCGAGGACCTCCGCGGCACCATCGACACCGGGGCCGCGACGGCGGCCTGGGAGGAGGCGCTGTCCGCGCCCGCGTGGACGGGCCCGCCGCGCTGGCTCCACGCGGACCTGATGCCGATGAACCTCCTGACCCGCGACGGCCGCCTCACGGCCGTCCTCGACTTCGGCACCCTCGGCACCGGCGACCCCGCCTGCGACTTCATCCCGGCCTGGAACCTCCTGCCCGCCGCCGCGAGGCCCGTCTTCCGGGACGCGGCCGGCGCCGACGACGCCGGGTGGGCACGGGGACGCGGCTGGGCCCTGTCCATGGCCCTCGCCCAGCTCCCGTACTACCGCGCCACGAACCCGGTGATCGCGGGCAACGCCGAGCACGTGATCCGTGAAGTGCTGACGGAGCGGCGGCTCCCGTAGCCGGACGCCACCGCGGGATCACTCCACGAGGGCCTGGGTTCCCAGGACGCCGAGCAGGGCGACGCGTTCGGCGTCCTCCGTACCGGGCTCGGCGGTGTAGACCATGATCCGCAGGTCGCCGCCCGCGACGCTGAGCACGTCGCAGTCCAGCGTCACGGCTCCGACCTGGGGGTGGTCGATGATCTTGCGGGACGCGTCGTGGCGGGCGACGGCCCCCGACTCCCACAGCTCCGCGAACCGCACGCTGTTCGCGCACAGGTCCTCGATCAGCTGCCCGAGGCGCCGGTCCGTCGGGTACCGGCTCGCGGTCGCGCGCAGGTCGGCGACGAGCGTCGCCTCGAAGGCGCGCCGCTCCCTGGGAGTGTGCCGCACCCGGCTGCCGGGGCCGACGAAGTTGCGCCACACACCGTTGCGCTCGTTGCCGCGCCACCCCGAGGGGTCGCCCAGCAGGGCCGCGTACAGCGGGTTGGCCAGCAGCAGGGTCCAGGCCGCGTCGTACACCGCCACGGGCGTCCCGCTCAGCCGGTCGACCAGCCGGTGGACGCCCGGGGTGATGTGGGCCGGCACCGTGCCCCGGCCCGGCGGCACCAGCCCGGCCACCTGGAAGAGGTGCTCGCGTTCGGCCCCCGACAGCCGCAGCGCCCGGCCCAGTGCCTCGACGACCTGCTCCGAGGGGTGGGCCGCCCGCCCCTGTTCGAGGCGGGTGACGTAGTCGACCGAGATCCCGGCGAGCAGGGCCAGCTCCTCGCGGCGCAGTCCGGCCGCGCGCCGCGTCCCGCCGCCGGGCAGCCCGACGGCCTCCGGCGTGACCCTGTCACGCCAGCGTCGCACCGTCCGCCCGAACTCCGTGTTCACCATGCCACCCACTGTGCACCCGCCCGGGCGGACCCGCCTGGTACCGGCGGTCCCAGGAAGACCGGACTCCTGGCTGTCCGCGACGCACGGCCGGACCCTGGACGCATGACCACCACACTCGTCACCGGAGCGAACAAGGGCCTCGGCCTCGAGACCGCCCGCCGGCTCGTCGCGGCCGGCCACACCGTCTACGTGGGCAGCCGGGACCCGGAGCGCGGCCGGCGCGCGGCCGCGGAGATCGGGGCGCGCGCGATCGTCGTCGACGTCACGGACGACGCGTCCGTGACCGCCGCGTCCAGGACGATCGAGGCCGAGGGCGGTCTGGACGTCCTCGTCAACAACGCGGGGATCGAGGGGCGCGGCGAGGGGAACAGCGTGATCGGCGCGGCGGAGGTGACCGCCGGCATGATGCGCGAGCTGTTCGAGACGAACGTCTTCGGGGTCGTCCGGGTCCTCCACGCCTTCGTGCCCCTGCTCCGGCGCTCCGCCGCGCCGGTCGTGGTGAACGTCAGCAGCGGACTGGCCTCGCTGACCGGGACCACCGATCCCACGAGCCCCGCCCACGCCTATCCCGGTGTCGCCTATCCGGCGTCCAAGACCGCCGTCAACATGATCACCGTGCAGTACGCGAAGGCGTTCCCCGGGATGCGGGTCAACGCCGTGGAACCGGGCTTCACCGCCACCGACCTGAACGGCAACACCGGGACGCAGACCGTGGAGGAGGGCGCCGGGATCATCGTGCGCATGGCCCGGATCGGCCGGGACGGACCGACCGGCGGCTTCTTCGACGCGGCGGGCCCTGTTCCCTGGTGACCGTGGCACCCCACTCCCCGGAGCGCGCGTCCCCTCCGCTCAGGGCGCGAGCTGGGCCTGCACCGCGGGCGCGTACCGGTCGACGATGTCGTCGACCGTGGTGGCGCGCAGGTGCGGGCCCCTGGCGATCCCGTACATCACGCCGAGGCCGAGCAGGGTGCTCACGGCGAGCTCGGCGCGCAGCCCCGCGTCCTGCCCGCTCAGTCGCCCCGCGAGCCGTTCGCTGACCTGGGCGCGGAAGTTGGCCCGCAACGTCTCGCCCTGCTCCCCCTGCAACGGGGCGAAGACGATCCGCAGGACGGGATCGGCGCCGCGCCGGGTCTGGCCCTCGAGGAGGTGGCGGACCATGTGCCGGCCGAGCTCCTCCAGCGGGGCGTCCAGCAGGGCGTCGGCGTCGGACTCGAAGGACATGACGCGGGCGAACAGCGCGTCCTTGTTGCCGAAGTACTTCAGGATCAGCGGCGCGCTCACCCCGGCCCGGTCGGCGACCGCCTTCAGCGTGATGTCCGCGTGCGCGTGCCGGGCCAGCAGATACCGGGCCGCGCGCAGGATCGCCGCCTTGCTCGCCTCGGCGTCGCGGCGGGGGGCGGGGCCCGTTCCCGGTTCCTGGTGCGGGGCGGGCGCGGCTTCCGGCTCCCCCCGCTGCGGAGCGGCGGCGGCCGGCTGCTCACCGGTCGCCGGGACGGCCGGGGACGCCGTGAGACCGGAGTGCGGGGTGGTCACGGTGCTCAAGCTCCTTCGAGGGCCTCGTCGCGGGGTGCGCCGGTGGGGCGGCCGGTTCGCGGGGTCTCGCGGGAGGCGGGGTCGGTGGGTATCGACAGTGCGGCGGCACAGGCCACCAGTGCGACGGTACCCGCCATGGCGAAGGCCAGCAGATAGCCGTGCAGGGTGGGCACCGGGGCACCCGCGACGAGACTCGTGTGGTGCACGAGCACGGCGGCCACGGCGGCGCTGCACACGGCCTGCCCGATGGTGCGCATCAGGACGTTGACGCCGTTGGCGGAGGCGGTCTGCCCGGCGGGCACGGCGCGCAGGATCAGGGTGGGCAGGGCGGAGTAGGCGAAGGTCGTGCCGATCGAGCAGACCGTGGCGCCCAGGATGATCGCCCACAGATCGCGGCTGTCGGCGATCCGCAGGACATAGCCGGAGGCGATGATCGCCGTCCCGAGGGCCAGGGTGATCCGGGGGCCGCGGGCCGCCGAGATGCGCGCCGACACGGGTGAGAGCAGCAGCATCGTCACCCCGCCGGGCAGCAGACACAGGCCGGTCGCCACGATGGACAGGCCGAGTCCGTAGCCGGTGGCCTTCGGCGCCTGCACCAGCTGCGCCGTGACCAGCGAGTTGCCGTAGAAGGAGAAGCCGGTCAGCAGGGCGGCGACGTGCGGCAGGGCCACGCGCGGGCGGGCGGCCAGCTCGAGGTCGACGAGGGGGCGTTCGGCGCGCAGCTGCTGCCGCCACCACAGCGTGAGGATCGCCGCGCAGCCGGCGAACAGGCCGAGGATGCCGGGGCTGGTCCAGCCCCAGGTGCCGCCCTGGGACACGGCGAGCAGCAGGCACACCAGCCCGGCGGCCAGACCCAGCGCGCCCACCGTGTCGAAGCGGCCCGGCTCCCGGACGGGCGACTCGCGCACCGCCCACCAGGCCAGCGCCGTCCCGAGGACGCCGAGCGCGGTCGTCGCCCAGAACATGACGTGCCAGTCGGCGTACTGCACCAGGAGGGCGGCGAGCGGCAGGCCGAGGGCGGCGCCGATGCCCACGGTGGAACTCATCAGGGCGACGGCGGAACCCGTGCGCTCCGGCGGCAGCTCGTCACGCAGGATGCTGATCGACAGCGGGACCACGGCGGCGGCGGCCCCCTGCAGCGCCCGCGCCACGATCAGGACGCCGATGTGGGAGCTGAGCGCGCACATCAGTGAGCCGACCGTCATCATCCCGAGGGCCATGAGCAGCACGCGCCGCTTGCCGTACATGTCTCCCGCGCGGCCCAGGACGGGGGTCAGCACCGCTCCGGCGAGGAGGGTCGCGGTCACCATCCAGGAGACCGCGCCCGCCGAGGCCCCGGTCAGCCGGGGCAGGTCGGGCAGCAACGGGACGACCACCGTCTGCATCACGGCCATGAGGATCCCGCCGAACGCCAGGACAGGTATCGCGAGCCGCTCGCGCAGGGCCGCCATCTGCACTCCAGAAGTAGACGAGAAAAAGAGGTGAATGACAATTCACCATACCGGTGAATCGCCATTCACCCCAAGGGGGGTCCACTTCTCGCGAGGCACCGGCGCTCGGCCCGGGTATCGGCCGGGCCCGGACTCGACCCGGGTACCGGCCGGTACCGCCGCCGTCGGCCCCGGCCGGTACGGCTACCGCCGGGCGCGGGCCTGCACCCCGCGGGCGACCCGGGGCCCGAGCCAGCGCTTGAAGCGGCGCAGCGTCTCCAGCCGTCCGGCCGCGCGGTCGATCCGGTAGTACAGCTGCGGCGGGACGTACGGCAGCAGTGGCGAGTGGCGCTGCCCGAGCAGGGCGAACATCTGGGCCGGCGGAAGACCGATGTAGCGCGGCAGGTTCTCGTACCACTGGGCGCTGTGGCGGGCGGCGCTCTGCACCGGCAGGAGCTCGGCCCTGCGCTCCCGCCCGTAGCGGGTGAGGGCGGTTTCGAGGTCCGCGTGCTCGTGCAGCGCCCGCGCCAGGGAGATGGCGTCCTCCAGGGCGAGGGTGGTGCCGGCGCCGATCGAGTAGTGCGTGGTGTGGGCGGCGTCGCCGAGCAGGACGAGGTTGCCCCGGTGCCAGGTCCGGTTGGTCAGGGTGCGGAAGGTGAGCCACCGGGCCGCGCCGTCGGCCTGCGCCCGGCCGATCAGCCCGTGTCCGCCCAACAGTCCGGCGAAGAGTTCCTCCAGCAGCGCGAGACCTTCGCTCTCGCCCGCGCTGTCGAGCCCGAGGCCGGTCCAGGTCTGCGGGGAGCACTCGATGACCAAGGTGCTCCGGTCGTCCCCGAACCGGTAGGCGTAGGCCCAGATCCAGCCGTGCTCCGTCTCCACGAAGGAGAAGGTGAACGAGTCGAAGACCTTGGTCGTGCCGAGCCAGATGTAGCGGTTGCGCCCGTGACCGATCTCGCTGCCGAAGTGGTCGGCGTGACGTTCGCGCAGGGCGCTGTTGACCCCGTCCCCGGCGACGACGAGGTCGGCTTCGGGCAGCCGGTCGGCCGTGATCTCGCTCTCGTACTCGACGCGGACCCCGAGGGACCGCGCCCGCTCCGCGAGCAGGTCGAGCATCCGGCGGCGGCCGATGCCGAATCCCTCGTCCCCCGGGGCCACGGTCGTACGGGTGCCGACATGGGCGACGCCGTCGCTCCAGCTCACCGAGTTCTCGCTGACGGCGAGCGCGGACGCCGGGTCGCCCTCACGCAGTTTGTCGAGCAGCCCCGCCCAGTAGGTCACGCCCCAGCCGTACGTCGATCCGGCCGGGTTCCGCTCGTGGACGGTGATGTCGTGGGACGGGTCCTGGAGCTTCATCAGGATCGAGAAGTACAGGCTTGCGGGTCCGCCACCGACGCACGCGATCTTCACGCGCACTCCCCTGTGTTGCACATTGCGGTCGATTGAGCACGAAGAGTAGCAGCGGGTGCCATACCCGTGGTTCACGCCAGATCGCGGGCGTGAGCCGCGCCACGGGCCGGCGCCCGCGACCGCAAGATCATCCGCACAGACCCTCCCGGCCGGAGGATTTCCGCTCCCGCCCGCCCCGGAGCGCCCCGGACAGCAAGATCATCTTCGTTCAAGTCTGCACGACATGTAGGCGATTGTCCGGATCGCAGCCAACCGACATTCGGCGATTTCTCCCGTTGTTTGACGACCCGATAGGCATATCGGGTCATCGACAGAGCTGATCACAGGAGGTCTCCGCATGCCGGAGCTCACTCGCCGCCGCGCCCTCGGGGCCGCCGCCGCGCTCGCCGCGGGCGGCGGGGTCCAGACCCTCGCCGCGTCCTCCGCGTCCGCGGCACCGAACGGACCCGGCGCGTCACGGGAGTCCATGGACGGGCACCACCACGGCGGCCCGCAGCCCTTCGACGAGGTGTTCCAGGGGCGCCGCATAGAGGGCCGCCCGGTCACCGGGGGCGGTCACCACCACGGCGGCGGATACGCCGTGTTCATCGACGGCGTGGAACTGCACGTGATGAGCAACGCCGACGGCAGCTGGATCAGCGTCGTCAGCCACTACGCCCCCGTGCCCACCCCGCGCGAGGCGGCCCGCGCCGCCGTCGTGGAGCTGCAGGGGGCGCCGCTCGTGCCCTTCGCCGCCAACTGAACCACCCCGCAAGCAGATCGTGGAGTCCCGCACATGACCGTACGCAAGAACCAGGCGAGCCTGACCGCCGACGAGAAGCGGCGATTCGTCGACGCTCTGTTGCAGCTCAAGCGCAGCGGAAAGTACGACACCTTCGTCACCACCCACAACGCGTTCATCCTCGGCGACACCGACAACGGCGAGCGGACGGGCCACCGTTCACCGTCGTTCCTGCCCTGGCACCGCAGATTCCTCCTGGAGTTCGAGCGGGCCCTGCAAACCGTCGACCCCTCGGTGGCACTGCCCTACTGGGACTGGAGCACCGACCGCACCACGCGGGCCTCCCTGTGGGCGCCCGACTTCCTCGGCGGCACCGGGCGCAGCCTCGACGGCCGGGTGATGGACGGCCCGTTCGCGGCCTCCACGGGCAACTGGCCGATCAACGTCCGTGTCGACAGCCGCACTTATCTGCGCAGGTCGCTGGGTGGCGGGGTCCGGGAACTGCCGACCCGTGCCGAGGTGGAGTCCGTGCTCGCCATGGCGACGTACGACATGGCGCCCTGGAACAGCGCCTCGGACGGCTTCCGCAATCACCTCGAAGGCTGGCGGGGCGTCAACCTCCACAACCGGGTGCACGTGTGGGTGGGCGGCCAGATGGCCACGGGCGTCTCCCCCAACGATCCGGTGTTCTGGCTCCACCACGCCTTCATAGACAGGCTGTGGGCCCAGTGGCAGCGCCGGCACCCGGCTTCCGGCTATCTCCCGCTCAAGGACACCCCGAACGTCGTCGACCTCGGCGAGACGATGAAGCCGTGGAACGACACCCGGCCGGCCGATCTGCTCGACCACTCCGCGTTCTACACGTTCGACACCGTCTGATCCCGGCCGCGCCCGCTCCGGCCGGCCCCTCGAGGGGCCGGCCGGAGCG
>NZ_KZ626904.1 GCF_002911015.1 Streptomyces populi
TTCGTCCGCGTCCTGCTGCGGTGCTCGTTCCTGATCGACGGTGATCCGGTGGGGACTCGCGGGCATGAGACGGTACGGCTGGCCGAGGGCGGCACGGTCGAGGTGCTCCCGCCGTTCGCAGGAGGGTGAGCGAGACGATGAGCAACCAGCCGTACGAGGGTCGCCGCGAGGCGTACGACCCGTATCAGCAGCCGCAGGCGCACCAGGAGCCCCGGCAGGGGGCCGACTGGCCGCAGCACACCCAGCAGTGGGAGGGGCGGACCTGGGAGACGCAGGCGCAGGCGCCGGTCCAGGGGGCCGACCCGTCGTACCTGCCTCCGCAGGGGTACCAGGCCTACGACGAGCCCCAGGGGTACGGCGGTGCCGCGGGGACGACGCTGCCGCCCGGGGCTCCGGAGCGGCCGTGGGACCCGGAGCACGCTCCGGCCGACGCCGGGGCACCCGGTGCCGGAGTCCCGGCGCATGACGGCGGGCCCCTCCCCGAGGGCGGGACCGACGTCGCCTACGGGCCCGCCACGGTCGCCGGCCAGAGCCGGCTCACCGAGGCGCAGCGCGCCCGCGCCGAGGGACGGTCACCGATCATCGAGCCCGGGATCCAGCCGGCCGCGCTGACGGCGCTGCTCGCGCTGCTGCTCTCCGGGACGGCGGCGATCGGCCAGTACGCGCTCGTCGTCCCGCTCGTCCTGCTCCAGGCCGTCACCGCGGCGGGCTGGTTCCGGCTGAACGGCATGTGGCCCGCCCGGCAGGGCATCGCGCTGGCGTTCCTGGGCGCGGTGACCGCCGACGCGGCACTGCTCGCGGCCGGCCGGGAGAACGCGCCCGCCGCGATCCTCGGCACCCTCGGCGTGTGGGTCCTGCTGACCCTCGTGCTGCAACTGCGCAGCCACGCCGACCCGGACACCCGGATGTACGGCCTGATGGCGACCGTCGTCTCCGCGGCGCTGGCGGTCGTCGCGGCCGGGCACCTGGCGGCCGATCCGGACGCCGTCACGGTGGGCACGGCGGCGGTCGCCGCGGCGATCCTGGTCCGTGCGCTGCCGGTGCCCACGGCGGTCTCCGTGGTTCTCGCGCTGGCGGCCGCCGCCGGTGCCGGCTTCGGGGTCGGCGGGATGACGGACCTGGGCGCGCAGGGCGCCTTCCTCGGCCTCGGCGCGGGTGTCTGCGCGCTGATCGGGCACCGGGTGGCGAGCTACGACTACCCCTCGCGCTTCGTCCACTTCACCGCGGGCGTGGCGCTGCCGCTGGCCGCCGCCGCTCCGGCGGTCTACCTGCTGGGTCGCGCGCTGGGCTGATCCGCCGATCAGGCGGTCGGTTCCGGTCGTCCGGCCGTGCCGAATCGTCACAGGTGATCGACAACCATCTCGAAGGGCCCCCGATCCGGGGGCCCTTCGGGGTTAGGCTCGCGTTCGGTGGCCACTCGGCCGTCCAGACGGGGCCGTCCCAGGTGAGGGAACAACGAGCATGCGCGCACTGCGAATAACCCTGATTCTGTTAATCGTTCTCGGCGGTCTGTTCGTGCTCGCCGACCGGGTGGCGGTCGGGTTCGCGGAGGACGAGGCAGCGGGCCGGATCAAGAGCACCGAGGGCCTCGCGGCCACCCCCGACGTGTCCATCGAGGGCTTTCCGTTCCTCACCCAGGTCGTCGCCGGTGAACTCGACGACGTGAAGATCGGCATCAAGGACTACGAGGCGCCGAACGGCGGCACGGGCGCCTCCGCCGGCACCATCCGCATCGACGACCTCGACGCCGAGATGCACGGTGTCGCCTTCAGCGGTGACTACAGCTCCGCCACCGCCGACAGCGCCACCGGTACCGCGTCGATCTCGTACGCCGAGCTGCTCAAGGCCGCCAAGTCCGAGCCCGTGGAACTCGGGCTGGGCCTCACCGCCAAGGTGATCGGCCTGTCCGACGGCGGCAACGGCAAGATCAAGGTCGCCGTCTCGGTGACCGACCCCGTCACCAAGTCGCCCCAGACGGTCTCGGTGCTGAGCTCCGTCAGCGTCTCCGGCAACACCGTGAAGGTGCACGCCGACTCCCTGCCCAAGCTGGCCGTCCAGCTCGCCGAGGGACGGATCCGTTCGATCACCGACTTCCAGCAGAAGATCGAGGAACTGCCGGGCGGCGTCAAGCTCGACAAGGTCGAGGCGGCCCCGGACGGTGTCGAGATCTCGGTGAAGGGTTCGGACGTCAGGCTGGTCGGGTAGAAGGCCACACCGAAGCCCCGGGTCCCATCGGGGCCCCGGGTCCTACTGGGGCCCCGGGCCCCGTCGGTCCGGCGCGACGGTCAGATCCGCCGGAAGGCTTCGCGGGGCCCGTCGTCGGGCCCCGCGAAGGACGACTGTCCGAAAGGCGAGACGGCCCCGTCCGTACCGCAGATGGGCCGGCGTGACGGAGGCCGGCGCGGGACCCCGGGAGCCGTGCGATCCGGGCCTCGACGGCCGCCTCGTTTCACAATACGGACGATCGCGTCTCAACATACGACACACCGGTGACATGCCCGCCTGTCCGTCCCTACGATCGGACCCATGAAGCGACAGGCGGATCTCACGAAGCGGCGGGCAGTAGACCTGTGCCGCGTCGCCGCCATGCTCTGTCGCACCTTCTGAGCGGAAGCGTTCCGTCTTCCGCGAGCCGGGCCCCTGGACCTCTCTTGTCCGGGCCACGATTGCGCCGCGCAGGCCCTCACCGGCATGCACCGCACCGCGCACCCTCTCCATCGCACCACCCCGCCGCAACTGCCCCGGAGGAGAACGAGCATGAGCCGCAGCGACGTCCTGGTAGACGCCGACTGGGTCCAGGACCACCTGGACGACCCGAACGTGGCGATCGTCGAGGTCGACGAGGACACGTCGGCGTACGAGAAGAACCACATCAAGAACGCCATCCGGATCGACTGGACCAAGGACCTCCAGGACCCGGTCCGTCGTGACTTCATCGACCAGGAGGGCTTCGAGAAGCTCCTCTCGTCGAAGGGCATCGCCAACGACACGCTGGTCGTGCTCTACGGCGGCAACAACAACTGGTTCGCGTCCTACGCCTACTGGTACTTCAAGCTCTACGGCCACGAGAACGTGAAGCTCCTCGACGGCGGCCGCAAGAAGTGGGAGCTCGACTCCCGCGACCTGGTCGACGGCTCGCAGATCCCCGAGCGCGCCGCCACCGAGTACAAGGCCAAGGCCCAGGACACCTCCATCCGCGCCTTCCGCGACGACGTCGTCGCCGCGATCGGTTCGCAGAACCTGGTCGACGTCCGGTCGCCCGACGAGTTCAGCGGCAAGCTGCTCGCCCCGGCGCACCTGCCGCAGGAGCAGTCGCAGCGTCCGGGCCACGTCCCGAGCGCCCGCAACATCCCGTGGTCGAAGAACGCCAACGACGACGGCACCTTCAAGTCGGACGACGAGCTCAAGGAGCTCTACGCCGGCGAGCAGGTCGACCTCGCCAAGGACACGATCGCCTACTGCCGCATCGGTGAGCGTTCCGCGCTCACCTGGTTCGTGCTGCACGAGCTCCTCGGTGTGCAGAACGTCAAGAACTACGACGGCTCCTGGACCGAGTACGGCTCCCTCGTCGGTGTGCCGATCGAGCTCGGCGCCAACAAGTAACCCCCAAGGTCTGAAGGACGGAATCGAAATATGTGTGGAGCGAAGGCCGGCGGCCCCGACGCCTCGACGATCAAGCCCGGTGAGACCACGATCCAGGGTCAGGTGACCCGCGACGGCGAGCCGGTGACGGGCTACGTCCGTCTGCTGGACTCGACCGGCGAGTTCACGGCGGAGGTCCCCACCTCCGCGACGGGACAGTTCCGCTTCTACGCGGCCGAGGGCACCTGGACCGTCCGCGCGCTGGTCCCCGGTGGCACCGCGGACCGCACGGTCGTCGCCCAGACGGGCGGCCTCGCCGAGGTCGCGATCGCCGTCTGAACACCGGACCGCCGTAGCTGACGGCGGTCGACCGAACGGCCGAAGGGCCGCACCCCCGGGGGTTGGACGCTTACCGGATCGGGGTGCGGCCCTTCGGCTTGCCCGGCTCTCCCGTCCCGGCCCGCGCCCCGGGCCCTCCCGGGCCCGCCGGCACTGCGCCGGACGGGTTGTCCGGGCCTACGCTGGTGGTATGTACGCGCGCAGGCGGCATCAGTACTTCGCCATGATGGGGACGTGCATCGTGCTGTTCGTCCTCGCCTGGTCGGTCGTGCGGCTGTGGTCGGTTCCCGCCGCCGTCGCCATGTGCGTGGTGGCCATGCTGATTCCGCCGGTGGCCGCGATGGTGGCCAACCGGCGGGGGCCCGAGGACCGATGGTGGGACGACCCGTCCGGGGATCCGAAGTCCGACGAGTGGTGGGACGAGCTGGACGGCAAGAAGCGACGGCAGCAGTAGGAGCGGGAAGCGTCTATGTCGCGAACGAGGTTGTCCACCGTGGTGTTCGACGCGCCCGACGCCCATGAGCTGGCCGGCTTCTACCGGAGGCTGCTCGGGTACGAGGTGCGTGCCGAGGAGCCCGACTGGGTGCTCATCGGCCCGCCGTTCGGCGAGGTCGCGCTCGCTTTCGAGACCGAACCGGACTACACCCCGCCGGTGTGGCCCGCGGGCCCCGGCGACCAGCGGATGATGCTCCATCTCGACATCGAGGTCGACGACTTGGCCGAGGAGACCGTCCGCGCCGTGGAACAGGGCGCCCGGCTCGCCGTTCACCAGCCCCAGGAGGACGTACGGGTGCTGTTCGACCCGGCGGGCCACCCCTTCTGCCTCTGGGTGGACACGCGTACGCGGCGCAGGCGGGGTCAGTAGCACCGGGGAGGGCGGGCCGGCGAGGGCCCGGGGAGGCGGCCGCCGGCGGGATGCCGGCTCCGGGGGACGGGACGACGGTCAGTAGACCAGCGCCTGCGTCCCGTCCGCCATCGCCTCCTGCACGAACACCTGCGCCCCCGCGATCCGTACGCCCTCCAGGACGTCCTTCTCCGTGATGTCGCGCCGGGCCGCGCACTGGGTGCACAGGGTGATGCGCCCGGCCGCCAGGATCGAGTCGATCAGATCGGGCAGCGGTGCCGCGTGCGGGAGCTCGAACCCGGCGGCGCGGCCCGGCAGCGCGAACCAGGAGGACTCGCCGGTCAGCCAGAGGGAGACCTCCACGCCACTGGCCACGGCCACCGCGGCGACGGTGAACGCCTGCGAGCAGCGCTCCGGGGCGTCGGCCCCCGCCGTCACCTTGATCACGAGCTTGTTCGCCATGGCCGCCATCGTAGTCCGAATCGTGATCAACGACGACGCAACCCCGTGTACGCGCCACGGGTCTCCTGTGCGCGGATCGGAATCCGCGCTTCACCTTCTGTGGGGGGATGTCTTGGAAGTACCCGAAGCATCCGGGACACCGGAAAGACCGAGCGCGTCCGGTGACGCGCCGGCCGCCGGTCCCGGTACACCGCCGGACGCTCCGTCAGGGCCCCGGCCCCGTCGGCGCGGTCGTACGACGCTGATCGTCGCCACGGCCGCCGTGCTCGGTCTCGTCGCCGGTACCTGTGCCGGATTCCTGGTCCAGGCCCACCGCGCGCCCACGAAGCTGCCCTCGCTGTCGCAGCCGGCGGTGACCCGGGCCGAGGGTCCCGGCCCCGACCCGCTGTCCGCCGCCCAGGACCACCGGGTGAAGACGGACGGCGACCTGCGCAAGCTGCTGATCGCCCGGCCGAAGGGCGCGAGGGAGGCCCACTGGGCGGACAAGGACGGCTGGTTGGACCTGGCGGACTACGCGGAGTCGTACGAGAAGCCGGCCGACGCCTTCCCCGACCTCATCAGCGACCAGTTCCGCCGCGCGGTCGTCGTCGGCTGGGACCAGGGCAGCGCGTCCACCGTGGAGATCCGCCTGGTGCAGTTCCGCCAGGAGGACGGCCTGGAAGCCGCCGAGTACGCCGAGGGCGGCTACTACTGGGCGGAGAAGGAGGGCGGCACCCGCAGTTGGCCCGTTCCCGGCACCGGGGACGGCATGGCGTACGTCCACACCCGTCCCGACACGGAGCCGGGCTATCTCCCGGTGTACTCGGCGGAGGCGCACGCCTGGCGTGGCGACATCGCCATGGAGATCTGGGTCTACGACAGCAAGCCGATCTCCAAGGACAGGATCATGGATCTGGCCGAGCGGCAGGTGGGACGACTGTGAGCGAGAACCTGACCGGGAACCCCGCGGGCCCTGCCGGAATCCCTGCGGAGGGTGTCACTGCGGACCCTGCCGGGATCCTTGCGGAGGGTGTCGCCGGGGACCCCGACGGGACCACCGTCGAAGCGCCCGCGCCGGGCCCCGGCCCCGCTCAGGGCGTCGCCGCGCCCGCCGGTGAGGCCGCCGACGAAGCCGCCGACGAGGCCGTCGCGCCCGAGAAGCGTCTGCGCCCCGGCCGCATCGCCGCCGTCTCCGGCGCCGTCCTGCTGGTCGCCGCCGTGATCGGCGGGGTCGGCTGGACCTCCGCGACCGTGGACGCCGCCGACCGTGATCCCGGGAAGCCCACCTGGCGCTTCCCGAAGCCCGCGAAGGACGAGGGCGGGGAGACGAAGTCCGCCAAGGGCCTCGCGGGCATGCTCCTGCCCTACGACGAGGCCTACACACCCGGTCCCGACCTCGGCGAGTTCGGCAACGACGTCGAGCTGAACGGCCGTCAGGCCACCGCGCTGCGCAAGGAGTCCCTCCGCGACCTGCCCCGCACCCAGCGGCGGCGGCTGGAGAAGGAGATCGACGAAGAGCACATCAAGGGCGTGGTCATGCGCAGTTACGCGAGCGCGGACTCCTACGTGATCTACAAGAAGCAGACCTTCACCGCGAGCGTCACGCTGTCCCGGCTGGAGAACCAGCGGACCGTGCGGGACATCTCGAGGGCGCAGAACGAGGTGCTCGACGCGCTCGGTGTCTTCCGCAAGGGTCCGAAGATCGAGGGGCACAAGAACGCCGGGTGCTTCCTGCCGCCCAAGGACAAGACCGAGAAGCTCGACATGATGTTCTGCTCCGCGTACGTGGGAGACGTACTGGTGAGCGCCACCGTTTCCGGCATCAAGCCGCTCGACGGCCCGACCGTCACGCGCTTCCTGGCCGCCCAGCTCGACCGGATCACGGACCCGGGGGAGGCCGTATGACCGAGAACCCCGCCACGCCCGAGATTCCGGAGGCGGCCGTTTCTCCGGCCGGACCGCTCCCGGAGGCGCCCCCGGTCAGGAAGGACCGCCGCGTCCTTCGTGCCGTGCTGCGCTGGACCGCGGCCACCGTGGTCTTCGCGACGGTCGGCGCGGCCGCCGCGTACGGCATCACGGAGATGCGGCGCACCGACGTCCCGGGCCTCGCCACCGCGTCCGACGGGCGCTGGAACTACCCCGAGATCCAGTACCCCCCGCTGCCGTCGGGCAGCCCGAGCGCCTTCGCCGAGACCAACAGGGCGAACGTCCACCACGCCGACCTGCGCCGGCTCCTGCTGCCCGTTCCCGAGGGCGCGAAGGCCGACGAGGACCTGCGCGGTACGGACGGCTGGCTGCCGAAGGCGGACTTCCTCGACGTGTATGCCTCGAAGGGCGACCGCGATCACGTCGGGCGGCTGCTGACCGACTACGCCCTGCGGCACATCGCCGCCCGGGGCTGGACCACCCCGGACGGCACCCGCACCCGGATCTATCTGCTCCGGTTCGACTCCGCCGCCATCGTCGACTCGCTCCAGCAGGACGAGCTCACGAGCTGGGACAGCCCGAACTTCGCGCTGCGCGGCGCGGCCGACGTGCACAGCGACGGGAGCCTCCCGCAGGCCACCCAGGTCGAGCACGTCCCCCACTACGCCTACGAGGAGGCCAAGCCGTACGGCGCCGAGCAGGTCAGGCAGGCGTACCTGGTGGCCGGGGACACCCTCGGGCTGATCGTGCAGTCCCGCAAGGGCTCCGCGCCGAAGATCCCCTTCCAGCAGACGGTCGTGTTGCAGAGCCAGCTCCTCGGCTGAGCGTGACGGCCCGGACAGGGCCCACCTGGAAGAGAGCGCCGGGCCCCGGCCGCGTAAGCTGGGGCCCGGCCTTTGTGTACCTCCCCAGTTCCGGCCGAGCCCGGGCGGGGACCCGTTCGCTCACCGAGGAGCACACCCCGTGGAGATCTTCTTCGAAACCCTGCTGGCCTTGGTCTGCGTCGGCGTGCTCGCCTTCGCGGCACTGACCGTGAAGAAGCTGTACCAGGGCCAGCGCTGACCCCCATCAAGGAACTGTTCAGCTCATGATCGAGATCCCGTCGGACCTCCACAAGGACCTGGTCCCCCTTGTCTTCCTGCTCGGCGACTGGGCCGGAGTCGGTGTCCACGACTTCCCCGGTTCCGAGAAGTGCAACTTCGGGCAGGAGGTCAGCTTCACGCACGACGGGCGGGACTTCCTGGAGTACCGCTCGCACAGCTGGGTGCTCGACGAGAACGGCGAGAAAGTCCGGCCGCTGGAGACGGAGACCGGCTTCTGGCGCGTCGACGCCGACCGCAAGGTCGAGGTCGTGATGACCCGCGACGACGGCGTCGTCGAGATCTGGTACGGCGAGATCGCCGACAAGAAGCCGCAGATCGACCTGGTCACCGACGCCGTGGCCCGTACGGCCGCCTCCGGCCCCTACAGCGGCGGCAAGCGCCTGTACGGCTACGTGAACAGCGACCTCATGTGGGTCGGCGAGAAGCAGACCCCCGAGGTCGAGCTGCGTCCCTACATGTCCGGGCACCTGAAGAAGGTCGTCACCGCGGAGGACGTCGAGCGCTGGGCCAAGGCCCTGCCCGACGACATGCCGGACGACGGGATCGCCTTCTTCAAGTAGGAGACCGCCGCGCGGCGGTCGAGCCGTCGTACCGTTCCCCGGGGCGGCGCCCGGGGTGATGGTCCTAGACTTCCAGTGTGGTGAGCACCGACTGGAAGAGCGACCTCAGGCAGCGCGGCTACCGGCTGACGCCCCAGCGCCAGCTTGTCCTCGAAGCAGTGGACACCCTGGAACACGCGACCCCCGACGACATCCTCGGCGAAGTGAGGAAGACGGCGTCGGGGGTCAACATTTCCACGGTCTACCGGACCCTGGAGCTCCTGGAGGAGCTCGGGCTGGTCAGCCACGCCCATCTGGGGCACGGCGCGCCGACCTACCACCTGGCCGACCGGCACCACCACATCCACCTCGTCTGCCGCGACTGCTCGAACGTCATCGAGGCCGACGTCTCCGTCGCCGCCGAGTTCACCGCGAAGCTCAGGGAGTCCTTCGGCTTCGAGACGGAGATGAAGCACTTCGCCATCTTCGGCCGCTGCGAGGACTGCCAGGCCAAGCAGAAGTGATCGCGGACGTGGTCCCGTGCATGACCTCGCATGAACGCCGATGGTCATTCACGATCACGAGTGGTGATCGTTCGGTCGTCGCGTGGTCGTCGGCGCAGAAATAAAATCGGTGACCGCGCGGTCGTAGTGTGTATGTCCATGAAGAGCCCCCTCCTGTCCCTGCCCGGCGCCGTTCCCGCCGAGGGCGTGGACGAAGGCGTCGCCGCCCACTACGGCGACCTGTTCCGTGAGCAGCGCGCCCTCGCCGACGGCGTCGGCTTCGTGGACCTCTCGCACCGCGGTGTCGTCACCGTCACCGGCGACGACCGGCTGGCCTGGCTGCACCTGCTGCTCACCCAGCACGTCACCGACCTCCCGGCCGGCCAGGCCACCGAGGCGCTGATCCTCTCCGCGAACGGCCACATCGAGCACGCGCTGTACCTCGTCGACGACGGCACGACGGTGTGGATGCACACGGAACCCGACACCCAGGAGGCGCTGATCGCCTACCTGGAGTCGATGAAGTTCTTCTACCGCGTCGAAGTCGCCGACCGCACCGCCGACTTCGCGGTCGTCGAGCTTCCGGCTGGTTCGATCACCGAGGCCCCCGAGGGAGCCGTCGTCCGCGAGACACCGTACGGCCGCGACCTCTTCCTGCCGCGCGCCGACCTGGAGTCCTACGCGGAGAAGGCCGGGCCGCCCGCGGGACTCCTCGCCCACGAGGCCCTGCGCGTCGAGCAGCACCGGCCGCGTCTCGGCTTCGAGACCGACCACCGCACCATCCCGCACGAGCTGGGCTGGATCGGTACCGCCGTGCACCTCCAGAAGGGCTGCTACCGCGGTCAGGAGACGGTCGCCCGCGTCCAGAACCTCGGCAAGCCCCCGCGCCGCCTGGTCTTCCTCCACCTCGACGGCAGCGAGGTCGTCCTGCCCCCGCACGGCACCGAACTGCGCCTCGCGGACGAGGACCCGGCCGGCCGCAAGATCGGCTTCATCACCACGTCCGTGCGCCACCACGAACTCGGCCCGATCGCCCTGGCCCTCGTGAAGCGCAACGTGCCGGTGGACGCCCCGCTCATGGCCGACTCGACGGCGGCGGCGCAGGAGGTCGTGGTCGAGCCGTAGGGCTCACACCGGCCGGTCCCCGCGGCTCACATCTCCAGGAGGACGGTGAAGGGGCCGTCGTTCGTCAGGGACACCCGCATCCGGGCGCCGAATCGGCCCGTGGCCACCGTGGCGCCCAGGGCGCGGAGTTGGGCGACGACCTCGTCGACGAGGGGCTCGGCCACATCGCCGGGGGCGGCCGCGTTCCAGGTGGGGCGGCGCCCCTTGCGGGCGTCGCCGTACAGCGTGAACTGGCTGATGACCAGCAGCGGCGCGTCGATGTCGGAGCAGGACCGCTCGTCGGACAGCATCCGGACGGACCAGAGCTTGCGGGCGAGTTGGGCCGCCTTCTCCTTGGTGTCCTCGTGGGTGACCCCGACGAGGACGCACAGGCCCTCGCCGCTGATCTCGCCGACCGTCTCGCCGTCCACGACGACGCTCGCGCCGTCCACTCTCTGCACCACCGCACGCATGCGGACCATGATGCCGTGCCATGACTCCGTCGCGCGTTGCGGGCCCTTCGCGTGATTTTCGGAGGTAACCAACCCGCCATCTGGGGCCGATCGGGTCACTCGGTCACATAGCGGCCATCTGGGGTGGCACCATGCGGGGTGTTGCGGTCCGGCCGTTGGGCGGACCGCGCCGGTCGAGGGGACGGTAGAGGTACATGAGCACATCGAGGACCGGGCAGCAGACCGCGGCCGTGTCATTGACCCGCACGAGCGCGCGGACGGAAACGATGACGGCACGGCCGCCGGTGCAGCGCACCGGCGGCGGCCCGCTGGCGGCCGATCCGGCCCCGACCGGCATCGCCGTGCTCCGGCTGCCCGAACTGCGGACGCTGCGCCGGGACGCCCAGCGGGACGAGGCCGACCTCAGCTATGTCCGGCGACTGCTCCAGGGGCGCATCGACATCCTGCGCGCGGAGCTCGCCCGCCGCGGGGAGCGCCGGACGGCCCACCCGGCCTCCGGGCACCTCTCGTCCGTGGACCGGGCGAAGCCCTCCGTCGTCGAGCGGCTCTCGGAGATCCTGACGGACGCACCGGCCCGCTACCGTTCCTCGGCCCGCCACGTGACCGTGGGCACGCCGTACGGCGAGGAGTACCGGGCGCTGGCCGCCGAGATGCTCGCCGAGGTGGAGCTGTCGGACCTCGACGCCCGTACGGACGACGAGCTGGGCGCGGGACTCGGCCGTCTCGTCCGCTACGAGCAGCGGGTCTCCCGGCGGCGCCAGCAGCTCCAGCGCACGGCCGACGATTGCAGCGCCGAGATCGCCCGCAGGTACCGTGAAGGGGAAGCACAAGTAGACGACCTGCTCATGTGACGTGGCGGCCGCGGTGATCCCGGGGCCGGGGAACGTGCCGGAATCCAGGAGGCGCGCTTCCGTTCCGCGCAGAAGGGGGTGCGGCCCGGGGCACGACCCGGCCGCCGCCTTCCGAGCGGGTCCCCGTTCCGGAAGGCCACCGCCGATGTCCGCAGCTCCCCGTACGTCCGAAGGCTCCTCCATACCCGACGCGGCGGCCCCGGGGGCCGTCTCCGGCGTCCCGGCCGGTTCCGGGGTGCTCCCGGTGCTCGCCGAGGTCGTACGGTCCGGATTCATCGAGGGGCACCATCGCGGCAGCCTGGTGGTGCTGGCCGCGGACGGCTCGGTCGAGCTGGCCCTCGGCGATGCGGCGGCGCCGGTCTTCCCGCGCTCGTCGAACAAGCCCATGCAGGCGGCGGGCGTCCTGCGCGCGGGCCTGGACCTGTCCGGGGAGCGCCTCGCCCTCGCCGCCGCGAGCCACTCCGGCGAGACCTTCCACCGTGATCTGGTCCAGAAGATGCTCGTCGAGCACGGGCTGGACGCCGGGCAGCTCCAGTGCCCGCCGGACCTCCCGCTGGACCCCGTCGAGGCCGAGACCTACCTCGCCTCCGGTGCGGTCCGCGACCGGGTCACCATGAACTGCTCCGGGAAGCACGCGGCGATGCTGGCCGTGTGCGCGCAGCGCGGCTGGCCCACCGAGTCCTACCTCGACCCCGGGCATCCGCTCCAGCAGCTGATCCACTCCGTGGTCGAGGAGGCCGCCGGGGAGCCCGTCGCGGCGGTCGGTACGGACGGCTGCGGGGCGCCCCTGATGGCCATCACCCTCACGGGCCTCGCCCGTGCCTTCCGCTCCTTCGTCCTCGCGGCCCCGGGCACCGCCGAACGCCGCGTGGCCGACGCCATGCGCGCCCACCCCGAGTACGTCGCCGGCACCCGGCGCCCCGACACCTGGCTGATGCGCGAGGTCCCGGGCGCCCTCTCCAAGATGGGCGCCGAGGCCGTCCAGGCGGTCGCGCTGCCCGACGGCCGCGCCCTCGCCTTCAAGATCGACGACGGCGGGAGCCGGGCACTGGGCCCCGTCCTGGCCCGTGGGCTGGGTCTTCTGGGCATCGACGCGCCGGTGGTGGCGAGGATCGGCAGCGCGCCCCTGCTGGGCAGCGGCCGCGAGGTGGGGGAGATCCGGGCGGCCTTCTGAGCCGACCCCACCGAGCCACCGAGCCACCGAGCCACCGAGGAGCCGACCCGGCCACGGTGCCCGGGTCGGGAACGGCCATGGTGCCCGGGCCGGGCCGGGACCGCGTCCGGGCCGACACGACCACCGTCCCCGTCCGGGCCGGGCGTCGCCCTTGAACCGGGCCGGGCGTCGCCCTTGAACCGGGCCGGGCGTCGCCCCGAACCAGGTCGGGTCCCGTCCCCGAACCAGGTCGGGTGCCCGGGATCAGGGTGTGGTGAGCGGAGGGACCGGTCGGAGGAGAGCGGGTGGAAAACCGCGCGACACCCCGGCCGGGGGCCGCCTAGCGTGGGCCCATGACCCCGCACGATGCCAGCGACGCCATCGACGCAGGCGACACGGTCGCCGCCGCCGACACGATCGACGTACGGCCGATCACCGCCTCCGACCTCCCCGACTGGCTGCGCGCCGTGAAGACGGGGTTCCTGCAGCAGCCGGTCGTCTCCGACCAGGAGATCGAGAACCGGGCGCCGGGGGTCATCCCGGCGAGAACCCTGGGCGCGTTCGACGGTTCCCGCTGTGTGGCGACGTTCCGGTCGTTCCCGCAGGAGCTCACAGCGGTCGGCGGAGCGGCCGTACCCGCCGACGCGATCTCCAGCGTGACCGTCTCGCCCACGCACCGCCGCCGCGGCCTGCTCACCCGCATGATGAAGGCCGACCTGGCGGCGGCCAGGGAGCGTGGCGACGTCGTCGCGACACTCATCGCCGCCGAGTACCCGATCTACGGCCGCTACGGCTTCGGCCCCGCCACCACCGTCACCGAGTGGACGATCGACGTACCCCGCACCGGGTTCGATCCCCGCCGGGCAGGCCCGGACGACGGCGGCCGCATCGACCTCCTGGATGCCGAGGACGTACGCAAGACGGGCCCCGAACTGCACGAGCGGCTCCGGCGCGGCCGGCCCGGCGCGATCGACCGCGACGACCGGTGGTGGCAGATCAACACCGGCCTGCTGAGGTTCGGCAACGGCCCCTGGAAGGAGCCGTTCTACGCCGCGTACCGCTCGGCCTCGGGTGAGGTCGAGGGTCTCGTCTCCTACACGGCCGACGACGACTGGGGAGACTCCAACCAGCCCCGGAGCACGGCGGAGGCGAAGTGGCTGCTCGCGGTGACGCCGGCGGCCGAGCGCGCCCTGTGGGGCTACCTCTGCTCGATCGACTGGGTCACCCGGGTCAAGTCGGGCCGTCTGGCCCCCGACGACCTGCTGCCGCACTTCCTGCCGGACCCGCGTGCCGCCCGTCTCACCAACCAGTCGGACTGGCTCTGGGTGCGGATCCTGGACGTCGTACGGGCTCTGGAGGTGCGGACGTACGGGGCCGCCGGGACGCTCGTGCTGGACGTGCGGGACGAGAGCGGGCCGGACGGCGGCCGCTTCCGGCTCCGGGCCGCGCCGGACGGTACGGCGACCTGCGTGCCGACCACCGAGGAGGCGGACCTGTCGCTGTCCATCGCCGATCTGGCGACGCTGTGGCTCGGGGACGAGTCCGCGGTACGGCTGGCCGCGCTGGGCCGGGTCCGGGAACGGCGAGAGGGCGCCGCCGCGCTGGCCGACGCCCTGCTGCGCACGTCCAGGCGACCGTGGTGCCCGGACATCTTCTGATGCTGAACCGCTGCTGCCTGTAGGGAGGTTCTCCTTCCGTGCGGGGTGCGGGTGACGACGACTGCGACGGCTGATCCGTAGCGATTCGGTTGTGGTGGTGCGGTTTCCTGCGGTGGTGCGGACTGACCGAGCTCCCGGCTCCCCTCCGGAAGGGAGCGCGGTCAGCCGGACTGGCGGACGGTGGCGTCCGGTCAGCCGGACTGGGCGAGCAGCATCACGAGGATCACGGCCCCGATGCCGCTGACGGTGGTGTTCCGGGCCTTGAGACCGACGGACAGCGCGACGAACGCGATGATGCCCATCGGCCCGTACTCCCACTGGACGAGTTGCTCGAATCCGATGGCCAGGGCGGCGACGGCGAGGGCGACGAGAGGCATGACGGTCCCTCCTCGGGACGGGAGGCGGACCCCCGCTGAGGGCCGTCCGCCCCGGCCGCCTGGCGTACGGGCGGAACTTCGGCGGCCAACCCTCCGGAAGTTTGACCATGTTGTGCGAGTTGGCTACCAACTCACTCTTACTTATCTCCGGGTTGGGGGGACGAATAACCACCTATCCGGTAACTGCCCAAAGATGGCGGGAAGTTGTAGTGTTCTGGTTGTGGAGCCGGAACATGCCGTTGCCGACGGGCGGGACAGGTCACCACAGCCGCCGAGGTCGCACCGCGAGGTGGCCGACGAGCTGCGCAGCCGGATCAGATCCGGTGAGCTGCGGGCCGGCCGGCGCATGCCGACCCAGGCGGAACTGGCCGACGAGTTCGGCGTCGAGCGCGGCACGGTGCGCCGGGCGCTGCGCATCCTCCAGTCGGAGCGGTTGCTCGTCAACGCGTCCAAGGGCAGTCCGGCGACGGTCGCGAGCCGTCCCGAGAGGGCTCTGACCGGGCCGCATTCCCGGCCGCAGTCCACCATGGTGGCGCTCGCCCCGAGGATCACGGCGGCCTTCGAGGCCCCGCACGTGGAGATCGACGCGCTGTGCCTGACCTCGGTGTCGCTCACCCTCGCCATGGGCGAGCCGTTGCGCGAGATTCACGCGGAACGCATAAAACCGGCCAAGGTCGACGTCCGGGTGCTGCTTCCCGGCCGGGACATCGACCTCGCGTTCCCGGCCCTGGTCGACGACATGGCGGACGACCGTCCGCGGCGCCGCTGGCTGGCCCACCGCAACGCCCAGGTGCGGGTGCTGCGGCACAATCTGCTGGCGCTGCGGGCCACGCACGGCATCGACGTGCGGGTCTCGTTCCGCGCGTTGCCCTTCACCCCGCCCGTGAAGCTGTACCTGCTCAACGGGGCGGAGGCGCTGTTCGCGTACTACACGCTCGCGCGGCGGGGCGAGGAGATCGACCACGAGTACCTGGAGCTGTACGACGCCCAGGGCACGCAGTCGATGCTGTTCCCCTTCGGCCGGGGGGCGGGGCCGCGGGACACCGCGTTCGTGGAGCAGTCCCGCCTCTGGTTCGACGCGCTGTGGGGGACCATCAGTTCGGAACTGACGATCACGAACTGATGGCCGGCCCCGCGACCAGCAGGGCCAGGACGACGGCCCCGATGGAGCTGCACGTGGGGTTCTTCGCCTTGATGCCGACGGTGAGCAGCAGCAGCCCGAGGATGCCCGTCGGGCCGTACCGCCATTGGACGAGCTGCTCGAAGCCGACGACGAAGACGGCGGAGAGGAGGGCGATGGCGGGCATGGTGGTTCCTCCTTCTTCGGTGACCTGATCGGGACGTTCGGTGCCACGGGTGGGCGAGAGGAGGCGAAACTTCCGCCATCTTGGCCAAGTTGGCGACCAACTCTGATTAAGTTGTCCCCACTTGGTAAATATCCATAAACAACTTTCGAGCAACTCCCAAAAGATGGGAGGGAGTTGTACCGTTTGGTCGTGACTCGGGAGAACGTCGTGGTGAGTGACAGCGGCAGAAGGCTTTCGCCCCAGGAGATCGCCGACGCGCTGCGGAAGCGGATCCGCGCCGGTGAGCTGAAGGCCGGCGACCGTCTGCCGACCCAGGCGGAACTGGCCGACGAGTTCGGCGTCGAGCGCGGCACGGTCCGCCTGGCCCTGCGCGAGCTCCAGGAGGACGGCCTGCTCAGCAACGTCAGCAAGGGCAGTCCGCCGCGGATCGCGGACGTCGCTCCCGACCGGAACGGACCGCAGCCGACCATGGCGGGCCTCTCCCCCCGCCTCGCCGAGGCGTTCTCCGTCCCCCACGTACGGATCGACGCGGCCTGCCTCACCGCGGAGACGCTGATGGTGGCCCTCAGCGAGCCGGTCCGCCGGATCCACGACGGCAGGATCCGCCCGGAACGCATCGACGTCCGGATCCTGCTGCCCAGCCGGGAGATCAACCTGGCGTTCCCCGTCTCCGTCGACGACCGCGGCGACGAGGACCCGGTCCACAGGCGCTGGCTGGAGCAGCGCAACGCCCAGGGGCACGTCCTGCGCCACAACCTCCAGGCCCTGCGCTCCTCCCACGGCATCGACGTCCACGTGACCTTCCGGGCCCTGCCGTTCACCCCGCCGGTGAAGCTGTACCTGCTGAACGGGACGGAGGCGCTGATCGCCTACTACATGATCGCCAGACGGGAGGAGGAGGTCTCGGGCGACGAGACGCTGGACATGTACGACACCCTCGGCACCGAGTCCCTGCTCTTCTCCTTCGAGAAGCGGGCCGGCGGGCGGGACGCCACGTTCGTGGACGAGTCCCAGAAATGGTTCGACGCCCTCTGGGAAACCATCACCACGGACCTGAAACTTTCCTAGCGACCTCCGGTGCCTGGAGGTTCCTCCCGGGTTCGTCATGATCTGCCCGGTGCCGCGGGGGACGAAGAGGAGGAAAGAATTCCGCCATATCGACCGAGTTGGCCGCCAACTCTGACTATCTTGACCCTGGTTGGTGAATGACTTTCGAGTGACTCTTCCTGAACGGAAGAGGGTTGCACCGACCGGTCGTGACTCGGGAGAACGTCGTGGTGAGTGACAGCGGCAGAAGGCTTTCGCCCCAGGAGATCGCCGACACTCTTCGGAAGCGCATGCGCGAGGGCGTGCTCGAGGTCGGCGACCGGCTCCCGACCCAGGCCGAACTCGCGAGCGAGTTCGAGGTCGAGCGGGGCACCGTGCGGCTGGCCCTGCAGATCCTCAAGGACGCGCGCCTGCTCGACAACGTGTCCAAGGGGAGCCCGCCGCGCGTGGCCGCACTGCCGTCGGACGAGTTCCAGCGTCCCAGGGCGACCGTCGTGAGCCTGAACGAGCACCTGGCGCAGGCGTTCTCGTCCCCCCACGTGACGATCGACGCCATCTGCTTCACGGCCGAGACGCTCATGCTGGGCCTGAACCACATGCGCAGCGTCATCGCGAAGGGCGTGCCGCGCCCCGAGTCGATCACCATGCGCTGCCTGCTGCCGGGACCGCGGATCGAACTGGCATTCCCCCTCCCGGTGCCCCGCCCGGACCGCACGGCCGACGAGCAGCAGAAGCTGACGGCGAGCGTCCAGCAGAAACTCAGGAGCCAGATCAAGCACCAGAAGACGGTCATGGAGCAGACGTTCTACGCCTGGCGCGAGGGCGACGGCATCCGGGCGACCGTCTCCTTCGGCTGGCTCCCGACCACGCCGATGCAGAAGTCGTACGTGCTGAACGGCGAACGGGCCCTGCTCGGCGACTACGTGCCGAAGGCGTACCCGCCCAGCGACGACCCGGGCGGCTACGAGGTCGAGGTGTACGACGTGCGCGGATTCGACACGACCCTGTTCGCGTTCCGGAGCGAGGACGGCCCGCGGGACGCCGAACTCGTCAAGAAGAAGCAGGAAGCGTTCAACGCCGTCTGGGCAACGTACGTCGAACGGCCGACACTCGCTTAGTGACTGCTGAGACTGGACAGACCGATTTGATGACGAGTGAGATCGAGAATGTTCGGGAACTGGTCGCGCAGACACGGTATGTCCTCTTCGATTTCGACGGGCCGATCTGTCAGCTGTTCGCCCGCCACAAGGCGGAGGACATCGCGCGGGACCAGGTGAAGTGGCTGAAGGAGCGGGGCCTGTACGCGGTGCTCACCGAGGACGAGCGCAGCCGTCCGGACCCGCACGGCGTGCTGAGCACCGTGGCCCGCCGCCATCCCGGCAGCGATCTGGTGGCGGAACTCGAAGAACGCCTCACCCAGCAGGAGTTGAAGGCCGTCAGGACGGCGATGCCGACGGCCTTCGCCGACCCGCTGATCCGCACGTGGGCGGCGGTCGGCGCGAGACTGGCCATAGCGACCAACAACTCGGCCCGTACGGTGACGAGTTACCTGAGCGGAAGAGGCCTCATGCCGTGCTTCGCGCCGTACGTGTACGGCCGCACGCAGGACCTGAGTCTGCTCAAGCCCCATCCGGCCACCCTGAAGCGCGCCCTGAGCGCGATGGGCGCCCCGCTCGAGGCCTCGCTCATGATCGGCGACACCCCCTCGGACCACGCGGCGGCGGCACGGGCCGGCGTGCGTTTCCTCGGCTACGCCCGCACCCCCGCCAAGGTCGAGCTGCTGCGGGAGGCCGGAGTGCCGCCGCAGAGCATCGTGAGGTCGCTGGAGCCGCTGTTGCGTGCGGTGCGTGACCACTTCTGAGCCTTCCGGTCCTACGCCTGGACCGTCAGCATGATCAGCACCAGCGCGCCCGCGTAGGCCAGTGTCGTGTTGACCGCTCTCAGGCCAATTGTCAGCAGGAGGAAGCCCAAAAGGCCGACCACGCCGAAGGATCCCTGAAGCTCCTGCTCAATGCCCATGAGCGCGATACCTGCGCCGATCTCTATCAGCTCCGACTCTTTCACGGTCCCCCCGAACGAGCGTCAACTTGACTGCCAATTGGACTGGTTGTTCTAAGTTGACTGTTCCCGGGTGGGGTGATCGGTTAACTGCCAGTCCAATAAGTAGGTTTCCTTGCCGGGAAGTGGTGTCATCGATGCCGGACGGAGGTAGGTTCTGGCTGTGACTGCATCGGATACCGGGACCGGACCGGGCGGCGACGAGAGCGGTGGCCGGCCGTTCCAGCGCGTGGAGACCGCCCTGCGGCTGCGGCTGACGGACGGGACGTACCGCAAGGGCGACATGCTGCCAGCGCAGCGGACCCTCGAGAAGGACCTCGGAGTCTCACGGGACACCGTCCGGAACGTGTTGAAGCTGCTGGCCAAGGAGGGCTGGATCGCCACGCGGCGGGGCAGCGGCACCAAGGTGCTGAAGGTTCCGTCGGCGGCCGCCCCGCAGGGCAGGCCGCAGCTCTACAACTTCATGCACGACGCGTTCAAGCAGCCCGAGGTGTCCCTGGACGTCTCGGCGCTGACCGGGGAGTCGTTCGTCGGTCTGTTCGACCTACAGGTGGGCCGTGTCGAGGCCGGTGAGATCTCTCCGCTCCGCGTTCACGTCCGGATGATGCTGCCCTCGGAGGACACGGAGCTGCTGTACCCGCGCTCCGGGGACCCGAAGGACCCCCGGGTCCACCGGCGCTGGCGGAACATGGCGCGGCTGAACGCCGCCGACATGGAGGACTTCTGCGCGCGCCTCAGGGACAAGGGGGTCAAGGCCGGCCTGGAGGTCCACCGGGTCGGGTGGACGCCGCAGTTCAAGCTGTACATCCTCAACGACGCCGACGCGCTCGTCGGCATCTACTCCCCGGTCAGGGGGCCGATCAGGCTCGAGGACGGGACGAGCGTCCCCAACGCCATGGACGTCAAGGGTGTGGGCCTGACGCTTCACCACCATCAGCGGCCCAAGGAGGAGAGCGCCCGGCAGAGCTCGTACTTCGCCGACTACCGGGAGTGGTTCGACACCACCTGGAGCGAGCTCGCCAAGCAGCCGAAGTCTGGCTGAAACGAGGCTGTTCGGGGCGTCGTCCGTCGGGTTCGGCAGGGAGGTGTCCAGATAGTGACACAGTGTGAGATGAATCACGCCAAGCGCTACCCTGTGCGCTCATGGCACCTCACCTCCCCCTCGGAGCACACCGGGCGCTCGTGCGCGCGCTCGCGGAGGTGCAGCGACGCCGCCCCGACGGTGTCACCATCACCGGTCACCACAACCGCAACCACATCGCGCCGCTGGGCCGGCCGCTGGCCTATTTGCTGGGTGTGGATTCCGGACAGGTGCGGGCCAAGTTCCGGACGCCGTTCGAGACGGTGGAGGTCGTGCCGCGCCACTGGCGGCGCGAGGCGGACGTGCTGCGGGTGGTGAGCGAACGGCTGAGCGAGGTCCCGCGCTGTCTGGCGGACTTCGGGACGTGGTCCGTGCACCAGTATCTGACGGGCAGCGCGCTGGCCGACCTGGCGCCGAAGGGCCCGGTCGGGGAGGAGCGGCTCGAGGCGCTGGCGGACTTCTTCGGCCGTCTGGCCCATGTGCCGTGCCACGTCCTCCCCCCGCCTCCCGGCGACTGGCCGACGGACGGTGACAGCACGGCGTTCCTGCGCCGGCTGGCCCGGTTCACCGAGCAGCGGGTGCACCTGCCGAACCGGCCGCGCTTCGGGCGTCTCTTCGACGCGGTCGGAGTGCCCCGGGACGCCGTGGACCGGTTCCTGTCGTCGGTTCCGGACCTCACGCGACGCCCGTTCGCCCTGCTCCACACGGATGTCCACCGGGCCAACGTGGTGCTGACGCCGACGGAGGACGGGGAGCGGATCGCCGTGATCGACTGGGAGCTCGCCCTGATCGGCGACCCCCTGCACGACCTGGCGACCCATCTGGTGCGGATGGACTACGACGAGTCGGAGCGGGAGCTCATGACCGGTCTGTGGGCCGGGGCGATGCGGCGGGCGGGGCACGCGGACATGACCGCCGGACTGGACCGCGACCTGCGCCACTACCTGGGCTTCGAGTACGTCCAGTCGGTGTACCCCGACGTCATGCGAGCGGCTCTCGCCCTCCCGGCCGGGCCGGGAGACACCCACTTCGGCACGGCGGCCGAGAGCGTGTGCCGTGCGATGCGGCGTGCCTGGGGGCCGCTCGCCCTCCCCTGCGAGCCGCCGGACGCGTACACGGCGGCGCGGGCGCTGCGGCTCTGGCACACCGAGGACCGGGCGGGGCGCGGGCCCGGAGGCGGAGCGGCGGGCGGGACCGGGCGGACCGGCGCGCACGAGCGGCCGGAGCGGATGGAACTGTCCGAACCGCTGGAGGGTCTGGAACGACATGGCTCTTGACGTCGACGAGATCGAGGACGTGCGCACCCTGCTCGCGGGCGCGCGTGGGGTTCTTTTCGACTTCGACGGGCCGGTGTGCCGGCTCTTCCCCGAGGGCTCCTCGGGGCCCGTGGCCGACGAGCTGCGCGAACTCGTGGCCCGTGAGGGGGCTCGGGGCCTGCTGACCGCGGAGGAGGCGGGGGACAAGGACCCGCACGCCGTTCTCCGGGCGGTGCACCGGGGCCGGCACGGGCACGAGGGCCTGGTCGCGGTGCTCGAGGAGCTCGTCAGCGTGCGCGAGCTGGAGGCGGCCCGGAAGGCGTGGCCCACCCCTGACGCGGCACGGCTGATCCGGATGCTGGCCGGAAGGGGGCTCCGGCTCGCGGTGGTCACCAACAACTCGTCCCGCGCGGCCTCCTTTTACCTCGAGTCGAAGGGCCTGCGCGGCTTCTTCGACGCGGTCCACGGCCGTACCCGTGACGTCCACCTGATGAAGCCGCACCCCGATGTCGTCGTCCGGGCCCTGCGGAGCCTCGGTCTGCGCCCCGAGGACACGGTGATGATCGGGGACTCCCCGGCGGACGTCGGCGCGGCGGCACGGGCGGGAGTGCGCTTCGTCGGCTACGGGCGCAACCTCCACAAGGAGTCCGAACTGCGCGACGCCGGCGCCGCCGTCGTGCTCGGTTCGTACGCCCGTCTCCTCGACGAGGAGTGAGGGCGCGGCACCCGGAACCGCCGGCCCCGCCCTCCGGCGCGCCGCGGAGGTCCGCCGCGGGAAGCGGGCGGTGCGCGGGTTCCACGACCGGGTCCGGGGCCCCGCGCGGTGCGTAGGCTCGTGACCATGAGCGACACCGGACTGCGCGAACGCAAGAAGCGACGGATGTACCAGTCCGTCTCCGACACCGCCATCGGCCTCTTCCTGGAGAAGGGTTTCGACGCCGTGTCCGTCGCCGAGGTCGCGGCCGCCGCCGAGATCTCCAAGCCGACGCTGTTCCGGTACTTCCCGTCCAAGGAGGATCTGGTCCTGCACCGGTTCGCGGACCACGAGACCGAGGCCGCGCGGGTCGTCGAGGAGGGCCGGGCGGCCGGGCGGTCCGCGATCGACGCGCTCCGCGAGCACTTCCTGGACGGTCTGCGCCGGGAGGACCCCGTCACCGGACTCAACGACCACCCCGGCGTCCTCGCCTTCCACCGGCTGCTCTACGGGACGCCGTCGCTGGTGGCGCGGATGTACGGATACCTGGAGCGGTCCGAGGCGGCGCTCGCCGAAGCCCTCGCGGAGCCGCTGGGCGCCGGGCTCGACGCACGGCTCGCCGCCGGACAGATCACGGCCGTGCGCCGCATCCTCGCCGAGGAGAACCTGCGGCGGATCGCGGAGGGGGAGCGGCCGGCGGCCGTACGGCCGGACGCCGAGGCCGCGGCCGAGCGGGCTTTCGCGCGGCTGGCGGCCGGGTTCCCCGGCCTCGGGCGACCCGGGGCCGAGGGTGCGTCGGCGTGAGTTCCGGAGCCCGGCGGCGCGCGTGAAGAGAATGCAACCCGGTTAAAAATGTTACTCGGTTAAGTTATTCCGGTAGTCTGGGTGGAATGACGTCACCCGACCCCGCCCGACGGCCTGCCCCGGACCTGCCGCTCACCCGCTCCCTCTCCCGCGAACGCGCCTTCCACGACACCTGCCGTGCCGCCCTCGCCGTGATGGTCGACGGCGCCGAGGAGCAGGTCGTCACCGGTGAGGACGTCTCCGCCTCCGGGGCCGACGCCGAAGTGCTCGGGTACCGGCTGCGCAGCCGGGCCAAGGAGATGCGGGAGCTGCCCCGGGGCCCCTTGTTCTTCGGCCGGCTGGACTTCCAGGACTCGGCCCGGGCGGCCGGCGACCACGCCGGGCAGAGCTATCACATCGGACGGCTGCGGATCAGGGAGCACCCCGCCGCCCCGCCCCTCGTCGTCGACTGGCGGGCCCCCGTCTCGCGCGCCTTCTACCAGGCGGGCGCCCGCGACCCCCAGGGCGTCGCCGTCCGCCGCCGCTTCGGCTGGGCCCCCGGCAGCCGCGGCGACTCCGCCGATCTCACGGGGCTCGAGGACGAACTCATCGGGGCGGAGCCGGCCGGAGCCGGGACCGTCGAGGGCGTGGCCGCCGCCCGGGGGAGCTCGATCCTCGCAGAGGAGATCGAGCGCCCCCGCGTCGGCCCCATGCGGGACATCGCCGCCACCATCCAGCCCGAACAGGACGATCTCGTGCGGGCCGATCCGGCGGCCTCGGTCTGTGTGCAGGGCGCCCCGGGCACCGGCAAGACGGCCGTCGGCCTGCACCGGGCCGCCTACCTCCTCTACACGCATCCGCAGCGCGTCCGCCGCGGCGGCCTGCTGATCCTCGGCCCCAACCGCACCTTCCTGTCGTACATCGCGGAGGTCCTTCCCGCGCTCGGGGAGACCGGCGTGCGCCAGTCGACGATCGGGGAGGAGATCGCCCGCCGTCCGGTGACCGGGGAGGACGACGAACGCGCCGCGGTCGTCAAGCACGACGTCCGGATGGCGCGGGTGCTGCGCCGGGCACTGTACGGGGGCATCGGCGCACCGGCCGACGACCTCGCCGTGCCGGACGGGACGTACCGCTGGCGCGTCCCCGTCGGCGTGCTGCGCCGCATCGTGGACGACGTACGGGCCGAGGAACCGCCGTACGCCGTCGGACGGGAGCGGGTGCGCACCCGGGTCGTGCGCCACGTGCGCGAGAAGGCCGAACTGCGGTCCGGGCCGCAGACGAACGCCTGGGCGCAGCGGATCTCGCGGGCCCGGCCGGTCGGCGCCTGCGTCGACGCGGTGTGGCCCCGGGTGCGCCCCGAGGAACTGCTCGCCCGGCTCCTCACCGACGCCGGGGCGTTGGAGCGGGCGGCCGAGGGGATCCTCGACGCCGACGAGCGGAGGGCGCTCCTGTGGACGAGGCCGCCGCGGTCGTGGAAGTCGGCGCGGTGGTCGGCCGCCGATCTCGTCCTCCTCGACGAGATCGCGGGGCTGATCGAACACCCCGAGGGATACGGCCACTTGGTGATCGACGAGGCGCAGGACCTGTCGCCGATGGAGTGCCGTGCCATCGCGCGGCGGGCCTCCTTCGGGTCGCTGACCGTGCTCGGGGACCTCGCGCAGGGCACGACGCCCTGGGCGGCGC
Organism: Streptomyces populi; assembly: GCF_002911015.1. Taxonomy (GTDB): domain Bacteria; phylum Actinomycetota; class Actinomycetes; order Streptomycetales; family Streptomycetaceae; genus Streptomyces; species Streptomyces populi. The sequence continues at coordinate 24,803 of NZ_KZ626904.1, forward strand.
GGGAATGGGGCGAACTCCTCGCCCACCTGGGCAAGCCGGACGCGGCCGTCGTCCCCCTGACCGCCGGTTTCCGGGTGCCCGGGGCCATCGTCGAACTCGCCAACCGGGTACTGGACCGCCTGGGCGTCGGCGTCCCGCCGGCCCGCTCCCTGCGCAGGGACGGCGAGCTGAGGATCCGGCCGGCCTCAGACCCGTCGGCCGAGACCGTCGCCGCCGTGCGGGAGGCGCTCGCGCACGAGGGGTCCGTCGGGGTCATCGTCGCCGACGCGGACGTCACGAAGGTGCGGGAGGCGCTCGGCGCCGCGGGCGTCGACGCCGCCGGAGCCGACGAGCCGGGCGCCAGGATCGCGGTGGTGCCCGCGAGTCTGGCCAAGGGGCTGGAGTACGACCACGTCGTGGTCGTGGAACCGGCGGCCGTGGCGGAGGCCGAGGAGCGGGGGCTGCACCGGCTCTACGTGGTGCTGACCCGCGCGGTGTCGCGCCTGGACGTGGTCCACTCCCGCCCGCTGCCCTGGTGACCTCCGTGCCGTCACCGCCGGGCCTCCGTGGCGTGGCACACTTTTGCAAGCAGGTGCTTGCAAAAGTTAGCGAGAGTGGGGCAAGGTGGGGGCATGGCATCGCTCAACGTCGGCAATCTCGGTGAGTACCTGCGGGAGCAACGGCGCACCGCGCAGTTGTCCCTGCGGCAGCTCGCCGACGCCGCCGGGGTGTCCAATCCGTATCTGAGCCAGATCGAGCGCGGGCTGCGCAAGCCGAGCGCGGAGGTGCTCCAGCAGGTCGCCAAGGCGCTGCGGATCTCCGCCGAGACGCTGTACGTGCGGGCCGGCATCCTCGACGCCGAGCGGGACCGGGACGAGGTGGAGACGCGGGCCGTCATCCTCGCCGATCCCACGCTGAACGAGCGGCAGAAGCAGGTGCTGCTCCAGATCTACGAGTCCTTCCGCAAGGAGAACGGATTCGAGACCGCTCCCGACGTCGAGGCGCCCGGTACCGACGTACCCGGGACCCAGGACATACCGGACGCCCAGCCGTCGCAGGATACCGCCGTCCGCGGCTCCCGCACGGCCGACGGCAGCGATGCCGGTCCGCAGCAGACCGCGAGCTGACCACCTCGCGGATCACCAGAACCTCAGCCGAAAGCGACTACGGGAGGACCATCGCCATGGCCATCACCGACGACATCCGCAAGGCCGCCACGGACCCGACCCCGCTCTACTTCCTCGCCGGCACCGCCGACCTGGCCGTGCAGCAGGCGAAGAAGGTTCCCGGCATCGTGGAGCAGATCCGCGCCGAGGCCCCGGGGCGGATCGACACCGTGAAGAACATCGACCCCAACGCCGTCCAGGAGAAGGCCACCGCCCGCGCCAAGGTGGCGCAGGAGAGCCTCCAGGCCAAGGTGACGGAGCTCCTCGGCACCCTCGACACCGACCTGAAGAAGCTCGGTGAGTCCGCCCAGGACTTCGCCCTGCGCGGTGTCGGCGTCGCCGCCGAGTACGCCGTCAAGGCGCGCGAGACGTACGAGAAGGTCGCCGAGCACGGCGAGCAGACCGTGCGGACCTGGCGCGGCGAGGCCGCCGAGGAGATCGAGGAACTCGCCATCGTCGTCGAGCCGAAGGCCGAGCCGGTCGAGGTCAAGGAAGAGGAGAAGCCGGCGGCCGCCGCCGAGGACGCCCCTTCCAAGAAGAGCCCGGCGAAGAAGGCCCCGGCGCGCAAGCCGGTCGCCAAGAAGACGACTCCGCCCGCGAAGTAGGCGCGTGGGGAAGCGTGATTCCGCCGTGCGCGGACGGGGCCGGGCACTCTCTGAGTTCCCGGCCCGTTCTCCGGGTACGGTGGCCGTAGAGACGACTCGATCCGGGCGGTGGACATTGTGCTGATGACGGCATTCGGCGGTCTGATGTGGCTGATCTTCACAGCCATGCTCGTGCTCGCCGTGGTGGCGCTGGTGCTGGCCGCCGTCGCCCGCGAGGACGCCTACCGCGCCGCCGACAAGCAGAACAAGATGTTCTGGCTGATCATCCTCGGTATCACCGTGGCGGTGAACCTGCTGGTACCGATGCTCTTCCTGCAACTCGCGGGCCTGGTCGCCACGATCGTCTTCTTCGTCGACGTCCGCCCCGCCCTGCGCCAGGTCTCCGGCGGCGGCCGGGGCCGCGGCAGCAGCAGCGACGGCCCGTACGGTCCGTACAACGGCGGCAGGTAGATCCTCTGCCCCAGTCCGCTGCGCAAGCAGCGGACTGCCCGCATCCGGAGCTTCGCCCCGGCCCCCCGCTCCTCAAACGCCGGAGGGGCTCAATTTTCCCAGCCACGATGCACCTGCACCCGGGTACGCACGGCCCCGCCCCCCACCGCACCGGCACCGAACCTGGTGACGCCGGCGCGAGCGAACCCGCTACGGGTTCCGGTCCAGCAACACCACCGCGACGTCGTCCGCCAGCTCCCCGCCGTTGAGTTCGCGGGCCTCGTTCACCGCCGCGCGCAACAGGTCCTCGCCCTGGAGCCCCTGCGCGAGCTGCCGCCGGACCATGTCCACCATGCCGTCCAGGCCCAGACGTTCCTTGCCCACACCGGTGTGACCCTCGATCAGGCCGTCCGTGTAGAGCATCAGGCTCCACGCGGCACCCAGCTCCACCTGCATCCGCGGCCAGCGGGCGTTCGGCAGCAGACCGAGCGCGGGCCCGTTGTTCTCGTACGGCAGCAGCTCGGCGGGCCGGCCCGGACGGGCGATCAGCGGTGACGGGTGACCGGCCAGGCAGAGCCCGGCGCGGCGGCCGTCCGGCGCGATGTCCACGGTGCACAGCGTCGCGAAGATCTCGTCGTTCTCGCGCTCGTGCTCCAGGACCTGCTGCAGCGTGGACAGGAGCTCGTCCCCGCACAGGCCGGCGAACGTCAGGGCGCGCCAGGCGATGCGCAGTTCCACGCCGAGCGCCGCCTCGTCGGGGCCGTGCCCGCAGACGTCGCCGATCATCGCGTGCACCGTGCCGTCGGCCGTGCGCACGGTGTCGTAGAAGTCGCCACCGAGCAGCGCGCGGGAGCGGCCCGGACGGTAGCGCGCGGCGAAGCGCAGCGGGGAGCCCTCCAGCAGCGGGGTCGGCAGCAGGCCGCGCTCCAGGCGGGCGTTCTCCTGGGCCCGGAGCTTGGACTCGGTGAGCCGACGTTCGGCCTTGTCGGAACGTTTCCGCTCCACCGCGTAGCGGATCGCGCGGCTCAGCAGCCGGCTGTCCAGCTCGTCACGGAAGAGGTAGTCCTGGGCGCCGACGCGCACCGCCTCGGTGCCGCGCTCGGCGTCACCGGACGCGGTGAGCGCGAGGACGGCGTGGCCGGGTGCGAGCCGCAGCACGTGCTTGAGCGTCGCCAGTTCGTCGGCGCCCTCCGCCGCCCGGCCCGGCGCGGGCAGCGCGAGGTCGAGCAGGATGCAGTGGACGTCGTCGGTGAGCAGCCGCTCGGCCTCGGTGAGGTTGCGGGCGGTACGGACCCGGACCGGCTTGCCGGCCGCGTCGAGCATCTCGGGCACGCCGAGCGAACCCGCCGGGTCGTCTTCGATGACCAGGAGGGTCAGATGGGTGGCGCCGGTGACCGGGGCCGTGGTGCGAGCTTCCGGTGTCGGACCGGCGGGGCCGCCGGTGGTGTCTCCGGATGGGCCGCCGGGCGAGAACACGGCTTGAGCCTGACCACTCTCCACGGCCGGGATCGCTCTCTGCCGCGGTACGGGTGCGGGCATCGTCTGGGTTCCTTCCCTCCCCCCGAGGGCGTGGTGGGCGAAGGACCTCGACCCACCGACGGGGACCATAGCGCCCGCCGGTGCCGCAGCGGAATGGCGTACGGCGCGGCGTCGGGCAAAGGGCCCGCGTCATATGCCGCATCCCGTAACGCATTTGGACAGGACGCGCCCCCACCGGGGATGACGAAGGTCACGTCCCCGGGTCCGGCGAGCCGGGACGACCGTGCGGTGCGTCACGTGCGGTCCGTCACGTGCGGTCCGCCACGCCTGCGCAGGCACGTCTATGCCGTCACGCCTGCGCCGTCACGCGTGCCGCCTCCCGTGGCGCACGGCGCCGGACAGCCCGACGGAGCGGCTCACGCGTCCGGTCGTACGACGCCCAGGATCCGCATCGAACCCGCCCCCGTGATCGTCACCGTGCGTCCCGGGCGCGGGGCGTGCACGATCGCGCCGTCCCCTATGTACATCCCGACGTGGCTGGCGTCGTCGAAGTAGATGATCAGGTCGCCGGGGCGCATGTCCTTGACGTCGACGTGCCGGAGCTGCTTCCACTGCTCCTGCGAGGTGCGGGGGATGGGGTGCCCGGCGGCCGCCCACGCCTGGGAGGTGAGCCCCGAGCAGTCGAACGTGCTCGGGCCCTCGGCGCCCCACTCGTACGGCTTGCCGATCTGGTCGGTCGCGTACTTCACGGCCTTCTTGCCCTGTTCGGAGGCGTCGCTCTTGATGTCCGCGAGGACGCCGGAGCCCAGCCAGGCCGACTGCGCCTGGCGGGCGGCCTCCTCCTCCAGCTTCGCGAGCCGTTCCTTCTCCTTCTTCTCCAGCCGGGACTCCAGCTTCTCGGCGTCGGAGATCCGCTGCTTGACCTTCTTCTTGGCCGCGGCCTTGGCCTCGCGCTCGGCCTCCAGCTTCCGCCACTGCGCGGAGGCGTCCTTCGCGTACTGCCGCAGGTCCTGCTGGGTGCGCGTCATCTCGTCCAGCAGCCCATCGGTGGCGTGCTCGCCCTGCCGCACCCGTCCCGCGCCGTCCAGGAACTCCTGCGGGTCGTCGCTCAGCCACAGCCGAGCCTCGGGCGGCAGCCCGCCGCCCCGGTACTGCGCGCGGGCCGCGGCACCCGCGCGGTCCTTCAACTCGTCGAGCTTCGCCTGTCCCTTGACGATCTCCTGGGCCAGGCCGACGATCTCGGCCGACTGCTTCTCCACCCGCTCCTCGGCGGCGTTGTACGCGTCCGTGGCGACCGCCGCGTCGTGGTAGAGCTTGTCGAGCTTCTTGCGGACCTCTTCGAGGTCCTTGTTGCTCACGGGAGGCGGGGTCGCCGCGGGGGTTCTGGTCGGTGCCGGTTTGGGTTCCGGGCTCGCGTAGGCCGTCCCCGATGACGCCAGTACCGCGCAGACGCATGCGCAGGCCAGGGCCATGGCCGCCGTGGTCAGGCTCCGCTTGCCGGATCCCATTACTCCGCCCCCCAACTGATTTACCATCAGTAACATACGGATGCCTGAGGGATCGTGCCATGTCGGCGCGCAATGTGACAGAGCCGGGCGGGAACTCCCTTCCCCCGCGCGCGAGGCGGGCAGGAGTTCCCTTCCCCGACGCCCGCTTCGGCATGGCGATCTCATCCCCCGCCTGTGTGACGTGCGACTCACCGAGATCGTTCCCCGCGGGCCACGTGCCGGTCGTCTCCCGGCCGCCCGGGCCGCCCGGGCCGGGCGTCTCCGGGCCGATCCGGTCCGCCGGGACCGGCCGTCGGCCCCACCCGCCGGGCCCGTGGCGCTCCGTCAGACGCGGGGCGCCAGCGCCGCCCAGCGCACCGTCACTTCTCCCTGGCGCCAGCGGGTGATCCCGTCCACGACCGGCCAGTCGGCCCTCAGGTCGCGGACCGTGCGTATCCAGCGCTGCCTGGCGCCGTACGAGGCGTACGGCGCGGCGGCCGCCCAGGCGCGGTCGAAGTCGCGCAGGAAGGCGTGCACGGGCTCGCCCGGGACGTTGCGGTGGATGAGTGCCTTCGGCAGCCGCTCGGCCAGGTCGGACGGGCGGTCCAGGGAGCCGAGCCGGGTGGCGAAGGTGACCGTGCGCGGACCTTCCGGGCCGAGGGCGACCCAGACGTGCCGGCGGCCGATCTCGTCGCAGGTCCCCTCGACGAGCAGGCCGCCCCCGGAGCCGGGGTCCGCCGGGGCCAGCCGTGCGCAGAGCCGCCCCCAGACCTCGGCGACCTGCCCCTCGTCGTACTGGCGCAGCACGTTCGCCGCCCGGATCAGGTGCGGCCGGCCCGGCACCGGGACCTCGAAGCCGCCGTGCCGGAAGGCGAGGCCCTCGCGTTCGTACGGGAGGGCGGCGGCGACCCGTGCCGGTTCGATCTCGACCCCGAAGACATGGGTGCGGGGTGCGGCGGTGCGCAGCCGGGCCAGCAGTTCGACCGCGGTCCAGGGCGCGGCGCCGTAGCCGAGGTCCACCGCCACCGGCTCCGGTGCCCTGCGGAGTTCGGCGCCGTGCACCGCCGCGATCCAGCGGTCCATGCGGCGCAGGCGGTTGGGGTTCGTCGTCCCGCGCGTCACCGTGCCCACGACGGGGGTGCCACCGCTCGAGCGGAGCCGAGAGTGGGGGAGGGACGTGGCGCGGGCTGTCATGCGTACGAGAGTAGGCGGCCGGGGCCCGGCCCGGTGGCCCTGTGGACGGCCCGCGCCCGCTCCCGGACCGCTGTGGAAAACCTGGTGGGCCGGGACGGGCCGGGGAACCCGGGCAGGGGAGCAGCGGAGCAGACACATCCACGGATCGAACGGTTGAGCGATCAAGGGTAATGATTCGGCAAAGGGGAAATGGGGTGGGCGGCTCCGGCGTTCCACCTCGTGGAGGGCGTGACACGTCCTCCGACCGGCATGCCCGCAGCAAGGAGGATCGCCACGTGAGCCAGTACGTCAGCAGGCTCGGGCGCCGCTCTCCGGCGGCATCCTCGCGGCTCAGGCTGCACCGCAGGCCCCGCCGCGTTGCGATGCTCTCCGTGCACACCTCGCCCCTGCACCAGCCCGGCACGGGCGACGCGGGCGGCATGAACGTGTACATCGTCGAACTCGCCCAGCGGCTCGCCGCGATCAACATCGAGGTCGAGATCTTCACGCGGGCCACGACCGGGGCACTCCCGCCGGCCGTCGAGCTGGCTCCGGGCGTCCTGGTCCGGCACGTCGACGCGGGCCCCTACGAGGGCCTCGCCAAGGAAGACCTCCCCGCCCAGCTGTGCGCGTTCACCCACGGCGTCATGCAGGCCTGGGCCGGTCACCGCCCCGGCTACTACGACCTCGTGCACTCGCACTACTGGCTCTCCGGCCACGTCGGCTGGCTGGCCGCCGAGCGCTGGGGAGCGCCCCTGGTGCACGCGATGCACACCATGGCCAAGGTCAAGAACGCGGCGCTGGCCGAGGGCGACACCCCCGAGCCCGCCGCCCGTGTCATCGGCGAGACCCAGATCGTGCGCGCCGCCGACCGCCTCATCGCGAACACCGCGGAGGAGGCCGACGAACTCGTGCGCCACTACGGGGCGGAGGCCGGCAGCGTCGCCGTCGTCCACCCGGGGGTCAACCTCGACCGCTTCAGGCCCGCCGACGGCCGTGCCGCCGCCCGCGCGCGGCTCGGCCTCCCGCAGGACGCCCTGATCCCCCTCTTCGCGGGCCGCATACAGCCCCTGAAGGCCCCCGACGTGCTGCTGCGCGCGGTCGCCGTGCTGCTCGACGAGCGGCCCGAGCTGCGCGGCCGGATCGTCGTCCCCGTGGTGGGCGGACCGAGCGGCAGCGGGCTGGCCAAGCCCGAAGGGCTCCAGAAACTGGCCGCGCGGCTGGGCATCGCCGACGTCGTGCGGTTCCGTCCGCCCGTCGGACAGGACCAGCTCGCGGACTGGTTCCGGGCCGCGTCCGTGCTGGTCATGCCCTCGTACAGCGAATCCTTCGGACTGGTCGCCATCGAGGCGCAGGCGGCCGGCACACCGGTGCTCGCGGCCGAGGTCGGTGGCCTGCCGGTGGCCGTACGCCACCAGGAGACCGGCTTCCTCGTGCACGGTCACCACCCCGCCGACTACGCGCGCGTGCTGCGCGAGTTCGCCGACGACGAGACGCTCGTGGACCGTATGGGGGCCGCCGCGGCGCGGCACGCGGAACGCTTCGGCTGGGACACCGCGGCGGCGGCCACGGCGGACGTGTACGCGGCGGCGGCACAGGACCACCGGCGCCGCCTGCGGGCGCACCACGCCTGACGCCGGTCTCCCGCGTCCGACCGCGCGCCGCGTCCCGGGGCGGGTCGCGTACGCTCGGCCCATGGCTGACGCAGCGTCGATCATCGAGCGGGTCCTCACCGAGGCCGAGCTGGAGTGGGAGAGTCCCGGGACGGGCTCGTACGTCGTGAAACTGCCCGGCACCCGCAAGCTCTCGACGACGGTCTCGCTGATCGTCGGCAAGCACTCGCTGTCGCTGAACGCGTTCGTGATCCGCCACCCCGACGAGAACCACGAAGCGGTCCACCGCTGGCTCCTGGAGCGCAACCTCAAGCTCTACGGGGTCGCCTACGCGGTCGACCCCCTCGGAGACGTCTATCTGACCGGCAAGCTGCCGCTGGCCGCCGTCACCCCGGAGGAGGTGGACCGCATCCTCGGGTCCGTCCTCGAAGCCGCCGACGGTGCCTTCAACACCCTCCTGGAACTCGGTTTCGCCTCGGCGATCCGCAAGGAGTACGCCTGGCGGGTGTCCCGCGGGGAGTCGACGCGCAACCTGGACGCGTTCGCGAACCTGACCCGGCGCCCCACCACCTGACCCCCGCGTCCCGGGCGACCGCTCCCCGGCTCACGGGCGTGCGTAGCGTCCCGGGGTCACCCCCACCAACCGGCGGAAATGCCGGGTGAGATGGGACTGGTCGTGGAAGCCGGTCAGGGCGGCCACCTCACCCGGCGGGCGTCCGTCGAGGAGCAGACGGCGGGCGCGGTCCACCCGGCGGGACGTCAGGTACTGGTGCGGGGCGATGCCGAACGCGCCGCTGAACGCCCGGACCAGGTGCGCGGGATGGGCGTGCACGAGCCGGGCGGCCTCCTCCAGGGAGATCCCCTCCACGACCCGTTCGTCGAGGAGTTCGCGCAGCCGGCGGGCGAGCGGCCGGTCGGCGTGCCGGGCCTGAGGGGCCGTCCCGGGGCGGAGCAGTCCGCGCACCCGGTCCGCGATCAGCGTCAGCCTGCTGTCGGCCTCCAGCTCGTCCCCGGGGTGGGCGAGCGCCGTGTGCAGCCGGGCGACCCGGCGCCGCAGTACGGGATCCGCCAGAGCGGGCCCGTCCACCGCGGGTCCGATGAGGTCGTCGGCCAGACGTGAGCCGTCGAGGTAGAGGACCCGCTTGCGGAAACCGTGCTCGGTGGCGGGAGCGCCGTTGTGGGGGATGTGCGGCGGCAGCAGCGTCACCGTGTCGCGCGGGGTGCCGTGCTCGTGCCGGTCGAGGTCGTAGCGGACGGCGCCGTCGTCGACGATCAGCAGGGTCCAGGCCTCGTGCACGTGCATCGGGTACGCGTACCCGGTGTAGTGCGCGTGGAAGACCTCGACGACGCCGGGGACACCCGGGCGCCACGCGGACGTCTCACGTTGAGGGGGCACGCAAAGAACGTACAAGACGACGGCGTGCGCCGGTCGGCAGTCTCGATGCATGAGCAGCGAGAACGAGACGAGCCCTGTCGGCGTCGACGTGAGGGGCGGAACGAGTGGGCCCGTGCCCGGTGCGGTGGGTGGCGCGAGCCTTCCGGAGGCCGCACCCGTCCGCTTCGACACCAAGATCACCGTCGTCCTGCGCGACGACCTGGAACCCTGGCAGCGGCTCAATGTGACCGCCTTCCTCGTCAGCGGCCTGGGGACGACCGTCCCCGAGGTGGTCGGGGAGCCGTACGAGGACGCCGACGGGATCTCCTACCTGCCGATGTTCCGGCAGCCGGTCCTGGTCCTGGAGGCCTCGAAGGAGACCCTGACCGCCGCCCACGGCCGCGCGCTGTCCCGGGCGCTGCCGCGGGCGGTCTTCACCTCGGACCTCTTCGCCACGGGGAACGACCGGGACAACCGCGCGGCCGTACGGGCCGTGCCGACCGGAGAACTGGACCTGGTGGGACTCGCGGTGCACGGGCCGCGGAACGCGGTGGACAAGGTGGTGAAGGGGGCGCGGATGCATCCGTGAGGCCGCCCTCCGGGCCGTCGGCGAGGGGCTCTCGTGGTCCGGGGTCTCGGGCGCCGACGCTTCCGGCGGGCTCCCCGGGCTCGGGCGTCCGGGCCGGGCTCCCCGGGCCGGGGACCCTCGGCCCGGGGAGCCCGCCGGCCCGGGCCGGCGGCCCGGGGCACTGGGCCGGAGGACCGTTCGGGCCCGGACCCGTCAGGTCTGAGCCCTGTCAGGTCTGAGCCCCGTTAGGTCTGAGCCCCGTCAGGCCCGGGTGACCTCGGCGCGGGGTGCTCCGGCGGGCGTGTCGGTGGCGGCGGGCCCGGCACCGGAGCCGGAGTCGACCGCTCCCTGCGAGGACTCCCGTACCGATTCCTCTGCCGGGAGCCCCCGCATGAGCAGCGCGTACCCGAGCCCCGCCGCCGTGCCGACCACCGCGCACAGCCCCCAGAGCCAGGCCGCGCCGAAGCGGTCGATGACGACGCCGGACATCACCGGGGCGACGAGCGAGGCGAGGGCCCAGGAGAGGGTGTACATGCCCTGGTAGCGGCCGCGCCCGTGGACGGGGGAGAGGCGGACGACGAGACCGGTCTGCGTCGGGGCGTTGACGATCTCGGCGAGGGTCCACACGCAGACGGTGAGCGTGAAGGCCCCGACCGACCCGGCGAAGGCGGTGAGCCCGAACCCGTACCCGGCGAGCAGCGACGAGATCACGAGCAGCGACTTGGGGTCCCGGTGCTCGATGAAACGGCCGACGGGGATCTGGAGCGCGACGATCATGAAGCCGTTGACGGCGATCGCCGTGCCGTAGTCGGCCGGGGTGAAGCCGGCCCCGCCCATGGCGACCGGCAGTCCCACGGAGCCCTGCTGGAAGACGAGGGCGACGAGGAACGACAGCCCGACCACGCTCATGAACCGCCCGTCGCGCAGCACGGTCCCGAGCCCGACCGCGGCCTCCGCCTCCTTGGCGGCCCGCACCGGCTTGGACTCCGGGAGCTTTGCGAAGACGACGAGCGCGCAGGCGAGGGTCATGCCGGCCTCGATGAGGAAGCCCGCCAGGTAGCTGAACTCGGCGATGAAACCGGCGCCCATCGAGGAGAGGGCGAAACCGAGGTTGATGGCCCAGTAGTTGAGGGAGAAGGCGCGGACCCGGTCCTCGGGCCGGACGATGTCGGCCATCATGGCCTGCACGGCGGGCCGGGAGGCGTTGCTGGCCATGCCGACCAGGAAGGCGACCGCGGCGATGGCCACCGGGTCGTGCATGAAGCCGAGCAGCGCGACCGAGCCGGCGGTCGACACCTGCGCGACGAGCAGCGTGGGGCGCCGCCCGAACCGGTCGGTCATGACACCCGCGACGAGCGAGGAGATGACACCGCCGAGGCCGTGCAGCGACGCGACCAGACCCGCGTAGGAGGCGGAGTAGCCGCGGTCGAGGGTCAGGTACAGGGCCATGAAGGTGGCGACGAAGGCCCCGAGCCGGTTGACGAGGGTGCTGGTCCACAGCCACCAGAACTCGCGGGGGAGCCCGGAGACGGTCTCCCGGACGGCACGTCTCATGACGGCGGCTGGCATGGATCCCCCACAGATGTAAGCGGCTCGAGCGGTGAGCACAACTTACGAGCTGGCCTCGTCCGAGAGCCACTCGATTAACAGATGCCGTCAACTGAACGGCGCCGGAGCGGGCGGGGGACGGCTGTACGGGGGCTCCGGTGTCCGACTGATGGCCGGAGGAGCGAGCGGTCGAGGGGTTCGATTACGCTCGGAGCCATGGCCGACGCACCGTACAAGCTGATCCTCCTCCGCCACGGCGAGAGCGAATGGAACGCGAAGAACCTGTTCACCGGATGGGTGGACGTCAACCTCAACGAGAAGGGCGAGAAGGAGGCAGTCCGCGGCGGTGAGCTGCTGAAGGACGCCGGCCTGCTGCCCGACGTCGTCCACACCTCGCTCCAGAAGCGCGCGATCCGCACCGCGCAGCTGGCGCTGGAGGCCGCGGACCGCCACTGGATCCCGGTCCACCGCAGCTGGCGCCTGAACGAGCGTCACTACGGCGCCCTCCAGGGCAAGGACAAGGCCCAGACGCTCGCCGAGTTCGGCGAGGAGCAGTTCATGCTGTGGCGCCGCTCGTACGACACCCCGCCGCCGGCGCTCGACCGCGACGCCGAGTACTCCCAGTTCGACGACGCGCGCTACGCGGCGCTGCCGCCGGAGCTGCGCCCGCAGACGGAGTGCCTCAAGGACGTCGTCGTCCGCATGCTCCCGTACTGGTTCGACGGCATCGTCCCGGACCTGCTGACCGGCCGTACGGTCCTGGTCGCGGCCCACGGCAACTCGCTGCGCGCCCTGGTCAAGCACCTCGACGGCATCTCCGACGCCGACATCGCGGGCCTGAACATCCCCACCGGCATCCCGCTCTCCTACGAACTGGACGCCGACTTCAAGCCCCTCAACCCGGGCGGCACCTACCTCGACCCGGAGGCGGCCGCGGCCGCGATCGAGGCGGTCAAGAACCAGGGCAAGAAGAAGTAAGCCCGACTGAAGAAGCCCCCTACCTGCTGTTTTGTTGGCAGGAGGGGGCTCTTCTGTGCCCGTGGGCCGTGCACGGGCCGTCGCAGTCAGATGCGGTGGAGCCTCACTCGAACTGACACCAGGAAGGCCAACGGGAGGGCGGCGGCGGGTTCCGCGCCGACCCGCACGGCAAGGGCCGCGCCACCGAGGCCGATGAGGCCCAGAGGCAGCTCGCGGGGGATGAGGTCGATACGCAGGCCGCGTCGTGGCACCATGGGATCCTTCGAGGGATGCATTACTTCTCCTATCGCACTGGTGAATAAGCATGCCGACGGAGGCGAGGGGCCGCTCATGCCTGTGAGCGGCCCCTCTTGTTCTCTCGGCGGCTTAACGGACTTTAGCGGTCTAATGCGAGACCCCACAAACCCGCAGCTAAAAGCCTCGGTGTCGTCGTATCATTCCGTTCTTGCAGCGCCGAGGGGGCGCGGTGGGTAGCTCCTCCGATGCCCAGGATCAAGGCCACCTACGAAGAATCGTAGGTGGCCTCTATGGGGCGAGAGTGAGTGCTGTCATGCCAGCCTGACCTGGCAGTCCGGGTCCTCAGGCGGCCAGACGGCGGGTCCGTAAGGGTCAAATGCTAGCTTCGCAATGTTGGAAGCGGCGGAGCATTCGCGTGTGGTGATTTCAAATGCTAGCTTCGCAATGTTGGAAGCGGCGGAGCATTCCCGTGTGGTGATTTCAAATGCTAGCTTCGCAATGTTGGAAGCGGCGGAGCATTCACGTGTGGTGATTTCGAATGTTAGCTCGGGTAATGCTGTGGAGACCTCATTGTCGTACTGGGCGGCGGACGTAACGCTCGGTGTGCCTTCCTCAGGCGAACACGGCAGCAATCGCCTTCCGGGTACGTTCCTGGCTAGACGGCATGAGGTGCGCGTACACGCGGAGTGTCAGCCCCGGGTCTGAGTGCCCCAGGTACTCGGCCAGGGCCTTGATGTTCTCCCCGGCGTCTAGGAGCACCGACGCGTAGAAGTGCCGGAGTGCGTGCATGCCGTTCTCGCGGGACTCGGCGTGCGGCTGGCCGCGTTCGGGGGCTGGGATCACCCCGGCGCCGGCCAGCGCCCGCTTCCACGCCTCCTCGTTGAGCGACGTGCGCCAGACATGGCCCCCGCGCGGTCCAGTGAAGATCAGCAGCTTCGTCACCGGGGGACCGTCCGCTACCTTCCACGGCAACGTGATCTCGACCGGAGGGAACTCCTTCATGTGCGCCCGGAGGGCGTCAGCGACCGGCCCGGGAAGCGGGACGTCCCGAAGCTTGCCGCCCTTCGGCGGTGCGAACACAGCCTTGCTGCGGCTCAGCTTGAGCTGCTGGACCACGTGAAGCATGCCCGCCTCGAAGTCGATCGCGTCGACGGCGACACCGAGGATCTCGCCCTGGCGCAGCCCGCAGCCACCGCCCAGATCGACCATCGCCCGGAACCGCTCAGGCATGGCGGCGCGAACGGCGAAGACCCGTTCCGGCGTCCACGGCTTGACGCGCTTGGTGTCGACAACCGGCGGCCGGACCGAGCGAGCCGCACACGGATTGCGGGGGAGGTGCCCGTCATCCACGGCCGCGCTCAACGCAGCGCGCACATTGGAGTAGATCGTCCGGGCGTACGAACCCCGGACACCGTTCTTCTGAAGCTGCCGCACCCAGTCGCGGATGTGGGCGGGTTGAAAGGACCCGAGGGGGCGCGTACCCAGATACGGGAAGGCGTGGAGTCGAAGCTGCGACTCCATCGAGGCCTGCGTGTTCGGGTCAGCGCCCTGGGCCTCCACCCAGCGTTCGGCGTACTGCTGGAAGGTGATCCGGGCCGCGCGAGGATCGATGTACTGCCCGCGCGCCATGTCCGCCTCGATGTGGGCGAGCCACTGATCGGCAAGCCTCTTCTGCCGGTCGGGAAAGCTCTTGGCCTTCTCCGTACCGTCCGGACCGACGTAGCGCGCCCGGTAGCGAAGCCCAGAGCCGTAACGCTCGCTCTTGACCTTGCGGACCCTGCCGTCCGGACCCGTCTCGCTCTTGTACCAGCGGTCTTGGATGTGTCCGGCCATCAGGCAACAGCCCCTTCCATCAGGGACTCGACCCAGGCCCGGACGTCATCGGGGTCGTAGCGCAGATGCCGGCCGACCCGGAAGCCGCGGGGACCGGTGCGCTTCCGGCGCCACTGGTAGACCGTTTCGATCGGCACGCCCAGGAGTTCGGCGACATCCAGAGGCGTGAGGTACCGCCGTGGAAGGGGGCGCGGCTCGTCGGGAGCCCGCGCCACGGTAAGGCGCCGCTCAGCCATGGGTTGGTTCTCCTTCTGTTCCGGGGGCGGGTTCGAGGGATGCGGCGAGCCAGGCTTCGGCGGCGGACAGGCCGGTTCCGGCGAAGACCCAGTGCGAGACGACGAGGGTCGTGTCCGTCTCGCCCTCGGTCGCTGCTGCGGCTTGCGCGCGGCGCCATTCGGCGCGGGCGGTGCGGAGGGCGCCGAGGGTGGTGGAGTAACGGCGGGACTTGGTGGAGAAGTGGCCGCGGAAGCCGAGCATGTGGGCCCAGGCCCGGAGCCGGAGATCCTCCAGCTCCTTGCAGGCCCCGAGCGTCCAGGCCGTTCGGATCAGCCGGCGGGCGTGATCGCTGATGTCGAGCTGGGCGAGTTCGGCGAGGAACTTCAGTGGGCGGTCGAGAGCTCCCGTCGCGGTCTCGGCACCCTTGGTGGCGTACTTGGCGATGTACGAGGCCACGGCCCGCTCGGTCAGTTCCTGGCCGCCGTCGAAGTCGGCGGAGCGGATGGTGCGGACGTCGAGCTGACGGCCGAAGGCGAAGGTGTGGGCACGTCCGCCGATGACCGGGCCGTCCACGCGGACGTGAGCGGCAGCGGCGCCGATCGCGTCGGTGAGCAGTTCGGCGGTTGCCCAGGCCGGAGGCAGGGTGTCGCCGCCTCCGGGACCGTCGATGCGGATCACGGCGTGGAAGTGGACGGCTCCGCGCTTCTGGTACTCGGCGACCTTGGCGAACGAGACCCGGGCGTACTGGCGGAACGCGCGCTGTGAGAGTCCGGCGCGCTTGGCGACCTCGCGGCGCAGGTAGGTGGAGAAGCGGCGCCAGAGCGGACCGGCGTGGGCGTTCCAGAGGACGGCGGCTTCGTAGTCGTAGGTGTCCGGGTCGAGCGGGGTGCCGAGTGCGGCGTCGTCCTGGTCGTGATGGACGCCGCATCGGCAGCGGCGGACCGAACCGGCCGGGCCGGTGCGGCGGTTGTGGACGGGGCCAAAGCTCGGGGCGGTGAAGGTGGCGAAGACGCGGGGGTGCGCGGCGACGCGTTCCGGGACGCCCTTGCCGCCGCGCAGGCCGGAGGTGATCAGGTGGAAGGTGTCGCGGCGGTAGACCTCGGCGCAGGCTTCGCAGCGGGTCGCGCGGCGGTTGTTGCAGCGGACCAGGAGGTGACCGGCCGGGAGGTCGGCGGAGTTGAGGCGGTGGAGGACGGTGCCGATCTCACCGGTGCGGGTGTTCACGTCGTACTCGGTGCGGTGGCCGTCGAGGCGGATCGGATGGGTGCAGCCGCCGAGGCCGGAGAGTTGGCGCAGCAGTTCGGGCATGGTGCCGAGCGAGGCCAGTTCGGCGAGTTCGGGCAGCGGGGGCGTGGAGCGGGCGATGATGGCTTTCTCCTTCTGGCTTCGGCTAGGAGGGGTAGGGCCCCCGGGGCGGCGGATGCTTGGCGGTATCGAGGCCGTCCCGGGGATCTGTCGTTCAGCGGCTTTCAGCGGCTTTCAGCGGCGGTGCTGGTCGCGGAGCATCGAGCGCAGGACCACGGCGGCGATGGCCACGGAGATGGCCGTGACGGCGACGGCGGCCAGGAGCGCAGTGAGGACGACTCCGCCGGCGAGGACGGTCGCGACCGCTCCGGTGCTGATGGAGATCTGCGGGACCGCACGTCGTACGGGCGCCGGATCGGCCGGGGTGTGGCTGTACGCGGGCGGCGGGGTCGGGTTGTCGGGGTACTTGGGCAGAAACACAGCGAACCTCTCCTTGCCTACTCGTCTAGTCGTGTGAGCCGTTTATGACGTCCACGCCGGAGCGCGTGCCGGAGTCGATGGCCGGGGCCATGAAGGTGCGCGAGAGCAGGAATCCGAACAGAGCGATCACGACGACGATCCAGGTGCGGACACCGAGGAACTTGATCGCTCCCCAGGCGATGAGCCCGAGGACGAGGACAAGCGGCAGGCTGACGGTCACGGGGGTCAGGTCCTTTCAGCGGACGGGGCAGCGGTGGGTACGGGCGGCGAGTTCGGCGGCGGCGCGGCTGTCGTAGTCGGCGGAGAAGCCACAGCGCGGGGCGGTGCAAGCGGCGGTGTGCTTCTCTCGGCCACGACCGTCGTAGGACGTGCCGACCTGAACAGGGCCGATGCGGGTGACGGAGCGGAAGCGGCGGTTGCTGGGCACGGATGATCTCCCTTTCGTTGTCTGCTCGTCTGACGTGCGCGAGGTGGTGTAGACAGGTGGCATGTCACGCACAACACGAGGTCAGATCGCCCTCGCCATGAGCGCATTGGTACTTGGCCTCGCATGCGTGGCGGGTCACTGGTGGTTGGGCGAATCCTGGGCCACCGTGATCACCCTGGCCTGTCTCATAGCGCTGTTCGATCTGGCCGCGGTGGGAGTTCAGCGACGGCGGCGGAAGCGGTAGCGCCTGCCGCCGGAATCCGCCTTCAGAGGTGCGCGGCGATGGCTTCCGCCATGGGTGCCGGGACACCGAGGCGGGCCCGTAGGGCCGGGACATCGATGGGCGTGCCAGTGCGGGTGCGGTGTTCAGCGGCGACTTTGCGAGCGTGTTCGATGAGGGCGGCTGGGACCGGTACAGCGGAGGGCTTTCGCGTCGGTTCGATGACTGGTTGAGGGGCCGATTCGGGCGAGGCTTCGGGACCGTCCTCCTCGCTCTTGACGGCCTCGTTGTGGGTCTCCGCTGTCACTGCTGGCGCTGAGTGGGCGAGCAGCGTGCCGCCGAGGAAGGCGACCGCGGGCCAGCCCGCGACGAGGATGCGGAGCCAGGCCGGGACCTGGTCGAGGTCGAGGAGCCCGGCGGTGGCGACGTTCGCGCCGAGGGACGCGACGAGCGCGATGACGAACCAGCACCACCCGGCAGCTTTCGCGTCGCCAGTCCGCAGCCGTCGCCAGGCCGCGACGAGCAGCAGGTCGACGGAGACGGGGTACGCCCATGCCTTCCAGCCGTCTTGACCGGCCGCCGAGGCGACGTCGTGCAGGTGGGCGAAGGACAGCGCCGCGGCGATGACCGCTTGGACGAGCACCGCGTCGATACGGGCCAGTTGGGCACGCATGCCGCAGCTCCTTCCGGATTCAGGCATGGCAGGGGTAGGGATGTGGCGCGAGACGGTCACGCCGGCCGAGAGGGAGCGGGAAAGCTCAGTCGGTCACAGGGCGAGGCTGGACAACCGGGGCCGGAGACTCGACCGGGCGGACGGGCACATCCGGTCGGAAGGGCTTGAGCGCGGGCAGGTCGGGCACCAGGTGCGCCGACTCGCGGCAGACCTCGGCGGCGTCGCCGAGCGAGAGGTACGGCGTGCGGATGCGGGACCAGCCGCCGGAGGAGTCGCCCGCGACGGCGAGGCCAGGGCTCTCGGGTGCGATGGCGCAGGCGGCGGAGACCGCTTCAGGGGCGATGTCGCCGAGGGCCATTTTGGCGGAGGCTTCGTCGTTGACGCGGTGGCAGACACGGCCGGTCAACTGGGCCCGGAGCATGGTCGCGCCCTTGCCGAGTTCGGCGCCGAAGCGCTGCCCGCAGACCTCCAGGTAGATCCCGGCGGCGCGGCCGAGCTGGGCGAGGCGGATGAGCTGGGTGACCATTTCGTCGCGCCGTTCCTCGTCCTTGCGGGTAGCGACGAGGAAGAGTTCGGCCACCTCGTCGACGAACAGCACGATCGGGACAGGGCGTTCGTCCTCGGGAAGCCCCCAGACGTCCGAGGTGATCTCCTCGTCGGGCGTACCCGGGGCGAGTCCCTGACGGGCCTTGATCAGTTCGTACCGCTCCTCCATCTCTTGGATGAGCACGGGCAGCAACTCGGCCGCCTGCTCGGGGTCGGTGGCGAGAGCGGAGAGCCGTGCGGCGAAGGGCGAGAGCTCCACGCCGCGCTTGCAGTCGATGCCGACCAGGGCGACGGGCTGAGGAGCGAGTCCGGCGACGAGGTGGCGCAGGTACATGGACTTGCCGGAGAGCGTTGCTCCGAGGGTGAGTTGGTGAGGGATGGCGCGGTAGTCGCGTACGAACGGAGTGGCGTCCTCGCGCAGGGCCACGGACACTTTGAGGAGCCCGGACGCAAGCTTGCGAGGCATCCGCACGCGCCGCAGGACGTCGAAGCCGACGAGCCGGAGTTCGACCACGCCGGGCTTGACCGTGCTGACGTACACGGCGTGAACTCCCCAGGCGTGACGCAGTCGTTCGGCCGATGCGGCCACGTCCGCCGGCTCTTGCCCTGGAGCGAGCCGGAGGCGAAGACGTAACCCGGTCGACGTGGGACGGATGATGCCCCGCCGGGGCGGTACGGGCCGGACCTCACGGCGGGTGGTGGCCTTGACCGCCAGGACCCGCAGCCGCGACGGAGCCACGGTCAGACTGCACGCCTCCATGACCGAGCCGTACGAGCCGAGCAGTCGTGCCGTGGAGACCGGCAGACCGACCGTGGACCAGTAGACGCCGGGGTGCTTGGCCCGGGCGTAGGCAGCCCCGCCGCCGAGCGCGGCGACAGGACCACCCACCTCCAGAAGCGTTGTCAGGCCGGTCATCAGGCCGAGGCCCCCATGACGGCCGGGAACATGGCCGGGGTGACGGCGGCGGAGCGGTAGGCGATGCCATGACGCTGCTGCCCGTTGAACACGCTCTCCCACGGCCGGGCCACCAGCCCCGGCAGCGAGACCGGCGCTCCGAGCGCGAGCCCTTCGGACACCCCGCTCTCGGGAACGGTGACCTTGATCAGGGATGACTCCCCTTCCTCGATGTAGACGACGCCGATCGTCATCAGGGCCTCGCCACTGACGGCGTCCTTCGCGATCTCGCCGGTCTGACGGTCACGGACCTTGGGCTCGGGCGCCTCGGTGAGCAGGATCGTCGCGGCCGAGGTCTCCACACGGATGGTGCGCAAGGCTTCTTCCTATCTACTCGTCTAGACAAGATACAGTCTTCGAACCCGATGACTTCGGGAACGCCAACCACACTGCCACACAACTTGCCCACTCGTCTATACGAGTAGGGCTGTTGGGGTGTACGAGTCCGAAAAGTGGCCTCGCGCACCGCCGATCAGGTCGCCGGGAGCTGGTAGTTGAGGACGTACGCGTCCGCCGCCATGACGGTGTCGCAGACCTCCACGGCGCGTCCCTCCGTGTCGAAGGCGGTGCGGATGAGGTGAATCACCGGCACGCCGGAGGCCAGCCGGAGCGTCTTGACCTCGGTCGGCGAGGGCATCCGGGCACGAATCTCCTCCTCGAAGTGGTCGAGGTGATGACCCAGCTCCTCAAGCCGGGCGTAGATGCCGCCGGGGCCGGGGTTGGGTTCGGCGATCTGCGTGCCGCGGGCGATATCGAGCGGGAGATACGAGGTGGCGAACTCGACCGGCCGGCCGTCGAGCAGGTATCGGCGACGCCGAGCGAGCACGCGACGCACGGAGCCGAGCCGGGTGGAGATGTCCTGACTGGCTTTCTCCTCCTTGACCTCAAGGCTGTCCACCTGCGGGTGACTGCCCGCGGCGTCCGCCTCGACGATGAACGCCGCCTTTCCCTGCTCGCGGTGACGCCGGGCGAAGCGGTCGGAGGCCAGCCGGCGGACGGGCGGTCGCGGCCGGACGAAGACGCCCTTGCCGTGTTCGGCGGCGACCAGGCCCTCGCCCTGGAGGATGGAGAACGAATTGCGGACGGTCATCCGGGAGACGCCGTAGTGCTCGACGAGTTCGGCCTCCGAGGGGAGCTTTTCGCCCTCCTTGAATCGCCCACGGTCGATGGCCTCGCGCAGCTGGTCAGCGATCTGCCGGAACACCGCACGATCGCTCGTGGGGTCCAGATCGCCGAGCAGGGACGGAAGTGAGGTCACGAGTACTCCTTTAGGTATCTAGACGAGTGGGCGAGTGTTGTTGCTACCGTGGAGAGCCTAGCCAGCCGAGAGGGCCGAGGAACGTGAGCACTGACCGTCCGCACTCCGTGAGCGTTGCCGGAGTCATCGTTGACGACCAGGGCCGGGCTCTCTTGATCCAGCGGCGCGACAACGGTCAGTGGGAACCGCCGGGTGGTGTTGTCGAGCGGGAGGAAACCCTCCCCGAGGCGCTTCAGCGCGAAGTCCTCGAAGAAACCGGCATCAAGATCGCGCTTCCCGCGACCCTCACCGGCGTCTACAAGAACATGACGGGCCTGATCGTCTCTCTGGTCTTCCGCTGCGAAGCCGCCGACGGCTCGCCCACCACCGGGGACGAGACCCGCGCGCTGCGTTGGGCCACCCGCGAAGAAGTCACCGACCTCGCCGACGAGGCGTACGCGATCCGCGTCCTGGACGCACTCGACGCGGCATCCCCGCCGGCCATTCGCGCCCACGACGGCGTGAAACTCGTCTAGCCCGAACCCGCTGCACATGGCGGCCTACCAGCATGAAGGAACTTGTATGCACGAGTATACGAGCACTGCGCGGGTCTGGGGACTCACTTGTCCAGGATTTCCGGAAGAGGTGAGCAGGGCCCGCCGCTGGACCCGCGACATCCTGCGCGACTCGCCCTTAGCCGAGGACGCGGAGCTGATCGTGAGCGAGCTGAGCGCGAACGCGATCCTCCATACGGCCAGCGGCAAGGAATCGGGCAGCTTCCATCTCGCGCTCGCGGTCTCCTCACAGGTGATCGCTCTCTCGGTCACGGACGACGGAGGCACGGGATCCGCCCCGGCCATCGGGCACCAGGACCAGGAGGCTGAGCACGGCCGGGGGCTGGGCATGGTCAGCGTGATCGCACACCGGGTTCTCGTCCACGACAGCGACGGCGGCCACACGGTCACCGCGGAGCTCTTCACCGGGGCCTGCAGGGGAGGCCACCCGTGCTGATGGACAAGCCGCGGCGCGGCTACTGGTGCGAGTGCTGGACCCGACACTTGGACGACGAACAGCCGCCGATGCTCTTTGGCTCCTACGACGCGTACACCGAGGTCGAGGCGAACAGCTGGGTCTCCACGATCTTGCGGACCATCTCGCCGGCCCTCGACACGGACACCTCGCAGGAAGCGTGGGGACAACTCCACGACCACCGGGTCAACACCCGACGAGCCTTGATCCGCCGCGTGCCGTGGACAGTCTCAGTCACCCACGCCCGCACGCTCATCACCTGGATGGTGAGCCCGGTGACCTACCTCCCTCTCGCGCACCGTATCGGCGTCGAACTTCCCTCATGCACAACAGACTTTAAGCCTCGCGACAGCGGTCCACCTGCGGTGACCGTCTGAATGGTCGCTAAGGTGCCCCGCATGACAGAGCCAGGGCAGGACAGGCGAAAACCCACTCAACTGAGCGAGCTGACCGACGTGTACGGCTTCTTGGACCAAGTACGCCTGCATCCGGGCGTGTGGGTGCGCGGGGGCTCGCTTCTGCATCTGGAGTCCGTGCTGTTCGGATACCAAGCGGCCCTGAGTGTCCACGGCATCGATGAAGACTCCGACTTCTCTACCGGGAGCCAGGGACCGTTCGCTGACTGGTTGTGGACCAGACTGGCCATGCAGTTCCCCAGCGCGCTGGGCTGGGCAGTGGAGATCGAGCGCGCGGCGGAACAGGCTGGCAAGCCTGCCCTGGAGATGTTCTTCGAGTTGCTGGACGAGTTTCGCGCTTCCAACAACGGCGCCCAACTCCCGTCCAGGCCAGGCCGTCAAGCATCAAGCGGGATCGGACAGCCTCACGCGACCGTGTCTAGTCCCAGGTGATGTTTGACGTTCTGGTCCCAGGTGATGCTTGACAGTGGGCCTAGACAACATGGGAAGCCCCGTGGGGCTTGTTCGCTTTCACGTTACGGACCGGGACGTCG
>NZ_KZ626905.1 GCF_002911015.1 Streptomyces populi
CGTCAGCCGGAGCCTCCGAAGAGGCTTCCGTTGCCGTTGCCGTTTCCTCTGTTGCTACCGGTACTGGTCGTCGCCGACGGCGAGGTGGTCACACCGCCGGTGTCCGTACCACCGGTGTCGGTCCCGCCCGTGTCGGTCCCGCCGTTGTCGTTGTTGTTGCACCTGAAGTCGAACTTCCTGCAGGTCTCGGTCGGCGTCGGCGAGGGAGACGTCAGGGTCGCGCTCGGGGTCGGGCTCGGGCTCTCGGTCGCGCTCTCGGTGGCCGAGGGCGTCGGCGTCGGGCTCGGGGCCTCGTTGATGACCGTGCCGATCTCCTCGGGCACCGGGAAGGGTTCTGCCTTCTCCCCCTTGAGGGCCACCTTCATGTAGTCCCGCCAGATCTGGGACGGGAACGAGGCACCGTGGATGGTCTCCTCACCACCCGTGCCGTACATCTCCAGGAACTTCCGGTTCTTCTTGGTCTCGTCGTCGTCCAGGCGGTACATGCCGATCGCCGTGGACAGCTGCGGGGTGTACCCGACGAACCAGGCCGACTTGTTGCCGTCGGTCGTACCGGTCTTGCCGGCCACCTCACGGCCCGGCAACTGGGCGTTGGTGCCGGTGCCCTTCTCGACCACGGTCTTCAGGACGTCGGTGACGTTGTCGGCGACCTTCGGGGTGAAGGCCTCCACGACCTTCGCGATCTTGTCGTGCTGGAAGACGGTGCCGTCCTTGCTGGTCACCTTCTCGACCGAGTACGGGTCCCGCTGCTTGCCGCTGGCCGCGAAGGTGGCGTACGCCCCGGCCATGCGGATCGCGCTCGGGGAGGAGGTGCCCAGGGAGAACGAGGGGAACCTGGAGCTGGCGAGGCTGGACTCCTTGATGCCCGCGCGCAGGACGGAGTCCTTCACCTTGTCCAGGCCCACGTCCATGCCGAGCTGGACATAGGCCGAGTTGACGGACTCGCGCATGGCCTCACGCAGATCGATCTGGTAGGTCGGCGGGTTGAGGGACTGCCCGCCGTCGTTCGTCTGCAGCCACTCCTGTCCCTTGTCGTCCGTCCAGTCGGTTCCGTCGAAGTCCTTGATCTTGAGCTTGTTCTTGCCGCTGTACAGGCTCTTCGGCGAGACGACGGTGCGCTCGTCCTGCGCCTGGGTCGGGTCCCCGTCGGGGTCCCTGACGCCCCAGGACATGGCGGCGGCCAGCACGAAGGGTTTGAACGTCGAACCCACCTGGGCACCGGTCTGGTCGGCGTTGTCGGTGAAGTGCTTGGTCGCGTCCACGCCGCCGTAGATGGCCTCGATCGCACCGCTGTCCGGGTTGACCGACGCCCCGCCGAACTGGACGTACTTGTCGGTCTTCGGCCGCAGCTTGGGCTTGATGTTGGCCTTCTGCACCTTCTGTACCGCAGCCTTGAGCGCGTCGACCTTCTTCCTGTCGAAGGTCGTGTGGATCTGGAGGCCGCCCTGGCGGAGCTTGGTCTCGGTGATCCCGGTCTTGTCGCTGTTGTTGACCAGGTACGAGTTGACCAGGTCGACCAGATAACCGACCTGCCCGCTCAGCGCGGCGTTCGACCGCGGGGACTGGATCGCGGGGAACTTGGTGTACTTGGCCCGCGTGGCCGCGTCCAGACGGCCGTCCTTGACCTCTTCGTCGAGGATCCAGCGCCAGCGCTCCTCGGCGCGCTTGCGGTTCTTGTCCTGCGTGGCGTTGACCGGGTCGATCGACGGGGCGCCGGCGGGGTCGTAGTACGTGGCGCCCTTGAGCACCGCCGCCAGGAAGGCGCACTCGCTCGGGTTCAGCTTCGTGGCGTCCTTGTCGAAATACGCGTGCGCGGCGGCCTGGATTCCGTAGGCGTTGCGCCCGTAGTACGCGGAGTTCAGGTAGCCCGCCATGATGTCTTCCTTGGGCACCTTGGCCCCGACCTTGATCGAGACGAAGAGCTCCTTGAGCTTGCGGGAGACCGTCTGCGACTGGTCCTCGAGCATCGCGTTCTTCACGTACTGCTGGGTGATGGTGGAGCCACCCTGCGTCTGGCCGCCCTTGGCCATGTTCACGAAGGCGCGGGCGATGCCCATCGGGTCGACGCCGCTGTCGGTCTCGAACGTCTTGTTCTCCGCCGACATCACCGCCCACCGCATCTCCTTGGGGATCGCGGCGTAACCGATGATCTGGCGGTTGGTCTCACCGCCCGTGGCGACCATCTCGCTGCCGTCGGCCCAGTAGTAGACGTTGTTCTGCGCCTTGGCGGTCTTGCCGATGTCCGGAATGCCCACGAGCGCGTAGCCGACGCCGGCGGCCACGACCAGGCTGCCGGTGAAGCCGATGAACAGGCCCGTCACGAGCTTCCAGGACGGCACCCAGCGCGCGGCGCCGTACCGGCCCGCGCGCGGGTAGTCGATGATTCGTTTCTTGTCGGGCTCGGGAGCGCGGCCTCGGCCACGTCCGGGACCCCCCGGACCCTGAGGACCACCGCGTCGGCCGCCCCCTCCTCCGGAGCCGCCGTGGCCCGCGCCGTCGGCGGCTCTGCGCCGGCCTCCGGTGTTTCCGCGCTGCGTGGCACGGCGTGCATCGGCACGGCTGCCGAACGGGCTCTCTTCACCTCCCGGACCGTACGGATCGGAAGGAGACCCGGTGACGTCTCGCGGTGCCTCGCGGCGGCCTGCGGACGGGCCTGCCTGCGGCTGGCCGCGCCGGGCCGCGGCACGTCCGCCGCCCTGCGGCTGCGGCGGTTTGCGACGGTGCTCGCTCATCGAACGACTACTCCTCGGGCAGGCGCACCCTTGCGCGCCTGGAAACGGCGGCTGGTTTCCGGTCCCCCCGAAGTACGGATGTGGTCGATTGCGCATTCACCCGTACTGCACCAAAGACGTTGACGTTCTCAGACGTCACTCGGTTCCCGGTGGTGTCCATCCCGCACAGAGTACGCACCGCCAAAACTCACCTAGCACAGAGTTCATACCAAATCAGGCAACTTGCTTCGTATGAATCGGTGATGTGATGCCGTTCACTCTCCTCCCACTTGTCGCATCATCAGGCTCGTTCTATCGTGCTGATGTATCGAGTCGATACATCAGCACGGCATAAGGACCACGCCGACGAGACAGCGACAGGGAGGAGGCGACGATGAGCCGGCGTGCCGGGATCCTCGAGTTCGCCGTACTCGGCCTGCTCCGCGAGTCCCCGATGCACGGTTATGAGCTGCGCAAACGACTCAATACGTCACTGGGTGTGTTCCGTGCCTTCAGTTACGGAACGCTCTACCCCTGCCTCAAGACGCTGGTCACCAACGGCTGGTTGATCGAGGAAACAGGATCCACACCCGAAGACGCCCTGACGGCAACGCTGGCGGGACGTCGCGCCAAGATCGTCTACCGATTGACGGCGGAAGGTAAGGATCACTTCGAGGAGCTTCTCGCGCAGACGGGGCCCGACGCGTACGAGGACGAGC
Source organism: Streptomyces populi (assembly GCF_002911015.1). Taxonomy (GTDB): domain Bacteria; phylum Actinomycetota; class Actinomycetes; order Streptomycetales; family Streptomycetaceae; genus Streptomyces; species Streptomyces populi. The sequence goes on from NZ_KZ626905.1 coordinate 3,431, forward strand.
ACTTCGCGGCTCGCTTCGCCTTCTTCGGGCAGACGTCACGCGACGTACGCATGCGCGTACTGGAAGGTCGCCGCAGCCGTCTGGAGGAGCGCCTCGAGAAGATGCGCGCCTCGCTGGCGCGCACCCGGGAGCGCCTCGACGACTACACGCTTGAGCTCCAGCGCCACGGAATGGAGTCCGTGGAGCGCGAAGTGCGCTGGCTGAACGAGCTCATCGAGAGCGAGCGGGCCGGACGGGACGTCAAGCGTCCCGGCCTCGAAGGCTCCGCTCAGCAGGACAACACATCTGGAGAGACGGGCGGCCTGCCCCGGCACCGGGACAGCCCCCGGCCGGATCCGTCCGACGACACCGCCACGTGAGACCCCGTTCGGGGTTTCACCGATAGACACAGGGAGCAACCGGAATGGGTTCGGTTCGCGTAGCCATCGTCGGCGTGGGCAACTGCGCCGCCTCGCTGGTTCAGGGCGTCGAGTACTACAAGGACGCCGACCCGGCGACCAAGGTGCCCGGCCTGATGCACGTCCAGTTCGGCGACTACCACGTCGGTGACGTCGAGTTCGTCGCCGCGTTCGACGTCGACGCGAAGAAGGTCGGCCTCGACCTCTCCGACGCCATCGGTGCCAGCGAGAACAACACCATCAAGATCTGCGACGTCCCGAACAAGGGCATCACGGTCCAGCGCGGTCACACCCTGGACGGTCTCGGCAAGTACTACCGCCAGACCATCGAGGAGTCCGCCGAGGCGCCGGTCGACGTCGTCCAGATCCTCAAGGACAAGCAGGTCGACGTCCTCGTCTGCTACCTGCCCGTCGGTTCCGAGGACGCGGCGAAGTTCTACGCCCAGTGCGCCATCGACGCCAAGGTCGCCTTCGTCAACGCCCTCCCGGTCTTCATCGCCGGCACCAAGGAGTGGGCGGACAAGTTCACCGAGGCTGGCGTCCCGATCGTCGGCGACGACATCAAGTCGCAGGTCGGCGCGACCATCACGCACCGTGTGATGGCGAAGCTGTTCGAGGACCGCGGTGTCCGTCTCGAGCGCACCATGCAGCTCAACGTCGGCGGCAACATGGACTTCAAGAACATGCTCGAGCGCGACCGCCTCGAGTCCAAGAAGATCTCGAAGACGCAGGCCGTCACCTCGCAGATCCCCGACCGCGAGCTGGGCGAGAAGAACGTCCACATCGGTCCCTCGGACTACGTGGCCTGGCTCGACGACCGCAAGTGGGCGTACGTCCGCCTCGAGGGCCGCGCCTTCGGCGACGTCCCGCTGAACCTGGAGTACAAGCTCGAGGTCTGGGACTCCCCGAACTCGGCCGGTGTCATCATCGACGCCCTGCGCGCCGCGAAGATCGCCAAGGACCGCGGCATCGGCGGCCCGATCCTCTCCGCGTCGAGCTACTTCATGAAGTCCCCGCCGGTCCAGTACTTCGACGACGAGGCCTTCGCCAACGTCGAGAAGTTCATCAAGGGCGAGGTCGAGCGCTAAAGCACACTTCCGTGCTCGCTGTCGAGGGTCCCCGGGCTTACTGCCCGGGGACCCTCCTCGTATGTGAGGCTGTGCCCCATGGCCGTCATGCGTGACCTGCGCGTTCTCCTGCGCTTCCGGGGATTCAGACGCCTGCTCGGGGTACGGCTGCTGTCCCAGGGTGCCGACGGCGTCTATCAGATCGCGCTGGCCACCTACGTGGTCTTCTCACCGGAGAAGCAGACCTCGGCGGCCTCCATCGCCTCCGCGATGGCGGTGCTGCTCCTCCCGTACTCCCTCGTCGGCCCCTTCGCGGGCGTCCTGCTGGACCGATGGCGGCGGCGGCAGGTCTTTCTGTACGGCAATCTGCTGCGTGCGGTACTGGCGTGCGTGACGGCCGTCCTGATGCTGGGCCAGGCACCCGACTGGCTCTTCTACACCTCCGCTCTCTGTGTCACCGCTGTCAACCGCTTCGTCCTGGCCGGGCTGTCGGCCGCGCTGCCCCGTGTCGTCGACACGGACCGGCTGGTGCTGGCCAACTCGCTCTCCCCGACCGCCGGAACCCTCGCGGCCACCGTGGGCGCGGCTCTCGCGTTCGCCGTGCGGCTGGTCGTCGCGGACTCCGACGCGGCGGTGGTCCTGGTAGGAGCCGCGCTGTATCTGGGCGCGGCCCTCGCCTCGCTGCGTATCGCCCCGGAGATCCTCGGACCCGACCAGGAGCTGGTCCGCCCGTACCTGGGCACGGCGCTCGCCGGCACCGCACGAGGTCTCGCCGCAGGTGTACGCCATCTCGCGGAGCTCCCACGGCGGGAGGCGGCCTGGGCTCTGATGGCGATGACCCTGATGCGCTTCTGCTACGGCGCCCTGACGGTCATGGTGCTGATGCTCTGCCGGTACGCGTGGGCGTCCGGCTCGAACGGCGGGCTCGCGCTCCTGGGACTGGCCGTGGGTGTCTCGGGAGCCGGCTTCTTCGTCGCGGCCGTGGTGACCCCCGGAGCGGCCGGACGACTGGGCCCGGGCCGGTGGATCGCCGTCTGCGCCGGCGCCGCCGCGGTCCTGGTCCCCGCGCTCTGCCTTCCGTTCACCCCCGGGCCCACACTGGGCGCCGCCTTCATTCTGGGCGTGACCACACAGGGCGCGAAGATCGCCACGGACACCATCGTGCAGTCCGCCGTGGACGACGGTTTTCGCGGCCGGGTCTTCTCCCTCTACGACGTCCTGTTCAACGTCGCCTTCGTCGGAGCGGCCGCAGTGGCCGCCCTGATGCTGCCTCCTGACGGGCGGTCCGTTTCCCTGGTCCTCACCGTGGCGGCGGTCTACGCATCAATTGCGGTTGCTATGACCCGCTTTGAGCTTCAGTAAGTGTCACATCAGGGCTACAGAGCCACTTCTGACTACTGCGTTGTCACAGGGGCCAGATAACTTACGTGCGTCTTACTTTCGTGTCACGCACCTACGTTCCAGGGGGACCCCCAGTGACAACTCCGCCGCCGCCCCAGAGCCAGAACCCCTACGCGCAGGGGCAGCCGCCCCAGGGTGGCAACCCCTTCGCACAGGGTCAGCCCCCGCAGGGATACCCGCAGCAGCCGACCGCAGGTTACGCCCCGGTCCCGCCGGCGCAGCCGAAGCGCAAGATCACCTTCAAGCTGGTCAAGAACGTCGTTACCGTCGTCGTGGTGGCCGTCGCGGTCATCGGTGGCTACATAGCCAGCCGCGACGACGCCAACACGGCGGCGGTCGGCGACTGCATGCACCGTGGCAACAGCAGCAGCACCAATCCCGACCTCGAGGTCGTCGAGTGCAGCTCGTCCAACGCGCAGTACATCGTGCTGGCCAAGGTCGAGGGCTCGTTCACCTCGGCCGCCGCGGACAGCAAGTGCGAGGAGAAGGCCAAGGACTTCCAGTACTCGTACACCGAGAGCGGCGACGGCAGCGACTTCCTGCTCTGCCTGAAGGACTACTCGAAGTAAAGCAGCTGCGGAAAGGGGCGGTGTTTCACGTGAAACACCGCCCCTTCGCATAGCCCCGCACCGGTGTTTCACGTGAAACATCGACGCAGGGCCGACCGCTCAGCCCTGCTCGGTCCACCACTCCTTGAGCGCCGCCACCGCGGCGTCATGTTCCATCGGCCCGTTCTCCAGGCGCAGCTCCAGCAGGAACTTGTAGGCCTGGCCGATCGCGGGACCGGGGCCGATGCCCAGGATCTCCATGATCTCGTTGCCGTCGAGGTCGGGCCGGATCGCGTCGAGCTCTTCCTGCTCCTTGAGCTGGGCGATGCGTTCCTCCAGCCCGTCGTAGGCACGGGAGAGCGCGGTCGCCTTGCGCTTGTTGCGTGTGGTGCAGTCGGAGCGGGTCAGCTTGTGGAGACGGTCGAGGAGCGGCCCCGCGTCGCGCACATAGCGGCGGACGGCGGAGTCCGTCCACTCGCCGGTGCCGTACCCGTGGAAGCGCAGATGCAGTTCGACCAGACGCGAGACGTCCTTGACGAGATCATTCGAGTATTTGAGCGCCGTCATCCGCTTCTTGGTCATCTTGGCGCCCACCATCTCGTGGTGGTGGAAGGAGACCCGCCCGTCCTGCTCGAAGCGGCGCGTCCGCGGCTTGCCGATGTCATGGAGCAGTGCGGCGAGCCTGAGCGTCAGATCGGGCCCGTCCTCCTCCAGCGCCATCGCCTGCTCCAGAACGATCAGCGTGTGTTCGTAGACGTCCTTGTGCCGGTGGTGCTCGTCACGCTCCAGCCGCAGCGCGGGGAGCTCGGGGAGCACGTGCTCGGCGAGCCCCGTCTCCACGAGCAGCGTCAGGCCCTTGCGCGGGTGGGCGGACTTGATCAGCTTGTTCAGTTCGTCCCTCACACGCTCCGCGGAGACGATCTCGATACGCCCGGCCATGTCCGTCATGGCCGCGACGACCTCGGGTGCCACCTCGAAGTCGAGCTGCGCGGCGAACCGCGCGGCGCGCATCATCCGCAGCGGGTCGTCGGAGAAGGACGCCTCCGGGGTGCCAGGAGTACGCAGAACACGGGCGGCCAGGTCGTCCAGGCCGCCGTAGGGGTCGATGAACTCCTTCTCCGGCAGCGCGACGGCCATCGCGTTCACCGTGAAGTCGCGGCGCACGAGGTCTTCCTCGATGGAGTCGCCGTAGGAGACCTCCGGCTTGCGCGAGGTCCGGTCGTACGCCTCGGAGCGGTACGTCGTGATCTCGATCTGGAACGACTGCTCCACGTCGCCCACGCGGGCGTCCTTCTGCGCCCCGACCGTGCCGAAGGCGATCCCGACCTCCCAGAGCGCGTCCGCCCAGGGCCGGACGATCTTCAGTACGTCCTCGGGCCGGGCGTCCGTCGTGAAGTCCAGGTCGTTGCCGAGCCGGCCGAGGAGTGCGTCCCGGACCGAGCCGCCGACCAGGGCGAGAGAGAACCCGGCCTCCTGGAAACGGCGGGCGAGCTCATCGGCGACAGGGGACACCCGCAGCAGTTCGCTCACCGCGCGGCGCTGCACCTGGCTCAGGGCACTGGAATTGTCTTCATTGGCGTTCGGCACAACAGAAAAGGGTACGTGGCCGGGGCGGCGGGGAGCGCCTGGATAAATCCCACACCTGCCCGACATCTTTTCGCAGGGCAGAATACGCGCACATACAGGACAGTCGGCGCTCATGCCCGATCTTGCGGACCACTCCGTGGCACTTACTCTCAGCGCACCTCGTTACCATGCGTGGACGCACATTCCGACGACCACTGACGACGACGAGGGACGGGCGAGCGCGTGGCCGAGGCGGCAGACTTCCAAGGGACCAGTCCCTCACCTGCCCGCCGGTGGCTCCGGCGCGGCGGTGCACTGCTCGCCGGGGCGCCGCTGCTGGCCGGGCTGCTCCAGCTGCCCTTGAGCACGCCCTCCCAGGCCGCCGAGAAGGCTTCCGCGGCCACCGCCGCGGGGTCGTCCGGCCCGGTGGACGTGAACCTCGACTCGCTGAGCCCCAGCGCCCCCACCGACGGCGACACGATCACGGTCTCGGGCTCGGTCACCAACACGGGCAAGCAGACGGTCACGGACGCCCACGTGGGCATCCGCGTGGGTCCGTCCCCCCTGAACACCCGCACCGCCATCGACACCGTCGCCAGGCGCACCGGCTTCCAGCCGGGCCTCGACCCGCTGGAGGTCGGTGGCAAGTACGTCGTGAAGGTCACCAGGCTCGACGCGGGCAGCTCGCAGCGCTTCAGCATCTCGGTGCCCGCCAAGGACCTCGACCTCGGCTCCGCCGGGGTCTACCCGCTCGGTGTGTCGCTCACGGGCCGGACCGCCTCTCAGCAGTGGGACCAGGTCCTCGGCATCGAGCGGACGTTCCTGCCCTGGCAGCCCGAGGCCGCCGAAACGAAGACGCGGACGACGTACCTCTGGCCGCTCGTCTCCACCGTCCACCTCACGGCGGAGACCGGTTCGGACGCCCAGCAGACACCCGTCTTCAAGAACGACGACCTGGCCGAGGAGATCTCCCCGGGCGGGCGCCTGGACCAGCTCCTGTCGCTGGGCAGCCAGCTCGACGTCACCTGGGTGCTCGACCCGGACCTGCTGGCCTCCGTCGACGCGATGAGGGGCGGCTACCGGATCCAGCAGGAGAACGGCACGACCGTCGCCGGGAAGAACCAGGCGGTGGCCAACGCCTGGCTCGACAAGCTGGAGAAGACGGTCCAGGGCCAGAGCGTCGTCGCCCTCCCTTTCGCCGACCCCGACCTCGCATCGCTGGCCCACCACGGCAAGGACGTCACCGGTTCCCTGAGCCACCTCAAGGACGCCACCGACATGGCGGTCCGCACAGTGGACACGATCGTGCACGTGAAACCGAGCACGGAGTTCGCGTGGCCCGCGGACGGCGCGGTGGACCCCTCGATCATCAAGGTGGCGACATCGGCCGGCGCGGACAAGGTGATCGCCCGCAGCGACAGCCTGCGCGAGACGGGCGGTCTGTCCTACACGCCCAGCGCCGCCCGCCCCATCGGCGGCGGAACGACGGCGGTGGTCGCGGACGAACGGCTGTCGACCGCGTTCCAGGGCGACATGCTGAAGGCGGACGACTCGACGCTCGCCGTCCAGAAGTTCCTCGCACAGAGCCTGATGATCAACCTGCAGGAGTCGAAGAACGAGCGCAGCATCGTCGTCGCCCCGCAGCGCACGCCCACGGCGAGCCAGGCACAGTCCATGGCCGAGGGGCTGCGCGCGCTCCAGCAGGGGAACTGGTCGCAGTCCCAGGGGCTGACCGAGGCCGCCAAGGCCAAGCCGGATCCCGGCGCCACCACGACGGTGCCGCCCACGTCCTCGTACCCGTCGGCGCTGCGCCACCGGGAACTGCCGCGATCGGCGTTCGAGAGGATCCAGGCGACCCAGGCCAAGCTCGACAAGTTCCGGATGATCCTCACTGAAGAGTCCCGGGTGGTCACCCCGTTCGGTCTGGCCATAGACCGGGGGATGTCGGCGTCCTGGCGCGGCCGGCCCGCGGAGGCGGCGGACTTCCGGCAGGGGGTGGAGACGTACCTCGACGGGCTCATGGGTCTGGTGCACCTCATCCAGAAGTCGGACGCGAAGCTGTCCGGGCGCAGCGCCACGATCCCCGTGACGGTCCAGAACAACCTCGTGCAGGGTGTCGGCCATCTGGTGCTGCGCCTCACCTCACAGCAGCCCACCCGTCTCAAGATCGGCGATGCCCCCTACGACGAGCAGCGGATCCAGGTCGCGGGCGAGCACAGCCAGTCGGTCAAGTTCACGACATCCACCAAGGCCAACGGTCCGGTGCAGGTGGTCGCCCAGCTCTACACGGAGGACGGACAGCCGTACGGGGACCCTGTTCCCTTCGAGGTGAAGGTCACCGAGATCACCTCGACGGTGATGCTCGTCATCGGCGGCGGCGTCCTGCTTCTCGTACTCGCCGGTTTCCGGATGTACACGCAGCGTAAGCGCGCGGCGGCCCGGCAGGCCGAGGAGGACGCGGAGAACAGCCCCGAGACAGGGGGCGGGAGCAAGGACGCGGAAGGCACCGTGGACACTGACTCCACCGAAGACTCCGAGGCGGGCCCCGAACGGGCTTCCGAACCGGAGTCCGGGGCAGACGACCCGGAGCAGCCGAGTGACCCGTCACCGGACACCGCACCGGAAAACGCCGACCCGTCCGGCACGGGTGAGAGAGTGGACCGTTGAGCGATGTCGTGGCCGGTGGGCCCGGGGACGATGAGGTGGGGTAACCATGAACGCGCCGTACGACGGTGACCGCGGCCAGGGCGCGGGATCCTCGGGCTACCCCGAGGACTACCCGGACCGGGACGCGGGCCGCCCCGGCCACCCCGAGGGCACGCCGGAGACCGCTCAGATGCCGCCGGGATCTCCCGCGGACATGTACCTCCAGGACGCCTACGACCAGGATCCGTACCGGGCTCAGGACCTCTCCGCCCAGGACCCGGTGTCGGAGGCGCTCTACGACCGTGCCGCGCACCCTCCGCCGGCTCCCGGGACGTACGCCCCCCAGCAGCCGCTGTACGCACAGCCGCCCGCGTCGCAGTACGCACCCGACCCGCGGCTGTGGGCCCAGACGCCGCCTCCGGAGCCGTCCGGGCCGACGCGCCACCTGCCGTACGGGGACGACGCCCGGACCACCCAGTACGTGGGTGTGGACGATCTGGTCACCCAGGCCGGCGAGGAACAGCATGAGCCCGACGCCTTCGCCCACCTCTTCCGCGATCAGCAGCAGGGCGGCGTCCGCCAGTCCTACGGCTCCTCCGGCTCTCCGGCGGTCCCGGCACCGGCCCCCGAGCCGGCTCCGGCCGACGCCCAGCCGCCCGCGGCCGCTCCGGCGAAGTCCGGCGGCCGTGCTTCCGGCTTGCTGAAGTCGAGCGCCGTGATGGCGGCGGGCACGCTGGTGTCCCGTCTCACCGGCTTCGTCCGGACCATGATCATCACAGCGGCACTGGGCGCGGCGACACTCGGTGACGCCTGGACCGTCGCGTACACCCTGCCGACGATGATCTACATCCTGACCGTCGGCGGCGGCCTCAACTCGGTCTTCGTGCCCCAGCTGGTGCGCTCCATGAAGGAGGACGACGACGGGGGCGAGGCGTACGCCAACCGCCTGCTGACGCTCGTCATGGTGGCCCTCGGTGTGATCGTCACCGCCGCGGTCTTCATCGCGCCGCTGCTGATCCAGCTGATGTCGTCGTCCATCGCGGACGACCCCGCAGCCAACAACGTGGCGGTCACCTTCGCCCGGTACTGCCTGCCCACGATCTTCTTCATGGGCGTGCACGTGGTCATGGGACAGATCCTCAACGCCCGCGGGAAGTTCGGCGCGATGATGTGGACCCCGGTCCTGAACAACATCGTCATGATCTTCACGTTCGGCATGTTCCTCTGGGTCTACGGCACCGCCCGCCACTCCGGGATGACGGTGACCAACATCCCGCCGGACGGCGTCCGCCTGCTGGGCATCGGCACCCTGCTCGGCCTGGTCGTGCAGGCCATGGCGATGGTCCCGTACCTGCGCGAGGCCGGCTTCCGGTTCCGTCCGCGCTTCGACTGGAGGGGCCACGGCCTCGGCAAGGCCATCAAGCTCGCCAAGTGGACCGTGCTCTTCGTTCTCGCCAACCAGGCCGGCGTCCTCGTCGTCACGCAGCTGGCCACGGCCGCGGGCAAGGCCTCGGGCAAGAACGGCGCGGGCATCATGGCCTACGCCAACGCCCAGCTGATCTGGGGCATGCCGCAGGCGATCATCACGGTCTCCGTCATGGCGGCCATGCTTCCGCGGATCTCGCGGGCGGCCCACGACGGAGACCCGGGAGCCGTCCGTGACGACATCTCGCAGGGCCTGCGGACCTCGGCGGTCGCGATCGTCCCGGTGGCCTTCATGTTCCTCGCCCTGGGCATCCCCATGTGCACCCTGCTCTTCGGCTCCAGCGGCATCCAGTCCGCCGAGTCCCAGGGCTACGTCCTCATGGCCTTCGCCCTCGGCCTGATCCCGTTCTCGGTGCAGTACGTGGTCCTGCGCGGCTTCTACGCCTACGAAGACACCCGCACCCCCTTCTACAACACGGTCATCGTGGCCGCCGTCAACGCGGCCGCCTCGGCCGTCTGCTACCTGGTCCTGCCCGCGCAGTGGGCGGTCGTCGGCATGGCCGGCGCGTACGGACTGGCGTACGCCGTGGGCGTCGGAGTGGCCTGGCAGCGGCTGAGCAAGCGGCTGGGCGGCGATCTGGACGGAGCCCGCGTGCTGCGCACGTACGCGCGTCTCTGCCTGGCCTCCGTCCCTGGCGCCGTGGTGGGCGGCACCGTAGGCTTCGCGATCACCCGGTTCCTCGGCCACGGCGCGATCGGTTCGATCGCGGCGCTCGTCGTCGGGTCGATCGCTCTGCTCGGCGTCTTCTACGTCGCCGCGCGCAAGATGCGCATCGAGGAACTCAACTCAATGGTCGGAATGGTCCGCGGGCGCCTGGGGCGCTGAAGCGGGGGCAGGCGCACAACCATCGTCCGTCGCCGTGTGTCGTGCATAGCGTCGGACTGTGGGCACAATTGGTTTCTGCGTCGGACAGCGCGCAATGGATGGGGAGGCAGGGACGACGGTGGCGGAACGGAGCACGGCTGCCGTCGACGTGGCAGACAACAGCGGTGACGAACCGCTGACCGCCAAGGCGGACCAGACCACGTCCGACGGGGTGGCCCATAACCGGGAGCGGGAAACGGACAGCGAAGAGGCACAGGGGAGCGGCGGGACCGAGAGTCCCGGAAAGGCCTCACCGCCCGAACTGCACAGCGGGCACAAACTCGCCAGGCGTTACCGCCTCGAAGAGTGCGTCACCCGACTGGACGGTTTCAGCAGTTGGCGCGCGATGGACGAGAAACTTCGCCGTGCCGTCGGGGTGCACCTGCTGCCCGCCGATCATCCGCGTGCCCGCTCGGTACTGGCGGCGGCCCGTTCCTCCGCCCTGCTGGGTGATCCCCGGTTCGTCCAGGTCCTGGACGCGGTCGAGGAGAACGACCTCGTCTACGTGGTGCACGAGTGGCTGCCGGACGCCACGGAACTCACCGCCCTGCTCGCTTCGGGTCCCCTCGAGGTGCACGAGGCCTACCAGATGGTCAGTCAGGTGTCGGGGGCCATGGCCGCCGCGCACCGTGAGGGCCTCGCCCATCTCAAGCTGACTCCGGGCGCCGTGCTGCGCACGTCCACCGGTCAGTGGCGCATCCGCGGGCTCGCCGTGAACGCGGCCCTGCGCGGCATCAGTTCGGACACCCCGCAGCGCACCGACACGGAAGCGATCGGCGCACTCCTGTACGCCGCCCTCACTCAGCGCTGGCCGTACGAGAACGACGCCTACGGCCTCTCGGGGCTGCCCAAGGGCGTCGGTCTCATCGCACCCGACCAGGTGCGGGCCGGTGTGCACCGGGGCCTGTCGGAGCTCGCCATGCGCGCGCTCGCCAACGACGGCGCGACCGCCTCCCGCCACGAGTCCCCGTGCACCACGCCGGAGGAGCTCGTGAAGGCGATCGGCGAGATGCCCCGCATCCGCCCGCCGGAGCCCGCGTTCACCGCACCGCCCGAGTACCAGCGCACGACGTACCAGCAGGGCACGTACGGCCGTCAGGCGCCCCGTCCGGGCGCCACCCAGCCCTTGCCGACCCCGCCGCCTCCGCTGCAGAGCCGTACGGGCACAGCCTTGAAGTGGGCCGTCTCGGCTCTCCTCATCGCCGCCCTGGGCCTCGGCAGTTGGCAGCTCGCAGACGCGCTCATGGACCACGACAAGTCCGACGACACCAAGAAGACCCAGACGACGGACGGCAACGAGAAGGGCGACACCAAGCCCGCGCCTGTCAGGCCGATCGCGATCAAGGGCGCCCAGGAGTACGCGGTCGAAGGCTCTCTTCAGGCTGCCGACGACGTGGACAAGACCTTCGACGGCAACAGCACCACGTTCTGGCGAACCAAGACGTACACCGCTGGACCCAAGCTGGCGCCGTACAAGCCCGGTGTGGGCATTGTCTACAACCTGGGTTCGGCCCAGTCGCTCAAGAACGCCTCGATAGGACTTCGCTACGCGGGTGATCACACCACGATCCACCTGTACGCCGCCGGCGCGCTGTCGCCCACGACGTCCGTCGACGGCATGAAGGAGATCGGCACCGCCACCACGAGCGGCACCACCCTGAACCTGAAGGCGTCCAAGTCCGTGAAGACGCAGTACGTGCTGCTGTGGCTCACCGATGTGCCGAACGCTCCCAGCGACGGCTACAGCGGCGCAGGCTGGAAGCAGGCGATCACGGATGTGAAGTTCACCGGCTGACACTCGTCGACGGAGGGGAGGGGGTCCGATGGCCGATGAAGCCGAACAGGGCGAGACAAGCGATCAGGACCTCCTGGCCCGCCACGTCGAGGGCGACCCGGACGCCTTCGGCGAGCTCGTACGGCGCCATCGCGACCGCCTGTGGGCGGTGGCCCTGCGAACGCTGGGAGACCGCGAGGAGGCCGCTGACGCGGTCCAGGACGCGCTCGTCTCGGCTTACCGGGCCGCCCACACCTTCCGGGGCCAGTCGGCCGTCACGACCTGGCTGCACCGCATCACGGTGAACGCCTGCCTGGACCGGGCCCGCAAGGCGGCCTCCAGGAAGACGTCCCCCGTCGATGACACCCAGCGCCTGGAGCAGCTTCTCGAACCGCACGAGTCCGCCGCCGCCCCGGCCGAACGCAATGACCTCCACCGTGAGCTCATCGGCGCGCTGGGCACGCTTCCCGCCGACCAGCGCGCCGCCCTCGTCCTGGTGGACATGCAGGGCTACCCCGTGGCGGAGGCGGCCCGCATCCTCGATGTCCCGACCGGCACCGTGAAGAGCCGCTGCGCACGCGGCAGAGCCAGACTCCTTCCCCTCCTCACCCACCTCCGCGCGAAGAACCCGGGTGATGAAAAGGCGAAGAAGTCGGGCGACGGACGGAACCGGACGCAGGGGACATCCGTCCCACCCGCAGCGGGACCTCACGAGTCAGGACCCCGCGGCGCCGGGCCAAGCGATTCAGCTGCTGTGAAGGGCGGAGGTGGGCGAGCGTGACATCCACGACGGACAAGGCCGGGCACCCGGACGTCGCGGAAATCTCCGACCTCACCGAAGGTCTGCTCTCGCCTTCCCGCACCGAGGACGTCCGACAGCACCTCGACGGCTGCGCGCTCTGCGCCGACGTGTACGACTCCCTGGAGGAGATCCGCGGTCTTCTCGGCACCCTGCCGGGTACCTCACGCATGCCCGACGATGTGGCCGAACGCATCGATGCCGCCCTGGCCGCGGAAGCCCTGCTGAGCGCCACGGCTCCCGATGAGCCGACCGACGCCGCTGCCGACCGTGCTCATGTTTCACGTGAAACATCGACCGCCGTCGGACTCTCGGGACATCCTCGTGGGGCCACCGGCCCCGGTCGTCCCCGTCGAGCACGTCGTGGGCGCCGCAGGACGGCTCTCCTCACCGCCGCCTTCGCGGCTGCGGCTCTGGGGCTGGGTGCGCTTCTCGTCCAGTCCCTGGGGGGCGACGACGGAGCGGGCAAGTCTGCCCAGACGGCGCCCCGGCACGAGTCGGGGGCCCCGGGGACCTTCTCCGAGAAGACACTGCAGGGCGAGGTCTCGGCCCTTCTCGCGAAGAACAAGAAGTCGGATGACAGCTCGGCCAGCGGCAAACCCTGGGGAGTCGAGTCGCAGGACGCCGGAACCGACTCGGGCGGCGTGAAGACGTTGATCACTCCCACCCCCGCTGTTCCTCAGTGCGTCGAGCAGGGAACCGGAGACCCCGGAGCCCTCCTCGCCGCCAAGGAAGGCTCGTTCCAGGGGAAGAGCGTCTATCTCCTCGTGGTGTCCGACAACTCCGACACGACCAAGGTCACGGCCTACATCGTGGACGCGTCCTGTCAGAAGCAGTCCTCTCCGTCGCCTGGCAAGCTGCTGCTGACGCGGTCGTACGCGCGTTCCTGAACCCACCCGCCGCAGGCTTCGGGCACATCGGCCCCGCCGTCCCCCGCGTCTCATCAGAACGCCTGACGGCTCGAAGCGCACTCGAAGCACACTCGAAGTGCAAAGGCTCACCGCCCCGATATCACCAGGTGCCCTTGTCCGCCCCCCGGGTCTTCGTGTGCCCTGACACAGCGGGAATTGAAGCCCCTTAGGATCCGTTGGGTGGGGTGAGAGTACTGAGAGATGCTCCACCAGTACGCAGCAGTCTCCAGAGACGAGGAATCAAGCCGTGAGCGACGTCCGTAACGTGATCATCATCGGGTCTGGTCCCGCCGGCTACACGGCGGCGCTCTACACCGCGCGCGCGTCGCTGAAGCCGCTGGTCTTCGAAGGCGCCGTCACCGCAGGCGGTGCGCTGATGAACACCACCGAGGTCGAGAACTTCCCCGGCTTCCAGGACGGCATCATGGGCCCTGAGCTCATGGACAACATGCGCGCCCAGGCCGAGCGCTTCGGTGCCGAGCTGGTCCCCGACGATGTCGTCGCCGTCGACCTGACGGGCGAGATCAAGACCGTCACGGACACCGCCGGCACGGTGCACCGGGCCAAGGCCGTGATCGTCACGACGGGCTCGCAGCACCGCAAGCTCGGTCTGCCCAACGAGGACACGCTCTCCGGGCGTGGCGTCTCCTGGTGTGCGACCTGTGACGGCTTCTTCTTCAAGGACCACGACATCGCTGTGATCGGCGGCGGCGACACCGCGATGGAGGAAGCCACCTTCCTCTCGCGCTTCGCCAAGTCCGTGACCATCGTTCACCGCCGGGACAGCCTTCGCGCCTCCAAGGCGATGCAGGAGCGGGCCTTCGCCGACCCCAAGATCAAGTTCATCTGGGACAGCGAGGTCGCCGAGATCAAGGGCGACCCGAAGCTGGCCGGTCTGACGCTGCGCAACCTCAAGACCGGCGAGACCTCGGAGCTGCCGGTGACCGGTCTGTTCATCGCGATCGGTCACGACCCGCGCACCGAACTCTTCAAGGGTCAGCTCGACCTGGACGGCGAGGGCTACCTGAAGGTCGCCGCGCCTTCGACCCGCACCAACGTCACGGGTGTCTTCGGTGCCGGTGACGTCGTCGACCACACATACCGTCAGGCGATCACCGCGGCCGGTACCGGCTGCTCCGCCGCCCTCGACGCCGAGCGCTACCTCGCCGCCCTCGCGGACAGCGAGACCGCGGCCGCCACCGTCTGATCACCCCTTCCTCCCCACCGCAGAAACAAGTTAAGGAGCCCGCCGTGGCCGGCACCCTCAAGAACGTGACCGACGCCTCCTTCGAGCAGGACGTCCTCAAGAGCGACAAGCCCGTCCTGGTGGACTTCTGGGCCGCCTGGTGCGGTCCGTGCCGCCAGATCGCCCCGTCGCTCGAGGCCATCGCCGCCGAGCACGGCGACAAGATCCAGATCGTCAAGCTCAACATCGACGAGAACCCGGCGACGGCCGCCAAGTACGGCGTCATGTCGATCCCGACCCTGAACGTCTACCAGGATGGCGAGGTCGCCAAGACCATCGTCGGCGCCAAGCCGAAGGCCGCGATCGTGCGCGACCTCGAGGAATTCATCGCCGAGTAGTCGTCGACGGCCGCACACGCGGCGTGTGTTTCACGTGAAACACGAATGGGCCAGCCCGCTCGGGCTGGCCCATTCGCTTTACCCCAGAGATGCCGGGCTGCCGGAAGGACGTCGGCTACCGATCGCGAATGCCGCGGCCGACCGTCACAGAGGACGGAGCGCGGGCTCCTTCTGGACCGCTCCGAGAAGCCGGTCCAGGGCCAACTCCACATCTTCTTTCCAGGAGAGGGTCGTCCGCAGTTCCAGCCGCAGACGGGGGTATCTGGGGTGAGGGCGCACGGTCTTGAAGCCCACCGCGACAAGGTGGTCGGCGGGGAGCACACAAGCTGGTTCCTTCCACCGGGCGTCTCCGAAAGCCTCGATCGCCTTGAACCCCCGGCGGAGCAGATCCTTGGCCACCGTCTGGACCATCACCCGCCCCAGCCCCTGCCCCTGATAG
Organism: Streptomyces populi; assembly: GCF_002911015.1. Taxonomy (GTDB): domain Bacteria; phylum Actinomycetota; class Actinomycetes; order Streptomycetales; family Streptomycetaceae; genus Streptomyces; species Streptomyces populi. Next base: position 18,914 of record NZ_KZ626905.1, read on the forward strand.
CCCGGCATGATGAACGAGGTCATGAGCTGAACCGCGTCCGGGGCCACGGGGCTTGTGGGGAACGCAGTGGAGCGGGGGACATAGGCCGGTGGCGCGTAGAGCACATAGCCCACCGGTACATCGTCCACGTAGGCGATCCGGCCGCAGGATCCCCAGTCCAGCAGAACCGAGGAGATCCAAGCTTCCTTCTCCACGGCGCTTGTGCCCGCCTTTACCGCGGCTTCACCGCTGACAGGATCCAGTTCCCAGAAGACGCACGCACGACAGCGGTTGGGAAGGTCCGGAAGGTTGTCCAGCGTGAGCGGTACGAGCCGGCGCCCCATGAAGGATGTTCCTCGCTTCGTTCGCCCGCGGCGTCACGGGCGGCTGTCAGATGGCTCCGCTCTCTGAGCAAGCTGCCGACGAACCCGCCGACCGCTCCCAGGCCCAGAGCTGCGGTCACCAGTCCGGTACGGCTCACGGTCTGCATGACCCCCGCCTCCCCGATGAAGGTGTTGCCAGGTGGATGCGCCATACCCATCGCATCGTATCCACGATGCGATTCCGTCGATACCGCCAGAAAGCAAAGAGCGGGCCGTGTTCCGGCACACGCCGGGCACGACCCGCTCTTCTGGTGGACCGATCGGACACCGATCCACCAGGAAGCCGACTCAGCCTTCCGCGTCGTCGGAGTCGTCGTCCAGAAGGCTCTTCTGAAGGACCGGTCTCTCGCCCGGGGCGAGAGAGCCGAGAATGCGTTCAAGGTCTTCCATCGAAGCGAACTCGACAGTGATCTTGCCCTTCTTCTGCCCCAGGTCGACCTTCACCCGGGTCTCGAAGCGGTCCGAGAGCCGCGTCGCCAGATCACTCAGCGCCGGAGAGAGCCGGCTGCCGGCTCGCGGGCCCTTGGCACGCGGAGTCGTCTGCGGACGCGATCCCATGAGGGTCACGATCTCTTCCACCGCCCGCACCGAGAGACCCTCGGCGACGATGCGATGAGCCAGGCGGTCCTGCTCCTCCGAGTCGTCGACTGCCAGCAGGGCCCGCGCATGCCCCGCGGAGAGAACCCCGGCAGCCACACGGCGCTGAACCGCCGGCGAGAGCTTCAGCAGACGCAGGGTGTTGGAGACCTGGGGACGCGACCGTCCGATACGGTCCGCCAGCTGGTCGTGCGTGCAGTTGAAGTCCTTGAGCAACTGGTCGTAGGCCGCCGCCTCTTCCAGTGGGTTCAGCTGAGCCCTGTGGAGGTTCTCAAGGAGCGCGTCCAGGAGAAGCTTCTCGTCCTCCGTGGCTCGCACGATCGCGGGAATGCTCTCGAGCCCCGCCTCACGGCAGGCGCGGAAGCGGCGCTCGCCCATGATGAGCTCGTAGCGTCCGGAACCCACCTGCCGTACGACGACGGGCTGGAGGAGCCCGACCTCCTTGATGGAGGTGACAAGCTCAGCAAGAGCGTCCTCGTCGAAGATCTCACGCGGCTGACGCGGGTTCGGCGTGATGGCGTCGAGGGGCAGCTCGGCGAAGTGAGCGCCGACAGGAGCCTGAAGCGTCTCCAGTGCTCCGTTCGACGCCACCTCCTCTGTTTCATGTGAAACAGACGTCAGCGTGGTCACCTTGGCCGCCGCCACCCCGCGTTCCGCTGTGAGTATGGGGTTGGCAGTCGGCGAGGAGGGGGTCCCACTCGCCGAAACACCCGGCCGTTCACCTGTCGGAGCCGCAGGGATCAGTGCGCCAAGGCCTCGCCCCAGACCCCGTCGTCGGTCACTCACTGGATCCCCTCCACCATGTTCTGATCGTTCTGTCCGCCCACATGGGCATGGTGCGCGTCGTACACCACTCCGACTCCTCGGAGGGCGATTTCGCGCGCGGCCTCAAGATACGAGAGAGCACCGCTCGAACCCGGATCGTAGGTCAGAACCGTCTGCCCGTAGCTCGGGGCCTCCGAAATACGGACCGAGCGCGGAATGCTGGTCCGCAGTACCTCCTTGCCGAAGTGGCTGCGCACCTCCTCCGCGACCTGGGACGCGAGGCGTGTCCGGCCGTCGTACATGGTGAGCAGAATCGTCGAGACATGGAGGTCGGGGTTGAGGTGCCCTCGTACCAGGTCGACGTTGCGCAGAAGCTGCCCCAGGCCTTCGAGCGCGTAGTACTCGCACTGGATGGGGATGAGCACTTCCGCACCGGCGACCAGCGCGTTGACCGTCAGCAGGCCGAGCGACGGCGGGCAGTCGATGAGGATGTAGTCCAGCGGCTGTTCGTACGCCAGGATCGCCCGTTCCAGTCGGCTCTCACGGGCCACCAGCGACACCAGTTCGATCTCGGCACCGGCGAGATCGATGGTGGCGGGGGCACAGAAGAGACCCTCGACATCAGGGACCGGCTGAACGACTTCGGAGAGCGGCCTGCTGTCGATCAGCACGTCATAGATCGACGGAACCTCGGCATGGTGATCGATCCCCAGCGCCGTGGAGGCATTGCCCTGAGGGTCGAGGTCGACCACCAGGACCCGGCCACCGTGCAGGGCCAGAGAGGCAGCAAGGTTGACCGTGGTCGTGGTCTTACCCACCCCACCCTTCTGGTTGGCGACCACGATGACTCGGGTCTGCTCGGGCCGTGGCAGGCCCTCGCCGGCGCGACCTAGCGCCTCCACGGCCAGTTGGGCAGCACGACCGATGGGAGTGTCGTCCATCGGGGGCGGTGTTTCACGTGAAACACCCTCCCCCATCGACTCGGTACGGGGACCGGGGACCGGATCGGTCATCGGTCCCGCGATGTTGGCGTCGGACCGCAAGGATTCACTCTCCTCGACTTCAGGCTCGCAATGAACAGAGCTTCCCATGCCATTGGAGTCATGAACCAGCGAGGACCGCTGTTCTGTGGAGAAATCCACCTCTGTGGACAACCCCGCACCCCCTCTGAGTGACCCAAGAGGCTTCCGACCACGCGGTTCAGCCGCGGCGCGGCCACGACCGATGATGCCGTGCAACAGTGAGCGACGTTTCACGTGAAACACGATGCCGAGCCGCCCAGATCAACGCGGCACGACACTCCGATATGCACGGGTTTGGCATCTTTTGTCGAATCAATCTCGATGGCGAGGCCTGTTCGATGGGAGTGAGAAACAACTCCTGGCCCCGAACAGAAAACTCCCGGCCCCCGTAGCACGGGGAACCGGGAGTATCGATACTCACATCGACCAGAGTCAGCGCCGACGGCGCGTCCGGCCCGTCCTGGCGGCCTTGGCACGCTTGGCCGCGAAGCGCACACCTCCGGGGCTCTCGCCCACCTCCACCCGCACCACGGTGGACATCGGATCCACGATGCCCTCACCCACCTGCAGGATGGAGGTCTCCACGGCTCCGAGCTTGCTCAGCGCCGTGGCGGAGGCCTTCAGCTCCTCCTCGGCGGTGTCGCCCTTGAGAGCCAGCATCTCGCCGTACGGGCGCAGCAGCGGAACACCCCACGTCGCGAGCCGGTCGAGCGGGGCGACCGCCCTGGCGGTCACCACGTGTACCGGCTGTAGCTTCCCCATGACCTCCTCGGCGCGACCACGCACGACGGTCACATGGTCGAGACCGAGCAGTTCCACGACCTCGGTGAGGAAATTGGTCCGGCGCAGCAAGGGCTCAAGCAGCGTGATCTTGAGGTCCTCCCGGACGAGCGCCAGGGGAATGCCGGGAAGCCCCGCACCGGACCCGACATCGCACACGGTCACGCCCTCGGGCACGACCTCGGAGAGCACCGCGCAGTTCAGCAGGTGCCGCTCCCACAGCCGGGGCACTTCACGCGGGCCGATCAGCCCACGCTGCACTCCCGCCTCGGCCAGCAGTTCCGCGTACCGGACCGCGTCCGCGAAGCGATCACCGAATACCTCACGCGCCTGCTCGGGCGCGGGGGGAAGCTCCGCTGCCTCCGTCACGGGGGACCGTCCTTCCGTACCGCTTGAGCGCACTGAGCGCTGATCACCAGGACTATCAGGCTGACAAAATTCGGCCCCGTCTGCGCAACAGACGGGGCCGAAGGAACGTACGTACCGATCAGGCGGGGAGCACGACGACGAAGCGCTGCGGCTCCTCGCCCTCGGACTCGCTGCGCAGGCCCGCGGCCTTGACCGCGTCGTGCACGACCTTGCGCTCGAAGGGCGTCATCGGGGCCATCTTCACCGGCTCGCCGGAGCTCTTGACCTCGGCGGCCGCCTTGGCGCCCAGCTCGGAGAGCTCCTCGCGCTTCTTGGCCCGGAATCCCGCGATGTCCAGCATCAGCCGGCTGCGGTCCCCGGTCTCCCGGTGCACGGCCAGGCGCGTGAGCTCCTGGAGCGCTTCCAGCACCTCGCCGTCGCGGCCGACCAGCTTCTGCAGGTCTCGGCCACCCGAGTCGCTGATGATCGAGACAGCGGCGCGGTCGGCCTCGACGTCCATGTCGATGTCGCCGTCGAGATCGGCGATGTCGAGCAGACCCTCGAGGTAGTCCGCCGCGATCTCGCCCTCCTGCTCCAGGCGGGTCAGGGTGTCGCCCTCAGCGGCGGCGGAGGTGGTGCCTTCCGTCACGGGATGGACTCCTTCTTACTTCTTGGACGGGGACTTGGGCCGCTGCGGACCCTTGCGCTGTCCGGACTGGGCCTTGCTGCGGGTACCGGTGCCGGGCTTGTTGCCGCTGCCGGCGGCCGGCTTCGCGGCGGAGGGCTTGGTGTCCTGCGGCTCGTCGGACTTGCTCAGCGAGGTCTTCGGCTCCGGCTCGTCCGCCGGTGCGCTGCTGGACGCCCCGCCCGACTGACGCTGCGCCTTGGTCTGGCGCTTCGGCTGCTGGCGCTTGGGGGCGGCAGCAGCGGTGGTCGTGGTGCCGTCCTCGGACTCGACGACCGCGGCGCTCTCGCCGGCCACCACAAGACCGTCGGGCTGGGCCACGAGGCCCGCCTTGGTCAGGCTGTTGATGAACTTGCGCTCGGACTCGTTGCGGTCGCGGCCCTTGATGACGATGGCCTTGACGATCGCCTTCTCACCGCGGCCACGCGTCTTGCCGTGCTGGGTGACGCGCTTCTCCAGGCGCTCCAGGTACGCGGTCTGGGCCTTCGAACCCGGGGTCGGGTTGTTGCGGATGACATACATCTGCTGGCCCATGGTCCACACGTTGGTGGTCAGCCAGTAGACGAGGACACCGACCGGGAAGTTGATGCCGAAGACGGCGAACATGATCGGGAAGACGTACATCAGCATCTTCTGCTGCTGCATGAAGGGCGTCTTCACCGTGGTGTCGACGTTCTTCGTCATCAGCTGACGCTGGGTGTAGAACTGCGAGGCCGACATCAGAACGATCATGATGGCGGTGACGACCCGGACGTCGGTCAGCGTGGCGCCGAGCTTCTCGACCGTCGCGGCGCTGTCGGTGAACTTCGCCGCGAGCGGGGCACCGAAGATGTGGGCCTTACGGGCGCTGGCGAGCAGCTCCTCGTTGATGACGCCGATCGTCGTGCCCGTCGCGATGCCGTTGAGCACGTGGTACAGGGCGAAGAAGAACGGGGACTGCGCCAGGATGGGAAGGCACGAGGAGAGCGGGTTGGTACCCGCGTCCTTGTACAGCTTCATCATCTCTTCGGACTGGCGCTGCTTGTCGTTCTTGTAGCGCTCCTGGATCTTCTTCATCTCGGGCTGCAGCGTCTGCATCGCCCGAGTGGCCTTGATCTGCTTCACGAAGAGCGGGATCAGGCAGATACGGATCAGAATCACCAGGGACACGATCGACAGGCCCCAGGCCCACCCCGTGTCAGGGCCGAAGATGGCGCCGTACACCGTGTGGAACTGGACGATGACCCAGGAAACGGGTGTCGTGATGAAGCTGAAAAGACTGGCAATCGTGTCCACTAATCAAGCTCCTTGAGCATGGGACGGGGTCTCGGCGGCCGGGCCCGGGGCAGTGGCGTCCCCGGTGGCCGGTTCGGCGGCGGAGGTCCCGCCCTTGCGTGCACGCCAGGCGTTACGCAGCAATTCGTGCCACCGCGGACGCTTGCGCTGCGGAACATGGTCCACACCGCCCAGCGACCACGGATTGCACCGGAGGATGCGCCAGGCGGTCAATGCCGTTCCCTTGATCGCACCGTGCCGGTCGATGGCTGTGTAGCCGTAGCGGGAGCACGACGGGTAGTACTTGCAGACCGGCCCGAGCAACGGGCTGATCGTCCACTGGTACAGCTTGATGAGAGCAAGCAGTGGGTACTTCATCGCGCGCCCCCTCCCAGCAGCCGCTGCAGAGCGGCGTCCAGGTCTCGGGCCAGCTGTTCATGGTCGGCGTCACCCGCACCGGGCAGCGCTCGTACGACTACCAGGCTACCGGGGGGCAGCAGGGCGACTCGGTCGCGCATCAGATGGCGAAGTCTGCGCTTCACCTTGTTGCGTACGACCGCTCCGCCCACGGCTTTGCTCACGACGAAACCCGCACGCGTCGAGGGAGCGCTCTCCCCAGGCGCGTGCGGGTCCGGTGCACCGCTGCGTAGATGGACGACGAGAAGCGGGCGTCCGGCCCGGCGTCCTCGGCGTACCGCGGTCGCGAAGTCTTCGCGCCGCCTCAGCCGATGCTCGGTAGGCAGCACGAGATCATGACCTGTGAGTAATCAGGCGGACAGGCTGGCGCGACCCTTGCCACGGCGGTTCGCGAGAATCGCGCGGCCGGCACGGGTGCGCATCCGCAGGCGGAAGCCGTGGGTCTTGGCGCGACGACGGTTGTTCGGCTGGAAGGTGCGCTTGCTCACTAGGGGGCTCCAGAAAGAATCGGTGGTGGCGGGGTGCCGCCCTGGCTGTCACCGTGCGCCCACGAGGAAACTCGCATTACGCCCGAGTGCACCGCTTCCCGATCACTCTTCGCGATCTGTGCCCATCGGAGGCAGGCGGCAGCAGCCATCGACAACTCGACCTGGTTACGGTACGCGCGGCTACGCCATCCGGTCAAACCAACCCTCGGCGGGGGACACTGTCCACAGGCTGGGGACAACAACTTGAACCGCACCGGTCGGCCTGACTACCGTGGCGGAACTCCGATTCGTTCCCTTCTCGCCGCCCCAGCGGTTTTGTTCCTCCCCGCCCCAAGCGACTGACTTCCCAACCTGTTCCCAGAACCACACGTTCGTGGGACCCGTGAGAGAGCGTGCCCCGTGGCTGACGTACCTGCCGATCTTGCCGCAGTGTGGCCACGCGTACTGGAGCAGCTTCTGGGCGAGGGCCGCGGCCAGGGCGTCGAGGTGAAGGACGAGCACTGGATCAAACGCTGCCAGCCCCTGGCGCTGGTCGCGGACACCGCTCTGCTCGCCGTACCCAACGAGTTCGCCAAGAACGTGCTGGAAGGCCGTCTCGCGCCGATCGTCAGCGAGACGCTGAGCCGCGAGTGCGGCCGCCCCATCCGCATCGCCATCACCGTCGACGACTCCGCGGGCGAGCCCTCCGTGCCCGCCCCGCCCCGCTACGAGGAGCCCGAGCTCCCCGCCGGACCGGTCCAGGGCCGCGACCCCTACGAGAACCAGGGCCGCGACGACCGGAACGCGTACGACAGCGGTGCGTACGACGGCGCACAGGCCCGGGACGACCGCAGCCCGTACGAGGGGCCGGGACGGGACGAGCGCGGCCCGTACGAGGGTCAGGCCCGGGACGAGCGCGGCGCCTACGACAGCCAGGGCCGCGACGACCGCGGCGGCTACGACGGCGGCCAGGGTCGCGACGACCGCGGCACGTACGAGCCGCAGGTCCGCGAGGAGCGCACCCCGTACGACTCCCGCCGTGACGGCTACGAGGGGTACGGCCGCCACCGCGCCGAACCTCTGCCCGGTGCCCCGGGCGACCAGCTGCCGACCGCCCGTCCCGCGTACCCGGACTACCAGCGCCCGGAGCCGGGCGCCTGGCCGCGCCACTCCCAGGACGACTACGGCTGGCAGCAGCAGCGTCTCGGTTTCCCCGAGCGGGACCCCTACGCCTCGCCGCCGCAGGACTACCGCCCCCAGCCGATGGACCGCTCGCCCTACGAGCAGCAGCGCCAGGACTACGACCAGCGCTCCGACCGCCGTGATCTGCCGGACCCCTCCGACAGCGGTCAGGGGCGAAGGGGCGGCCCCTCCCTGCCCTCCGCGGGCGGTGCTCCCGGAACGAAGGCCACGCAGTCCGCGCCGACGCCGGGTCCGGGCGAGCCCACGGCACGGCTGAACCCGAAGTACCTCTTCGACACGTTCGTGATCGGCGCCTCGAACCGCTTCGCGCACGCCGCCGCGGTGGCCGTCGCCGAGGCGCCGGCGAAGGCGTACAACCCCCTCTTCATCTATGGGGAGTCGGGACTCGGCAAGACGCACCTGCTGCACGCCATCGGGCACTACGCGCGCAGTCTCTACCCGGGCACACGGGTGCGGTACGTGAGCTCGGAGGAGTTCACGAACGAGTTCATCAACTCCATCCGCGACGGCAAGGGCGACAGCTTCCGCAAGCGGTACCGGGAGATGGACATCCTGCTCGTCGACGACATCCAGTTCCTCGCGGACAAGGAGTCGACGCAGGAGGAGTTCTTCCACACCTTCAACACGCTGCACAACGCGAACAAGCAGATCGTGCTCTCCAGCGACCGGCCGCCCAAGCAGCTGGTCACACTGGAGGACCGGCTGCGCAACCGCTTCGAGTGGGGCCTGATCACCGACGTCCAGCCGCCCGAGCTGGAGACCCGTATCGCCATCCTCCGCAAGAAGGCGGTGCAGGAGCAGCTCAACGCCCCGCCGGAGGTACTGGAGTTCATCGCGTCCCGGATCTCGCGCAACATCCGCGAGCTGGAGGGCGCGCTGATCCGGGTGACGGCGTTCGCCTCGCTCAACCGGCAGCCGGTGGACCTCGGTCTGACGGAGATCGTGCTCAAGGACCTGATCCCGGGCGGCGAGGACTCGGCGCCCGAGATCACCGCGACCGCGATCATGGCGTCCACCGCCGACTACTTCGGCCTCACGGTGGACGATCTGTGCGGTTCCTCGCGCAGCCGCGTCCTGGTGACGGCACGACAGATCGCCATGTACCTGTGCCGCGAGCTCACCGATCTGTCGCTGCCGAAGATCGGCGCGCAGTTCGGCGGCCGCGACCACACCACCGTGATGCACGCCGACCGCAAGATCCGCGCGCTGATGGCCGAGCGCCGCTCCATCTACAACCAGGTCACCGAACTCACGAACCGCATCAAGAACGGCTGACGGGTGCGGCGCCGACCGGCGCCGTTCCCGCCTGAGGGCGCCCCGGGACATCGTCCCGGGGCGCCCTTCGCGCTTCCCGCCCTCGCTCAGGGAACCTCACACGAGCGCCGGGGGCCCGGAACCGGGACAGGAACCGGGGCCGGGACGGCGCGGCGGGAACGGCGCCCGGAGACGGCTCGGCCGGCCCGCTCCGCGGAGTCCGGACGTCCCCGGAGCGGGCCGGCCGCGCGCCCGGCGAGGTCCGAGGAAGGCTCCCGGAGGCTTCGGACACGCTTCCCGACGGCTTCGGGCCCGTGACGCGAGGGCCGGCGCGCCGTTCTCACCGATGCCGACCCGACACCTGCTGTTCGAATCCGGTCCTGGTTACGGCCACTCTCCACAGATGTGGCGACTTTCTGCCGTCCACATCCTGGGGACTGGGAAGTTGTCCAGATCGTTTCCACAGGGAACATTGTTGAAAGACCATCAGGGCAGGTCAGGCACCTGTGGATTCGTGGACGAAGATTCTCCACAGCCTGTGGACAAAGGAAGGATCCACAGGCTGTGCGCAGAGTTGTCCACCGTCGGCCCACAGACCTGAGCCGGTTGTCCCCAGTGATCTCCAGCTTCTCCACACCTCTGTCCACTGTTCGGCAACGCGCCGTGCCATCTCACCGAACAGAGTGAAAGGCGTCACACCGAGGTGCCGGATTGGGCTGTGGGGAACGTGGGTAAAGCTGGGGACGGCGCTGGGGAGAAGTCGCCCCGCGTTGTGGACCGAGTGTGCAGAACTTTTCGTCGTCCACAGAGACCCCGAGTTGTCCACTGCTGTCACCCACAGGGCCGGTGGACAAAAAATCGCCTCTGAGCTGCGAAGACGGGGTTATCCACGGTATCCACAGGCCCTACTACTAAGACCAACTAGAGAGAGCCTGGGAATCGTTTCGAAGAGGGGGCTGTGCACAACTTGCTCCCGGCGGCCCGACTGCCGCTCGGCACGACTTGACCCCGAGAGGCAACGACTGTCAGCGCGGTGCGTCAGACTGGTCCCCGGTGTCCTCCCCCTCAGCGGCCGGAACGACACCGAGTCAGACGACGAAGGCCAGCAGGGCGAGAGCGCCGGCAACAGACGGAGGCGGCAACGGTGAAGATCCGGGTGGAACGCGACGTACTCGCGGAGGCAGTGGCCTGGGCGGCTCGCAGCCTCCCGGCCCGTCCGCCGGCGCCTGTGCTCGCCGGCCTCCTTCTGAAGGCCGAGGAGGGCGCGCTCAGCCTCTCCGGCTTCGACTACGAGGTCTCGGCGAGGGTCTCCGTGGACGCGGAGGTCGACGAGGAGGGCACGGTCCTCGTGTCCGGCCGTCTCCTCGCGGACATCTGCCGCGCCCTCCCCAACCGGCCGGTGGAGATTTCCACAGACGGTGTACGGGCGACCGTGGTCTGTGGTTCCTCGCGGTTCACACTCCACACACTGCCTGTGGAGGAATACCCGGCACTGCCCCAGATGCCGTCGGCGACCGGCACCGTCCCCGGTGAGGTCTTCGCCTCCGCCGCCGCCCAGGTGGCCATCGCCGCCGGACGCGACGACACGCTCCCGGTGCTCACCGGTGTGCGCATCGAGATCGAGGGCGACAAGGTCACCCTGGCGTCCACCGACCGGTACCGCTTCGCGGTCCGCGAGTTCCTGTGGAAGCCGGAGAACCCGGAGGCGTCCGCGGTCGCCCTGGTGCCCGCCAAGACGCTCCTGGACACCGCCAAGGCCCTCACGGGGGGCGACAGCGTGATCCTGGCGCTGTCCGGCTCCGGCGCGGGCGAGGGCCTGATCGGCTTCGAGGGCGCCGGGCGCCGTACGACCACCCGTCTGCTCGAGGGCGACCTCCCGAAGTACCGCTCGTTGTTCCCGACGGAGTTCAACTCCGTCGCCGTCATCGAGACCGCCCCCTTCGTGGAGGCCGTCAAGCGCGTGGCCCTGGTCGCCGAGCGCAACACCCCCGTGCGGCTGAGCTTCGAGCAGGGCGTGCTGATCCTGGAGGCCGGTTCCAGCGACGATGCACAGGCTGTGGAAAGGGTCGACGCCCAGCTGGAGGGCGACGACGTCTCGATCGCCTTCAACCCGACGTTCCTGCTCGACGGCCTGAGCGCCATCGACTCGCCGGTGGCCCAGCTCTCCTTCACGACGTCCACGAAGCCGGCGCTGCTGAGCGGCAAGCCCGCCGTGGACGCCGAGGCGGACGAGGCTTACAAGTACCTGATCATGCCGGTGCGCCTGTCCGGCTGACCCCGGAGCCCGCCGGTCCCCGGGACCGGCGGGCGCACCGAGGACGGGCATACGTCTGAGCGGCTCTGTCCACAGATGTGCATAAGTTCCGCAGGTGCCCGAAAGGCGTGGGTGGTACCCCCCGGTTTAGGCTCGGACCCAGGTACGAGAGTGCCCTCACGCCACGTCGCAACCCCTAAGGAACAACTGATGGAGCTCGGTCTCGTCGGCCTCGGCAAGATGGGCGGCAACATGCGCGAGCGGATCCGCCGCGCAGGTCACACCGTCATCGGATACGACCGCAACCCGGACCTCGCCGATGTCCACAGCCTGGAAGAACTTGTGGGCAAGCTCAAGGGTCCGCGCGTGGTGTGGGTCATGGTCCCCGCGGGCGCCGCGACCCAGTCCACCGTCGACGAGCTGGCCGCCCTGCTGGAGCCGGGCGACGTCGTCGTGGACGGCGGCAACTCGCGCTGGACGGACGACGAGAAGCACGCCGTCGAGCTGGGCATCAAGGGCATCGGCTTCGTCGACTGCGGTGTCTCCGGCGGTGTGTGGGGCCTGGAGAACGGCTACGCGCTGATGTACGGCGGGGACGCCGAGCACGTCGCCAAGGTGCAGCCGGTCTTCGACGCGCTCAAGCCCGAGGGCGACTTCGGCGCGGTGCACGCCGGCAAGGTCGGCGCGGGCCACTTCGCGAAGATGGTCCACAACGGCATCGAGTACGCCATGATGCAGGCCTACGCCGAGGGCTGGGAACTGCTCGAGAAGGTCGACTCCGTCACGGACGTGCGCGAGGTCTTCCGGTCCTGGCAGGAGGGCACGGTCATCCGCTCCTGGCTGCTCGACCTCGCCGTCAACGCGCTGGACGAGGACGAGCACCTGGAGAAGCTCAAGGGGTTCGCGCAGGACTCCGGCGAGGGCCGGTGGACCGTGGAGGCGGCCATCGATCACGCGGTGCCGCTTCCCGCGATCACGGCGTCGCTCTTCGCCCGCTTCGCCTCGCGCCAGGACGACTCGCCGCAGATGAAGATGATCGCGGCGCTGCGCAACCAGTTCGGCGGCCACGCCGTCGAGAAGGCCTGATCGACGCCCGGGGTCTTCGCACTCCGGAGCGCCCCGGTTGTCCACAGCCGGGGAACACCCTGGGGACCGGGTCCGCCCGACCCCGGGGAGGAATCCGCAACACCCGAAACACCACGCTGGGGGAGGTCGGCGAACGACCATGCACGTCACGCATCTGTCGCTGGCCGACTACCGCTCGTACGCCCGGGTCGAGGTCCCGCTCGACCCGGGCGTCACCGCGTTCGTGGGGCCCAACGGACAGGGCAAGACGAACCTGGTCGAGGCCGTCGGCTATCTCGCGACCCTCGGCAGCCACCGCGTCTCCTCGGACGCCCCGCTCGTCCGCATGGGCGCCGACCGGGCGATCATCCGGGCGAGCGTCCGCCAGGGGGAGCGGCAGCAGCTCGTAGAACTGGAGCTGAACCCCGGCAAGGCCAACCGTGCCCGCATCAACAGGTCTTCCCAGGTCAGACCGCGTGACGTCCTGGGCATCGTACGGACCGTCCTGTTCGCGCCCGAGGACCTCGCCCTGATCAAGGGCGATCCCGGGGAGCGGCGCCGGTTCCTCGACGAGCTGATCACCGCCCGCGCCCCGCGCATGGCGGGCGTCCGGTCCGACTACGACCGGGTCCTCAAGCAGCGCAACACCCTCCTCAAGTCGGCCGCACTGGCCCGCCGGCACGGCGGCCGCACCATGGACCTGTCCACACTCGACGTGTGGGACCAGCACCTCGCGCGCGTGGGAGCCGAGCTGATGTCCCAGCGGCTCGACCTGGTCGCCGCGATCCAGCCGCTGGCCGACAAGGCCTACGAGCAGCTGGCGCCCGGCGGCGGGCCCGTCGCCCTGGAGTACAAGGCGTCCTCGCCCGGCACGGTGGGGCACACCCGCGAGGAGCTCTACGCACAGCTGATGGCCGCGATGGAGGAGGCCCGCAAACCGGAGATCGAGCGCGGTGTGACCCTCGTGGGGCCCCATCGGGACGACCTGGTCCTCAAGCTCGGCCGACTGCCCGCCAAGGGGTACGCCTCCCACGGCGAGTCCTGGTCCTACGCGCTGGCCCTGCGCCTGGCCTCGTACGACCTGCTGAGGGCCGAGGGCAACGAGCCGGTGCTGGTCCTCGACGACGTCTTCGCCGAACTGGACAGCCGCCGACGGGAGCGCCTGGCGGAACTCGTCGCCCCCGGTGAGCAGGTGCTCGTGACCGCCGCCGTGGACGACGACGTGCCGGACGTCCTGACCGGGACGCGGTACGCCGTGTCCGAAGGCACGGTGGAGCGACTGTGACGGAGAACACGTCGGGAGCGGGTGCCGAGGGCACCGGGCCCCGCAAGAAGACTCCGGAGCCCTCCGGTGTCGACCTCGCGCGCGTGGCTCTGCGCGCGGCGAAGGAGCAGGCACGCGCGCGTGGGGACGCGGCCCAGCAGAAGAAGCAGGCGCGGCGCGGCGGCGGTCTGCGCTCCGGTTCGGGTGCCGACGGACGTGACCCCATGGCGCTCGGGGCCGCCATCAACCGGCTGCTCACCGAGCGCGGATGGGAGACCCCGGCCGCGGTGGGCGGTGTGATGGGCCGCTGGCCGCAGATCGTCGGCGACGACCTGGCCAAGCACTGTGTTCCGCTGCGTTACGACGACGACCCGGCCGAGCGGGTGCTGACGGTGCAGTGCGACTCGACCGCGTGGGCGACCCAGCTGCGCCTGCTGGCGCCGCAACTGGTCGCACGGCTGAACCAGGACCTCGGGCGCGGCACGGTGCGCCTGATCAAGGTCCAGGGGCCGACGGGCCCCTCACGCCGGTACGGGCCGCTGCGCGCGCCGGGCAGCACGGGTCCCGGCGACACCTACGGGTGACCCGGGCCGGCGTCGGGCACCGGTCCCGCGGGCGGTGCGCCCGCCCGGACACCGCCCGCCCGGCGGTGAGCCGCGTCGCGGTGCCCGCGGACGGCGCCCGGACCGTCGGTGCCCGGACTGTCGGTGCCCGGACCGTCGCCCGTGCCCGTTCCGGTCACGGGCGGTCCTGACGCCCGCGGGCGGCCGTCCCGTCGGACCGCCGGTCGTGGTCGATCCGGGTGGTGCGCCGACCGCCCGCGAACCGGTGATCCCGATGACCGCGGACCGCTGATCCGGGCGATCGGACCGGGCCGGGCCGATGACGAAGGACGATTTCCGGCCGTCGTCCACAGCGGTGCCGGGACGTGTGGAACACGGGTCCGGGGTGTGTGCCGCCGCCGTGGGGCACAGCCGGCGGCCGGCCGCCGCACGCTCGGGCCCCGCATCGCTCCCGCCCGTGGGCGACCGGCCGCGCCCCAGGGTCCGCGCCGGTCGTGGCCCACCGGGCGCGCCGCCCTTCGCCACCCCTCGCCCGGCGATCCGGAAAGCGATGGATATTCGCAGGTCAGAGGCTTGTGGAGGGTTTCCCGGAGCCTGTCTCGGCCGCCCGGCGGGACGTCGTCCGGCGGGTTCCGCAGGACCGCCGAGGGTGACCGTCCGCGGCGGCGGACGGAGCCCCGGCCCGTCGGCGGTCGAGGCTTGACACCCGGAAGGGCTGAGTGCCGCTGTGAGCCTCTTTGGGCCCGGGTCCGTATATGGGGAGTCGGGCGAGACCGGTTCAGGGCGGCACATGCGGACTCAGGTACCGGCAAACCCCCATCACTGTCAGTGCTACCGGTAGACTGGAAGCTAATCCCGCCCCACTAGTGGGACGCACCGAGCAACGCTGACTAAGGCTTACCAACGCAACACGCCGCAGCCGCTCCGGCCACCCGCCGGGAGTTCGGCTCGTGCTGTGCCAGAAAGGGCGCTTCGTGGCCGATTCCGGCAACCCCAACGAGAACATCCCGTCCACCGACGCCGGCGCGAACGGCGAGGTCACATCCTCGTACGACGCCAGTGCCATCACCGTCCTCGAGGGTCTGGACGCGGTCCGCAAGCGACCTGGCATGTACATCGGTTCGACCGGTGAGCGTGGACTCCACCACCTCGTGTACGAGGTGGTGGACAACTCGGTCGACGAGGCGCTGGCAGGCCACGCGGACACGATCGAGGTCACGATCCTTCCGGACGGCGGCGTGCGCGTCGTCGACAACGGCCGTGGCATCCCGGTGGGCATCGTCGCCTCCGAGGGCAAGCCCGCCCTCGAGGTCGTGCTGACCGTGCTGCACGCGGGCGGCAAGTTCGGCGGCGGAGGCTACGCGGTCTCCGGCGGTCTGCACGGCGTCGGCGTCTCCGTCGTCAACGCCCTGTCCAGCAAGGTCTCCGTCGAGGTGAGGACCGACGGCCACCGCTGGACGCAGGACTACAAGATGGGCGTCCCGACCGCACCGCTGGCCCAGCACGAGGAGATCGCCGAGACCGGCACCTCGGTCACCTTCTGGGCCGACCCGGACATCTTCGAGACCACGGAGTACTCCTTCGAGACGCTCTCGCGGCGTTTCCAGGAGATGGCGTTCCTCAACAAGGGCCTGACGATCAAGCTCACCGACGAGCGCGAGTCGGCGAAGGCCACCTCCGGCGCGGACGAGGCGGGCGCCGACGAGAAGGCCGAGGTCAAGACCGTCACGTACCACTACGAGGGCGGCATCGTCGACTTCGTGAAGTACCTCAACTCCCGCAAGGGAGAGGTGGTGCACCCCACCGTCATCGACCTGGAGGCGGAGGACAAGGACAAGAGCCTGTCCCTCGAGGTCGCGATGCAGTGGAACAGCGGCTACAGCGAGGGCGTGTACTCCTTCGCCAACATCATCCACACCCACGAGGGCGGTACGCACGAGGAGGGCTTCCGCGCGGCGCTGACCTCGCTCATCAACAAGTACGCGCGCGACAAGAAGCTGCTGCGGGAGAAGGACGACAACCTCACGGGTGACGACATCCGCGAGGGTCTGACCGCGATCATCTCGGTCAAGCTGAGCGAGCCCCAGTTCGAGGGCCAGACCAAGACCAAGCTGGGCAACACGGAGGCGAAGACCTTCGTCCAGAAGGCGGTCTACGAGCACCTCAACGACTGGCTGGACCGCAACCCGAACGAGGCCGCGGACATCATCCGCAAGTCGATCCAGGCGGCCACCGCGCGCGTGGCGGCCCGCAAGGCGCGCGACCTCACCCGTCGCAAGGGCCTGCTGGAGTCGGCGTCCCTGCCGGGCAAGCTCTCCGACTGCCAGTCGAACGACCCCACCAAGTGCGAGATCTTCATCGTCGAGGGTGACTCCGCCGGCGGCTCGGCCAAGTCCGGCCGCAACCCGCAGTACCAGGCGATCCTCCCGATCCGCGGAAAGATCCTCAACGTCGAGAAGGCGCGGATCGACAAGATCCTGCAGAACCAGGAGATCCAGGCGCTGATCTCCGCCTTCGGCACCGGGGTCCACGAGGACTTCGACATCGAGAAGCTCCGCTACCACAAGATCATTCTGATGGCGGACGCCGACGTCGACGGCCAGCACATCAACACCCTGCTGCTGACCTTCCTGTTCCGCTTCATGCGGCCCCTGGTCGAGGCCGGGCACGTGTTCCTGTCCCGCCCGCCGCTCTACAAGATCAAGTGGGGCCGGGACGACTTCGAGTACGCGTACTCGGACCGCGAGCGCGACGCGCTCATCGAGATCGGCCGCCAGGCGGGCAAGCGCGTCCGCGAGGACTCGATCCAGCGCTTCAAGGGCCTCGGCGAGATGAACGCCGAGGAACTGCGCGTGACCACGATGGACATCGAGCACCGGGTCCTCGGCCAGGTCACGCTCGACGACGCCGCCCAGGCCGACGACCTGTTCTCGGTCCTCATGGGTGAGGACGTCGAGGCGCGCCGCGCGTTCATCCAGCGCAACGCCAAGGACGTCCGCTTCCTCGACATCTGAGTCGGTCTCAGCTGACCGCGTCAGAAAGGATCTTCACCAGCAATGACCGACGAGAACACCCCGAGCACTCCTGAAGAGGGCGAGTCCACCCTGCGCATCGAGCCCGTCGGGCTCGAGACGGAGATGCAGCGCTCGTACCTCGACTACGCGATGTCCGTCATCGTGTCGCGTGCGCTGCCCGACGTGCGGGACGGTCTCAAGCCCGTCCACCGGCGCGTCCTGTACGCCATGTACGACGGCGGCTACCGGCCCGAGAAGGGCTTCTACAAGTGCGCCCGCGTCGTCGGCGACGTCATGGGCAACTACCACCCGCACGGCGACTCCTCGATCTACGACGCGCTGGTCCGCCTCGCGCAGCCGTGGTCGATGCGCATGCCGCTGGTGGACTCCAACGGCAACTTCGGATCTCCCGGCAACGACCCGGCGGCCGCGATGCGGTACACCGAGTGCAAGATGATGCCGCTGTCCATGGAGATGGTCCGCGACATCGACGAGGAGACCGTCGACTTCACGGACAACTACGACGGCCGCTCGCAGGAGCCGACCGTTCTGCCGGCCCGCTTCCCGAACCTGCTGATCAACGGCTCCGCCGGTATCGCGGTCGGCATGGCGACCAACATCCCGCCGCACAACCTGCGCGAGGTCGCGGCCGGTGCCCAGTGGTACCTGGAGAACCCCGACGTCTCCCACGAGGAGCTCCTGGACGCCCTGATCGAGCGCATCAAGGGCCCCGACTTCCCGAGCGGCGCCCTCGTCGTGGGCCGCAAGGGCATCGAGGAGGC
Organism: Streptomyces populi; assembly: GCF_002911015.1. Taxonomy (GTDB): domain Bacteria; phylum Actinomycetota; class Actinomycetes; order Streptomycetales; family Streptomycetaceae; genus Streptomyces; species Streptomyces populi. Next base: position 37,010 of record NZ_KZ626905.1, read on the forward strand.
GTACCGCACGGGCCGCGGCTCCATCACGATGCGCGCGGTCGTCGAGGTCGAGGAGATCCAGAACCGCCAGTGCCTGGTGGTCACCGAGCTCCCGTACCAGGTCAACCCCGACAACCTCGCCCAGAAGATCGCCGACCTGGTCAAGGACGGCAAGATCGGCGGCATCGCGGACGTCCGGGACGAGACCAGCTCCCGCACCGGCCAGCGGCTCGTGATCGTCCTCAAGCGGGACGCCGTCGCCAAGGTCGTCCTGAACAACCTGTACAAGCACACCGACCTACAGACGAACTTCGGCGCGAACATGCTGGCGCTCGTCGACGGTGTGCCGCGCACCCTCTCCCTGGACGCGTTCATCCGTCACTGGGTGGCGCACCAGATCGAGGTCGTCGTCCGCCGGACGAAGTTCCGGCTGCGCAAGGCCGAGGAGCGCGCGCACATCCTGCGCGGCCTCCTGAAGGCCCTGGACGCCATCGACGAGGTCATCGCGCTCATCCGCCGCAGCGACACGGTGGAGATCGCGCGAGAGGGCCTGATGGGCCTCCTGGAGATCGACGAGATCCAGGCCAACGCGATCCTCGAGATGCAGCTGCGCCGGCTGGCCGCCCTGGAGCGGCAGAAGATCATCTCGGAGCACGACGAACTCCAGGCCAGGATCCGCGAGTACAACGAGATCCTCGCCTCGCCGGTGCGCCAGCGCGGCATCATCAGCGAGGAGCTGGCCGCGATCGTCGAGAAGTTCGGCGACGACCGCCGCTCCAAGCTGGTGCCCTTCGACGGTGACATGTCCATCGAGGACCTGATCGCCGAAGAGGACATCGTCGTCACCATCACGCGCGGCGGCTACATCAAGCGCACCAAGACGGAGGACTACCGCTCGCAGAAGCGGGGCGGCAAGGGTGTCCGCGGCACGAAGCTGAAGCAGGACGACATCGTCGACCACTTCTTCGTGTCGACGACGCACCACTGGCTGCTGTTCTTCACCAACAAGGGCCGGGTCTACCGCGCCAAGGCCTACGAGCTCCCCGACGCGGGCCGTGACGCGCGTGGACAGCACGTCGCCAACCTGCTGGCCTTCCAGCCGGACGAGGCGATCGCCGAGATCCTCGCGATCCGCGACTACGAGGCGGCGCCCTATCTGGTGCTGGCCACCAAGGGCGGACTGGTCAAGAAGACGCCGCTCAAGGATTACGATTCGCCCCGTTCCGGGGGTGTCATCGCGATCAACCTGCGAGAGACGGAGGACGGATCCGACGACGAACTGATCGGTGCCGAACTCGTCTCCGCCGAGGACGATCTGCTTCTGATCAGCAAGAAGGCGCAGTCGATCAGGTTCACCGCGACGGATGACGCTTTGCGACCGATGGGCCGTGCGACCTCGGGCGTCAAGGGCATGAGCTTCCGCGAGAGCGACGAGCTTCTCTCGATGAATGTTGTTCGACCCGGTACGTTCGTGTTCACTGCCACAGACGGTGGGTACGCGAAGCGGACCGCCGTCGACGAGTACCGCGTCCAGGGTCGCGGCGGCCTCGGCATCAAGGCCGCCAAGATCGTCGAGGACCGCGGTTCCCTCGTCGGCGCGCTGGTGGTCGAGGAGACCGATGAGATCCTCGCCATCACACTGTCGGGTGGTGTGATTCGTACGCGAGTCAACGAGGTCAGGGAGACGGGCCGTGACACCATGGGCGTCCAACTGATCAACCTGGGCAAGCGCGATGCCGTGGTCGGCATCGCTCGTAACGCCGAGGCCGGCCGTGAGGCGGAGGAGGTCGACGGCGACGATGCCGTGGACGAGACCGCCGAAGGTGTCGAGGCCGTCGGTACGGAAGAGGGCGAGCCGTCCTCGGCCGAGTAGCGCGAGGAGTGAGTCGTCGTGAGTGGAGCCACGGGCGCCGGATCGACCGGTACGGAGACGGACGGCGGCCGTGGCACCGCCATGGACGGGAGTGACTCCCATGACTCTCATGGATCCCAGGGGGGAACTGTGACGGACACCCGAGGCCAGCAGGCCCAGCAGCACGCGGGCGGGCAGGCGGCCCCGGTCGGGGCGCCGGTCGCCCCCGGCACGCCGCCGGTGGCGCCGTCGCCGCTGCCGGGCGAGCGGCACGGCCAGCAGGCCGCGCAGCCGTACCACCCGCCGCAGGCGTACCCGGCGCAGCAGCAGCCGACGGGTGTGGTCCGCAAGCCGCGCACCGGCGCCCGTACGACGCCGCGCGTGCGCAAGGCGCGGCTGCGGGTGGCCAAGGCCGACCCGTGGTCGGTGATGAAGGTCAGCTTCCTGCTCTCCATCGCGCTCGGCATCTGCACGATCGTGGCGGCCGCGGTGCTGTGGATGGTCATGGACGCCATGGGTGTCTTCTCGACGGTCGGGGGCACGATCTCCGAGGCGACCGGGTCGAACGAGTCCAACGGCTTCGACCTCCAGTCGTTCCTCTCGCTCCCGCACGTCCTGATCTTCGCGTCGGTCATCGCGGTCATCGACGTGGTCCTCGCGACCGCCCTGGCGACCCTCGGGGCGTTCATCTACAACATCTCCGCCGGCTTCGTCGGCGGCGTGGAGCTGACCCTCGCAGAGGACGAGTGAGGGCGGCTCGGAACGCCCCCCGACTATCGATTTTGGGACTGGCCGCGTCGTGCGCTAATCTTCAGAGGTCAGCGCGCGGGACACACACCGCAAAGCGCGGCGGGGCTATAGCTCAGTTGGTTAGAGCGCATCCCTGATAAGGATGAGGCCACAGGTTCAAATCCTGTTAGCCCCACCGGTTCGAAGACCCCCGACCATCATGGTCGGGGGTCTTCGGCGTTCATGGGGACTGATCCCGTTCGGCGCGTTTCTCGTCGGTGAGGGGGCGTGCGGGCCGCGCCGGTGGCGGCGCTCGTCCTCGCTTCCTCGGCCCTCGTCTCCTCGGTCCTCGCTCCCTCGTGTACGTGCTCATGCCCCGTGCTCGTACACGTGGCGCCGGGGCCGGTCCCGGACGGGTGGCGCAATGCCGAAGGCCCGGCGACCCTTCCGGGTCGCCGGGCCTTCGCCCTGAGTGCTTCGTACGCAAGTTCGCCGCTACGTCAGGGGTCCGTGAGGGGGTGCGGGCCGCAAGGGGCCGTGGATCGCGCGCAGGGCCGTGTGGAGGGGCCGGAAGGAACGGGGCGGGGTCGTATCGCCCGGGGCGAGGCGGCCGGGGCCGTGAGGCCGGGCGGCGGTCAGGAGCCGTGGGCCGGAGGAGCGGCCGGGGTGGTGTCCCGTGCCGGACCGTGCCGACGCCCCGAACGGTGCTTCCCGCCCGTCGCGGTGCCTGTCCCGACGTCTTTCCGGTGCCTGGCCGGTGCCTGGTCCGGCGTCCGGATCGGCGTCCGGCTCAGCGCTGGAGCTGCGCTACGGGTGTGAGGGCTCCCAGGGGCTTTGTGCCGGGTGCCGTGAGGGTTTTGGGCCCGGAACAGGCGTCGGGGGCCGTGAGGCCTGCTGCGCCGCCGGGAGCGGCGTGGTCCGCCGTGCCGTCGTCCGCCGGTACGCGGTGGCGGCAGCTCGGCGAGGAGCCGTGCGCCTCGGCATGGATGCGTTGTTTCATCGTGGGAGGCAGTGCCCGGCTGTAGGACCAGGGCCCGGGGGCCGGGACCGGTGCGATCGCCGGGGCCGCCGCCGGGGTCTTGGTGTTGCGGGCCGGGCCGGCCTGCTGTACCGCTGCGGCCGCGGTGGTCGTGACGAGTCCGAGCGTCGTGCACAGCGCCAGGAAGGCGGTGACGATCGCGGCCCACAACTTCATGACCTTGCTCTGAGGCACGGCCCCTCACTTTCGGGTCGGGCGATTTGCGTACTTTCCTCATGATGTGTATGCGGGTCGTGAAGTGGTGGACCTGCGCCCGTGGCGCGTCGATGTTCAGATGAACACCACCCGGATGGTCGTAAACGCTCGGAAAAGTTCGAAGATGCCCTTGAAGGTCATGGTCTGTGGCGTGTGATTCCCCCGAGGCCGAGGTGGCCGTGTTCCGGCCCGCCGCCCTGCGTGGAGCGGCAGTTGAGGGTCGATCCAGGTCACCGATCGATATCGGCCGGTGTGTATAGTCGGGCGCCAGAAGTCCCCTACGCCAACGAAAGACGAGGTCGCGCGGTGAAGAAGCTTCTCCTGGTCGCACTGGCCGCCATCGGCGGGCTCCTCGTGTACCGCCAGATCCAGGCGGATCGCGCCGAGCAGGATCTGTGGACGGAGGCGACCGACTCCGTGCCCACGGGTTCGTGAGTATCGACAACAGTCTCGGAGCAGACCCCGGCCGCCTCGCGGTCGGGGTTTTGTGTTTCCCGGAACCCCGAGGATTCACGAAAGCGATCGGATTGCTTGCACGAGCAAAACCGGCCGTGGTTCGGCCGCTTCCTTTCGGTCGCTCCCACCGATAGCCCGGGTGCGGCGGTTGCCGACGGTGCAGGATGGTCCGCGCCAGGGAGCTTACGACGAGGGGTGGCGCGTGATGGGGCGGCGCACGGAGGGCCGGAGTGCCGGAAGCCGGTGTGCGAGGTCGTGGCACGGCCGGGTGCTCGCGGCCACGGTGGCGGCGGCCGCGCTGTGCGTGATCCCCGCCCCCGCCGGCCGGGCCGCCGCCGCTCCCGGGACCGCCGGTGCGCGGACCGCCGCCGAGGACGCGGGGACGGCCGCCGACGGTACGTCCGGGCCGTACGCCTTCGCCGAGGACGCCGTCACCGTCAAGGGCGCGACCGACACGACCGACTCCGTGCTCCTCCGGCCGGGCCGGACCTACAGGAGCTCCGTCGGAGTCGCGGGAAGGGACGGCAGGCTGTACTACCGTCTCGACCTCGACGCCGACTCCGGCGCGTACGTCTCCGCCACCGCCGTCCCCCGGCCCGGCGCGACGGTCTCCTACTCGGACGGCCTCAAGGTCTCCCTGCAGGACGCCGACGGCCGCAACTGCTCCTTCACCGGAAGCGCCCGCTTCGGCGCCACCGAGAGCCCGCACCCCATCGCCGCCTGGGCGTCCCGCGAGACGAACGGTGGGCAGTACGCCTGTCAGGCGGCGGGAACGTACTACATGGTCGTCGAACGCACCGGAGCTGCGGGTGCGGCGGGCGGCGGGACGGGTCCGGCCGCCACGGAGCCTTCCGCGTCCCGCGCGTGGGACCTGGAACTCGGCTACGTCTCGGAGCCCGCCCTGAAGGCGCCGTCCGGCCCGACGAGCGCTCCGGAGGCCTGGAACTCCGCCTCCCCCCAAGCCCTCGTGGGGGACGCGGAGCACCGCAGCGGCGGCGCCGGGTTCAGCCGGGCCGCCCCGCTCGAGCAGGGAATCTGGAAGGACCGCATCGGCCCGGGACAGACCCGCTTCTACAAGGTGCCGGTCGACTGGGGACAACAGGTCCACGCGACCGCGGAGCTCGGCAGTACGAGCCGGGGAGAAGGCTCCGTCGGCACCGCGCTCGTCATGTCCCTCTACAACCCGGTACGGGGTTTCGTCGACGGTGTCGGCGCCGGGTACGACGGCGGCCAGCGTTCCGCCGCGCTCGCCCCCCTGCCCCCCGTCGCCTACGAGAACCGGTACGCGCTCAGCGACCGTGTGAGCGGGATGCGGTTCGCCGGTTCCTACTACCTCGTGGTCCATCTCGCCGCGCAGGTCGCCGACCGCTTCGGCGAGGGACCGTTCGGGCTGACCCTGCGGGTGGGGGTGACCGGAGCGGCGCAGACGGCGCCCGCCTACGCGGGGAGACCGGTGCCCCGGAACGTGTTCGCCGTTCCGGCGGTCGGCGAGGAGACGGCGGACGGAACGGCGGACGCCGGGGACGGCGGCGGCGGACCAGGCCGCGGTGGAGTCATGAAACTGGTCGCCGCGGGCGGCATCGGCACCGGAAGCCTGCTGATGCTGACGCTCGGGACGTGGACCGTGGCCGCGCGCCGACGCGCGGCGCGGACCGCTCGGCCGGCACCGGAGGACGCGGACACGGCCTCGGCCTCGCTGCCGGTGCCGCCACCGGCGTCCTGGGAGCACGGGGCGACACGGGGCCGGTAGCCCACCGGGCCGCTTCCGCGTCCCTCCCGGACTCAGATCTGGGTCAGTGCCCAGAACCCCACCGCGAAGCAGGCCAGGGCGAGCAGGAACATGGGCACGGCGACCGCGGCGGGCGGCCCCGGACGCGGCCGTGCGCGCCTTCTCCGGCGTCCCGGAAGCGCCGGGGTCCCGGGCGGGTCCTGAACGGACCGGGCGGTGTACGAAGCGGTGGAGGCGTAGGCGTGCTGCGGCATCGCGGCGGGCGGCACCGAGGGCTGGTGGGGGGAGGAGGCGTGCGCGGGAAGGGGCGCGGTCGGGGGAGTCGGGGTCCGGTCGAAAGGCGGAAGGACGGGCGGCGCGGAGGCGGGTGAGGGGAGCGGGACCGAAACGGGGGGAGTGGGCGTCTGCGCGTCCGGCCGGTCCTGCTGGGGCCGCAGATGCAAGGACGGGTGGTGAGGAGGTCCGGTCTGCGGTTGCCGCCGGGGACCGGTGTCGGGCACGGGCCGCGGTGGCGGCAGATGGAAACTTCCGGTGTCCGACATCGAGGACGGTCGGGGAGGGACGCCCGGGGCGGGGTCCTGAGGGGTTTCGTCCGGTGCGGCAGGAGGCACGGCCTCGGGGGCCGGCCGCGCCTGGACGCCGTCGGAGGCGGCCGGAGGACGTACGTGCTCACGGCCGGGCCGAGGCACGGCTTCCCCGCTGCCCGACCGGGTCGGTGTGCCGTCCCCGGAGGGCCGCTGTCCTGAGGCGTTCTCGGCAGGGTCCCGCTCCGCGCCGACGGGACGGGACACCGGGAGCGCGCCCCCGGTGTCGAGGTCGCGGTCCCCGTCCCTGCCCCCGGGGACGGACGGGACGCCCTCCGGAACGCTCCCCCATGATTCCTGCACCTCCCACGACTCCCGCGGCTCCCGCACCTCACTCGGTTCCCTCGGCTCCTGGAGTCCGCTCGGCTCCGATCCGGATTCCTGGTCCGGCCCGGGCGCGGAAACGAGGACGGGAAGAACCCCGGAGCCTGAGCCGGCCCCGGGGGCGGCGGCCGTGGTGTCGGGAAGCCCGGGGGAGGACAGGGTCCGTGAACTTCCCCGCGAGGCGGCCCTCGGCCCCAGGGGCCCCGTGGGGCCGAATCCCTCGGGCAGCGGCCCGAGTTGGTCGAAGACCTCGATCATCTCGTCGTCGGGCCCCGGCTCGGGCAGCAGCTCGACGGCCGCGGCGAGTGCCTTGCGCGCCCCTGTGGCGGTCCGGAAGCGGGCGTACGGGTCCGGCTGGAGGAGCATCGCCACGACCTGCCACAGAGGCTCGGGTATGCCTCGCGGGGCGGACGGCGTGCCGTGCTCGGCGAAATACTCGATCAGCGCCTTGGCGTCGGGCTTGGAGCCTTCCAGGAGGTACAGGGCGACCAGGCCGACGGCGAAAAGGTCGGCGGGGAAATCAGGCTCCGAACCCAGCAACTGCTCGGGAGCGATGTAACCCGGTGTCCCCACCACGTAGTTGGTCTCGGTGAGCCGTGGTTCGCCCAGCCGCATGGCGATGCCGAAGTCGGACAGGCGCAGCCGCGGCCGGCCCGTGCCGGTCGCCTCGAGGAGCACGTTGGCCGGCTTGATGTCGCGGTGCACCACTCCTTCCGCGTGCACGGCGGCGAGACCCGCGAGGAGCTGGTCGGTCAGGGTGCAGACGAACGAGGGGGGCAAGGGGCCGTAGTCGTTGACCAGATGGACCAGGGAGCCCCCGGCGACCAGATCCATCGTGAACAGGACCTTGTCGTCGTCGGCGGCCCAGCTGGCGGGAGCCAGCACATGAGGATGGTCGATCCGCAGCGCCTGTTCCCGCACGAACCGCAGCAGGGCGTGCGCGTCGCTCTGCTGGAGCACCTTGGCGGCCACGTAACGACGCCGCCGGTGGTCCCAGGCGCGCCACACGGCACCGACTCCCCCGTGCCCGATCGGGTCGACCAGTTCGTACCGGCCTGCGAAGACCTCACCCATGGTCGTACGTCGCTCCCCTTCGGCTGTCGGTCCGGAGACCTCTTCCGAGGTGCCCGGCTGCATGACGTGCGGCGGCTGGAAGGTGTCACTGCCTCCAGCGCCGGGCGGTCGGCGGCCGGGCTCGGCTCAGCTCTGGTGGGACTGGTAGTGCGCGACCGCGTCGGACGTACGGCCGGCACCGTAGACCCGGAGGAACTCTGCCAGTTCCGGGTGGGTCGGGGCGAGGGTGTCCGCCGCGTCGATGATGTCCCCGGCGGCGGCCACCGAGCGCAGCAGCGACTGGATCTCACGGACCACCCGCTTGACCGTCGGGGCTCCCGAACTGGTCGTGGACTGCGTGGTGTTGCTGAGCACCGATCCCCCCTGGGACTTCTTGATCTCGTCCATCCGCTCGGTCGCCTCGGCGGCGCTGACGCTCCCGTCGGCGACCTGCCCCGCCAGATCCTGCAGGAGCTGGACGCGCTGGACCACCGCGGGATTGCCGATCTTGGCCCGCTGACCGCTCATCAGCTGCGACAACATGGGTGCGGACAGCCCGAGTACCCCGGCAAGACGCGCCTGGTTCAGGCCCAGGTCCTCTATGAGCCTACGGAAGAGCGCCCCCAGCGGCTCCCCGTACCAGTTCCGCTGCAGCTCCCGGGCTCTCGCGGTTGCTTCCTGCTGTGCGGCGTCCATTGCGTCTCCCCATCGCTTCCCCAAGTACCGCGGTTCGCGACAGCGAACCACGTCGAGCATCTTACGGAGAGTGGTCGTCCACGGGGACCCCCAATATTTTGCGAGATCCCCTGGGTGACCCGGTACTCTGGTCTGCGGCGCCCGTCGACAGATGGTTCCTGTGGTCGGACGCTCCTCTTACGGGGCCTTAGCTCAGTTGGTAGAGCGCTGTCTTTGCATGGCAGATGTCAGGGGTTCGACTCCCCTAGGCTCCACACACCGGACCGGCCAGACGCCCACAGCGGCGGCTGGCCGGTTTTCGTATGTCCGCCTTCCGTCCGTGTGCGCCCCTGATGAAGCCGTGTGCGCCCCTGATGAAGCGACTCATGGACCAGAGGGGGCCCCGCGCGAGGGGCTCCGGTGACGTGAGTCACAGGAGTTGCTTTGCTGTCGTTGCAGTTCTTTGCGCAAACGGAATGACCGGCGGGTGGCCGGTGGTCCCGCCGTGAGGGCGGCCGATGCGGCGCGGAGGCGCCGAAGAGGCTGTCGGGACCCTTGTGTGAGCTGCCGAGCGGGTCGGCGCGTGACCGGTTCGACGCATTCCGTCAACAACATCTTCATGGATGCTGCACATGAGGACCGTTGCAAACGTCATCGCGTACCGTCCGGGTAAATCCTCCGTGGAGAGCTCGCGGCCCGTGCCGTTGTTCCACGTGAAACATCGCCGCGGGGGAGGAGAACC
>NZ_KZ626906.1 GCF_002911015.1 Streptomyces populi
GCGGGGCTTCTTGGCCGGGTTGCCGGTGCGGCGGGTGGTGCGGCGGGTGTACCGGGCCCTCGCCGCCTCGTACTCCTCGCGGTGGAGCTTCTCGCCCGGGGCCTCGCTGAGGGAGCGGACGAAGTAGGCGAGGAGGGAGCCGACGAAACCGATGGTCAGCAGGCCGCGCAGGGATGCCTGGCGGTCGGGGTCGGGGCGCTTGGAGAAGGCGCCCGAGGTGTGGCCGAACGCCAGCGCGCTGCACACCGCGAACATCACCACGACCATCACGGTCACGGGTGTCCCCACGTCCGCGATGGCCAGGCCCTGGTAGGCGAAACGGAGCACGAAGCAGGAGGCCACCGCGGCGGCCAGCGAGCCGACGGCCACGCCGATCCGGCGGCCGGTGTAGCCGCCGTCGTGCTCCACCCAGGTCGTCCCGAAGAAACGCAGGGGCTCGGGCTGGGGCCCCGCGGGGGTGCTGGTCTCGTCGCTCACCCGATGATTATCGCCCCGGTTGCCCCGGTGACGGCTGCGGCGGCCGTCACAGATGCCGTTCGGCGGGAGCGTCGGTCAGGAGCACTTCACGGCGACGTAGCCGTCGCTGCCGGTGCGTACGTAGGCGTCCGACACGAACTGGCCGTTGGCGATGTTGTCCCAGATCGTCGAGGACCCGTACGGGCCGGTGACGGACTCTCCCTGGCACTGGCAGCGGATCGGGACGCTCGATCCGGCCGACAGCGTGCGGACGATCGGGTAGTGGGTGCCGGGTCCGCTGCGGACGTTGACGGTGTGTCCCGGGGCGAGCGGGTAGGTGCGGATCGTCGCGGCGGCCAGCGGCTCCGTCTCCGCTGCCTCCGTCGCGTCCGTGATCACGATGTCTTCCGTGGCCATGTCGAATTCCCCCGTTGAATTGGTTCACGCCAAATTCGGACTGCGCGAGGAGGCTAGCAAGCCGTCGAGGTTTCGCACGAAGGATCGACTAGGCTCTGCGCGTCGCGCATGCGGGCGATCCCACGGGGGTGAGTGATGCCGCCACAGCGCAGCACCGACACAGAAGCGGAACATCCGCTTCATGTCGGGCAGTACCTGCTGGAGACGAGGCTGGGCTCCGGTGGCATGGGGATCGTGCATCTGGCGCGGTCCGCCTCCGGGTTGCGGCTGGCCGTCAAGGTCGTGCACGCCGAGTTCTCCCAGGACCCCGAGTTCCGGGGGCGGTTCCGTCAGGAGGTCGCGGCCGCGCGCCGGGTCAGCGGTGCCTTCACCGCGCCCGTCGTGGACGCCGATCCGGAGGCCGAACGCCCTTGGATGGCAACCCTGTTCATTCCGGGGCCGACGCTCGCCGAGCACGTGAAACGGAACGGCGCGCTGTCCACGGACCGGCTGCGTCATCTGATGGCCGGGCTCGCGGAGGCGCTGCGGGACATCCACCGGGCCGGTGTCGTCCACCGCGACCTCAAGCCCAGCAACGTCCTGCTGGCGGAGGACGGGCCGAAGGTCATCGACTTCGGCATCTCGCGCCCCGCCGACAGTGAACTCCGGACCGAGACGGGCAAGTTGATCGGCACGCCGCCGTTCATGGCGCCGGAGCAGTTCAGCAGGCCACGGCATGTCGGTCCGGCCGCGGACGTGTTCGCACTCGGTTCGGTGATCGTGCACGCGGCCACCGGGAGCGGGCCCTTCGACTCGGACAGCCCCTATCTGGTCGCTTATCAAGTCGTGCACGAAGAGCCGGACTTGACGGGAGTGCCGGAGGAACTGCTCGACCTGGTCGCGCGCTGCCTCGCGAAGGAGCCCGAGGACCGGCCGACCCCGGACGAGCTGATGACCGCGCTGCGCTCGGTCTCGGCCTCGTACGACACCCGGGCCTTCATTCCCGAGCAGCGGACCGGGGCGAGGGAGCCGGCGCCTCCGGCGCGGGACGTGGCAGCGCGACCACGGCACGAACGCCCGGAGGGTTCCGAGGACCTGACTCATGTGGCCGCCGGGAAGAAGGGCGGACGGCGGTGGCGGCTGCCGGCCGCCGTCGCCCTGGCCGGACTCGCCGCGGGCGCCGTCGCCCTCGGCGTTCTCGCGCGGCCGGACGGGACACAGACCCCGGCGTCGGCGCAGAAACACGTGGCGCGTCCGTCGCAGAGCGACGGTTTCGGGCCGTGGGACGTGAAGGTGACGGCCGCGGGGGCCAAGGCCGGCGGACAGCCGCAATGCGTCTACGGCGCACACCGGTTGTACTGCGTCCGGCCCGGCGCGCTGGCCGTCGCCGTCGATCCCTCGAACGGCAAGGTGCTGTGGTCCCGTCCGGACCCGAAGGGGCGGAGCGGCGACGTGCCGAGCGCGCCGGTCCTGTCGGGCGGGCTGCTCCAGGTCCTCAGCCGGGGTGGACACCGGCTGACGGCACTGGATCCGTCCACGGGGAGGACCCGCTGGGACCGGGACACGACACGCTACTCGGGTGGCGTCGCCCACGCCGGTGGCGTCACCCTGCTCACCGGCCCCGGCTCCGAGGTCACCGCCCTCGACGCGGCGACCGGCAAGCGGTTGTGGCAGCACGCGCTCCCGGGGCTGTCGGCACCGAGATTCTCGTCGTACGAAGACGGCATCGCGTACGCCGTCTCACCGGACGGAAGCCGGATCCGGGTGGCGGCGGTGGACCCCGAGACCGGCACCGTGAGCTGGCAGCGACGTCTGGATCAGGGCCTGAACCTCGTGCACGCCGAGTCCGGCGTGCTCTGGTTCACGTCCACGAGCAGTGACCAGTACACCGACGCCGTCGTGCGTTACGACGTCACCGACAGGACCGCCAGACGCGTCAAGCTGCCCGTGCCGCTCCCCGGAGCACAGGCCGTCGTCCACAAGGACACGGTGTACCTGCTCGCCGACGGCGGCTCGCTGGTGGCCGTGAGCACCCGGACCTCGGCGCAGTTGTGGCGGGTGGAGACGTCCGTCAGCTGGTCGTCGGCCCCCGTCGTGGACGGGGACCACCTGTACCTGAGTGCCGTGGACGGGCGCCTCGTCGCCGTCGACACCGTCCGGGGCGCACTGCTCGGTCAGACGAAGGCGCGGCCGGGCAGCGCCCGGGGTTCACTCGTCAGCGCGCTCCCGTCCCCCCTCACCACCGGCACCCACGTCTACGCCACCGCCCCCGACGGCTCCCTCTTCGCGGTCGACGGGCGGGATCCCTCGGGCTGGTGAGCCGTTGGAGGGGCCGCCCCGGCCGGGGCGGCCCCTCCTCACGGTTTCGGCGGTCCTGGGGCCGGACGAGGGCTAGCCCAGCTTCGACACGTCCCGGACCGCGCCCTTGTCCGCGCTCGTCGCCATCGCAGCGTAGGCGCGCAGGGCGGCCGAGACCTTGCGGTCGCGGTTCGCGGGGGCGTAGACGCCGTTCAGGGCCTCGCGGCGGGTGGCGAGTTCCTCGTCGGACACGAGCAGTTCGATCGAGCGGTTCGGGATGTCGATGCGGATGCGGTCGCCGTCCCGGACGAGGGCGATGGTGCCGCCGGACGCGGCCTCCGGGGAGGCGTGGCCGATCGACAGGCCCGACGTGCCGCCGGAGAAGCGGCCGTCGGTGATCAGGGCGCAGGTCTTGCCGAGGCCGCGGCCCTTGAGGAACGAGGTCGGGTAGAGCATCTCCTGCATGCCGGGGCCGCCCTTGGGGCCCTCGTAGCGGATGACCACGACGTCGCCGTGGGTGATCTGCTTCTTGAGGATCTTGTCGACGGCCTCGTCCTGGGACTCGCAGACGACCGCGGGGCCCTCGAAGGTCCAGATGGATTCGTCGACGCCGGCCGTCTTCACGACGCAGCCGTCGACGGCCAGGTTGCCCTTGAGGACCGCGAGGCCGCCGTCCTTGGAGTAGGCGTGCTCGGCGGAGCGGATGCAGCCGCCCTCGGCGTCCTCGTCCAGTGCCAGCCAGCGCTCGGACTGGGAGAAGGCCTCGGAGGAGCGGACGCCGCCGGGGGCCGCGTGCCACAGTTCGACCGCCTCGGGGGACGGGGAGCCGGCGCGCACGTCCCAGGTCTTCAGCCAGTCGGAGAGGGACGGGCTGTGGACCGAGTGGACGTCCTCGTTCAGGAGGCCCGCGCGGTGCAGTTCGCCCAGCAGGGCGGGGATGCCGCCGGCGCGGTGCACGTCCTCCATGTAGTACGTGCGGTCCTTGGCGACGTTCGGGGCGACCTTGGCGAGGCACGGCACCCGGCGCGAGACCTCGTTGATCTCGTCCAGGCCGAAGGGCACGCCGGCCTCCTGGGCGGCGGCCAGCAGGTGCAGGATCGTGTTGGTGGAGCCGCCCATGGCGATGTCGAGGGCCATGGCGTTCTCGAAGGCCGCGTGGGTGGCGATGTTGCGCGGCAGGACCGACTCGTCGTCCTGGTCGTAGTAGCGGCGCGTGATGTCGACGACCGTGCGGGCCGCGTCCTCGTACAGGCCCTTGCGGGCGGTGTGGGTGGCGAGGACCGAGCCGTTGCCGGGCAGGCTCAGGCCGATGGCCTCGGTCAGGCAGTTCATCGAGTTGGCGGTGAACATGCCGGAACAGGAGCCGCAGGTCGGACAGGCGTTCTCCTCGATGCGGAGGATGTCCTCGTCCGAGATCTTGTCGTTCACGGCGTCGGAGATCGCGTCGACCAGGTCGAGCGTGCGGACCGTGCCGTCCACCAGGGTGGCGCGGCCGGACTCCATCGGGCCGCCGGAGACGAAGACCGCCGGGATGTTCAGGCGCAGCGCGGCCATGAGCATGCCGGGCGTGATCTTGTCGCAGTTCGAGATGCAGATCAGGGCGTCGGCGCAGTGCGCCTCGACCATGTACTCCACCGAGTCCGCGATCAGGTCGCGGGAGGGCAGGGAGTACAGCATGCCGCCGTGGCCCATCGCGATGCCGTCGTCGACGGCGATCGTGTTGAACTCGCGGGCGATGCCGCCGGCGGCCGTGATGGCCTCGCTGACGATCCGGCCGACGGGCTGGAGGTGGGTGTGACCCGGCACGAACTCCGTGAAGGAGTTGGCGACCGCGATGATCGGCTTCCGTCCGATGTCCGCGCCCGGTACACCGGAGGCACGCATAAGGGCGCGTGCGCCCGCCATGTTGCGGCCGTGGGTGACTGTGCGGGACCTCAGCTCGGGCATCGTCGCTCGCTCCTTCGGAGAGTTAAGACTGGAGTCGAGCGTACGCCGGTGCTCCAGGATCCGGACAGGCTGTCCGCATCCCGGGACATATGTCTCGCCCAGCGGTTGTCCCGGTGCCGCGTCCGCGCATGTCGGCCGCGTTCACCGGGGTGGGACCGCCCCGGTGGCGGCCCCGCTCGCTCATGGGTTCGTCAGGTGGCCCTGCACCACGGGCGCGACCCGGGCCACGATGCGCTCCAGGTCCGCCGAGGCCAGCGGCTCGACCTTGATGACGTGGCGCAGCATCGCGACCCCGACGAGCTGGGCCGCCGCGAGCTCCGCGCGCAGTTCCGGGTCCGGGAGGTCGATCCTGCCCGCGATGCGGCGCAGCAGCTGGGCGGCGACGAGACGGCGGAAGACGGCGGCCGCGGTGTCGTTGTTCACCGCGGAGCGGACGATCGCGAGCAGCGGGGTACGGCTCGTGGGGTTCTCCCAGATGCCGAGGACGAAGCGGGTCAGGCGCTCGCCGACACCGTCCAGGGGGCCCTCGACGATCTTCTCGGGCGCGCCGAGCGCGGGGGCGAAGGCGACCTCGATGGCCGCCTCGAAGACCTGTTCCTTGGTGCCGAAGTAGTGGTGCACGAGGGCCGAGTCCACTCCGGCGGACTTGGCGATGCCGCGGACCGACGTCTTCTCGTAGCCGCGCTCGGAGAACTCCTCGCGGGCCGCCTCCAGGATGCGGTCGCGGGTGGCGGGGGCCGCCTGCGTCTGCGTGCGGGTGGGGCGTCCCCGGCCGCGGCGGGGGGCGGCGTCCGTCATCCGCGGGGCACCTTCACCGCGGAGGCGAGGTGGAGCCGGGTGAAGGCGAGGGCCTCGGCGAGGTCGGCCTCGCGCTCCGCGCTGGACATCGCGCGGCGGGTGTTGACCTCGATGACGACGTGGCCGTCGAAACCGGACAGCGCGAGGCGGTCCAGGAGTTCGGCGCAGGGCTGGACGCCGCGGCCCGGGACCAGGTGCTCGTCCTTGTTGGAACCGTTGCCGTCGGCGAGGTGGACGTGTCCGAGGCGGTCGCCCATGCGGTCGATCATCTGCAGGGCGTCGGTGCGGGCGGTCGCGGTGTGGCTGAGGTCGATCGTGAAGTGCCGGTAGTCGTCCTTCGTCACGTCCCAGTCGGGGGCGTACGCGAGCATCTCGCGGTCGCGGTAACGCCACGGGTACATGTTCTCGACGGCGAACCGCACGTCCGTCTCGTCGGCCATGCGCCAGATCCCGGAGACGAAGTCACGGGCGTACTGGCGCTGCCAGCGGAACGGGGGGTGGACCACGACGGTGCTCGCGCCGAGCTTCTCGGCGGCGGCCTTCGCGCGCTGGAGCTTGGTCCACGGGTCGGTGGACCAGACCCTCTGGGTGATCAGCAGACAGGGCGCGTGAACGGCGAGGATCGGCATCCGGTGGTAGTCGCTGAGGCGGCGCAGTGCGTCGATGTCCTGGCTTACGGGGTCGGTCCACACCATGACCTCGACGCCGTCGTATCCGAGGCGCGCGGCGATCTCGAAGGCCGTCGCGGTCGACTCCGGGTACACGGAGGCCGTGGACAGCGCGACCTTCGCATCCGGGATGCGCACCACTGGTTCTGCCACGAGGGACAGCGTACGGGGTGCCTCCGGCGGTTGGGCTGGGGTGGCGGACCCGGCCGGGAGGCTCCCGTCCGCCCCTGCCGGGGGTCGACCGGCCTCCGGCCCGGGGGGCGGGTGGGGCTCCGGCCTGGGACGCTCGGGCCTGCGGCCGGGGGTGGGGGCCGGCTCCCGGTCGCGGGGGCCGGGTCCCGGGGCCGGGGTGCGCTTGTGATCGATGCCACGCCCTGCCGGGTGGACCGGGGGCGCCCACTCGCCGTGGGGGGCTTGTTCCGGTGGGCGGCTTCCCCTCGCAGGGGGCTGGGCGCGCCGTTTCCCGCGCCCCGGGGCCTTGGGGGGGGGCTCGTTCCCTCTCCTACTCCGATGCCATGTGGTCCAGGCGGCGCAGGATGACGCCCTCGCGCAGGGCCCAGGGGCAGATCTCCAGGGTCTCGACGCCGAACAGGTCCATGGCGGCCTCGGCGACCAGGGCGCCCGCGAGGAGCTGGCCGGAGCGGCCCGGGGAGACGCCCGGCAGCTCGGCCCGTTCGTCCGCCGTCATGGACGCGAGGCGGGGGACCCAGTCCTCCAGGGAGCGGCGCTTGAGCTCGCGCTGGACGTACGGGCCGTCGGCGGAGCGGGCGGCACCGGCCAGCCGGGCGAGCTGCTTGAACGTCTTGGAGGTGGCGACCACGTGGTCCGGGGTGCCGAGGCGGCTGAACTCCCCGACCGTCCGGGCTATCTCGGCCCGCACGTGCCGGCGCAGCGCCCGTACGTCCGCCGGGTCCGCCGGGTCGGCGGGCAGCCAGCCCGCGGTCAGCCGGCCGGCACCGAGCGGCAGCGACACCGCGGCGTCCGGCTCCTCGTCCATCCCGTACGCGATCTCCAGGGAGCCGCCGCCGATGTCGAGGACGAGGAGCTTGCCCGCCGACCAGCCGAACCAGCGGCGGGCCGCCAGGAAGGTGAGCCGCGCCTCCTCGGCGCCGGTGAGGACCTGCAGCTCGACGCCGGTCTCGGCCTTCACCCGGGCGAGGACCTCGTCGGCGTTGCCGGCCTCGCGCACGGCCGACGTCGCGAACGGCAGCAGTGCCTCGACGCCCTTGTCCTCGGCGGCCTCCAGGGCGTCCTGGACCGTTTCGATCAGCTTGTCGACGCCTTCGGGGCCGATCGCCCCGCTCGCGTCGAGCAATTGGGCGAGCCGCAGTTCGGCCTTGTGCGAGTGCGCGGGCAGCGGGCAGGCGCCGGGGTGGGCGTCCACCACCAGCAGATGCACCGTGTTCGAACCCACGTCGAGGACACCGAGTCTCATGTACGGAACGCTACTGCCCGCACGCCGGTTCCCGTGGGGCGGGGCGAAAGCCCACGTCGAACGGTGACCTCCGTGGTACTGCGGGAGCGTCCCCGGAGCGGCCCGAAGCGACTTACCCTGGACGCGTGCCAAAGACGAAAAAGGCGAAGTCCGACAAATCGGCCACGGGTTCCGTGCGGGCGCAGGCCGCCAAGTCCGGGAAGCCCGCGAAGAAGAGCGACGAGAAGGGCCTCGACTTCGCTCGCGCGTGGGTGGAGTTCCCCGATCCTGCCGATGACGAGCAGGTGTTCCGGTGCGATCTGACCTGGCTGACCTCCCGGTGGAACTGCATCTTCGGGAGCGGCTGCCAGGGCATCCAGGCGGGCCGCGCCGACGACGGCTGCTGCACGCTGGGGGCGCACTTCTCCGACGAGGACGACGAGAAGCGGGTCGCGGGGCACGTGGCCCGGCTCACGCCGGAGATCTGGCAGCACCACGACGTGGGCGTGGAGACGGGCTGGGTGTCCGAGGACGAGGACGGCGACCGCCAGACCCGCCCGTACGAGGGTTCCTGCATCTTCCAGAACCGTCCCGGCTTCGCCGGCGGCGCGGGCTGCTCGCTGCACATCCTGGCCGTCAAGGAGGGACGCGAGCCGCTGGAGACCAAGCCGGACGTCTGCTGGCAGCTGCCCGTGCGCCGTACGTACGAATGGATCGACCGGCCCGACGACACCCGGGTGCTCCAGGTCTCCATCGGCGAGTACGACCGCCGCGGCTGGGGACCGGGCGGCCACGACCTGCACTGGTGGTGCACGTCGGCGACCTCGGCACACGGCGCCGGCGACCCGGTGTACGTCTCCTACCGTCCGGAGCTGATCGAGCTGATGGGCAAGGCGGGGTACGACCGCCTGGCCCAGCTGTGCGAGGAGCGGCTGGCCTCGCGGCTGCCGCTGGTGGCGCCGCATCCCGCGGATCCGGTGGGCTGAGCCCCGGTCCGGGTCCTACGGGCGGCGGCCCGGGCCCTACGGCGTGCCCGGGTCGCCGCTGTCGCCCGGTGGCGGTGACGAGGTGCCCGGGTCCGGGGAGGGCGGGTCGGTGACGGTGGCCGTCGGCGTCGGGTCGGGCGGGGTCGGGGACGGGGCCTGGTCGCTGGGGGTCGCGGCCGGGGTGGAGCCCGGCCCCGAGGGGGTCGGGACGCTCGCGGTGGGGACCGGCTTCCCGCTGGGGCGGGACGGGCCCGCCTTCCCGTACCCGGTGATCGTGACCACCGCGCCCGCCGGGGCGATCGCCACCCGCGCGGCCCAGCGGCCCGTCGGCTCGCGAAGGTGGTCGACGTGCACCCTGATCGTCAGTGACTCGCCCGGATCGAGCGTTCCCGAGGACCGGCTGAGGTAGAGCCAGGACGCGCCGGTGCGCGCGGACCAGCGGACCGGGGCGCTGCCGGACGCGGTCAGCGTGACCAGGGTGGTGTCCCCGCTGGTTCCGGCCGTCACCGACAGGTGCCCCGGGGTCGTCCCGCGGGCGCTGACGACCTCGACGGACACGTCCGACGAGCCGCCGCCCCCGGTGAAGCCGGAGC
Source organism: Streptomyces populi (assembly GCF_002911015.1). Lineage (GTDB taxonomy): Bacteria > Actinomycetota > Actinomycetes > Streptomycetales > Streptomycetaceae > Streptomyces > Streptomyces populi. The sequence goes on from NZ_KZ626906.1 coordinate 9,557, forward strand.
CGGGGCCCGCGCTGGCGTTCCCGGCGTTCTCGTAGCCCGCCCTCCCGCCGTCCGGGCCCCCGGGGTCCTGGGCCTCGCTCGTACTGGCCGGACGGCCGTCCACGCCCTCCCCGGCCAGGGGCGCGCCCCGGTACGCGGCCCACAGGGCGAGAACGGGGGCGGCGACGACGGTGGCGACGATGGTCGTCGTGACGGCACGCGCGCGCAGGCGGTCCCTCCGGGCGGCATGGTCCTTGGGGTCCATCGGGAAGCCGCGCCGGTCGAAGCGCGGAGCGCTGCCCCGCGCGCGGGGGGCGTGGGCCATCGCGGAGCACAGGGCCGCGTGCGGGGCCCGGAGCACGGGGAGCGCCGCGGGCGTGACGCTGGTGCCGGGCCAGGCGCCGGGGACCGCGCGCTCGGCGGCACGGCGGCAGCGCGGGCAGTCGTCGACGTGCCGGACCAGTTCGTCGCGCAGGGTGGTGCTCAGCACGAGCCTGCTGTCGCCGGTGAGCCGGGCGACGCTGGGACAGGCGCCGGTCTCCACGACGGCGAGGGCCGCGCGGGTGCGTTCGACCTCGCAGGCGGCGGAGGCGAGCAGCTCGCGCGCGACGGCGAGCTCGATGCCGAGGACGGCGGCGACCTCGTGGGCGGCGAGCTGGTGGCGCACCGCGAGTTCGAGCGCCTCGCGCTGTTCGGGGGTGGTCCCGGCGGCCTCCGGCCAGGCCAGCAGGGAGAGTTCGCGGCGGCGGTGGTCCTGGACCTCCTCGGGCACGGGGACGGCGCTCAGCGCCTCGGCCGCGCGCCGGTCGGCGGCGGCCTTGTGCGCCGCGTCCGGGGCGGCCCCTTCCCGGGGTCCGCCCGCGGCCTTCTGGGGTCCGCTCCGGTGCGGCGCGCGCCGTCCGGAGGCGTGCGCCGCCTGCCGCCTGCGCCGGGCTTCCGTGAGCTTGCGCAGACAGGCCCAGCGCGCGAGCGCGTAGAGCCAGGCCCTGCGGTCGTCGGCGGCCTCCGGGCCGCGCGGGCCGCGCCGCTCGGCGAGCGCGAGGGCGTCCCCCAGGGCGGCGGTGGCCGCGTCGTGGTCGCACAGCACGGACAGGCAATAGGTGAACAGGCCGTCCAGGTAGGGCTCGTACCGCGCGGGGGGACGCCGGACCAGGGTGCGGGGGGTCGCGCCACGGGGCGCGGCCGCCCGTTTGCGCGCGGCTCCGTGCGCCCGGCGTGCGCCAGTGGTGTGCGTGGAGGTCTCCGGACTGCGGCTCATCACCCGTGCGACCGTAGGTGCCCGGGGCCAGCACCTCCCTGCACCTTGAGCACATTTAATCCGTACGGGTGAAACGATCCCTCATAAGGGGACAGGAGCCCCCGACCCCTGGCCCGGGCCGTCACGGGCGGCGATGGCGGTCCATGGCAGATGGCGGCGGCGACGGCTCCGCGCGGGACCCGGTCTCGCGGGGGTGCGGGAACGGGACGCGGGGGCCCGCGTCACGTCACGGGTTCCACGGAGCGGGCGGGGTCGTACCGCCGCGTGCCGGGTTGTCAGTGGCTCCGGTTACGGTTCGGTCATGGCTGCCCGTACGAAATCCGCGAAGGACCGGCCGTCCTACCGCTGCACCGAGTGCGGCTGGCAGACGGCCAAATGGCTCGGCCGCTGCGCCGAGTGCCAGGCATGGGGGACGGTCGAGGAGTACGGCGCGCCCGCCGTCCGTACGACGGCCCCGGGGCGGGTCACCACGTCCGCGCTGCCCATCGGACAGGTCGACGGCCGCCAGGCCGCCGCCCGCAGCACCGGCGTGCCCGAGCTGGACCGCGTCCTCGGCGGCGGTCTCGTGCCCGGAGCCGTCGTCCTCCTCGCGGGCGAACCCGGCGTCGGCAAGTCCACCCTCCTGCTGGACGTGGCGGCCAAGTCGGCGAGTGACGAACACCGCACCCTGTACGTGACGGGCGAGGAGTCGGCCAGCCAGGTGCGGCTGCGCGCGGACCGCATCAAGGCGATCGACGACCACCTCTACCTCGCCGCGGAGACCGACCTCGCGGCCGTCCTCGGCCACTTGGACGCGGTGAAGCCGTCCCTGCTCATCCTGGACTCCGTCCAGACCGTCGCCTCCCCGGAGATCGACGGCGCGCCCGGCGGCATGGCCCAGGTCCGGGAGGTGGCGGGCGCGCTCATCCGCGCCTCCAAGGAGCGCGGCATGTCCACCCTGCTCGTGGGCCACGTCACCAAGGACGGCGCGATCGCCGGCCCCCGGCTGCTCGAACACCTCGTGGACGTCGTCCTGTCCTTCGAGGGCGACCGGCACGCGCGCCTGCGGCTCGTGCGAGGGGTCAAGAACCGCTACGGGACGACGGACGAGGTCGGCTGCTTCGAGCTGCACGACGAGGGCATCACCGGGCTCGCCGACCCGTCGGGGCTCTTCCTGACGCGCCGCGCCGAGCCCGTCCCCGGCACCTGCCTGACCGTCACGCTCGAGGGCCGCCGTCCCCTGGTCGCCGAGGTCCAGGCACTCACCGTCGACTCCCAGATCCCCTCCCCGCGCCGTACGACATCCGGTCTGGAGACCTCCCGCGTCTCGATGATGCTCGCCGTCCTGGAGCAGCGCGGCCGGATCAGCGCTCTCGGGAAGCGGGACATCTACTCGGCGACCGTCGGCGGGGTGAAGCTCTCCGAGCCCGCCGCGGACCTCGCCGTCGCGCTCGCGCTGGCGTCCGCCGCCAGTGACGTCCCGCTGCCCAAGAACCTCGTGGCGATCGGCGAGGTGGGGCTCGCGGGCGAGGTCAGACGGGTCACGGGGGTCCAGCGGCGGCTGGCCGAGGCCCACCGCCTGGGCTTCACCCACGCCCTCGTACCGACCGATCCGGGCAAGGTTCCCGCCGGTATGAAGGTCCTGGAAGTGGCCGACATCGGCGCGGCCCTGAGTGTCCTTCCGCGCTCGCGTCGCAGAGAGGCCCCACGGGACGAGGAGCCGCGCCGGTAGACTTTGCCCTGGTCTCGCCCGTCCGTACGAAACGAGGGCGACCGAAAACCTGCGACCGGAGGAGTGCAGTGGCAGCCAACGACCGGGCAGCAGCTCCCGGAAAGTCCGGCGGGAGCTCCGGTGCCGATGGCCTGATGCGCGCCTCGCTGAGCGCCGTGGCACCCGGCACGGCACTGCGCGACGGGCTGGAACGGATCCTCCGCGGCAACACCGGCGGACTCATCGTGCTCGGCTCCGACAAGACCGTCGAAGCGATGTGCACGGGTGGATTCGTCCTGGATGTCGAGTTCACCGCGACCCGTCTGCGCGAGCTGTGCAAGCTCGACGGCGGCATCGTGCTCGACAAGGACATCACCAAGATCCTGCGGGCGGGTGTGCAGCTCGTGCCCGACCCGACGATCCCGACGGAGGAGACGGGCACCCGGCACCGCACCGCGGACCGGGTGAGCAAGCAGGTCGGCTTCCCCGTCGTCTCGGTCTCCCAGTCGATGCGTCTGATCGCCCTGTACGTGGACGGTCACCGCCGCGTCCTGGAGGACTCCGCCGCGATCCTCTCCCGCGCCAACCAGGCCCTCGCGACCCTGGAGCGCTACAAGCTCCGGCTGGACGAGGTCGCGGGAACGCTGTCGGCGCTGGAGATCGAGGACCTCGTCACCGTCCGGGACGTCTCCGCGGTCGCCCAGCGCCTGGAGATGGTGCGCCGCATCGCCACCGAGATCGCCGAGTACGTCGTGGAACTGGGTACGGACGGGCGGCTGCTGACCCTCCAGCTCGACGAGCTGATCGCCGGTGTCGAGCCCGACCGCGAGCTGGTCGTCCGGGACTACGTGCCCGAGCCCACCGCCAAGCGCTCCCGCACGGTCGACGAGGCGCTGTCCGAGCTGGACGCGCTCTCCCACGCCGAGCTCCTCGAACTGTCCACGGTGGCCAAGGCGTTGGGCTACACCGGCTCCCCCGAGGCGCTCGACTCCGCGGTCTCCCCGCGCGGCTTCCGGCTCCTCGCCAAGGTGCCGCGGCTGCCCGGCGCGATCATCGACCGGCTCGTGGAACACTTCGGCGGGCTCCAGAAGCTGCTCGCCGCGAGCGTGGACGATCTCCAGACGGTCGACGGCGTGGGCGAGGCGCGGGCGCGCAGCGTCCGTGAGGGCCTGTCCCGTCTCGCGGAGTCGTCGATCCTGGAGCGGTACGTCTAGGAGCCCTCGCCGCCGGGTCCCGGCTTTCCGGGTCCTGGTCCTCGGGCTCCGGCTTTCCGGGCCCTGGTCCTCAGGCTCCGGCTTTCCGGGCCCTGGCTTTCCTGGCCCTGTTCTTCGGGCCCCGGCTTTCCGGGCGCTGGTCCGCCGGGGCCGGGCTCACCGGGCTTCGGCGTCACCTGTCTTCGGCTTCGCGCCCCGGCGGCCGGGCTCCGGGTCCCGGCCCGGGTCCGCGCCCTGCGGCCGGGGCGCCCGGTCCTCGGACAGGACGGCCGGGGGCGCTCAGTCCTTGGACAGGACGAACGACGTCTGCGCCTTCGCCAGACCCGGCGCCTTCGCCTCGACCAGATAGGTGCCCGCGGGGGCCGAACCCGAAGGGGGCGTGGCGCACGCGGGGGCACCGGGCTTGCGGTCCCACTTCACCGTGTGCACGGCCTGACCGCCGGCCGGTACGCGGAAGAGGACCCCCGCCGCGTCCTTCGGGCAGTCGTCCGAAGCCCAGATGTCCTCGTCGTTCCCGGCCCGAGTGATCGTCAAGACCGTGTTCTTCGGGCCGAGATCGACCTTGCAGTCGCTGCCCGAGCCGTTCTTGGCGACGATCTCGATCTCGGGCTGCTCTCCGGGCGCGTAACTGTTGTGCACGCTCTTGAGCGTCAACTTCACGTCGCCCGGGGTGCAGTTGGGGACCGTGGAGCCGGCCGGGAGCCGGTCGGCCGCCCCGCCGCCGTTCTTGGCCCCGTCGTCGGAGCCGCCACCGGCGCTCGCGCCGGAACCCGTGGAGCCGTCGCCCGAACCACCGCCCGAACCGTCACCGGAACCGCCGCCCGTGCCGCCGCCGCTGTCGTCGCCGCTCCCGCCCGTGCCGCCGCCGCTGTCGGTGTCGCCGCTCGACTCGTCGCGCCCGCCCGGGTGTTGGCTGATCGCGGGGCCCGAACCGGACGGCCCCGGCGTGATCGAGGAGGCCGGGTTCTTGCCGTTCGACCCGCCGGCGCTGTTGCCGCCACCGCCTCCGCCGGTGCCGACCACCCAGACGGTGAGGAGCGCCAACAGCCCTAGTACGGACAGCAGAACGGCCCTCCGACGCCAGTAGATGGTGGAGGGTAGCGGCCCGACCGGATTGCGCAGAGATCCCACGGCGCAAACTGTACGAGAGATCGGTCGCGCCACAGGCCCTACCCGCCGCCCCGGCACCAACTTTTCCGGATCATCATCCTGCCGGACATCCATTCCGGCGCCGTGACGACGCCGGGTGCGGTCTTTCACCACCGCCCGCCCCGGCGTCGTCCCCGCATCCTCACCGTCGCATGGCAGGATCGATATCGCCATGACTGCACCCACCAAGCCCACCGGGCCCACCCGGAACACCTCCGGCGAGGACCTCCACACCCCCGTCATCGCCTGGTTCGACGAGCACGCCCGCGATCTGCCCTGGCGGCATCCCGATGCCGGCGCCTGGGCGGTGATGGTCAGCGAGTTCATGCTCCAGCAGACCCCGGTCAACCGCGTCCTGCCCGTGTACGAGCAGTGGCTGGCCCGCTGGCCGCGCCCCGCCGATCTGGCGAAGGACGCGCCCGGCGAGGCCGTCCGGGCCTGGGGACGGCTCGGCTACCCGCGCCGCGCCCTGCGTCTGCACGGCGCCGCGGTGGCCATAACGGAACGGCACGGCGGCGACGTACCGACCGATCACGCGCAGTTGCTGGCGCTGCCCGGCATCGGGGAGTACACGGCGGCCGCGGTCGCGTCGTTCGCGTACGGCCAGCGCCATCCCGTACTGGACACGAACGTCCGCAGGGTCTTCGCCCGCGCCGTCAGCGGCGTGCAGTACCCGCCGAACGCCACCACCGCCGCCGAGCGCAGGCTCGCCCGCGCCCTGCTGCCCGAGGGCGAGAGCACGGCCGCGCGCTGGGCCGCCGCGTCCATGGAGCTCGGCGCGCTGGTCTGCACGGCGAAGAACGAGTCGTGCCACCGCTGCCCGATCGCCGCACAGTGCGCGTGGCGGCTGGCCGGCAAGCCGGAGCACGACGGGCCGCCGCGCAAGGGACAGACGTACGCGGGCACGGACCGCCAGGTGCGCGGCAAGCTGCTGGCCGTCCTGCGGGAGGCCCATGTGCCGGTTCCGCAGAGCGCGCTGGACCGGGTGTGGGAGGAGCCGGTCCAGCGGGGCCGCGCGCTCGACGGGCTCGTCGCCGACGGTCTGGTGGAGCCGCTTCCCGGCGGTCTGTACCGGCTCCCTCTGACCTGACGCGGAGGACATGACCGGATGAACCGCCGCACAAGGGCCATTCTCCTTACCCCGTATCCATAGCCGTTACACAACCGACGGACAGCCGAGTGCTGGCCGCAGGCTGTCTCGGACAACCCCGTGACAACCCCTCCGTAGCTTCAGTGCCGTACCGCAGGAAGCGCCGCTCGACCGGCGGCGGACAGGCAGCGGTTCGCAGGCGACGGACAACCGGCAGCAAGCGGGTCGGAAACGGGGACGGAGGCGGTTGATCATGGTGCACGGCGAGGTGCTCGAATTCGAGGAGTACGTCCGCACTCGGCAGGACGCGCTGCTGCGCAGCGCCCGTCGCCTGGTGCCCGACCCGGTCGACGCCCAGGACCTGCTCCAGACCGCGCTCGTGCGGACGTACGGCCGCTGGGAGGGCATCGCGGACAAGCGCCTCGCCGACGCCTACCTGCGCCGCGTGATGATCAACACGCGGACCGAGTGGTGGCGGGCCCGCAAGCTCGAAGAGGTGCCCACCGAGCAGTTGCCGGACGCGTGCGTGGAGGACGCCACCGAGCAGCACGCGGACCGCGCGCTGCTGATGGACATCATGAAGGTGCTGGCACCCAAGCAGCGCAGTGTCGTGGTGCTGCGACACTGGGAGCAGATGTCCACGGAGGAGACGGCCGCCGCGCTCGGCATGTCGGCCGGAACGGTCAAGAGCACGCTGCACCGGGCGCTGGCCCGGCTCCGCGAGGAGCTGGAGAGCCGCGACCTGGACGCCCGCGCGCTCGAACGTGAGGAGCGGGAGCGTTGCGCGGCCTAGGAGTCCGGGGCAGAGCGGCCCTGAAGGCGGGGAGTTCGGCACTGGCCGGGCTCGCCGCCCTCGGCCTTTTCGTGACCGCGTGCGCCACCGGCGGCACCGGTGCCCGCGACGAGGGTCCGGCGGGCAGCGACGCGGTCGCCAAGGGCAGCATCAAGCCCGTCGTCTCCGGCTCGCCGTCCAGGACGCCCGAGCGCGTGGACGCGGTCGGGATCGTCAAGGGTGACCCGTCGGTCAGCGCCGCGGTCAAGCGCGATCTGAAGCCGTGCGTCGCCGACGAGTACCCGGTCGACGTGTCGTACGGGAACCTGACCGGCGGACCCGCGAACGACATCGTGATCAACGTGATGACCTGTGCCGACGCCGTGGGTGTCGGCAGCTACGTCTATCGCGAGGAGAACGGCCGGTACCAGAATGTCTTCAAGGCCGAGGAGCCCCCGGTCTACGCCGAGATCGACCGGGGCGACCTGGTGATCACCCAGCAGCTGTACGCGAAGGGCGACCCCGTGTCGTACCCCTCCAGCGAGGAAGTGATCACCTACGGCTGGTCCGTGACGCGCTTCGTCGAGCGGTCCCGGATCCACAACGACTACAGCAACGCGGTGGGCGGCTCCAACTCGCCCGCCCCGGACGCGAACTGAACGGGCGGAGCAGCTGGATGGCAGAGCAGACCCATGTCCTGTTCGTCGAGGACGACGACGTCATCCGCGAGGCCACGCAACTCGCCCTGGAGCGCGACGGCTTCGCGGTCACGGCCATGCCCGACGGGCTCTCCGGCCTGGAGGCGTTCCGCGCCGACCGCCCCGACATCGCCCTGCTGGACGTGATGGTCCCCGGGCTCGACGGTGTCTCGCTGTGCCGTCGTATCCGCGACGAGTCGACCGTGCCGGTCATCATGGTGTCCGCGCGCGCCGACTCGATCGACGTCGTGCTCGGTCTGGAGGCCGGGGCCGACGACTACGTGACCAAGCCCTTCGACGGTGCCGTGCTGGTCGCCCGTATCCGCGCGGTGCTGCGCCGCTTCGGGCACGCGAGCGGGGGCGCGACGGGCGAGGACGCCGCCCCGGGGGTGGGCGGGGTGCTCGTCTTCGGTGACCTGGAGGTCGACACCGAGGGCATGGAGGTGACCCGGAGCGGTACGCCGGTGGCGCTGACGCCCACCGAGATGCGGCTGCTCCTGGAGTTCTCGTCCGCGCCGGGGACGGTGCTGAGCCGCGACAAGCTGCTGGAGCGGGTGTGGGACTACGGCTGGGGCGGGGACACCCGGGTGGTCGACGTCCATGTGCAGCGGCTGCGTACGAAGATCGGCCAGGACCGTATCGAGACGGTCCGCGGTTTCGGCTACAAGTTGAAGGCCTGAGCACGCCATGCGGGGAATGTTTCGGCGCTCCGCCCCGGGGAGATCCCCGGTCGCGGGGCGGGCACGGGTTCCGGGCGCACGCGCGGAGGCGGGGGGCGATGTGGGCGACGGTTCGCGCGCGGGCGTCGGTTCCGGCGGGAGCGAGATCCTCGGCGGGGGCAGGCGCCCCGGCGCGGTCAGGGTCAGGGGCCGGAGGATCGGCATCGGCATCGACCGGGGCACTGATTCGGGGACGAGCATCCGCACGGGCATCCGCTGGAAGCTCAGCACGGCGATCGCCCTGGTCGGCGCGCTGGTCGCCGTCGCGCTGAGCCTGGTCGTGCACAACGCCGCCCGCGTCTCGATGCTGGACAACTCGCGCGACCTGGCCGACGAGCGCATCCAGCTCGCCCAGCGCATGTACGGGCCGGGCCGGCCGCCGCCGTTCGGGGCGAAGATAGACGATCCCTCCATTCCGTCGGACCTGATGGCGAAGGTCTCCGAGGGACGGCGGGCGACCTACGTCTCCGACAGCCCGAACGGCGTGCCGGACATCTGGGCCGCCGTACCGCTCAGGAACGGCCAGGTGCTGTCCTGGCACGAGCGCTTCACGGACCGCAACGCGGACGTGATGAAGGACCTCGACCAGGCGCTGATCATCGGCTCCATCGCGGTCGTCTTCGGCGGCAGCGCGCTCGGGGTGCTCATAGGCGGCCAGTTGTCGCGCAGGCTGCGCAAGGCGGCGGCCGCGGCGAACCGGGTCGCCAAGGGCGAGCCGGACGTCCGGGTGCGGGACGCGATCGGCGGTGTCGTGCTCGACGAGACCGACGACCTCGCGCGGGCCGTGGACGCCATGGCCGACGCGCTCCAGCAGCGCCTGGAGGCCGAGCGCCGGGTGACCGCCGACATCGCCCATGAACTGCGCACCCCGGTGACCGGACTGCTCACGGCGGCCGAACTCCTGCCGCCCGGCCGCCCCACCGAACTCGTGCGGGACCGCGCGCAGGCCATGCGCACGCTCGTCGAGGACGTCCTGGAGGTCGCCCGGCTCGACGGGGCCTCCGAGCGGGCCGAGTTGCAGGACATCATGCTGGGCGAGTTCGTGTCCCGGCGGATCGCCGCCAAGGGGGCGGACGTCGAGGTGCGCGTGGTGCACGAGTCGGAGGTCACGACGGACCCGCGCCGGCTGGAGCGCGTCCTGCTCAACCTCCTCGCGAACGCGGCCCGGCACGGCAGGCCGCCCATCCAGGTCACCGTCGAGGGCCGTGTCATCCGCGTCCGCGACCACGGCCCGGGTTTCCCCGAGAAGCTCCTCGCCGAGGGGCCGAGCCGCTTCCGCACCGGCAGCACCGACCGTGCGGGCGACGGCCACGGCCTCGGCCTCACCATCGCCGCGGGCCAGGCCCGGGTGCTCGGCGCCCGGCTGACCTTCCGCAACGTACGGCCCATCGGGGCCCCCCACGACATACCCGCCGAGGGCGCGGTCGCGGTGCTGTGGCTGCCGGAGCACGCGCCGACCAACACCGGGAGCTATCCGATGCTTCAGACGCCCGGGAAGTAGCCGGGGCCTCGCCGCCGTGGCGGCGGCCGTCACCGCGCACAGGAGAAGGCCCCCGGGGCGGACAACGCCGGGGGCCTTCGTCGTGAGGGGTCGAGGGGCCGGGAGGACCGGCCCCGCGATCAGGTCAGACCGGCTCGGCGAGCGCGACCTGGGGCGTCTCGTCCGCCGCCTCGCCCTCGCCGGGCTTGGGGGCTCCCGCCCCCTTCAGCGGGACCTCCTTCACGAACACCGCCGCCACCAGCGCGAGCACGGCGATCGCGGAGCCGAGCAGGAACGCGGAGTGCGTACCGGAGGACACCGCGTGCTGGTAGGCGTCCCGGGCCGCGGCGGGCAGCTTCGCCAGGCTGGCCGCGTCGAGCTGCGCCGACTGCTCGGTCAGCTTGGAGCCCAGCGCCCCGGCCCGCTCGGCCATGACGTCCTGCACCCGGTGGTTGAACAGCGCGCCCATGATGGCGACGCCGAACGACGAGCCGAGGGTGCGGAAGAGGGTCGTGGACGAGGAGGCGACGCCCATGTCCTTCATCTCGACGCTGTTCTGCGCGACGAGCATCGTGATCTGCATCAGGCAGCCCATGCCCGCGCCGAGCACCGCCATGTAGAGACCGGAGGTGAACCTGGTGGTCTCGGTGTCCATCCGCGAGAGCAGGAACAGGCCGATGATCATCAGCACGCTGCCGACGAGGGGGAAGACCTTGTAGCGGCCGCTGTTGGTGGTGACGCGTCCGGCGACCATCGACACGACGAGCATGGCGCCGAGCATGGGCAGGAGCAGCAGACCGGAGTTGGTGGCGGAGGCGCCCTGGACGGCCTGCTGGTACAGCGGGAGGAAGAGGACCGCGCCGAACATCACGAAGCCGGTGATGAAGCCGATCGTGGACATCAGGGTGAAGTTGCGGCTGCGGAAGATGTGCAGCGGAATGACCGGCGCGGCGGCCTTGGTCTGCCAGTAGACGAAGCCGACGAGGGCGGCGACGCCGATCCCGATCAGCTCCATGATCCGCGCGGAGCCCCAGGCGTACTCGGTGCCGCCCCAGGTGGTGACGAGCACGATGGAGGAGATGCCGAGGGCCAGGAGGCCGGCACCCAGGTAGTCGATCTTCGCCTGGACGCGCTTCTTCGGCAGGTGCAGCACGGCGCTGACCGCGAGGAGGGCGACGACGCCGAGCGGCAGGTTGATGTAGAAGGACCAGCGCCAGCCCCAGTGGTCGGTGATGCTGCCGCCGACCAGCGGGCCGAGGATCATGGCGAAGGCCATCACGCCGGCCATCATGCCCTGGTACTTGCCGCGCTCGCGGGGCGGAATGAGGTCACCGATGATCGCCATGACGCCGACCATCAGACCGCCGGCGCCCAGGCCCTGGATGGCGCGGAAGCCGATGAGCTGGCCCATGTCCTGGGCCATGCCGCTGAGCGCGGAGCCGATCAGGAAGATCACGATCGAGGTCATGAAGGCGCCCTTGCGCCCGTACATGTCGCCGACCTTGCCCCAGATCGGGGTGGAGGCCGCGGTGGCGAGGGTGTAGGCGGTGACCACCCAGGACAGGTGCTCCAGGCCGCCCAGCTCGCCGACGATCGTGGGCATCGCGGTGCCCACGATCATGTTGTCCAGCATCGCGAGCATCATGGTGATCATGAGCGCCATCAGGACGACGCGTACGCTCCGCTGCTGCTTCTCGCCCTCGGCCGGTTTCCCGGCCTGCTCCACGGCCGGCTCGGCCGCTTTCGTCTCGTCCGCCATCGTTTCCACTCCCCTGGAATTCCCTGCCGCCGTCCGGTACTTACTTGTCGACCGGCAAGCTGGCTACACTCAGGAAAATAGCCCTCAACTAGCCGGGCGTCAAGTAAGTAGGACTAGCTTCACCTGCCTGTCGACAGGTAAGTTTCAAGGGAGCGCGAGGCATACGAAGATGGGCGGCACCATGGACGGCACCAAGCGGCAGCGCCGGGGCGACACCCGGCAGCGCATCCAGGACGTAGCCCTCGAACTCTTCTCCGAGCAGGGCTACGAGAAGACCTCGCTGCGTGAGATCGCCGAACACCTCGACGTGACCAAAGCGGCGCTCTACTACCACTTCAAGACCAAGGAAGAGATCCTCATCAGCATCTTCGAGGATCTGACCCGGCCGCTCGACGAGCTGATCGAGTGGGGCAGGCAGCAGCCGCACAACCTGGAGACCAAGCAGGAGGTCCTGCGCCGCTACAGCAACGCCCTCGGCGGCGCGTCGCCGCTCTTCCGCTTCATGCAGGAGAACCAGGCGACGGTGCGCGAGCTGAGCGTCGGCGAGACCTTCAAGGACCGCATGATCAGCATGCTGGAGATCATCAAGGAGCCCGAGGCGGCGCTGACCGACCAGGTCCGCTGCATCAGCGCGCTCTTCACGATGCACGCCGGCATGTTCGTCCTCAAGGACGTGGAAGGCGACCCCGAGGACAAGCGCAAGGCCGTCCTGGAGGTCGCCATCGATCTGGTGACACAGGCTCACGGAGGCGCGGCGGGCCACGGGGGCGGAGCCTCCTAGCCGCCGGATCCCGAAGCCTCAGGGCCGGACCGGTCGACACCAGCCCGGTCGGGGCCGAACCGCCGGCGCCGGACCGGTCGACACCGGCTCCGGTCCCCGCAGGCTCCGGTCCGCGGAAGGGGAGTCGGCCGACGCCGGTCGCGGGCCGCCCGGCCGCAGCCGCCCGGCCTCCGCACCGGCTCGCGAAGGCGGTGCCGCCGACGTCCGCTCCGCGCACAGGCGTCGAGCTCCGGCGCCTCTTCCGGCGCCGGGGCTCGATCGCCCGTTCCGCTCCGGCACTTCACGCCGGGGCCGCACACCGGATCACCGGTGCGGGGGTGGGTCAGACGGTGACACCCATGCTGTGCAGGAACGCCACCGGGTTGACGGCCGAGCCGTAGTTCGGGGTCGTACGGATCTCGAAGTGCAGGTGCGGGCCACTGGAGTTGCCGGTGTTGCCGGACAGGGCTATGTGCTGACCGGTGGCGACGACCTGACCGACGTGCACGTCGATGCGCGACAGGTGGGCGTACTGCGAGTACGTGCCGTTGGCGTGCTTGATGACGACGGCGTTGCCGTACGCCGGACCGTCACCGGCGCCGTTGGGGCCCGCCTTGACGACGGTGCCGCCGTGGGCGGCCATGACGTTGGTGCCCTGCGGGACGGCGAAGTCCTGGCCGGAGTGCTTGTGGGCCCACATGCCGCCGGCCTGGTTGAAGCTGGCGGACAGGGAGTACTTCGCGACCGGGTCGACCCAGGAGGCGGCCTTCTTCTTCGCGGCGGCCTTCTTGGCGACGGTGGCCTTGGTGGCGGCGGCCTTGGCCTGAGCGGCCGCCTGGGTCTGCACCGCGTTGGCCACGGTGGCGCTGCTGCTGACGCCCGTTTCGGCGGCGGTCGCGACCCCTGCGCCCAGTACGACCGAGGCGCCCAGGCCGACGGTCAGAACGGCCGCCCGAGTGCGGACCAGGGACGTGAGGGACTTGCGGGACGTGACGCGCTTCGACATGAATACCTCGTGAGAACGGGGACGGGGGCTTGGAACAACCACTCCGGTGCGGTGCTGGCCACCGAGCGGGCCATTCATTGGTAACCCGGCCCCCCAGCCACACTCAAACCCCCTATCTACGGTGCTAAGTAGTACTTCACCGCAAAGCTTCCCGAACCTTGACACCTCGGACATCCGGCAGGGGATCTTGTCCGTTTGGCCCGGAAAACAGGGTTTAACCCCACTTCAAACCCGTACACCCCTTGCCAAACATCCCCCGGCCCATCGATCCGGCCGACCCGCCACCACCCCTCCCCACCCTGGAGCGAGGGTCCTTTTTGTCCGTTTTCGCATGTCCACTATCCGCCCTAGTACCGTCCGGGAGGCCTGTGCGTCATGTCACCGGGGCGCCGGATCCGAGACCCCCGGAATGTGACGCGGGCTACGCTCCGGCCCCTGTTTTCAAGGGCCTTGGGGAACCGGCCGGCCCTTCACGGACGTCCCACGGCGCGACTGTGCCGACCGGCTGTCAGACACGCCCTCGGTACGACGCTGCACGCCCTGGGCGACCTCACCATGACGGACGTCCAAGCGGTGGAGCTCGGCCACCGGGCGCTCGCCCGGCGGCTGCGCGCCGCCGCCGGGAACCCCGACCGGGACCTGTCCCTCGACGCGACCGTGTTCCACTAGGGGCTGCTCGACACCGCCTGCCTCCACATCCTGCACTTCTTCACCCAGCGCTCGACGTCTGTCCCCCGCACCCTCGTGGAGCAGAGCCGCAGACAGCGCGAGCCGATCGCCAAGGTGGACGAACTGATCGCGCGCACCCCCATGGCGGGCGGCACCGACCAGGCCTTCGAGCAGCGCCACCTCGCCCACGCGGCCACCCGGCACGGTCACCTCACCATCTACGGCATCGACCTCGTCAACTCACCGGAGCGCCGGCCCCTCGACGCCGCCTACCTCAGCCTCCGGGCCCTGCGCCCCGGGGACGACGAACAGACCGCCGTGCCCGGAGGGGTGCCCGCCGCCGCGGCCGGCACCCCGCTTCCCGCCGAACAGGCCCTGTCGGAACAGGACCTCGTCCTCCTGCGCGGTGTGGCCGGCTCCGGCAAGACCGTGCTCGTGCAGTGGCTGGCGGTGACCGCGGCCCGCGGAGAGCGGGGGGACCGCATCCCCTTCGTCCTCCCGCTGCGCGCCCTCGTCCGCCGTCCCGACGGCCTCCCGGCCCCCGACGCGTTCCTGTCCGCCGTCCGCGTCCCCTTCCACTCCACCCAGCCGGACGGCTGGGCCGACAGGGTGCTGCGCCACGGCCGCGGCCTGCTGCTGATCGACGGACTCGACGAGATCCCCGAACGTGACCGCGAACACACCCGCCGCCGGCTGCGCGAGCTCCTCGACGCCCACCCCGGCAACCAGTGGCTGGTCACGTCCCGTCCCTCGGCCGTACGGGAGGACTGGCTCGCGCCCGACGGCTTCACCGAGATCGTGCTCTCGCCGATGACCGGCGACGACGTGGCCGCGTTCATCCGCCGCCGGCACGCCGCGGCACGCCCGGACGCCTCCGACACGGACCTCCTCGACGGCTACGAGCGTTCCCTCCTCGACGCCGTCCGCACCAAGCCGGACCTCGGCCGCCTCGCCACCAACCCCCTGATGTGCGGCCTGATCTGCGCGCTGCACCGCGACCGGCGGGGCTATCTGCCGCACGGCGGACAGGAGTTGTACGACGCCGCGCTCTCCATGCTGCTCTCGCGCCGCGACGAGGAGCGCGACATGTTCACCGGCGCGAGCGGTCACGACGGCGTCCGGCTCACCGAACTCCCGCAGATCCAGCTGCTACAGCGGCTCGCCTACTGGCTCGTCCGCAACAACCGGGTCGAGGTGGACCGGGAGCGCGCCGAACGCATCGTCGCCGACGTCCTGCCCTCCCTCCCGGCCGCCGCCCGGCAGGGCGACGCCTCACAGATCCTGCGCCACCTCGTCGTCCGCAGCGGCCTCCTGCGTGAACCCACCCCGGGCACGGTGGAGTTCGTCCACCGCACCTTCCAGGACTACCTGGGCGCCAAGGCGGCCGTGGAGGACGGGGACTTCGGGCTGCTGGTGCGCAACGCCGGGGAGTCCCAGTGGGCGGACGTGATCCGGATGGCCGCCGCCCACGCCCGGCCGCGCGAACGGGCCGAACTGCTGGGCTCCATGACCGACGCGGCACCACGGCTCGACGGGGCGGCCGCGACCCGGGTACGGCTCCTCGCCCTCGCCTCGCTGGAGCACGCCACACTGAGGAAACTGGCGGGGGACGAGGACCTTTCCCGGCTGAGGGCCCTGCTGCCGAATCTGCGGACGGTCGATTTCGTCCTCGATTTCGACACCGGAGGCGTGCCGGAACATCTCTCGGGTCAATTGCCGGGTGAACACACCGCGACCACGACGCAGAGCGTTCTATGACTCCCGCGCGGACAGTCCCGCGCGCGGACGGGAAAAGGGGCTGCCCCGGGACCGGAGTCCCGGGGCAGCCCCTTTTCAGGCGGACCCGGAGGTCACGCCTCCTTGCTCAGGTTGGGACCGGCACCGCCGGCGGCCTGCTCGATCGGCGGGACGTCGGGGAGCGCCGACTTCTCCTCACCCCGGAAGGTGAAGGTCTTGGCCTCGCCCTCGCCCTCCGTGTCGACGACCACGATGTGGCCCGGACGGAGCTCGCCGAAGAGGATCTTCTCCGAGAGGACGTCCTCGATCTCGCGCTGGATGGTCCGGCGCAGCGGCCGGGCGCCCAGGACGGGGTCGTAGCCCTTCTTCGCGAGGAGCGACTTGGCGGTCGGGCTGAGCTCGATGCCCATGTCCCGGTCCTTCAGCCGCTCGTCGACCTTGGCGATCATGAGGTCGACGATCTGGATGATGTCTTCCTCGGTGAGCTGGTGGAAGACCACCGTGTCGTCGACACGGTTCAGGAACTCGGGGCGGAAGTGCTGCTTCAGCTCCTCGTTGACCTTGGCCTTCATCCGGTCGTAGTTCGTCTTGACGTCGCCCACGGCCGCGAAGCCGAGGTTGAAGCCCTTGGAGATGTCCCGGGTGCCGAGGTTGGTCGTCATGATGATGACCGTGTTCTTGAAGTCCACGACCCGGCCCTGGGAGTCGGTCAGACGACCGTCCTCCAGGATCTGCAGCAGCGAGTTGAAGATGTCCGGGTGCGCCTTCTCGACCTCGTCGAAGAGGACGACGGAGAACGGCTTGCGGCGGACCTTCTCGGTCAGCTGGCCGCCCTCTTCGTAGCCCACGTAGCCGGGGGGCGAACCGAAGAGACGCGAGACCGTGTGCTTCTCGCTGAACTCCGACATGTCGAGGGAGATCAGCGCGTCCTCGTCACCGAAGAGGAACTCCGCGAGGGTCTTCGACAGCTCCGTCTTACCGACACCCGAAGGGCCGGCGAAGATGAAGGAACCACCGGGACGCTTCGGGTCCTTCAGACCCGCTCGCGTACGGCGGATCGCCTGCGAGAGCGCCTTGATGGCGTCCTTCTGGCCGATGACCCGCTTGTGGAGCTCGTCCTCCATGCGCAGCAGACGCGAGGACTCCTCCTCCGTCAGCTTGAAGACCGGGATGCCGGTGGCGGTGGCCAGGACCTCGGCGATCAGCTCGCCGTCGACCTCGGCCACGACGTCCATGTCGCCGGCCTTCCACTCCTTCTCGCGCTTGGCCTTCGCCGCCAGCAGCTGCTTCTCCTTGTCGCGGAGAGAGGCCGCCTTCTCGAAGTCCTGGGAGTCGATGGCCGACTCCTTGTCGCGGCGCACGCCCGCGATCTTCTCGTCGAACTCGCGGAGGTCCGGCGGCGCGGTCATCCGGCGGATGCGCATCCGGGAGCCCGCCTCGTCGATCAGGTCGATCGCCTTGTCGGGGAGGAAGCGGTCCGAGATGTACCGGTCGGCGAGCGTCGCCGCCTGCACCAGGGCCTCGTCCGTGATGGACACACGGTGGTGGGCCTCGTACCGGTCGCGCAGACCCTTGAGGATCTCGATCGTGTGGGGGAGGGAAGGCTCCGCCACCTGGATCGGCTGGAAGCGGCGCTCGAGGGCCGCGTCCTTCTCGAGGTGCTTGCGGTACTCGTCCAGGGTGGTCGCGCCGATGGTCTGGAGCTCACCGCGGGCCAGCATCGGCTTCAGGATCGAAGCGGCGTCGATGGCGCCCTCGGCGGCACCCGCACCGACCAGCGTGTGCAGCTCGTCGATGAACAGGATGATGTCGCCGCGGGTGCGGATCTCCTTGAGGACCTTCTTCAGGCGCTCCTCGAAGTCACCGCGGTAGCGGGAGCCGGCGACCAGCGCGCCGAGGTCGAGGGTGTAGAGGTGCTTGTCCTTGAGGGTCTCGGGCACCTCGCCCTTGACGATGGCCTGGGCGAGTCCCTCGACGACGGCGGTCTTGCCGACGCCGGGCTCACCGATGAGCACCGGGTTGTTCTTCGTACGGCGGGACAGCACCTGCATGACCCGCTCGATCTCCTTCTCGCGCCCGATGACCGGGTCGAGCTTGGACTCACGAGCGGCCTGGGTGAGGTTCCGGCCGAACTGGTCGAGGACCAGGGACGTGGAGGGGGTGCCCTCGGCAGGACCGCCGGCGGTGGCGGTCTCCTTGCCCTGGTAGCCGGAGAGCAGCTGGATCACCTGCTGCCGCACCCGGTTGAGGTCTGCGCCCAGCTTGACCAGGACCTGGGCGGCGACGCCCTCGCCCTCACGGATCAGGCCGAGCAGGATGTGCTCCGTGCCGATGTAGTTGTGGCCCAGCTGAAGGGCCTCGCGGAGCGACAGCTCCAGGACCTTCTTGGCACGGGGGGTGAAGGGGATGTGGCCGGAGGGGGCCTGCTGGCCCTGGCCGATGATCTCCTCCACCTGCTGGCGGACCGCCTCGAGCGAAATCCCGAGGCTCTCCAGGGCCTTAGCGGCGACACCCTCACCCTCGTGGATCAGGCCCAGGAGGATGTGCTCGGTGCCGATGTAGTTGTGGTTGAGCATCCGGGCTTCTTCCTGAGCCAGGACGACAACCCGCCGCGCGCGGTCGGTGAACCTCTCGAACATCGTTAATCGCTCCTCAGAGCGGTCAGGCAGTAAGGGGACGCTCCCCTCCCTGTCCTTCCGCAGCTTAGTCCCGCAAGCGGGGACCGCTCATTCCAACTGCCGACACCGTCCTTGGCCTCCTGACCCCGAACGCCGACATCTGCTCCAACCTGATGGTGCGAGACGATGTTCCCGCAGGCCAGGCAGATACCCTCTCCCGCTGTACGCCGATGGCGAACGTGAGATGCCCGAGTCCTGCGTGTCGCCTCTCCCACTAGGCATGTCTTACCCGCACGCACCGACAGTCCATGCCGCGCGCACCGGTTCCCTCAGCTACGGGCGAACACCGATGCCCGGCCGAACGCTTCCTCGCGCCCCTTTTTCCGGAACTCTTCGCGTTCACGGAAACGCCCAGCGTAACTCCGGGGGTCTTCCCGCTGTTGCTCCTTGCATGGTTCCCGCCGTCCCTGTCCCTCGTCGGCCTTTCGATCCGGGTGATCCGGCCGATCCGGTGTGCCGGTGGTACGAGAACGAACTGGGCTGGACGGCAGTGCCCGGATCGCCGGTGCGGCTGGTCACGGGGCTGCGCTTCGACGTCCTGGAGGTGCCGGCGGAGGCGGGGTTCCCGGCGCTGCGGCATCTGGGGCCGGCGTCCCCGGTGGCTCTGCACGGGGAGCGGATGCGGCTGCTGGTGGCCGCGGGGAGCGCGGAGGAGCTGCCGGGGCTGCTCGACTGGCTGGAGTGGGGCGCTCTCGCGCTGGATCTCACGGCGATCGGCGCGGGCGGGAGCGTCGAGGCTCCCCCGCCGCCGGACACCGGCGTCCCGGTGGTGCCGGATCCCGGGGCCCCGGCGTCGCCGGGCCCCTTCGCCCCGCCGTCGGGCGGGTGCGGGACCCGGCCCGGGGACCGGCCCGAAGGCCGTCCGGGGCCCCGCTCCGGGGAGCGGCCGCCCGCCGGTCCGCGAACACGGCGGGACCCACGAGGGGCCGCCCGCTGGCTGCGGCCCCCTGAGCCCGGCCGCGAGGTGGAACCGGCGCTGCCGACGCTGTCGGCGCTGGGCGGCGGGGGCGTC
This sequence comes from Streptomyces populi, assembly GCF_002911015.1. Taxonomy (GTDB): domain Bacteria; phylum Actinomycetota; class Actinomycetes; order Streptomycetales; family Streptomycetaceae; genus Streptomyces; species Streptomyces populi. The sequence continues at coordinate 29,227 of NZ_KZ626906.1, forward strand.
GGGAACGCCCCCGATCTCGTACGGCTGGTGCAGACGATGGCGACGCAGTGCCACCGCGTGCGGCTGCGGCGGGCGTGCGCTCAGCCGTTGGCCTTCTCGTAGGCCTCGCGGATGGACGCGGGAACGCGGCCGCGGTCGTTGACCTCCAGGTTGTTCTCCTTCGCCCAGGCGCGGATCTGAGCGGTGTCCTGGCTGCCGCCGGAAGCGACGCGGGCCTTTCCGCGTCCGCCCGAAGCACGGCCTCCGGTACGACGGCCGCCCTTGACGTAGGGGTCGAGAAGACCACGGAGCTTGTCCGCATTGGCGGTCGTGAGATCGATTTCGTACGTCTTGCCGTCCAGCGCGAACGTCACGGTCTCGTCCGCCTCGCCACCGTCGAGGTCGTCGACAAGAAGGACCTGAACCTTCTGTGCCACCGGATTTCCTTTCATCGATAACTTCAGGGCAAGGAGGGCCCCGCGGCGTCCGCCGTTTCGCCGTCCCTTGTTATATGCAGTACTGCAGTACGTCGGAAAGCAAACCGCTTTTGCCGGAAAAACACAAACCCCTGGCGGAGACTCACGGGACTCCGCCCGCCCGGAAACGTGCGCGTTTCGGACATAGGGAACGCGGGCATCGCACTCCGCCGGAATAGCTGGCCGCGATCACAGATGCAGAAGCATCCGGCTGTTGCCCAAGGTGTTCGGTTTCACTCGTTCGAGACCGAGGAACTCCGCGACGCCCTCGTCATAGGAACGCAGGAGCTCGGCGTACACATCGGTGTCGACGGGTGTCTCGCCGATCTCCACGAAGCCGTGCTTCGCGAAGAAGCCGACTTCGAAGGTCAGACAGAAAACCCGTCGAACACCGAGCCAGCGGGCGGTCTGGAGCAACTTCTCCAGCAACTGGTGACCGACGCCCATGCCCTTGACCGTGGGGTTCACCGCGAGAGTGCGGACTTCGGCGAGGTCTTCCCACATCACGTGCAGCGCGCCGCAGCCGACCACCTCGGCGTTGTCGTCGCGTTCCGCGACCCAGAACTCCTGGATGTCCTCGTAAAGGGTGACGGTGGCTTTGTCGAGCAGGATACGGCGGCGCACGTTCGCGTCGAGGAGTCGGCGCACGGCCGCGACATCGCTGGTCCTGGCCCGCCGGACGGTGACGGCTTTTGCGGTGACTTCGGGATGCTCCGCCGGAAGCTCTGCCGGAACCTCCGCGGGATGCTCTGCTGACATGAGCGGACGCTATCGCCCGGAGGCGTCCCCGTCGGCGGCGGGGTTCTCCTCGGAGGGCCCGGGCGCCGACGGTCTTTCGACAGGTTCGGAGACTTGCGGTTCCGGCCCTTGCACGATGCGTACGGCATCCCTGAGCGCCACCCGCTGTTCCTCGCTCATCATCCCGAAGAAGGCGACGAGAGCGGCCGCGGGGTTGTCGCTCTGCGACCAGGCGTCGTTCATCAGCGCCGCCGAGTAGGCGGCCCGTGTGGAGACCGCCTCATATCGATAGGCCCGGCCTTCCGCTTCGCGGCGCACCCAGCCCTTCTGATGGAGATTGTCCAAAACGGTCATCACGGTGGTGTAGGCGATGGACCGTTCCCGTTGAAGGTCTTCCAGGACTTCCCGAACGGTCACCGGGCGGTTCCACTTCCACACCCGCGTCATGACCGCGTCTTCGAGTTCTCCCAATGGGCGAGGCACAGTTCAGAACAATAGTGGGAGATGGCCAACAAAAAGGGCGTACGACTCGAAGGACGTGGGAAACGTCCGAGTCGTACGCCGGTGGCGGCGCGGTCCGGGCCGGGACGGCCGCACGCGGGAGGCGGCGGCCGTACGCGGGAGGGGGCCGGCGCGGGCGCGGGGCCGACCGGGGCTCAGGCCCCGGCGTCCTTGGGGGACGAGGCCTGCTGGGCGGCCTCCACGCGCGCGAGGGCGGCGTCGACGACCCCGTCCTCCTTGGCCTTGTTGGCCCCGCCCTGACTCCTCACGATCGTCACGATGAGCCCGATGAAGAACACGGCCATCACTACCGGGGGCACGAGCGCGGAGACGTAGTCCATGCCCCCAGAGTAGCTAGCCCGCCGCGAGCCGCTGCGCCGGGTCGGCCGGAGGCGGTCCCGGTTTGCGCCTCGGCGGGAAGACCTCGCCCGGAGTGGGGACGGGCCGGTCCGGGCGGGGCGTCCTGGCCGGCGGCTGGGGCCGCGGGGTCGGCTCGGTCTTCCGGTCGGGCTCCTCGGCGGCACGGCCCCCGGGCAGGGCCAGCAGCCGGGTGCGGGACGGGGGCACCGAGGCGACCGCGCGGCCCGCGAGCCGGGCGCGCACGTCCTGCTCGGCGAGGACCCGGCAGCGGTCCAGGAGGGCCGCCGCGACGGGGTTGCCGCGCAGTGCGCGGAGCGCGGCGAGGTCGTCGGGATCCGGCCGGTAGCCGGAGGCGAGGACCTCCTCCAGGAGGGCGAAGTAGCCGGCCGCGGTGCCCGGCAGCGCGGCCCGGTAGCGGACGAGGTCGGCCAGCAGGAAGGCCCGGAGTCTGGCCCCCTCGCGGGCCGCCTCGTCGACGGACTCGGCGAGGCGGAGGCAGTCCTGGACGTCCTCGGCGGAGACCGGGCTGGGGTGCAGGGCGAGGGCGAGGGCACGGCGGAGCACGCGCAGCTCCTCCGCGCCGAACGCCATACCGCCGTGGGATCCGTAGGGCGTGGGCATGAAAGTGACGATACGCACCAAATGCGAAGAATCAGCAGAATGTAATTCTTGTGGCGCGGCTCGGGCCCTTCCTCCGGACCGGGGAGGTCCGGAGGAAGGGCCCGAGGGAGTCAGATCACGACAGCCCGGTGCTCAGCGCGTCGCCCGACGACGCAGACCGAGGAACAGGCCGCCGCCCAGGAGCAGGGCCAGCACCGACGCCCCGGCCGCGAACGTCACCGGCACGCCCGCGCCCGTCGCGGCCATGCTGCCGCTCCCGGTACCGCCCGTCGTCGTGGTGGTGGTGCTGCCGCCGCCACCGCCGTTTGTGCCGCCGTTTGTGCCGCCGTTTCCGCTGCCGCTGCCTCCGGATGTGCTGCCGGAGCCCGCCGAACCGCCGCTCGTACCGCCCGTGCCCGAGTCGTGGCCCGGGGTGCGGACGACGATCGCCGCGGTGTTGTTGGTCTTGTCGGGATCGACCGGCAGCCGGTCCACCGTGATCCGGCCCGGCTTCAGCTCGGCGGGGTCGACGACGCGCAGGTCGAAGTCCCACTTCGTGTACTGGCCCGGGTCGATCCAGTAGTCGTCGACGTCCCCGTGGCACTCGTAGTAGTCGAGGACGCCGTGCTTCGTGAACTCGTGGCAGGCCTTGGGAGTGGTGACCGCCTCCGTCCCGGCCGGGATGTAGACGCGGGTCTCGTAGGGCGGGTCCTCGCCCGGTTCGCTGCCGGTCCAGGCGAGCATCCCGGCGGGACCGTTGTTGCGCACCCCCACCGTGAACCTCACCGGATCCCCGGCCTTCTCCTGCCGCACGGTGGCCCCCACGGCCTGGAGGTCCGCGGTGTTGTCGATCCGGAAGCTCGTGACCCCTCGCTCCTGCGGCTCCCCCGGGGGCGCGGAGGCGGGCCGGGGCGTCGGCCTCAACTCACGGCCGGTGCCGCGGTGGTGGGCCTCGCCGTCCCAGTCGTACTCCGCCTTCCCGTACGAGACCGCGAGGGATCCCTCCAGCTCCGCGGTGTCGGCGGTCACCGAGCCCAGGTCCAGGTCGTACGATCCGCCGACGGCGAACGACCCCTCGAAGACGCAGGAGACCGTGCCGCCGCCGGACGCGGTGCCGTAGGAGGTCGAGTACTCGCAGTTGCTGAACTCCTCGTCGGGTGTCACGCCGCTGTAGCGCAGGCGGAGACCGACGGAGTCCTTCGCGGTGGCACCGTAGTTCGTGAACCCGCTCGTCACCTTCATGGAGGTTTTCGGCTTCACCTTCCCGCCGCCGGGCGTGCGCTCCAGCCGGTCGAGGACCACGCCCGGGTCGGGAACCGTCACCTTGATCGTCCGCGTCGCGAGCTGTACCCCGTGCGACTCGACGGTCATGCGGATCTCGCCCGAGGCACCGACCGCCGCGTTCTTCGCGCGCCGCAGATCGATCTTGTGGACGCGGCCCCAGTCGGACGGGACGGTCCCCTCGGAGTCGCAGACCCGGACGGGGTCCGCCGGCTTCCAGCACGCCGTCACATCGGCGATGCCCTTGAGCGAGGTGGCATCGACGGTGAGCTTGTACGAGTCGAGCGTCGCCGTCCCCATGTTGCGCACCCACACGTCCATCGGAAGTCCGTAGGACTCGTACGGGAGGGCCTCCGCGGTCGCCGGACTCTCCAGCACCACACGGATGCCGGCCGGCGGCGTGGGCGCTCCCGCCGCCGGTCCGGTGGACAGGCCCGTCAGGGCCGTCGCCGCGGCGAGGGCGCACACGGCGGACCGGGCCCACCTCCTGCCGACGGTTCTGGTCGCGGCCGGAACTAATCTCATCCGAACTCCCTCTGGTGGTCCAGGGCCCCGGGGCGCCCCGAGGCACCCGCAATGACCCTGAACCCCACCAGAAGGTTGTATGAATTCCACGCAAATCAGAGGCGGCCGTGCCGCCCTAGCTGCGGGAGACGTTCCGCTCGTAGACCAGGCGCAGCCCGATCAGCGTCAGCCACGGCTCGTGCTCGTCGATCACCGAGGACTCGCCGAGGACCATCGGGGCCAGTCCGCCGGTGGCGATGACGGTGACGTCCTCGGGGTCGTCGGCGAGCTCGCGCGCCATCCGGTTCACGACGCCGTCGACCTGGCCGGCGAAGCCGTAGATGATGCCGGACTGCATCGCCTCGACGGTGTTCTTGCCGATCACCGCGCGCGGCCGGGCCACCTCGATCTTCCGCAGCTGCGCGCCCTTGACGCCGAGCGCGTCGACGGAGATCTCGATGCCGGGGGCGATGACGCCGCCGACGTACTCGCCCCGCGCGCTGACCGCGTCGAAGGTGGTCGCGGTACCGAAGTCGACGACGATCGCCGGTCCCCCGTACAGCTCGACGGCCGCCACGGCGTTGATGATCCGGTCGGCGCCGACCTCCTTGGGGTTGTCCGTGAGGATCGGCACGCCCGTCTTGACGCCGGGTTCGACGAGGACGGCGGGGACGTCTCCGTAGTAGCGCCGCGTCACCTCGCGCAGCTCGTGCAGCACGGACGGCACGGTGGCGCAGATCGCGATGCCGTCGATGCCGTCGCCGAGTTCCTCGCCGAGCAGCGGGTGCATGCCCATGAGGCCCTGCAACAGCACGGCGAGTTCGTCGGCGGTGCGGCGCGAGTCGGTGGAGATGCGCCAGTGCTCGACGATCTCCTCGCCGTCGAAGAGACCGAGGACCGTGTGGGTGTTGCCCACGTCGATGGTCAGCAGCATGGCCGGGGTTACTCCGCCGCTCGCAGGTCGAGGCCGATGTCGAGGATCGGGGAGGAGTGCGTGAGCGCGCCCACCGCCAGGAAGTCGACGCCCGTCTTCGCGTAGGCCTCGGCGTTTTCGAGGGTGAGGCGGCCGGACGCCTCGAGCAGGGCGCGGCCGGCGACGAGGGCGACCGCCTCCTCGCACTCCACGGGCGTGAAGTTGTCCAGCAGGATCAGGTCGGCGCCCGCGTCCACGACGTCGCGCAGCTGGTGCAGGGTGTCGACCTCGACCTCGACCGGGACCTCCGGGAACATCTCCCGTACGGCCTTGAACGCCTCGGCCACGCCGCCGGCGGCGACCACGTGGTTGTCCTTGACCAGCGCCGCGTCGGACAGCGACATGCGGTGGTTGACGCCGCCGCCGCAGCGCACCGCGAACTTCTCCAGGGAGCGCAGGCCCGGCGTGGTCTTGCGGGTGTCCCGCACCCGCGCCTCGGTGCCCTCCAGGGCGTCCGCCCACGCGCGCGTGGCGGTCGCGATGCCGGACAGCCGGCACAGGAGGTTGAGGGCGCTGCGTTCGGCCGTCAGCAGGTCGCGGGTGCGCGTGGTGACGCTCAGCAGCTTCTGGCCGGCCTCGACCACGTCGCCGTCCTCGACGTGCCGCTCGACCTCGAACTCGTCGGTGCAGACCACGGACAGGACGGCCTCGGCGACCCGGAGGCCCGCGACGACGCCCGCGTCCCGGGCGGTGAAGTCGCCGGTGGAGACGGCGTCCTCGGGGATGGTCGCGACCGTCGTCACGTCCACGCCGTGGTCGAGGTCCTCCTGGATCGCCACGTTCGCGATGTCCTCGACCTCCATGGGGTCGAGACCGGCGTCGACGAGGAGCTGGGCGAGAGCGGGATCGAGGCCGCACTCCATGTACGCCTCGTCCATGTCTGCGCCGCAGCCGCAGCCGTCGCCGCAGCCGCCGCTCTCGGCGAGGGGAAGGTCGTGGGTGCTCACTTCGGTCACTGCTCCTGGGGACGGGACGGGGGCGCCGGGTGGGGCTGCCGGGATGTCGGGGGGAAGTCTGCGGTATCGGTGGTGCCGACGGCGAGCGTCCGGTCGGGATTCAGCCGTACGACGATGTGGCGGCGCCACTGTTCGTCGTCCCGGTCGGCGTGGTCCTCGCGCCAGTGGCAGCCTCGCGTCTCCTCGCGCAGGAGGGCGGCGGCGACCAGGACGCGGGCCACGCACAGCAGGTTCGTGGCCTCCCAGGTGTCGACGCCGGGCTCGGAGGTCTTGCCGTTCTCGTCGAGGGCGTCCCGCGCCTCGGCGTGCAGCCGCTGGAGCTGCTCGGCCGCGGCCGTGAGGGACTCGGCGGAGCGCAGCACACCGGCGCCGCTCGTCATGATCCGCTGGACCGCGAAGCGGGTCTCGGGGGCGAGCAGCGGGTGCGCGGGCGTCTCGGGGTGCGGGACGGGTTCGGGCACGCGCGCGTGCAGGCCGTCCTCGGCGTGGCACGCCGCGATGTCGGCGGCGATGCGCTCGGCGTAGACGAGGCCTTCGAGCAGCGAGTTGGACGCGAGCCGGTTGGCGCCGTGGACGCCCGTGCAGGCGACCTCGCCGCACGCGTACAGGCCGGGGACCGTGGTGCGGCCCCGGGCGTCGGTGCGGACGCCGCCGGAGGCGTAGTGGGCGGCCGGGGCGACCGGGACGGGCTCGGTCACCGGGTCGATGCCGTGGGCGCGGCAGGCGGCGAGGATCGTGGGGAAGCGGTGCTCCCACATGGCGGCGCCGAAGTGCCGGGCGTCGAGGAACATGTGCTCGGCGTCCTGCTCCAGCATGCGGCGCGTGATGGCCTTGGCGACGATGTCCCGGGGCGCCAGTTCGGCCAGCTCGTGCTGTCCCAGCATGAAGCGCACGCCGTCCGCGTCGACCAGGTGGGCGCCCTCGCCGCGTACCGCCTCGGAGACCAGCGGCTGCTGTCCCTCCGCGTCGGCGCCGAGGAAGAGCACGGTCGGGTGGAACTGGACGAACTCGAGGTCGGAGACCTCGGCGCCCGCGCGCAGGGCGAGGGCCACGCCGTCGCCGGTGGACACGGACGGGTTGGTGGTCGCGGAGAAGACCTGGCCCATGCCGCCGGTCGCGAGGACCACGGCGGGGGCGTGGACGGCGCCCACTCCGTCGTGCTGGCCCTCCCCCATGACGTGCAGGGTCACGCCCGCGGTGCGGCCCTCGGCGTCCGTGAGGAGGTCCAGGACGAGCGCGTTCTCGACCGTGCGCAGGCCGCGCGCGCGGACCGCCTCGACGAGGGCCCGGGAGATCTCGGCGCCGGTCGCGTCGCCGCCCGCGTGCGCGATGCGGCGGCGGTGGTGGCCGCCCTCACGGGTGAGTTCGAGGTCGCCCTCGGAGGACTCGTCGAAGTGGGCGCCGGTCGCGATGAGCCGGCGCACCGCGTCGGGGCCCTCGGTGACGAGGGTGCGCACGGCCTCCTCGTCGCACAGGCCCACGCCCGCGACGAGGGTGTCGTCGAGGTGCTGCTCGGGGGTGTCGCCCTCGCCGAGGGCCGCGGCGATGCCGCCCTGGGCCCAGCGGGTGGAGCCGTCGTCCAGGCGGGCCTTGGTGACGACGACGGTCCGCAGTCCCGCGGCCTCGCAGCGCAGGGCGGCGGTGAGCCCGGCGACGCCGGAGCCGACGACCACGACGTCCGCGGTCAGGGCCCAGCCGGGGGCTGGGGCGTGCAGGCGTATGCCGGTGCCAGTGGCGGTGTCTGAACCTGTGCCTTTGCCGGTCACGAGGCGGCTCCGAAGGTGAGGGGAATGTTGTCGATCAGCCGGGTCGTCCCGACCCGGGCGGCGACGGCGAGGACCGCCTCGCCGGTGAAGTCGTCCGGGATCTCCGTGAAGTCGGAGGGGTCGACGAGAGCGAGGTAGTCGAGGACGAGCGGCGGCCGCAGGCGGGCCGCCTCGTCGAGGACCAGCCGGGCCGCCGAGCGGACCCCGCCGGGCCAGCCGGGGACGGCCTTGGCGACGGCGTGCGCGTCGGCCGCGGCCCGCGACTCGCCTATGGCGCTGAGGGCCTCGGCGCGCTCGCGCGTGGCGGGCACCTCCAGGGCCCTCGCGCGCAGCGCCTCCTGGGCGGCGTGCCGGTCGCGGCCGGCGAACAGGGCCTGGGAGAGGGCGAGCGCGGTGCGCCGCTCCTCGGCCGAGAGGTAGCGGTTGCGGCTGGAGAGGGCGAGCCCGTCCTCCTCGCGCACGGTGGGGACGCCGAGGATCTCCATGCCGAAGTTCAGGTCGCGCGCCATGCGCTTGATCAGGGCGAGCTGCTGGGCGTCCTTCTGGCCGAACAGGGCCACGTCGGGCCGGGTCAGGTGCAGCAGCTTGGCGACGACGGTGAGCATGCCGTCGAAGTGGCCGGGCCGCACGGAGCCTTCCAGGCGCTCGCCCATCGGCCCCGCCGAGATCCGGACCTGGGGCTCGCCGCCGGGGTAGACCTCGTCGACGGACGGTGCGAACACGACGTCGGCGCCCGACTGTTCGGCGATCTTCAGGTCGGCGTCGAGGGTGCGCGGGTAGCGGTCGAGGTCCTCGCCCTGCCCGAACTGGAGGGGGTTCACGAAGACGGTGACGACCACCTCGCCCTCCTCTCCCGCGATCTCGCGGGCGGTGCGGATCAAGGTGGCGTGGCCCTCGTGGAGGGCGCCCATGGTCATCACGACGGCTCTGCGGCCGGTCCGGGCGCGCGCGGACAGTTCGTCGGCGGTGCGCAGCAGGGTGGTGGTCATCGGGTGTCTCCCTCGGTCCCCTGGGTCGCGTCCGTCCCGGCGGCGAGTACTCCCAGGAGGTCCTCGGCGAGTTCCGGCTTGAGCAGTCCGTGGGCGAGCGCGCGGTCGGCGGTCGCGCGGGCCATCGCCAGATAGCCGGCGACGGTCTCCGGGGCGTGCTCGCGCAGTTCGGCGACGTGCGCGGCGACCGTGCCCGCGTCCCCGCGCGCGACGGGTCCGGTCAGGGCCGCGTCGCCCGACCTGAGCGCGTTGTCCAGGGCGGCGCCGAGGAGCGGGCCGAGCATCCGGTCGGGGGCCTCGACACCGGCGGTGCGCAGCAGGTCCATCGACTCGGCGACCAGGGTCACCAGGTGGTTGGCGCCGAGCGCGAGGGCCGCGTGGTAGAGCGGCCGGGACTCCTCGGCGATCCACTCGGGCTCGCCGCCCATCTCGATCACGAGGGCCTCGGCGGCCAGCCGCAGCTGTTCGGGGGCGGTGACCCCGAAGGAGCATCCGGCGAGCCGCTGGACGTCCACGGCGGTGCCGGTGAACGTCATCGCGGGGTGCAGGGCCAGCGGCAGCGCGCCCGCCCTGAGGGCCGGGTCGAGCACGCGCGCGCCGTACCGTCCGGAGGTGTGCACCAGGAGCTGTCCCGGGCGGACGGCGCCCGTCTCGGCGAGTCCCTCGACGAGCCCGGGGAGCGCGTCGTCCGGGACGGTCAGCAGCACGAGGTCGGCGCGCTCCAGGACCTCCGCCGGGGACACCAGCGGTACGTCGGGCAGGAGCTGCGCGGCACGCCGCCGGGAGGCGTCGGAGACGCCGGAGACGGCCACCGGGCGGTGTCCGGCGAGCTGGAGCGCGGCGGCGAGCGCGGGTCCGACACGGCCGGCGCCGACGACGCCGACGGTCAGCCGCGCGGGGCGGTCCTTGGGCTCTGGCTGGGGATGTGTACTCACTCGACGGCGGCCTTCCGTTCCAGTCCGCTCGGGGTACCGGACGATTTCTCGTCATGTTAACGCGATCGGCTGGAGGGCCGTTCGTCCATCCACAGGCTGTGGGTTTCCCCGGGCCGCCCGGCCGGCCCGCGCACCGGCCGCGCGAGCGGGATCCGCGCAGGTCACGGCGGACGCGGATTTCGGGGTGACCGGGAGGGGCGGCTCGGGCCATGATCCTGGGATGAGCGATACGGCGGCACGGAGCGGGACGGAACCCGCGGAGCGGGACGAACGGGAGACGGCGGAGCTGTCCCCCAAGGAGCGGTTCGAGCGGCGGGCGGCGGCCTGGAAGGCGGCCGGACGGGTCCTGTGGCGGCCCGGCTACCAGTTGACGCTCCGCGAACGGCTGGACTGGCTGAGCGAGGGCGCCGGTGCGGTGGCCGACCTCGACGAACGGGTCGACATGTACGGCGACGGCCTCGTCGAGAGGCTGGAGGAGCGGGTCGCCGAGCTGCTGGGCGCGGAGGCGGCGGTCTTCTTCCCGACCGGGACCATGGCCCAGCAGGTCGCGCTGCGCTGCTGGGCGGGCCGAACCGGCGACCCGACCGTGGCCCTGCACGCCCTCAGCCATCCCGAGGTCCATGAACGGCAGGCGTTCAGCCAGGTCAGCGGTCTGCGTCCGGTCCGTCTGACCGACGAGCCCCGGATGCCGACCGCCGAGGAGGTACGGGACTTCCCCGAGCCGTTCGGCGCGCTGCTGCTGGAACTGCCCCTCAGGGACGCCGGTTTCGTCCTGCCCACCTGGGAGGAGCTCACCGAGGTCGTGGAGGCGGCCCGGGAGCGCGACGCGGTGGTCCACGTCGACGGGGCCCGGCTGTGGGAGTGCGTCCCGCACTTCGGCCGTCCCCTGGCGGAGATCGCCGGCCTCGCGGACAGCGTGTACGTCTCGTTCTACAAGTCGCTCGGCGGTTTCGGCGGTGCCGCCGTCGCGGGACCGAGGACGCTCGTGGACGAGGCGAAGACCTGGCGGCACCGGTACGGCGGCATGATCATCCAGCAGTTCCCGACCGTCCTGTCGGCGCTGATCGGCCTGGAGCGCGAGCTGCCCCGGCTGCCGGAGTACGTCGCCCACGCGCGCGTGGTGGCCGGCGCCCTGCGCGAGGGCTTCGCCGAGGCCGGCGTCCCCTGGGCCCGGGTGTTCCCGGAGGAACCGCACACCCACCAGTTCCAGGTCTGGCTGCCGTACGAGCCGGACGTCCTCGGCGACGCGGCGCTGCGGCACGTGGAGGAGACGAAGACGGGGCTGTTCGCCCAGGGCTGGAACCGGGGCGGCCCGGGACTGGCGTACACCGAGGTCACGGTGGCCGAACCGGGTCTGGAGTGGACGGCGGACGACGTGAAGGCGGCGGTCCGCACGTTCGTGGAACTGCTGCCGGACCGGGTCACCACGTAGTACGGGGGCGCCGTGCAGTCCCGGGGCGCCGCGTAGGCCAGAGGCACCGCGCAGTCCCGGGGCACCACAGCGGCATGAGGAGCGGGACAAATCGGCAGCGCGGGTCTCAGCCGCCGCGCAGCCACCGGCCCAGGGCTCCGCGCAGGCGGCCGGTGGCCGGACGCCCGGCCATCACCGCCCGGAACCGGCGGTAGTCGCGCAGCTCCCGCGCGGTCTCCAGGTCGTGGCTGCCGGGCGCCGGAGGCGCGGCCTCCCCGTGCTGCGCGGCCCGGTAGCCGTCCAGGAGGTACTGCTGGGTGATGCTCATGACCGATCCCCTCTCGGCACGGGGGCCGGGATCCGCGAGTGCCGCGCGAACCGCCCCGGTCGTCCCAGGCTGCGCCTGATCACGGCGGCTGTCGCTCCGATTGACGGCCGCCGTCAATCGACGGCGGCCGCTGTCGGCGGCGGGGTGCACCATGGGGGCATGAGCGTGCGCATCGACATCGGCGGGCTGCGGCCGGAGCGCGTCTTCGTCGTGCCGTCGCCGCTGGCCGAGCTGGGGATGGCGCTGCACACGCTGGCGGAACCGGGACACCACCCGGGGTTGCAGGGCTGGGCGACGGGGGTGACCGCCGGGCTCGATCCCCATCTCGCGGACCGGATGTGCGAGGCCGACTTCCTGTGGCGTACGACGTTCTCGGACCTGTTCCTGCCCTGCGCCGGCGTCCCGGGCGGGGCCTCGCTGCCGGGCACGACGCTCGCCGAGGACCTGGACCTGCTGGACAAGCTCACGGACGAGCAGTTCGTGGACGCGGCCCTGGAGTTCACCTGCGCGCCTGCCTACGGCTCCGAGGGGCCGCACGCCCTCTCCGACCCCGAGGTGCGGCGGCGCGCCGTGGATCTGGCCGCCTCGCGGGGGCCGCAGCAGACGCGGTTCACCGAGCGGCTGCTGGTGGACCCGCCGGGCGTGCGGGCCTGGCTGCGGCAGTTCCTGGAGGACTGTGACGAGGCCTTCTTCGCCGAGACCTGGTCCCGGCTGCGCCACCCGCTCGCCGCGGAGGCCCGTCACAAGACGGATCTGCTCCGGCACAAGGGCCTGTCCGAGGCACTGGCCTCCGTCTCCTCCGCCCTGTCCCTGGACGAGACGGCGCGGGTCGTCACCGTCGACAAGCTGACCGAGGGAAGCACGACGGTCACGGCGGACGGCGGTCTGCTGCTGGTCCCCACCAGCCTCGGCCGTCCGCACCTGCTGGTGCTGCACCGGTACCGGTGGCAGCCGGTGCTTCAGTACCCCGTCAGTTCCACCGAGCTCACCGCCCCGCTCTCCGTGGAGCAGCTCACCCTGCGGATGGCCGCCCTGTCCCACCCGGTCCGGATGCGCATCTGCCGCCACCTGGCCCGCAGCGCGTACACCACCGGCGAGCTGGCGCAGGCGCACGGCATGACCGCGCCGGAGATATCCCGGCACCTGGGCGTGCTCAAGAAGGCGGGCCTGATCACCACGCGGCGCCGCGGCCGGTACGTGCTGCACCAGCTCGACGTCGGCGTGGTGGCCCGCCTGGGCAGCGACTTCCTGGAGGGGATCCTGCGCTGAGGGCCCGTGGCCGGGCGAGCGCCCGTGAGCGGCTCGGTCGGTTCGGTCCGGTGGGTGGGGCGGGGCCGTGCCGGTGCATCAGCCCGTCGCCGTCGGATGAGGTGTGACCGTCGGTGGCGACGGGCGTCGATGTGCCGGCACGGCCCCTCGCGCCGGATCCCGGCCGCGGGTGCGTCGTGGTGGCGGGTCAGTCCAGGCGGATGTGGCGCACGCTCGTCCGTGCCCGGCGCAGGCGTCCGCGCAGGGCACCGTCGCGGTTCGGCGTGAGTGTCAGCCCCGCGAGGACCGCTATGCGGTCGGCGGTCCTGGCGACCGTGGTCTCGTCGGTCCACAGGTGCTCGGCGAACTCCGGCTCGCGCAGTCGCTCCAGACAGTGGTCGAGCCGCCCCACCGCCCAGCTCTCGCGCCTCAGCGGGGTGTCCTTCCCCGCGACATGGCCGACGAGGTGCCCGAAGCCCCGTTCCCGCAGCCGCCGAAGGACGGTCTCCCGCTCGGCCAGCAGCGTGAAGTGCCGTACGTCGTGGCCCAGTTCACGCAGCCGCCCGACCGTCTCCCCGAAGTACCCGGGGTCCGTGACCGTCATGGGGGCGATGACCACGCCGTCCCGCTCGCCGAGCGCGAGGTCGAGCACCTCGACCACGCCCTGCCGCCAGGACACCAAGTCCTGGAAGTCTCCGCGGAGTTCGGGCGGGAGCATGCGGTGGAGGCCGAACCCGGCGTGTTCCGGATCGCAGATGACGCTGCCGGGCAGGCGGCGCCGGATCTCGTGTGCGGTCTGTGTCTTGCCGCCCCCGAAGGGCCCGTTGATCCACAGGAGCATGCGCAGACCCTAGTGCGCGCCGGTCACGTCCCGGTCACGCCCCGCACCCGGCCGCCGGCCGTACGGCGCGGGCCGGGGGAAGCGGCTGCGCGCGTCAGCCGAGACCGCCCGCCCGGACGAGTCCCGTCTCGTAGGCGAGGACGACCACCTGGACCCGGTCACGCAGTCCCAGCTTGGTGAGGATGCGCCCGACGTGCGTCTTCACGGTGGCCTCCGAGAGGACGAGACGGGCCGCGATCTCCCCGTTGGACAACCCCTGCGCGACGAGGATCATGACCTCGCGCTCACGGTCGGTGAGGCGCTCGAGCCCCTTGTGCTGGGGCTCCTTGCCGGCGTTGGGCAGCAGCGGCGCGAACCGGTCGAGCAGGCGCCGGGTGGTGGACGGCGCGACCACGGCGTCGCCGCTGTGCACGGAGCGGATGGCGGCGAGCAGCTCGCCCGGGGGAACGTCCTTGAGCATGAACCCGGAGGCGCCCGCCTTCAGCCCGGAGAACGCGTACTCGTCGAGGTCGAAGGTGGTGAGGATCAGCACCTTCGGCGGGTTCGGGTCCGAGCAGATGCGGCGGGTGGTCTCCACGCCGTCGAGCTTCGGCATGCGTACGTCCATCAGGACCACGTCGACCTCGGTGGCGCCCAGCACCTGCAGGGCCTCGACGCCGTCGCCCGCCTCGGCCACGACCTCCATGTCCGGCTGGGCGGCGAGCACCATCCGGAAGCCGGTGCGCAGCAGCACCTGGTCGTCGACGAGCATCACGCGGATCGCCATCGGGGGCCTTTCACTTCGTCAGGGTCGTTCGGAGGGTCGGGTGTGTACAGGTGTCAATGGGCCGCTTTGAGCGGCAGCAGGGCGCTGATGCGGAACCCCCCGCCGGGCCGCGGCCCGGCGTCCAGGGTGCCGCCGACCATGCCGACGCGCTCCCGCATGCCGATCAGGCCGTGCCCCTGCCCGTCGGCGCCGCCCTCCTCGTACAGCTCGTGCGGCGCGCCCTTGCCGTCGTCCTCGACCAGCAGACCGAGGCCGTCGTCGAAGTAGACCAGACGGACACTGGCGCCCGCGTTCGGGCCTCCGTGCTTGCGGGTGTTGGTGAGCGCCTCCTGGACGATGCGGTACGCCGTGAGCTCGACGCCGCTGGGCAGGGGGCGCGGGGTTCCCTCCACCTTGAAGTCGACGGGCAGGCCCGAGGTGCGGCACTGCTCGATGAGCTCGTCGAGCTGCTCCACGTCGGGCTGCGGCACGTACTCGCCGACCTCCTGGTGCTCGCCGGTGCGCAGGACGCCGAGGAGCCGGCGCATCTCGGCGAGGGCCTGCCTGCCGGTCCCGGAGATGGTCTCCAGCGCCTTCTTGGCCTGGTCCGGGGCGGTGTCCATGACGTACGCGGCGCCGTCGGCCTGAACCACCATCACCGAGACGTTGTGCGCGACGACGTCGTGCAGCTCGCGCGCGATCCGGGCGCGCTCGGCGGCGACCGCGACCTTGGCCTGCGCCTCGCGCTCCTTCTCCAGGCGTGCGGCGCGCTCCTCCAGCTGCGCGAGGTAGGCGCGGCGGGTGCGGATCGAGTCGCCGAGCACCCAGGCGAGCGCGAACGGGACGGTCTGGAAGATCGCTATGAAGACGCCGCCGGGCCCGCTGGCCTCGGTGGCGGGCCAGCGGAGCTGGGAGAGGGTGCCCGCGCACAGGCCGCCGATCAGGGCGAGCCGGGAGGCCCAGCGGGCTCCGTTCGCGGCGACCGTGTAGATGATCACCAGCATGGCGAAGTCCTCGGGCGCCGACGGGACGTCCAGGACCAGCTGCGCGAGACCGGCCGCCACGGCCAGGAGCAGCATCTTCTCGGGCATGCGGCGGCGCAGCGCGACGACCGCGCTCAGCACGACGGCGATCGGGAGCGCCGGGAAGATCGACGACGACCCCTTCGCGGCGCCGTTGAGGTTGCTGATGCTCACCCAGGAGATCCCGAGCAGGGCGACGGCCCAGAAGCTGTCGACCCATGTCGGGTACCTGCGGAGAAAGTCGTAGAGGCGCTGCACGTAACCCAGAGTATGGAGGCGCGCGGTGTGCCCGGGTCAACCGGAGGACCGATCCGGCGCCACCCGTCGTACTCCCCAAGGTGGAGGCTCCCCGCTCCGGGACGCTTAGCCTGGCCCCGTGGA
>NZ_KZ626907.1 GCF_002911015.1 Streptomyces populi
TCGCCGCCGAGGGCGCCCGGGTCCGCTTCACCGACCCCCTCATCCGCGCCGCCCGCGTCACCGACGGCATCCAGGAGAGCGTGATCGACCCCCAGGACCACCCCTGGGACCTGGTCCTGATCCACACCGTCCACCCCGGCACCGACCTGACCTGGCTCGAGGACCGCGACGACGTCCTCGACGCCACCTACCGCCTCGACACCACGGCGGCCAAGGAGACCCTGTGACCGACCTGGCCCCGTAAGGGAGTCGGGGAAACCACGGGCACGCTCGAGACCGGACGGAAGGGATGCGCGACCGCCGCTGCGGTCGCGCCGCACGGGGGGGGGGCTGACCCCGTCCGCCCCTCGGTGCGAGGCCGCCGTGCCGCCGGTCCTGGTCCTGGTTCGGGTTCGGGTCCGGGTCCGGGTCCTCGAGCTTCCACCGTGTCCCGGAGGGACCGCTGATCCACTGATCCGCATCGGACCGGGACCCTTCCGCGAAGCGCCGGCCTCGCGGAGCCGGCGCGGCGGAAGGCCTTCAGTCGCCGTGCCCGGACGGGCTCTTGACCATCGTCATCAGCAGCCGGTGGGTCTCGTCGTCGGCGGCCGCCACGAGTCCGCGGCCCGCCTGCCCGATCGGGGCGCCGTCGATCCCGGTGACCACGCACCCGGCCGCCCTGCACAGGGCGATACCGGCGGCGAAGTGCACGCTCCCGGACAGGTCACCGCCGTCCGTCACGTACGCGGCACGCTTGCCCGCGGCGACCCAGGCGAGGGCCAGCGTCGTGGACACGACGCGGGGCCGGAAGTGTTCCACGAAGCCGGGCCGGGCCAGCAGGTCCACGGCCCGGAAGCCGGGCGCGCCCGGGAACGGCGGGTCCAGGTTGACGTCCACGAGCCGGGTGGCGGACGTGGGCGCCAGCCGGGAGTCGGCACCGTCGTGACGTACCCAGGCCTCCTCGCCGTCGGTGAAGAAGACCTCGCCGCTGAACGGATCGGCCACCGCCGCGGCGCCACCGCGCAGCGCCACGTTGACGGCCACCAGCATGTTGCCGACGGCGTAGTTCAGCGTGCCGCACAAGGGATCCACCAGCCATCGGCGCGTGGCCCCCGCCGCACCCCGCTCCCCGCTCTCCTCACCGAGCACGGCGTCATCGGGCCGGGCTTCGTGGAGCACACCGAGGATCGCCTTCTCGGCCTCGATGTCGGCGGCGGTGGCGAAGTCCCCGCCGCCCTTGTCGACGCGGGTGAGGTGCCGGCCGTACATGGCCCGCACGACGTCCGCGCCGGCCCGGGCCGCCGCCGTCGCGACCCCGGCGTCTTCGAGTCCCGCATACGAGTCGATCACGTCGGCACCCTAGCGCCCGGGCCGGGCCGCCCGCTCCGGCTCCGGCTCCGGCTCCGGCGGAAGCAGGACGTCCCCTCTCCCGGCCCGAGCGTTCAAGACAGGTGCGCCGGCCGGGATCTGTGGGCCCCGGGGCCTGTTGTCAGTGGTCGGCGCTAGCGTTCGCTGCATGGTCGCACTCGGCCCGGGACGCACTGACCTGGCCGAACTGTGCTCTCATCATGCTGTTCTTCACGCGGAAGGCTGTGGCTCGTGGGGTGGGTGTCGACGGGTGACGGGTATGAAGTCGCCCTTGTGGAAGGGCGGGTGGCGGCGCGTGCCACCACGGGCCGGTCGGCGGGACGGCAGCTGAAGTCGCTCCCGCGCGCGCTCAAGGGCCACCCGGAGGTGGACCGGCTGCGACGCTTCGCCGAGTGGCTCGAGCGGCACGACGCGGCGTGTGTGGCTCAGGTCGACGCGTGGATGGTGTCGTCGCTGCCCGTGCCCACCGGGCTGCTGGCCCGGGTATGGCCCGACACGGCCTGGCAGTCCGCGCTGCGCGACCTGGTGGTGGTCGGCGACGACCCGGACGACGTGGGCTTCCTGCGCGGCGCCACCGACGCCGGCGAACTGCAATTGGTGAACCTGGACGGTGAGACGGTCCGGATCGCCCCGCGCACGGTCACGCTGCCGCACCCGGTGCTGCTGCCCGACCTCGACGATCTGCGCGACTTCGCGGCCGAACTGGGCATGGTGCAGCGCGTCGAGCAGATCCACCGGGGGACATGGCGAAAGCCGGAGGACCTGCGCGCCAGGTCCACCGAGGTGAGGGACTTCGCCGGGGGCTCGTTCCGCTCCCGCTTCGCGCTCGCCGCGCGGGCCAGTTCGCTGGGCTACCGCGTGTCCGGGGGTTACGCGACCACCCGGGTGCGGGACGGCGTGCGCACCGTCGAGGCCGCGGTGTGGATCGGGGAGCCGTACTGGGACGGCGGGGTCGAGACCGGTGCCCTCAACTGGCAGGACCAGGACGGCCGTGCCCTGCCGCTGGTCGAGGTGGGGCCGGTCGCCTGGTCGGAGGGGATGCGGATGGCCGCGGCGCTGTACGCCGGCCGCGTCATCGAGGAGGGCAAGAACGCATGAGCGGGGGGACGCAGGTGTCGTACGAGGAGCTGCTGACGGCGGGCGCGGTGCTGCCGCCCGACACGGAGGACGCCGAGGAGTCGGCGGTGCCGCTGACGGCGCGGACGTACCGCCACCCGGGCCTGGACGACCGGGTGGTGGTGCGGCTGGTCGCGGGCGAGCTGGGGACGGCGGAGGACCTGGCCGCCGGATTCCTCGGCCTGGAGCAGGACGCCGAGCCCGTCGTCGTCGGGTTCGGACCGCGCCAGTCGCTGGGCTTCCCGGAATGGGTGCTGGTGCACCACCCGAAGGACGGCCATCACGCGCTGCGCGTGGTGCCGGACCTGGAGCGGGCCGGTCGGCAGGTCAAGTCCCGCCCGAAGGCCGCGCTCGACGCCTTCGTGGAACTCGGGGAGCGGCTGGCGGCCTCGGTGCCGCACTTCCTTCCGACGTTCTACGAGCAGGCCGGGCGCATGTTCCTCGCGGAGGAGAACGCCACCTACGCGGCCCAGTTGTTCACCCGTGCCCGCAAGGCCGAGGCGGAGCACGGTCTGACGGTGCAGGAAGAGCGGCTGGACGCCGTGTTCCTGGAGTTCGCGCTGGCCGGCGCGCTCCCGGTGAAGGTCCTCTCGGGCTACGCCAAGGAGCTGGCGGCGCGGGTGCCGGCCGAGGAGGCACTGCGGCGCTTCATCCGCCTGTGCCTGCGCCGCACGGCGGGCGGGCTGCCGCCGTCGGTGCAGATGGCGAACGACCTGCGCAAGCTGGCCCGGGCCGCGGGCCGGGACGCGAACCTCACCGAGCAGGAGTACGTCTCCGAGCTCCTCGCCCTGCCCGCGACCCTGCGCGCGGCGGCCGGCTGGTGGAAGGGCCACCGCACGGCGCTGATCGCCCTCGCCACGCGCGAACCGCGGGTGCGGGGCACCCTGCTCGACCTGATGCCCGCCGCGCCCGACAGCGACATGCCGGGTATGTGGCTGGAGCTGCTGGAGACCTCCGGCTGCACCGCAGGGTTGTGGGACGACTCCCTGCCCGAGGACCAGCGGCCCCAGGACGGTACCGCGGGCTGGCTGGAGCGGTTCCTGAACTACTGGCAGCGGGCCCGGTCGTGGCGTGACCCCAGCCGCATGGCCGAGCTGTATCCGCTGGTGGAGCGGACCGCGGACCGGTTGCGGACCGAACTCGCCGCTTCCGATGGCGCGTTGCGGGTCGTCCACGACCTCGACCTGATCGACCTGCTGCTGTCGCTGGACGTTCCGGTGGCCGCTCCGCGGGAGGGTGACCAGCTGCTGCTGTCGCAGTGGGCCCTGGGCGAAGGACGTCGAGACCTGTTGTCGGTGGCCGCCGACAGCCGCTTCCACGGGGCCTTCCGGCGGGGCGCGGACCGGTTCGGCGACGACGATCAGTCACGGCGGGCGATCGCGCTCCTGGCGTCGTCGCCGGGCGGCCGCCCCCTGCTCGCCGAGTGGGTGCGCGGGGTCGTACGGCGGTTCACCGCCGTGGGACTGCCGCAGTTGCCCGACGCGCTGGGCCGGCTGAAGTGGCTGCCCGCGGAGGCGCTCATGCTGGCCGAGGACGAGGTGCGCGAGGCGGCCGGCACCGATCTCGCGCCGGTGCTGGCGCGCACCCTGCGGGCGGGCCTCTTCGACGAACTCGGCTGGCCCGCCTGGGAGGACGCCGTCGCCTCGCTCGTCCCCAAGTCCGACGTGGAGGACGTGGTCGTCGCCGACGCCTGGCCCCATCTCGTCGTGGCCGGTGCCTCCCAGGCGCGGGTGATCGGCGCCGAGGGCACGCTCCTCACCCACGACCTGCGGATCCCCGCGAACAGCCACTGGGGCGATCCCGGCCTCCACCACGTGGACGGAGAGCTCCTCGTCTACTGGAACGACCGCACCGAGGGTCTGCGCGGCTACTGGCACAACAGCCCCGACCGTCTCCTGTCCCTGGAGGGCGCCCGCAACACCCGGGGCACCCGCATGGACTGGTACCAGGGGAGCGGGCCGATCACGCTGTCGCTGCCCGGCGGCGGCCGCACGACCGGCGGCGGCGTCCTGCACGCCGGTGACACCACCCTGCCCGAGGAGCGCCAGCTGCTCTGCGACGGCGTCTCGTACTGGGTGTGGAGTGCGGCGGACGGCGGGGCGCACGACTGGTGCGAGTACGACCCGGCGACGGGCGAGCGGGGCCGTGCGAGCAGGCCCGCCTTCCTCGCCGACGCCCTGCGGGACGCCCCCGAGGGCAGCACGTTCGGCGGTGGCCGGCTGTACCCCTCGCCGACCGCAGACGCGAGGCCCGCCTCCGCGCCCGTGGACGGTCTGGTAGGTCTGCGGACGGTGAAGCTGCCCGACGGCTCCGTTCGTACCGAAGACCTGGCCGGACACGCCGTCACCATGCCCGCGAACGCCGGCCGGCCCTCGGCGCTCGTGGTCTTCCCCGGCGCCGAGGCCGCCACGGCCGTCGTCCGCGAGAGCTGGCGCCTCGCCCTCGTGGACGCGGACGGCGTCACCACCTCGGTGGCCAAGACCGACCGCGTTCCGGGAGCGTTCGGCGAGGGCTCGCTGCTGCTGCCGCCGGTCCAGTACTGGGAGTGCCTGACGGCCCGCGATCCCGAGGGCTCCGCGTCGCTGCGGACCATCGACCGTGACACGGCGGCGGCTCTGCTGTCCGCCGCGGGCGGCGAGGACAAGGAGGTCCTGCCCGAGGCGGTCCGTTCCCTCCTCCCCGTCACCCACGCCGCGCTGGTCGCGGGGATCGCCGGTGTCGTACGGCACGCCGCCGGTCAGCAGGCCGTCCTGGACGCGGTGGCCGCCCGGCTCACCCGTGCCCTCGACGGCGGCCCCCAGGAGGAGGGCCCGGCCGGACCGCCGGACACCGTGCTCCTCGACGCCACGAACGGTCTGAGCGGAACGACCCGCTCCTGGTGGAATCGGGACGACGAGGCCGACACCGTCTTCCGTGCCCTGCGCGAGATGAGGCGGGCGGCCGGGCTCTCGGACGCCCCCGCCGCCGAGGGACCGGCGGCGCTCCTCCACCTCGACGGACGACGGGTACCCGTCGGCCAGCCGCACCTGGAGACACTGCTCGACCGCGTGGCCGCCCTGGCCTTCCGGACAGCGGCCTGCACCACCCCCGAGGACCACCGCGCGGCCCTGCAGGGGCTGCTCACCGAGTTCGACGCCCTGGACCTGGTGTCGGACGCCGAGTCCTCGCGCTGGCGGCAAGTGGAGCTGCACCTGGGGGCGGGCGTGCTGCGCACCCCGTCGGGCGAGTGGCGCGAGGGCGCGTGGAACGGCGTGCTGCCCCTGGGCGGCGGGGCCTTCATCGCCGTGGTGGGACGCGTCTCGCAGGACGAGGACGGCTGCGTCTTCACCGGCTTCTTCCACGATCCGGCCGGGCGCTTCGAGACCCCGGAGCCCTACGAACTCCGGAAATCGGCCCCGCTGGGCGAGGACGGGCACCCGGGCCGGCTCGGCGCGTTCCTCGCGGAGCTGTCCGCACGCGGCCCGGCGCCCTGGTTCCCCGAGGCCGCCGAGGAGTTCGCGCGTCTGACGGGCGTCACCGACACCATGGCCCGGCTGATCGTGGCCGGTCTGCCCCGGATCGACGTCTACGAGCGGTCGTTCCTGACCGCGCAGGCATGCGCGGCCATCGGGGTGAAGGCCGCCGCGGCGGCTGTCGCCAAGGAGGAGCTGCGCCAGGTCGATCCGGTGATCCGTGCCGAGGTCGTGGCCGCGCTGCTGCCCGCCGACCCCGCCCGGCTGTGGACCGAGGGACCGGACCGGGCCGCCGCGGCCGAGGTCTGGAACAGCAGGCTGGGCCGACGGGCCGCCGTACCCGAGGAGCTGCTCGGCGAGGCGGTGCGCGCCTTCAAGCACGGACAGTGGAACGTCCGTCAGGCGCTGCCCGCGGTCATCGCCCCGGCCGGTGAGCCCCGGCTCACCCGGGACCTGGAGTGGGCGGTCGAGGGTGACCGGGTCAGGTGCGTCGACAAGGACGGGGCCGGATTCGCCGGACCGGTCCTGATCGGCTTCGTCGGACTCGCCGCCTGGCTCGCCCACCGGCTCCCGGCCGGTGACCCGATCCGTGCCGCGCTGCCCGCCGCGCTCGACGCCGTGCGCGAGAGGCTGTCCCACCCCGGGCTGATGCTCGACCTCGGGCAGTACGTCAGCATCACCGACTTCCGGAAGACGGCAGGCACGCCGACCGAGGTCGGCAAGGGGTTCGAGCGGTACGGCGCCGTCGTCCTCGCCACGCACGACGACCAGCCCTCCCCCGCCCTGCGGGTCTCCCTGCTCGACGAGGCGGGCCAGGACCCGTACCTGCCGGCGTTGCGCGTCGCCGGCCAGCGCCCCTACCACGTGGAGGTGGCCCTGCGACTGGCCCGCTCCGCCCGCTTCGAGGCCCTGCTCGCCGATCCGGGCGACCCGGTGGCCGGTGAGCGCGGCAAGGACGGCACCTGGTGGCCGCAGGACCCGACCCGCTCGGTGCCGGACCTGGTCACGGAGGCCGCCGAGGAGTACGGCCTCGGGCAGGACGCGGCGGCGCTCTATCTGATGCTGCTCGCCATGCCCGACCCGACGGACCGGATGACGGCCCGGTGGACGGGCTGGAAGCCGGCCCGTCTCAAGGCGGCCCGTGCCGAACTCGCCGTCACCGACCTGGTGGTGGAGGCCAGCCGCACCCGGGCCGGGCGCTCGCTGTTCCTGCCCGGCGGCTGGGTGGTGCCGAAGGCGCCGCGCGTCCCGCTGGAGCAGTGGAAGCGGCCGCTGTTCGAGGACCTGCTGTGGCGCGAGGAGGCTCTGCTCGGCGTGATCGCGCCGACCGAACCGGTCGCGGATCTCTACCGCAGGGCCTGGCGGCTGGTCCAGGAGGGCGGCGGGCCCCGGTTCGAGGAGTTCGAGGTGCGACCCGGCCGCCGCCGCTGATCCACCGCCGGGGCCCCGGCGATCTCCGGCGGGGCCCCGGCGCTTCCTCCCCCTGACGACACACGTACCTACCGATCAAGGAACACGCATGACCGCGACCGACACGGCGACGGTCCTTCCGGCACGGCAGACCCTGCCCGCCGAGGAGCGCCACGCCACCGAACTCGCCTTCCTCGCCGCCCACGACACGGGCCCCCGCCCGCCCGGCTGGCGGCTGACGCCCCGCGCCGTGATCACCTTCGTGTGCGGCAGCGGCGGCGAGTCCCTCGTCCTGCCCGAGCCCCACGACACGCTGCCCGACAAGCTTGTCATCACCCCCAAGTTCGTCGGCGAACGCGCCCTGGTGGAGCGGTGTGTCGTCACCCTCGCCGGAGAACGCGGGCTCCTGCTGGTCGGTGAGCCGGGCACGGCCAAGTCGATGCTCTCCGAGCTGCTGTCCGCCGCCGTCTGCGGCACCAGCGCGCTGACCGTCCAGGGCACCGCGGGCACCACCGAGGACGCCCTGCGCTACGGATGGAACTACGCCCTCCTGCTCGCCCAGGGCCCGACGCCGACGGCGCTGGTCGACTCCCCCGTGCTGGCCGCCATGCGCGCCGGGCGGGTGGCCCGCGTCGAGGAGATCACCCGCTGTCTGCCCGAGGTGCAGGACGCGCTGGTGTCGATCCTGTCCGACCGGCGGATGAGCGTGCCCGAACTGGCCGGCACGGACGACGCCCAGGTCGCGGCCGCCCCCGGGTTCACCGTCATCGCCACCGCCAACCTGCGCGACCGCGGCGTCTCGGAGATGTCCGCCGCGCTCAAGCGGCGCTTCAACTTCGAGACCGTGCACCCGATCGCCGACGTCGAGGCCGAGACCGCGCTCGTACGGCGGCAGGCCGTCGCGGCCGTCGAGCGGGCCGGTGCCGCCTTCGGCGTCGACGACGCGGTGCTGGACGTGCTGGTCACCGTCTTCCGTGACCTGCGGGCCGGACGGTCCGCGGAGGGCTGGGACGTGGAGCGGCCCGGCACGGTGATGTCGACGGCCGAGGCGGTGCAGGTCGCGGTCTCCCTCGGGGTGGCCGCCGCCTACCTCCCCGGGGCCGACTCCCTCGACCTGGTCCCGGGCCACCTGCTGGGCGTCGTGCGCAAGGACGACCCGGCCGACCACGCGCGGCTGCTCGGCTACTGGGACGGTCCGGTGCGCCGCCGCGCCGAGGACGGTTCCGCGGTGTGGCGCAGGCTCTGGGACCTGCGGGAGAACCTCCGGTGACGTACCCCCAGGATCCACGGGCGGCCGTCGCCGCCCTCGCCGGCTCCGAGGCTCCGTACCTGCTGGGCGTACGGCACCACAGCCCGGCGCTCGCCGCGGCGGTGCCCGCCCTGCTCGACGCCTGCGGGGCGGAGGTCGTGTGCGTGGAGCTGCCCGCCGACTTCCAGCCGTGGCTGCCCCATCTGGGCGCGCCGGGCACCGTCGCGCCGGTCGCGCTCGCCGGGGCCGGTGAGAACGGACGGCTCGGTTTCTATCCGTTCGCCGACTTCTCCCCGGAGCTGGCGGCGGTCCGCTGGGCGCGGGAGCGCGGAGCGGACGTCGTGTGCTGCGACCTGCCGATGTCCGATCCCCGGTGGACCGCGGAGGGTTCCCTCCCGTCGGGCGATACGCGGACCGCGGTCGCCGAGGAGGCGCCCGCGGGCGCGGCCGTCTCCTTCGGGAACGCGCTCGCCGCGTCCGGGACCGGCCGTGAGGGTGACGACCTGTGGGACCGCTGCGTGGAGGTCCTCGCCCCGGGATCCACCCCCGAGGCGATCCGCCGCGCCGCGCTCGGTGTCGGCTGGGCACTGCGCAGCGACGCCGAGGCCTCGGGCGGCGCACCGGCGCTGGACCTCGCCCGTGAGGCCCACATGCGCGAGACGATCGCCCGTGCCGCGGGGGACGGTCGCCGGGTCGCGGCCGTCGTCGGCGCGTTCCACGCCCCGGCGCTGACGGCGGCCGTCCCGGCGCCCGGCGCGGCTCCGGCGCCGGGTGCCGCCGACGCGGTGCCGACGGCGGTCGCTCACGGCGCCGGCGCGAAGCACCCGGACGTCGTCACCTCCCTCGTCCCCTACGCCTTCGATCTGCTGGACTCCCGCTCCGGCTACCCGGCCGGCATCCGGGACCCGCGCTGGCAGCAGGCGGTGTTCCGGGCCGGGGGCGACCCCGGGCTGGTACGGGACGCGGCCGCGCGAGCGGTCACCGACGTGTGCCGGGAGCTCCGCGCGGCCGGGCACCCCGCCGGAACGGGCGAGGCCGCCGAGACCGTGCGGATGGCGGGCGACCTCGCACGGGTGCGCGGGCTCGCGGCACCGGGACGCGGCGAGGTCGTCGAGGCGCTGACGAGCGTGATGGGCCAGGGCGAGCCCCTGGGACGCGGCCGGGCCCTCGCCCGGGCGCTCGAAGTGGTCCTGGTCGGCACCGACCGGGGCCGGATCGCGCCGGGCACACCGCGCTCCGGTCTCGGCCCGTGCGTGGAGGCGGAGGTCGCCGCGCTGCGGCTGCCCGGCCCGGACGACCCCGCGGCACGCGAGGTGCGCCTGGACCCGCTCCGTTCGGATCTCGACGGCCGCCGCGAAGTCCTGCTCCAGCGACTCGCCGTGTGCGGCGTCGGCTACGGCGAGACCGTGGCGGTGACCGGTACGGGCGACGGGGCCGCCCTGACCACCCGGTGGCGGGTGTCGTGGACACCGTCCGTCCCCGTACGGCTGGACCTGGCCGGGATGCGGGGTGTGACCGCGGCCCTGGCCGCCGAGGGCACCCTGCGGGAGACCTTCCGCAGGGAGTCCGCGGACGGCGGGCCCACCTGCGCCCACGTCCTCGCGGCGCTCGGCGCCGCCGCCCGCTGCGACCTGCCCGCGCTGGTGTCCGAGCGGCTCGCCGATGCCGCCACGCTGTTCCCCGCCTCGGCCACGCTGCCCGAGCTCCTCGCCGCGCTCGACCTGCTGGAGGCCCTGGGCCGCGGCCATCTGCCCGGCACCACCCCGGACACCCGGCGGACCGCCGCCGGACTGGCCACCGATCTGCTGGAGTCCGCGGTCCGCGCGCTGCCGGGACTCGCGGGCAGCGACCGGCCGGAAGACACGGCCGCGATCGTCGAGCTGGCCTCGCGGGCCGGTGAGCAGCGCCTCGGACTGCGGATGGACGACGCCCTCGCCGCCCTCGCCCGCACGGGCTCCCCGCTCGTCCAGGGCGCCGCGCTGGCCGCCCGGGTGCTGCTCGACCTCGACGACGCGGCGGCCCTCGGCGCGCGCGCCGCGGGCTGGATCGACACGGCCACCGCACCGGAGGCACGCCACGCGCTGGGCCGTCGGCTCGGCGGTCTGCTCAGTGGCGCGGCCGCGTTGCTCCAGGCGGCGCCGACGGCGCTCGACCCGCTCCTCGAGCGTATCGACACGCTCACCGACCAGGGCTTCCTCGACCGGCTGCCCGCCCTGCGCGGGGGCTTCGACACGCTCACCCCCGCAGGCCGCGACCGTCTCCTGCACACCGTGACCGAGCGGCTCGGTGACCGTCCCGATCTGTCGCTCACCGCCTCGCCGGGGCTCCTCGCCCTGTGGACGGCCGCGGACGCGGCGGGACTCGCCGCCCTTCGCGCACTGCGCCTGCCCGCCGGGACGGGCACCGGGCCGACGGCGGGCCCCGAGGCCGGCGCGGTCCCCGGCCGGCCCGGGAACCCCGCGCACTCCGGCCCGTCGCGCGCCGTGGCGGCGCCCGCCACCGCGGCGCCGTCCGCCGAGCCGCGGATCACGCCCACCGACCGCTGGCGACTGCTGCTCGGCCGGGAGACCGACAAGCTCCCGCGAAGCGCCCGCCGGTACGCGCACGCGCTCGACGAGCTGTACGGCACCGGCCGCGGAGAGGGCTCCTCCGACCTCGGCCGGGAGGGCGGCTCCCCGGGTCGGGGCGGTGGCCGCGAGGCGTCCTTCCCGACGGCCCGTGAGTGGGCCGAGGAACTGGAGGCCCTGTTCGGGGCAGAGGTCCGGGAGGAGGTGCTGGCCCGCGCCGCCGACCAGGGCCGCAGTGACGTACTGGCCGAACTCGACCCCGCCGCGGTGCGTCCGTCGGTCGACCTGCTGACCTCGGTGCTGTCCCTCGCGGGCGGAATGCCCGAGAAGCAGCTGGCCGCTCTGCGTCCGCTCGTACGCCGCCTGGTCGACGAGCTGGCCGAGGAGCTCGCGACCCGGATGCGCCCGGCCCTCACCGGACTCGCGACGCCCCGTCCCACCAGGCGGCCCGGCGGCCGGCTCGACCTGCCGCGCACCCTGCGGGCCAACCTCGCCCACGCGCGCCGGACGGCCGACGGGCGCACCGTGGTGGTGCCGGAGCGGCCGGTCTTCAGCACCCGCTCGCGCAAGGAGGCGGACTGGCGTCTGATCCTCGTGGTCGACGTGTCCGGGTCGATGGAGGCCTCCGTCGTCTGGTCCGCCCTGACGGCGGCCGTCCTGGGCGGCGTGCCCACCCTGTCCACGCACTTCCTCGCGTTCTCGACGGAGGTGATCGACCTGACGGACCGGGTCGACGACCCGCTGTCGCTGCTGCTGGAGGTGCGCGTCGGCGGCGGCACCCACATCGCGGCCGGGCTCGGCCACGCCCGTTCCCTGGTCACCGTGCCCAGCCGGACCCTCGTGGTGGTGGTGAGCGACTTCGAGGAGGGCTACCCGCTGGGCGGGCTCCTCGGCGAGGTACGGGCCCTGGCGAACTCCGGGGTGCATCTGATGGGATGCGCCGCCCTGGACGACACCGGTACCCCTCGTTACTCGGTGCCCGTCGCCCAGCAGCTCGTCGCGGCCGGTATGCCCGTCGCCGCGCTCAGTCCCCTCGCCCTCGCCCGCTGGGTGGGCGACCGTCTCCGCGGAGAGACCCGATGAACGCCGAACTGCCCCCGGCGGCACCCGATGTGGTCGCCGCCGCCGTGGAGGGCCTGACCACCAGGCTGCGCAAGAAGCTGGACGCCGCGATCGAGTCGTACGCGGCCCTGCCGGTCGTCGTCGACGGCACGGTCCGACGGGTGCGGTGCGGTGAGGACGCGGAGGTCGCTCTCACCCCCGGTCCGTCCGGTTCCGTCACGGACCCGGACCAGGCGGTGTGCAGTTGTCTGCTCGCTCCCCGGTGTCTGCACAGGGCCGCCGTCCTCGGCGCCTGCCCGCTGGCCGACCCGGAGACCGGAGCGGACACCACGGACACCGCGGACACCGAGGGCGACAGTGTGCCCCCCGCGGGCGACGGCACGGCCCTCGGCGCCGCGGACACCGCCGCTCCCGCCGTGTCGCCCACCACCGGGACGGCCGCGGAGCCCGAGGAGACCGTCCCCCTCACGGCTGCCCAGCTGGCCGCCGCGTCCGGACTGTGGTCGGCGGCCGCGGCGTTGCTCACCGCCGGGGTGCCCGCCGCGGGCGCGGTCCCCCAGGCCGAGTTGCTCAGGGCCGCGCACACGGCCCGGCTCGCCGGGCTGCACCGCGCCGAGGCGGCCGCGCTGCGGGTCGTACGGGGGCTGCGTGGCGCGCGTGCCCGCCATGACGGCCACCGGCTGGCCGACCTCGTGGCTCAGGTACGGGAACTGCTGCTCACCACGGCCCTGCTGGCCGCGGGGGGCCCGGAGCCAGCGCTGATCGGCACGGCCCGCCGCGCCTACCGGCCGGGCGGCAGCCTGCGGGTCCACGGGGTCTGCCGGGAACCGGTGATCGCCGCCACCGGTTACGGCGGCGTCGTCACCCACCTCGTCTCCGAGGACGGGCGCTGGTTCTCGGTCGCCGACGTCAAACCCGGCGGACCGGCTCGCGCCCAGGGCGCGGCCACCGCCACCGTGGCGCTCGGCTCGGGCAACCTCGATCACGCCCAGCTCTCCCGGGGCGGGCTGCTGGTCTCGGGCGCGACGGTGTCCTCCGACGGCCGTCTCGGCTCCGGCAAGGGCGTGCGGGCGACTCCGCTCGCCGGCGGGTCGTGGACCTCGGGTCCGCTCGCCGCGCTGTTCGCCCGCCCGCTCGCCGAAGCCGTCGCCGAACGGCTCACGGCGGCGCCGGACGCCGACCCGGAGCAGGCCGAGCGGGCGGCGCGCGAGCTAGTCGGCTGCGACCTCGTCCTCGTCGGAGCGGCCGGCGACCACTTGATCGCCAGGGAACTGCCTTCCGGGCGGCCGGACACGGAGGGCACCCTGATGCGGCTGGTCCCGTCGAGCGGTCACCCCGGCCTCGCCCACACGGCCAACTTCCGTCGGCTCGCGTCCCGGCCGGGGCTGCGGCTGCGTGTCGTCGGCCGTCTGGACCCGGACCGCGCCGCCACGCTCCGCCCGCTGGCCGTCGCCCCGCTGCCGGAGACCGAGGCCACCCTGCGGCTGCCCGCGGAGTGGCAGGGCCACGCCGACCTGGGCTACGACCGCCTGGAGGGCGCGCACTTCCCGCCTCCGGAGGTCATGACCGCCACCGCCGCGCCCCCTGCGGACGGCCCGTGCGAGATCCCGCCGGACCCGCTGGCGCAGGCCCCCCTGTGGCGGCTGCGGCGGCTGGTCGAGGTCGCCGTCTCGGGCGGCCGCAGAGCCGTCGCGGAACCCGCGCGCGACGGCGACCTGCGCGGTGACGGAGCGGCCCTGCGACGCGGCGGTTTCCACACGGCCGCCGACCTGGCGGCCGGCCTCACCGCGGAGGCCGACCGACGCACCCGTGACGTCTTCGGCCGCACGGGCGGGGCCGACCCGGACCGCTACGCACGGGCCTGGCTCGCCGCGGCCGTCTATCTGGCGGGCGTCGAACGGGCTCTGGTGCGGGCCACCTGGCAGCCGGCGGACGCCGGTTCCTGATCAGCCGTTCTGCCGTGGCAGGCGCACCACCTGGACGAAGAAGTCGTCGATCTGACGGACGGCCGCGATGAACTGGTCCAGGTCGACCGGCTTGGTGACGTAGGCGTTGGCGTGCAGTTTGTAGCTGCGCAGGATGTCCTCCTCCGCCGCCGAGGTGGTGAGGACCACGACCGGGATGTGGGACAGGGCCGGGTCCGACTTGATCTTCTCCAGAACCTGCCGGCCGTCGTACTTGGGCAGGTTGAGGTCCAGGAGGATCAGGTCGGGCCGCGGCGCGTCGGCGTGGGCGGCCCTCCGGTAGAGGAAGTCGAGCGCCTCCTCTCCGTCCCGCACCACGTGCAGGGTGTTGCCGATCTTGTTGTCCTCGAACGCCTCCCGCGTCATGAGCTCGTCGCCCGGGTCGTCCTCGACGAGGAGGACGTCGATGGGGGTTCCGGCGGGAGTCGTCATATCAGTGCCTTGTCCTCGGTGCTGTCGTGAAGGGCGTCCGCCGCGTCGGCGGACGGGACGGTGAAGCAGAAACGGGTGCCGTCGGTGTAGGCGGTGTCGAGCCAGATGCGGCCGCCGTGGTACTCGACGATCTTCTTGCACAGCGCGAGGCCGATGCCTGTTCCACCGTAGGCGTCGCGGCTGTGCAGCCGCTGGAAGATGACGAAGACCTTCTCCTCGAACTCGCCGGGAATTCCGATGCCGTTGTCGGTGACGCACAGGCGCCAGGAACCGGTGTCCTCCGGGTCCCGCTCGCAGGTGATGCGGACGTGGGGCGGACGGTCGGGGCGGCGGAACTTGACGGCGTTGCCGACCAGGTTCTGCCAGAGCATCGTGACCAGGGTCGGATCCCCGACGACCCGGGGCAGCTCGTCCGGCCGGTCGATGCGCGCGCCGCTGTCGGTGACCGCGCTGTCCAGGTTGGCCAGCGCCTTGCCGAGCGCCTGGTCCAGGTCGACCGGGAGGCGGGCGTCGTTGACGCGGCCCACGCGGGAGAAGGTGAGCAGGTCGTTGATGAGGATCTGCATGCGTTTGGCGCCGTCGACGGCGAAGTCGATGTACTGCCGTGCGCGGTCGTCCAGTTGGTCGCCGTAGCGCTTCTCCAGGAGCTGGCAGAAGGAGGCGACCTTCCGCAGCGGCTCCTGCAGATCGTGGGAGGCCACGTACGCGAACTGTTCGAGTTCGGCGTTGGAACGGCGCAGCTCCACGGCCTGCGCGTCCAGGTCGGCGGCCTGCCGGGCCAGGGCCTCCCGCTGTTCGCGGGAGGAGTCCAGCTCGGCGACGATCCGCTGCCGCATGTTCTCGACGTCACGCGCCACGGCGGTGAGGTCGACGGGACCGCCACCGGTGATGACGTGGTCGAAGTCTCCCTGTGCCACCCGGCGTGTGGCGATCCGCAGGTCGTCCAGCGGTCGTGTCACCAGCAGGCGGATCAGGATCGTCAGCACCACGCCGGTCAGCAGGAAGGCCACGACCATGCCGATGAGCACCGCGTCGCGGAACGCGCGCGCGGAGTCCAGCTGGTCCCGGCCCTCGTCGACCGCCGCCGCCAGCCCGGCGATCTGCCGGGCGGACGCGCCGCGGATCCGGTCGAAGGACTTCTTGCCGCGTTCGGCGGTCGCCGCGTCGGTCGTGCGCGGTTCGCCCGTGGTGATGCCGTCCATCAGGGGTTCGGCGTAGGTGCGCCGCCAGTCGTCCGCCCGCTTCTCCACCGTCTCCAGCTCACCGAGCAGTTCGGGGCGGTCGCCGATGAGGGCGCGCATCCGGGCGACGGCGTGCTCCTCGTCCTCGCGGCCCTGGGTGTAGGGCGCCAGGAACTGGCGGTCGGCCGCGATGGCGTAGCCGCGGACCCCCGTCTCCTGGTTCACCAGGGCCGACTGCAACCGGTACGCCTCCGTCTGCGCGGGCTCGACGTCCAGGAGCAGGTGGTCGGTGACCGAGGTCGTCCGCTGGAGCAGCCCGGCGCCGACCCCGGCGCCCACGACCACCACCAGTGCCATGAGTGCCAGCACCAGTCTGATCCAGCCCTGCACCGTCAGCCGGCGTCCGGCCCACCGCTCGCCGGTCATGTTTCCCGTCCCGTCCTCGAAGTCCCTGTCGTCCCGCACGCTCTTCACACTCATCAGCCCCACCGCAGGTAGAGGACGGCGACGTCGTCGGCCAGGCCGCCCTGCGTCTCGGCCAGGGCCTCGGCCCGGTCGATCAGCCCGTCGACGAACGCGGCCGGGGCCAGACCGGTCAGTTCACGGGCCATCGCCAGCAGTCCCTCCTCGCCCAGCCGCTGGGTGCCGCGGCCGACGCGCCCCTCGAAGAGGCCGTCGGTGAACAGCACCAGCGCCGCGCCCTCGGGGAACTCCAGTTCCTCCACGGGCCAGCTCGCCCCTCCCGGGATGATGCCGAGCGCCGGGCCGCCCCGGATCTCCACCCACTCGACCCCGTCGTGCCCGCGCAGCAGCACTCCGTGATGACCTGCCCGCACCATCCGGACGCGTCTTCGACCGGGGCCGACGCTGAGGATGAGCAAGGTGGCGAAGACCCCGCTCCTGGCCCGCTCGGCCAGGAGGATCTCCTCGAGCCGCCCCACCTGGTCGGCGCCGGTGACACCGCTGAGCACGAGGGTGCGCCAGGCGATGCGCAGCGCCACCCCGAGCGCCGCCTCGTCCGGACCGTGCCCGGAGACGTCACCGATCAGGGCGTGCACGGTGCCGTCGGCGCTCTGCACGATGTCGTAGAAGTCCCCGCCCAGCAGCGCGTGCGCGCGGCCGGGCCGGTAACGGGTCACGACCTCCACGCCGTCCCCGCGCAGCAACGGGCGCGGAAGCAGGCCCCGTTCCAGGCGGGCGTTCTCCTGGGCCTGCATCTGGCTGGCCTGCAGCGCCACGGCGTCGCGCTCGGCCTGCTTGCGCTGGATCGCGTAGCGGACCGCCCGTCCGAACAGTTCCGGTTCGACCCGGCCCTTGACCAGGTAGTCCTGCGCGCCGGCGGCTACGGCCGCCAGACCGGTCCCCTCCTCGGCGAGTCCGGTGAGGACCACGACGGCGACGTGTTCGGCGCGCTCGCGCACCCTCGACACCGCTTCCAGGCCCTGGGCGTCCGGGAGATGGAGGTCCAGCAGCACGCAGTCGGGGACCTCGGACGCGAGCACGTCGCAGGCCTCGGTCATCGAGCGCACCCAGCGCAGGCTCATGCCGAGCGCGCTGTCGGCGACCATCTCCTCCACGAGCAGCGCGTCGCCCGGGTCGTCCTCCACCAGGAGCACCGACGGCTCCTCCGTCCCCCAGGCCGCGGTGCGGTCCAGTTCGGGCGAAGCCACGCCGGTGGCCCCGGGCTGCGACGTCATCATTGAATGGACCCCCACACCCGCCACCACTCCGCCGCTTCATGACGGACAACTCCGCGAGCATACTCACGCTGACGTCCGAGTACGCGGTGAGGACTTCCGTTCGCCGTTCCGCGCTGCGGACCCCGGCGACGC
This sequence comes from Streptomyces populi, assembly GCF_002911015.1. GTDB lineage: Bacteria > Actinomycetota > Actinomycetes > Streptomycetales > Streptomycetaceae > Streptomyces > Streptomyces populi. The sequence goes on from NZ_KZ626907.1 coordinate 17,613, forward strand.
CGAGGAACAAATTCGTTGCCGTGCCGCACGGGAGGGAATCAGACTCGGCGCATGACCGACATGGGGGCGTTCCGTGAGGCGGTCACCGCCTGGGCGGCCGGTGGCTCCGGTGACCTCGCGCGCGAGCTGGCCGCGCGGCTGTCCGTGAGGACGGCCGTTCTGCTCGAAGGACCGAGCGATCTCGCGGCGGTCGACGCGCTCACCGAACGCCGAGGCCGGGACCTGGCGTCCGAGGGGATCTGCGTCCTGGCGATGAACGGCGCCATGAGCGTGGGGCGTTTCGCCCGTCTCCTCGGACCACCGGGCCTCGGCCTTCGTCTCACGGGACTGTGCGACGAGGCGGAACGCGGCTACTACGCCCGCGCGTTGGGACCGGGAAGCGAGGACGGGACCGACGCGCGGCAGGAGTTCTTCGTCTGCGCGGCGGATCTGGAGGACGAACTCATCCGCGCTCTGGGTGTGTCCCGGGTGGAGGAACTGATCCGGGCGGAGGGCGATCTGCGGGCCTTCCAGACCTTTCTGCGCCAGCCGGCACAGCAAGGCCGCACCGCACAGCGGCAGTTGCGGCGCTTCCTCGCCACGAAGAAGGGCCGCAAGATCCGCTACGGCCGCGTCCTCGTGGAGGCGCTCTCCCCCGACCGCGTCCCCGCCCCGCTCGACGGCCTGCTCACCTCCCTGTGACCGCCGGAGCCTTCGCGCACTCCGGGTGAGGGGCACCGGCACCGTCGAGGCCGACAGGACGGCCGGGCCGGGCGGTCCGACGGACGGGACCGGGTCGCCCGTGGCGTCCTCGCCCGCGAGGAGGAGCGGCGGACGGACGCCCCCTGGGCACGGCCCGGTGGAGGGGCGATGATGGCCGTCATGCCCTTGTCGACCGCGTTCACGACGATGTTCGGTGTCCGGCATCCCATCGCCCTGGCGCCGATGGGCGGATCCGCCGGCGGCGAGCTGGCGGCGGCCGTCTCGCGCGGAGGCGGGCTCGGCCTGCTGGGCGCCGGAGGGGGCGACCCGGACTGGCTGGCGCGGGAGCTGCCGATCGTGGCGGGGGCCGGAAAGCCGTGGGGGGTCGGGTTCCAGACCTGGGCGGCCGGCACGGCCGTGATCGAGCAGACGCTGGAGCACGGCCCCACGGCCGTGATGTTCTCCTTCGGCGATCCGAGCCCGTACACCGAACGGGTCCGTGAGGCCGGCGCGGCCGTGATCATCCAGGTGACCGACCTCGACGAGGCCGGACGGGCCGTGGACCTGGGCGCCGACGTCATCGTGGCGCAGGGCACCGAGAGCGGCGGGCACGGGGCCCGGCGCGGGCGCTCCACGCTCCCCTTCGTACCGGTCGTCGTGGACCTGGCCGGGGAGGTGCCGGTGCTGGCGGCCGGTGGGATCGCGGACGGCCGGGGCCTGGCGGCCGTCCTGGCTCTGGGTGCCGCCGGGGCGGTCATCGGCACCCGCTTCCAGGCCACGGCCGAGGCCCTCGTCGATCCCTCGACCGCGAAGGCGCTCGTCGGCGGACGCGGGCAGGACACGGAGCGAAACCGCGTCCTCGACATCGTCCGGGGGTCCCGATGGCCGTCGAAGTACACGGCCCGCACCCTGGGCCACCCGTACCTCGACCGGTGGCGGGGCCGGGAGGGAGAACTCGCGGCGGACCCCGCGGCGGCCCGCCTGGCGTATCGGGCCGACGTGGCGAACGGGGACGTGCCCCCGCTGCCGGTCTGGGCGGGCGAGGGCGTCGACCTCGTCACCGATCTGCCGCCCGCGGCCGAGCTCGTCGCCACCCTCTCCTCCGAGGCCGGCCGGGCCCTGGCCCGAGCGGGACGCGGCTGACCGGGGCATCGCTCCACGGCCGGTACGTCCGTCACCACCGCCGGGGGTGCCTCCCCGGCACACCACGCCGTGCACGACCGCGTGAAAGACGGGACGCCGCCCTGACGGAATGTCACCATTGCCCGGGAAACCGTTCGGCCCGCTCCGCGCCCCTGTCGGCATCCGGTACGGCACCGCCGCCCGGCCACTCCGATTCAACTCACCGGCCGTGGAAATCCGTTCCTCGAAACCCGCTTCCACTCCCCCGTACGCACACACGACCGGCCGAGTCCCGGCGGCACGACCCGCCGCACCTCGTACGGCCGGTCCGGTCCACGGCATCGCCGGAACAGGAGCACGCCCATGCGCCTCTACGCCCAGACCCCAGCGCGTCGGAGTCGTCAGATCGTGGCCGATCTGATCGCCGTGGCACTGATCGCGGCCGCGGTGAGGTTCGCCCTGGTGGTCCACCACGCGATCATGCTGCTGGCCGAGCCGGGGCGGAAGGCCCAGAGCGCGGGCGACAGCCTCGCGGGCGACCTCGACGACGCCGGTGACGCGGCCTCGAAGGTGCCGTTCGTCGGGAGCTCCCTGAAGAAGCCGCTCCGGTCCGCCGCCGACGCCGCCACCGGTCTCTCCGACGCCGGACAGTCGCTGGAGGACCTGGTGGGCCGCGTGGCCCTGCTGGCCACGGTGGCCCTGATCGTCCTCTCGGTGGCCTTCGTCCTGGTGCTGTGGCTTCCGCCGCGCCTGCGCTGGATCCGGCGCAGCGCCACCACCCGCCGTCTCCTCGACGCTCCCGGAGGCGCCGACCTGCTCGCCCTGCGCGCCCTGACCGGACCGCAGCGCGATCTCGCCGCGATCCCCGCCCCGCCGGGCGGCCTCGCCGATGCCTGGCGGCGCGGAGACCAGCGGGTCATCGCCGACCTGTCCAGGCTGACCCTCAGGCAGGCGGGCCTGCGGCCGTAACACGAAGGAACGCCCTTCCCCCGCCATGCGCGGAAGTTGACGGGGCGACGGGTGAGCGGGAGCGAGGGGCCGCGCCGGCGACATGGCGCGAAAAACCGGCCGCGGCCCTCCTCGTCCACGGATAGACAGGGGCGATGACGAACGATGATTCTGGCAGCGGTCGAGCGGGCGGTTCGGGACTGGTGGTGAGGGTCCCCGAGGCGGAGCCCGTCGTCCGGGCGTGGCGGGACCGGCTGGACCCGGCCGTCCGTTCGGGCATGCCGCCGCACGTCACGGTGCTCTTCCCCTTCCTCCACGAGAGCCGCTTCGACGGGAGGACCCTGGCCGCCGTCGACGACGTGATCGGGCGTCACCAATCCTTCGAGGCCGGGTTCGAACGCTGCGGGCGGTTCCCCGGCGTCCTGTACCTCGCCCCGGAGCCGGACGCGCCGTTTCGCGCGCTCACCGAGGCCCTGGTGGACCGGTGGCCCGAAACCCCGCCCTTCGGGGGCGAGTTCGCCGAGATCGTGCCGCATCTGACCATCGCCCAGGGGCAGGACGACGCCGTCCTGGACGAGGCCGAGGCGGACCTTCGCGGCCGGCTGCCCGTCGTCACCCGCGTGGCGTCGGTCGATCTCATGGTCCACGACGGATCGCGGTGGCGACAGCGGGCGTCGTTCGCGCTCCGGTGAACGCGGCGGGGAGGGTCCGTGGAGAGCCTCAGGCCAGCCGCTTGTGCATGACGATGCACGGGCGGCCGTGCTGACGGTCGGTACGGCGGTCGATCTCCTGCCAGCCCAGGGAGGTCCAGAAGGCCGAGGACTCCGGAGTGTTCTCCAGGACCGCCAGCCGGATGCCGTCCCTGCCCTCGCGCCGGTACCGCTCCTCCACCAGTCCGGCCAGCCGTCCGCCGATCCGCTGCCGGTGCAGGCTCCCGTGCACCAGCAGCAGCCCGATCCACGGGTGTCCGTCGACGGGATGGCGGTCGAACAGGCACACCAGGCCGACGGCCCGGTTCCGCTCGTCACGGGCGAGCAGGACCTCGCAGCCCTCGGTCCCCGCCTCTTCCCGCAGGTCCGCTTCGACCCGGTCGGCCGGAACACGCTCGGGGTCGTACTCGCCGGCGGCACGGCAGTACTCCGGGTTGCTAGCGTAGAGACCGACCACCTCGGCGATCTCTTCCGGCGAGAAGCGGAGCGGCGTGAGCGTCAGCTGCGACATCCCGGCAGGCTAACCAGCCGTCCGAACAGCCGCTACGCGGACACGGTCGCGCTGCTCACGAGCAGCGCGCGCAGCGGTGTGGTGTCGGGCGTGTCGGCCACGGCCGCGTCGAGGGCGTCGTCCAGGCCCTCCTCCCACTCCTGCGGCAGAGCGAGCCCCGGCCGCCCCGACCAGCCGGTGTCGGGAACCGCGTGTCCGCTCCGGACGAGGTGCAGATGGACAAGACCGGCGAGCCCGTCGAAGACCTTGGGCCGGATGAAGTTCCGGGCCGACGGACCGGTCAGCCGGGCCGCCTGGGGAGGCTTGGGCAGACGGTCGGCCACCTCCGGCCACAGCAGTCCGCGGTCGATCGCGTCCAGCACTTCGTCGAGGCCGGGCGGAACGGGTTCCTCCTGCGGAGCGGTCACGTCGGTCCGGTGGACGAGCGTCGCGTCCAAGGCCGGGGCCGCGGAGCGCAGCGCCCTGGCGACGGCGACCTGCAGCGGCCGGGACCAGTCCTCGGCATCCGCGACGGCGCGGGCCAGGACCAGGTCCTCCCAGCGCATACGGGGCAGCCGCGCGACCCCGTCCGGCAGTCCGCGTGCCTCCATCGCCACGAACACGCCATCCGCGTCGTGCAGCAGGCCGAGCGCGGGCGGGCCGTCTCCGCCGTCGGCCCGGCCGTCGGCGCTCAACCGTTCGATCAGGGCGATCCGTTCGGCGTCCGGCGGGTGTGAGTCGTAGCGGTGCGGCCGTGGGGGACGCGTCCCGGCGGAGAACGTGGTGAGAAGTTCGCCGGGCCGGGCGGCGAGCAGGCGGCGGAACCCGCCGTACACCTCGCCCACCGGAGGCAGTGCTCCCAACGGCTCGCCCATCCCCGCGTAGGTCTTCATGTAGTGGGTGTGGGCGGCGGCGAGGACCGGCAGGGCTCGCAGCGTCGCGGCCGTCGCGTCCCGGCCCGCGTGCTCGGCGGCCATCCGGTCGGCGGTGAGTTCCTGGTCGCGGGCGACGGACTGCGAGGCGCGCAGGAACACGTGGGCGTAGCCCACATACAGGCCGCCGATCGCCTCGTGGAGAGCGGTGCTGCCCTCGTGGAACATCTCCACCGTGTGGAGCACCGCTTTCCGGCCGCGCATGGTGAGAGCGCCGAGCCTGCCGTCGCGATCGCTGTAGTGGCCGAACTCGTGGGCGAGGACGGCGCGCAGCCGGGGAACGGTCAGACCGGCGAGCAGCGGCAGACCCAGCAGCATCCGGCGCCGTCCGGGCAACAGCCCCAGCAGGCGGCTCTGTTCGGCGACCCCCGCGTTCACCTCGGCGACCAGGTACAGCTCGTCCGGCGGCCGTTCGCCCGCCACCTCGGCGGCGGCCCGGACCTCGGCCCACAGCTCGGGCTGATCGTCCGGGCCGACGGCGACGCCATGATCCATGCGTCCGAGGCATCCGGCCCGCAGGAAGGTGAACATGCCCCGCAGGATGATCACGGCCAGCAGCACGGTGACGGCGATGATCATGCCCTCGAACCGGGCCGCCCGCGCGGTGAACAACCGGGTCACCAGCAACCAGTCCAGCACCGCCATGGCGGCCAGGAGCGCGATGCCGATCTGGAAGAAGCCTGCGAGCAGCAGGACGGCGCGCAGGGCACGCGGACGGAACGTCATCGGAGTCCCCCACGGACCTCGGCCGCCCGAGCGGGCCGGCTTCGACCGCGGATCTTACCCAGTGGCCGAAAATCACTTGTCGGCGGGCGCGGCATGACGTGGATCACATCCGATCGTGTCACAGGCGGCCGAGGTGCCTCGTCTCGAGAGTGTGATCACCGACGAGCACGAGGAGCCCACGATGGACACGCGACTGGACTACTTCGCCGCCCCGACCGCCGGCAAGGTTCTCAAGTACTTCATGCCGGCCGGAAAGGTGCTGAAGGACTCGTCGTTGCCGGCCACGACGCAGGAGCTGGTGGCGTTGCGGGTGAACCAGATCAACGGATGCGCCGTCTGCGTCGACATGCACACCAAGGAGGCCGCGGGCGAGACCCCGGTACGGCTGAACCTGGTCACGGCTTGGCGGGAGGCCGCGGTCTTCACCGAGGCCGAGCGCGCCGCGCTGGCGCTGGCGCTGGCGCTGGCGCTGGCGCTGGCCGAGGAGGGTACCCGGATCGCGGACGCGGCCCAGGAGATCGGCGACGAGGTGGGGACGCACGCCGCCGAGCACTACGACGGGGAACAGCTCACGGCTCTGGTGATGCTGGTCTCCTTCTTGACTTCTTCCCTCGCCTAAAGGCGGGGGATTCCAGCGGTCGCCCGCTGGGTTTCCTGCTTCACCGACGGCTGCCCCGTCCGGGAGGACTCCCGTTGAGGTCTTACACCGTCTCCACAGGCAGAAGCCGCCAGCCCGGCGGCCAGGATGTTGCGTGCCGCGTTCACGTCGCGGTCGTGCACCGCGCCGCAGCCGCACGTCCACTCGCGGACGTTCAGCGGCAGCTTCTCGCGGACCGCTCCGCAGTCCCCGCACAGCTTGCTGCTGGGGAACCAGCGGTCGATCACGACGAGTTCGCGCCCGTACCAGACGCATTTGTACTCCAGCATGGAGCGCAGTTCCGTCCACGACGCATCCGAGACGGCGCGCGCGAGCTTGCCGTTCTTCAGCAGGTTGCGGACGGTCAGGTCCTCGATCACGACCGTTTGGTTCTCACGGACGAGCCGAGTGGACAGCTTGTGCAGGAAGTCGCGGCGCCGGTCGGCGATCCGCGCATGGACCTCGGCGACCTTGCGCCGGGCCTTCTCCCGATTGGCCGAGCCCTTGGCCTTCCGCGACAGTTCACGCTGCGCACGGGCCAGGCGGGCGCGGTCACGCCGCTCATGCCGAGGGTTGGCGATCTTCTCGCCGGTGGACAAGGTCACGAGGGAGGTGATCCCGGCGTCGATACCGACCGCCGCCGTGGCGGCGGGCACGGCGGTGATGGTGTCCTCGCACAGCAGGGACACGAACCAGCGGCCGGCCGCGTCACGGGACACCGTCACCGTGGTCGGCTCCGCACCCTCGGGCAGCGGACGCGACCAGCGGATGTCCAACGGATCCGCCATCTTCGCCAGCATCAACTTCCCGTCACGCCACTTGAAGGCACTGCGGGTGTACTCGGCCGACGCCTTCGACTTCTTCCGGGACTTGAAGTGCGGGTACTTCGCACGCTTGGCGAAGAAGCTCCCGAACGCCGTCTGGAGATGGCGCAGCGCCTGCTGCAGCGGGACGGAGGACACCTCCGACAGGAAGGCCAGCTCCTCGGTCTTCTTCCACTCCGTCAGCGCGGCCGACGACTGCACGTAGGAGATCCGGCGCTGCTCGCCGTACCAGGCCCGCGTGCGCTCCTCCAGCGCCTTGTTGTAGACGAGGCGGACACAGCCGAACGTGCGCGACAGCTCGGCCGCCTGCTCGTCCGTGGGGTAGAAGCGGTACTTGAACGCCCGCTTGACCTGCTGTGTCACGCCTCACATTCTATCAGTTCCCGTGTGAGCAGCGGATGTCCGCGAGTGGCCGCAGACGCCAAATCGCCCAGGAAGCGATTCGCCTCTCCCTGCCCTGCTCCGCAGGAGCTTCGTTTCTCCCCCGCAAGCAGGAGGTACCCCCACCCCGGCCTGAAGGCCGGGGAGGAAACGAAGGAGAACCGATGAACGCGGTGAACCGACTGAACGTCATCACCCGGCCGACGGGCGCGTACGAGCCCGGACAGCTCCACTGAACGGCGTCGGCGGCCGGTTCGGTCCCGGCTGCCGGGCTCGGGCTCGGGGCGTGAACGATCGGAGCCCGGCCAGGACGGGCCGGGGCGGGGCAGGAGAGGAGTACACGGGTCCGTGGCTGCCCGAACCGCTGCTGAGTGATCCGTACCAGGATCCGGAGCGCTCGGCCGAGCTGGCCGACTCCGTGTCCATGGCGGCCCTGCTGCTGCTGGAACGGCTCAGCCCGCTGGAGCGGTCGGTGTTCGTGCTGCGGGACGTGTTCGCCTTCGGGTTCGACGAGATCGCCACGGCGGTGGGACGTTCGGAGGCGGCGTGCCGGCAGTTGCTGGTGCGGGCGCGACAGCACATGAAGGCGGGCCGGCCGCGGTTCACGGCGGACCGCCAGGAGCGGCAGGAACTGGCGTCACGGTTCTTCGACGCGTTGAAGGACGGTGACGTGGACGCGCTGCGGAGTCTGCTGGCGGCCGATGTGCAGATGGTCGGGGACGGCGGCGGCAACGCCCCGAACCTGGCCAGGGCCGTCGTCGGCGCGGAGAACGTGGCCCGGCTCCTGGCCTCGGCCTTCCCCCTGATGGCCCGGGTCGAGGTGACGTTCGAGCCGCACGAGGTGAACGGTCAGCCCGGCGCGGTCTTCCGGGCCCCGGACGGCAGGATCCTGCACACCCTGTCCCTCGAGGTGCTCGACGGACGGATCCGGGCCATCCGCTCGGTGCTCAACCCGGACAAGCTCGGCCACCTCGGTCCGGTCGCCGACGCCTGGGCCGTCCACCGCGAGGTGATACAGGCCCGCCGTCGGACGGATTGACGCCGCCGGTCCGTCCGGCGGGGGGCGGCGAAGACCGGGCCGAAACAATTCGCCCGGGCCGGAAGGCGCCCGTTACCCTGCGCGACGTGAACGACCCCCGCGCCTCCCGCCGCCCTTCATGAGCATCACCCGGACCCTGATCGACGTCCGGCCACTGCGTACGTCCCCCGTCTTCAGGCGCCTGCTGATCGGCCGGACCGTGTCCGTGCTGGGCAGCTTCATGACCATGGTCACCGTCATGTACCAGGTCTGGGAAATGACGCACAGCACGGTCTGGACCGGCGCGGTGGGACTGGCGCAGGCGCTGCCGATGATCGTGTTCGGGCTGTTCGCCGGTTCCTGGGCGGACCGGGGCGACCGGCGGCGGATCTTCCTGTACGCGACCGTCGGTCAGGCGGCCGTCTCCCTGCTGCTCGCGGTCCAGGGCTTCACCGGACACGTCCCGGTGGCGGGCGTGCTCGCGCTGGTCGCCGCGCAGTCCTGCTGCTCGGCGGTCGCCGGTCCCGCGGCCGGGGTGTTCGTGCCGAGGCTCCTGCCGAAGGAGCAGGTGGCGGCCGGTCTGGCGCTCCAGCAGGTCACCGGTCAGGCCATGATGCTCGTCGGCCCGGCGCTCGGCGGCATCCTCCTCGGCCGGGCGGGCATCGGGACCTGCTACCTCGTCGACGCCCTGTCCTTCGGGCTCTCCTTCTACGGCGCGTTCGGGCTGCCCGCCCTGCCGCCCGCGGGCGAACCGTCCCGGGCCGGGCTGCACGGGGTGCTGAACGGCCTCCGCTTCCTGGCCGGGCACCGGGCGATCCGCGGCGCCCTCGTCACCGACCTGGCCGCCACCGTGCTCTCGATGCCGACCAGCCTGTTCCCCCTGGTCAACGCCGAGCGGTTCGGTGGTGGTCCACGCACCCTCGGTCTGTTCCTGTCCGTGCTCGCCGTCGGCGGCATCGCCGCGTCCGCGCTGTCCGGAACGATCACACGGCTGGGCCGTCCGGGACCGGTGATGCTGTGCGGGGCGGGGCTGTGGGGCGGGGCGCTCGCCGCCTTCGGCCTGGTGCGTGATCCGTGGGCCGGCCTCGTGCTCCTGGCCCTGGCCGGGGCCGGGGACGCCGTCTCGGTGATCTCGCGCAGCACGATCGTACAGACCCACACGCCGGACGCCCTGCTGGGCCGGGTGACGGCGGCCGAGCAGATCGTCGGCCAGGCCGGCCCCCATCTCGGCAACCTGCGCGGCGGTGTCGTCGCCGGCTGGACCTCGGGTACGACCGCCCTGGTCAGCGGTGGGCTCCTGTGCCTGTTCGCGGTGCTCTGGGTCGGCGCGAGGACACCGGAACTGCGCGGTGGATCCGTTCCCGGGCCCTCTGCCGGCACCATGCCGCTCGAGCCCGCGGACGTCCCCGTACCCGACGGACCGTGACCGGTGTGACCGGCGTGACCGCGACACGTGACGGTGCCGAGGGCGAAGAAGTACCGTGCGCCTGCGCGACGGGAGCCGGATGAGGCGCTTGAATACCGGAGCGTGACCACCGAATCCCAGCGTTTCACCGTCCTGCTGGTCCCCGAGTACGTCGAGAACAAGGACACCGCGTCCGCGCAGGACGTGGCTGTGCGATCGGCGGTCGTCGAAGCGACCGGCGAGACCGGCGAGACCGGCTACCCCCGCTACGCGGGCGACGGGATCGTGGCCGACATCGATCCCCGTACGCGCACGGTCGAGGCGTTGCTGGTCGACGGCGCGGAGCTGGACTACGGGCTGAGCGCCCTGGTCGCTTCCTGATCCGGCCGGCACGCGGGCCCGGACGCGCGTTCCCCGGCCGGAGCCGATCGGACCCGATCGGACGCGATCGGACCTGGTGCGACCGTCGGCACAGGCCGGACCAGGGGTCGGCCGCGCCGGTGACGACCGTGTCGCCCCTCCCCCACCGGGGTGGCGACAGGAAATCGGGCAGGCGCGGCGCGATGAGTCCGGGGCGGCCGACCGGTCTCATCGAGGACAGGCGCAGTCGTCGCGAGAGCGAGGGAGATCCGTCATGCCGACGCAGGAACCCGCGAAGGAACCCACCACGGAGCTCGACGCCCGGTACAGCTCCGCGCTCAGCCCCCGCCCGGGTGCCGCCGACGTCACCGCCACCGAGTGGGCCGAGGCCCGGCGGTACCTGGAGACCGCCGAGATCTTCTGGCTGTCCACGGTGCGGCCCGACGGCCGGCTGCACGTCACCCCGGTGATCGCCGCGTGGCACGACGGGGTGCTGTACTTCTCCACCGGTGCCGGGGAGCAGAAGGCCAAGAATCTCGCCCATGACGGCCACTGCGCGCTGACCACCGGGGGGAACTCGCTCACGGCGGGGCTCGACCTGGTGGTCGAGGGCAGGGCGGAGCCCGTCGCCGATCCGACGACGCTGGAGAGCGTGATCGCGGCGTACGAGGCGAAGTACGGGCCGCACATCACTTCGCCCGAGGGCACCTTCCACGGGATCGGGGACGCGTTCCGGAAGGGGCACGCGACGGTGTTCGCGGTGTCTCCGGCGACGGCGTACGGCTTCGGCCGCGACGAGGGGGTCTACACCCACACACGGTGGTCGTTCTGAGCGACGGGCCCGCGGACGCGGCCGGGTGATCAGTCCGCCGTCCCGGCGAGCTGGTCGTCCAGCGCGGCGCGGAGCCAGTCGTGGGTGGCGCCGGGGGTCGGGTCCGGGGAGGCCGTGACCTCGGCGGTCAGACTCCAGTAGTGGTCGATGCGGGGATCCGCGGCCAGTTGCCCGCTGAGCCCGCGGCGGAAGGCGGGGGTGTCCCGCGTGCCGCGTGAGCGGGCGTAGGCGGAGACGAAGCAGTCGAGCGCCTCGCCCGCTCGCGGTGCCCGCTCCGCCCGCAGCTGCGACGACGCCAGCGCGTACGCCTCGACGAGACCGTCGTAGAGCACGTCCGGACGGCCCCCGCCGGGTCCGTGTGCCGCGGGCTGGCCGTTGCCCGTGCCGGGGCAGGGGGCGGTCACGAAGGCGTGCAGCCGGGTGAAGGCCAGCACCTGGGCCGGTGTCGGGACCTCGGGAAGCTGCGGCACGGAGTGCTCGACGATCACGGAGGCGAGCCGGGCCGGGAGCCGCGGCGGCAGCCAGCGCCGCCAGAAGCGCGCCAGCGGTGCGGTGCTGGGCGGGACGGGCACGGCGCCGATGAGCCGCAGGCGAGCGGCGCGTTCCTCCGGGGCGCAGTCCTGGACCAGTCGGAGGGCGGCCTCCTGCCAGCGCAGGGCGGTGAGCCGCGAGCCGATCCGCCGCAGCTGCCCCGCGACGACGTCCTCCAGCGTGTCGTCCTGGTCGAGGACCCGCTCCACTTCGGGGACCGGCAGGTCGAGGGTGCGCAGGGAGCGGATCAGGTGCAGCCGGTCGAGTGCCTCGGGACCGTAGCGGCGGTGGCCGCCGCCGCTGCGGGCTTCTTCGGGCAGCAGCCCTCGGTCCGAGTAGAAGCGGACGGTCTTGACGGTGACGCCGGCGCGCTCGGCGAGCTCTCCGATGCTCCACGTGCTGTCGGGGGACACGGACTTGAACCTCCCTCAGGGGGAGTTCCTACCGTACCGGCGAGCGCGGGGCGGCGGTACGCCAGTCCCTGCGGGCCATCGTGAGAGGGGGCAGTGATGACGGCGTTCGTCCTGGTGGCGGGGGCCCACACCGGCGGCTGGGTCTGGCGGGAGGTGGCCGCCCGGCTGCGGGAGTCGGGGGCGCGGGCGTATCCGGTGACGCTCACCGGCATGGGTGACCCGGACCGTCCGGCGGGTCCTGACACGGACCTGGAGACGCACATCCACGATCTGCTGCGGCTGATCGACGAGGTGGACGCGGCGGAGGTGGTCCTGGTCGGTCACTGCTACGGCATCTTCCCGGTGCTCGGCGCGGCCGACCGGCGTCCCGAACGGATCGCCCGGATCGTCCACCTGGACGCGGGCATGCACCGGAACGGCGACCAGGCCCTGACGCTGGTGCCGGACGAGGCCGTCCGCGACCGGCTGTCGCACGGGCCCGGCGCGGCCGACGGCGCACGGCCGGTCCCTCCGCCGGCGCTCGACGCGTGGCAGCGCTGGGGCAGCGTCGCCGACATCCCACCGGCCGTCCTGACACGGCTGGCGGAGAGGGCCGTCCCGCAGCCGGCGGGCACGCTCACCCAGCCGCTGCGCCTGACGGGAGCGGTCTCCGCGCTGCCGTCGACCGGCGTCCTGTGCACCGGCAACGGTTCCGGCATCGCGATGGTCGAGGACCTGGTGAGGATGGGGGACCCCCGGTTCCGGGCCCTCGCCGACCCCCGGGTGACCTTCTTCGAACTCGGCACCGGGCACTGGCCGATGCTCTCCCGCGCGGACGAGGTGGCCGCGACACTGCTGCGGGCCGCCGCGGGGGAAGGCCACCGGGTGACCGCCGCGGCGGGCGAGCGGCCGGGGCACCTCCGCCCGTTCCTGCTGGACGTACCGCGACGGCGCCGTGAGCGGATCGGACGGGTCGACCTCCACCTCCCCGGTGATCTCCCCGGGACCCTTCCGGGTGACCTCCCCGCCGGCTTCCCGGAAGCCGGGGGGCCTTGGCCGGCGGTGGTGTTCGTCCACGGCGGTCCGGTCCACCCCGACGTGCGGCCGACCCCGCGCGACTGGCCGGGGTTCGTCGGCTACGCCCGCTCCGTGGCGGGCCTGGGGGCGGTCGGCGTCACGCTGGACCACCGGCTGCACGATCTCGCCGACTGCGGACGGGCCGCCCAGGACATCGCCGAGGCGGTCGACCTCGTACGGACCGATCCGCGCGTCGACGCGGACCGCGTGGCTCTGTGGTTCTTCTCCGTCGGCGGGCTGTTGTCGGCGGACTGGCTCGCGGCGCCCCCGCCGTGGCTGCGGTGCGTGGCGGCGACCTATCCGGTCCTGGCACCGGTGCCGGGCTGGGGAACGGTCGATCCCCGGTTCCGTCCGGCGGTCGCCGTACGAGGCGCGGAACGGTTGCCGATCGTGCTGACCCGGGTGGAACGGGAGCGCGCCGGGATCGCGGTGACGGTCGAGGAGTTCCTGGCCGCCGCGAAGGAGTGCGAGGCCGATGTCGAGGTGATCGACGTATCGGGCGGACGCCACGGTTTCGAGACGACCGACCGTTCCGGGCAGGCGCGCCGCGCCGTGGAACGCGCGGTGCGGTCCGTGGTGGGCCACCTGCGGGGCTGAACGGCCACCGCGTCCACCGGTGCGGTCACGGCCGGACGGTCACCCGCGCGCCGTCACAACAGGCTTTCGTCCCGGACCTTCCACTCCGCGCCCAACTCGTCGCGCAGGGACTCCAGCGCGGTGTGCGCCTGCTCTTTGAACAGCTGCTGTTCCAGGCCGGTCCAGGGAGAGGGATTCGGCGGGTACTCCCAGTCGATCGAGGACTGGTACCACGTGGACAGCCGCGCCAGCTCGGCCCGCAGGGCCGGACTGATCGGCAGGCGTTCCAGATCGCACGGGTAGCCGTACTCGCTGTCCATGTCCTCCGGCCACAGCGGTGTGTCCACGCCGGCTTCGAAGAAGAATCTCAGGTACCTGACCATGCCGGATCCTCCCACACCGAACTGCCCGTGGAGGACGGCGACTTCTCCCTCACCTCGGGGTCTGCTCCGAGAGCGCCCGGGTGAACGGGGTGACGGGACGCTCCAGGGCCTCGCCGTCCACGGTGATGTCGACCGCCTCGTTGTAGAAGGCCAGGAGGTTCTTGATCGTGCCCACCGCGGGCAGCGGATCCGGGTAGCTCCAGACGATGTTCGGCGGGACGGCGGCACCGCCCCGCCACGACCAGTACTCGGCCGTGCCCTTGTAGGGACAGCCGGTGCGGTGGTCGGTGGGGACGAACAGTTCCAGGCGGACGTCCTCGCGCGGGATGTAGAACCGCGTGGGCAGTGCCGTCTCGAAGAGCAGGACCGGGCGGACGGTGTCGGCGACGAGGGTGCCGTCGATCTCGACCCGGACATGACGGCTGCTCGCCACGGCGTCCACCCGTTTGTGCGGGTCGCGCGGGTGGATGAAGATCTCTTCCTCCTCCTCGTACCAGTGGTCCAGGCCCCGGCCGACGCGCCGGAACCACTCGAAGGCGATGTGGCCGGCCAGGTCGGACGCGGGGAAGGTCCAGGCCGCGTTCTCCAGCAGCTCGCCGTCGAGCTCGAGGTCGTAGAAGACGCGCGATCCGGTGTGACTGCCCGTCGGGGGGTTCTTCGCGGGCCGGAGCAGGTCCTCGCGCACCTCCTCGCGCGGGAAGGCGTACGTCGGCACCGGTACCTCCGGCTCCCACACGAGGACGGGGTGCCTGCTGTCCACGACGGTCACCTCGCCCCGGCGGCCGCGCACCCAGCGTTCGCTGGGCTCCCACAGCAGGCCCTCCGGGGTCGTCCGGACGGCTCGCGCGGTGGGGAATGTGGTCATGACCGTTTCTCCTTCGGGCCGCCCGGTGGACGACCGGGCGAGGCGGGCACGGCCGTCCGGTCTCCCGCGGGCCGTCCGGACGGAGCACGGGCGCTCGTCCGCCTCGCCACCGGACCGTGGAGCGGGGTGCGTGGAGGACACTTCCCGGCGGACGGGCGACGGCCATAACCAGTCATCCGGCCGAGCACTCACAGGTCTGCTTTTATCGGACTTGTTCAGCATCATACGACCCACCGCGGCGCCGCCTCCGAATGATTGTCCGTGCACAGCAAGCCCGGGTTTGGCATATTGCGTACGGAGACCGACCGCGTCGCCGTGCCGCATCGGCGCCGACGGGCACAGAGCGAAGAACGCCGACACGAAGCCGCAGGCTTCTCGCACTTCCTGGGGAGAACAGTGCGTAAGGGAAGGGTCATGCGTCGTCTCGTCGACGAACTGGTCGCCGGTGTCGCACTACCGGTCCCCACGGAGCCGGACGCCCTGTTCGACGCTTTGATCCGCTCGGTCAGCGCGAAGACGGGGCGGGAACTCGTCGTCCTGCGGAAGGAGTTCCCGCACCGGACGGCCAGTGGTCTCTGGCTCGACCTGCCCGACCGCGACATCATCGTGATCGACGAGCGGGCCACCCCGCTCCACCAACTGGCGATCTTCTTCCACGAGGTATGGCACCTGCTCGACGGCGCCTGCGGCAACCACGCCGTGGGCCGGTCCGTGGCGACCCGGATGCTCTCCAGCCGCCCGGATCTGCCCGCGCTCGACGAAACGGTGCGCAGGGTGGCCGCGCGCTCCGAGTTCAAGCAGGACGAGGAGAGGACCGCCGAGACGTTCGGCCTGCTGGCGGCCACGCGGTTCCGCGTCTGGCTGGAGAGCGAGCCCGGCGCCATACCCACGGGCCGCGGTGACATCGCCGGACGCATCAGCGCGTCGCTGGGAAACCGCCGTCAGCAGGTCTGAGCCGTGAACTCCTTCGGTTACTACATACCCGCCGCCGCTCTGTGGATCTGCTTCGCCGTGAAGGTTCCGGACCTGTGGAGAGCCTGGCGCGACCCGCTCATCCGGTCGGTCTGCGTCGTCATCGCCGTGGGCGGCGCGGGGTTCTTCTTCGCGGCTCCCCCGACGATCGCCGCGGTGAACGACGTCAGCGGTGTCCCGAACGTCTCGAGTCTGCTGGTGTACATCATCATCAGCGGGTTCAGCGCCTCCTGCCTGCTGCTGATCGTCCACTGGCGCGGTGGGCCGCCCGAGCACGTGCGGCGCGTCTCACGGCACTGGCTCCTCGCGTACACGCTGGTCGTCGCCGTCCTGATCGTCCTGTTCGGCCTGGGTGACGCTCCGGTCGAACGCCGCACCGACTTCGACACGTACTACGCGTCGGCGCCGTTCATCGGCGAGATGATCATGCTGTACCTGCTGGCGCACATGACCGCCGCTCTGGTCACCACCCTGATGTGCTGGCGCTGGGCTCTCCAGGTCCGCGGCTGGCTGCGTGCCGGCCTGTGGATCCTGTGCGTCGGCTGGCTGCTGAACCTCTCCTTCAGCGGCCTCAAGCTCGCCGCGGTGGCCGCTCACAGGAGCGGCCTGGACTGGGACGTGCTCAGCACCACCCTTTCCCCTCTCTTCTCGGCCATGGCCGCCCCCTTCGCCATCGTCGGATTCCTGCTGCCCCTGGTGGGGCCCTGGGTGGTCACCACCGGACGGACCCTCGCCGCCTACGTACGGCTCGGGCCGCTGTGGGACGAACTGAGCGGCGCCAGCCCCGGCACGTCCCTCGCCGCGCCCATCCGCTGGTACGCCTCGCCCCAGGTCCACCTGACCCGACGCGAGGCAGGCATCCAGGACGGGCTGAGCCTCGTGCGTCCACAGCTCGACGACGAGTTCCGCGCACGCGCGCAATCGGCCGCCGAAGCCTCCGGCAGCACCGGTCCGGACGCCGTCCTCATCGGTCAGGCGGCGATGATCCGCGCGGCCTCGCAGGCCACTCGTCAGGGCTGCACCCGCGTACCGCGCGTTCCCGGGGACTCCGCCGTCCCGACCGCGCGCGCCGCTCTCGTGGGCGTGTCCCGCGCCCTGCACAGCTCCCCCATCGTGGCCGCCGTCCACGCGGATCGCGCGGTGCCGTCCCGCCCTGCCGCCGAACACGTCGAGGATGGCGAGAAATCACCCACATGAGCCCCTCCGCCACCCCACCCGCGGGGCCCACGGCCGCGCCGCTCCCCCGCCGGACCGGTGCGCCCGCGGACCCGGCGGAGTCCTTCGCCTCCTCCGGGTCACGGTTACGCACCCGTACCGTGACCCGGCCGTGCAGTGAGGTCCTCGCGCCCGGGCTCGCGGTGAACCCGCGCACGAGCCCCTACCCGGAAGGCCGTGAGCGATGAACGGCAGCGGCTTGGTGTTCTACGTCCCCGGGGCGATCCTGCTGATCGCCGTCGCGGTCAAAGCCCCCTCCCTGAAGGCGACCTGGCGGGACCCCGCGACCCTGCCCAGCAGCGCGATCCTGCTGATCGGCTCCGCCGTGTGCGTCCTGTCCGCGCCCCCGACGATCACCGCGGTCAACGCGTTCACCGGGATAGCCAACTTCTCGGGACCGCTGGTGTACTCCGGCATGTCCGCGCTGAGCGCCGCGTACCTCGTCCTGATGATCGCGTGGCGGGGCGGGCCGCACTCCGCGCTCAAGCGGCGGACGCTCCTGGTCGTGGCCCTCTACACGCTGGTGATCATCGGGATCGTGGTGCTCTTCGCGCTGGCCGACGTGCCCGTCGAGCGGACGCGGGACATGGACACCTACTACGCCGGCACACCGTACATGCGCGAAATGATCCTGCTGTACCTGGTGTTCCACACCTTCGCCACCGTCGCCCTGACGGGCATGTGCCTCAGCTGGCTCCGGATGATCACCGGCATCACCCGCACCGGTCTGACCCTGATCGGCATCGGCAGTTGCTTCGACCTGTCCTACCAGGTCGCGAAGTACACCTCCATGGCAGCCCGTTGGACCGGCCACGACTGGGACTTCCTCAGCACCGACGTGTCACCGCCCCTGGTCGCGACGGCCGGCGTCCTCGTCGCCGCCGGCTTCGCGCTGCCCCGCCTCGGCCCCCCTCTCGCGGACAACGTGCGCGCCTGGAACCGCTACCGGCTCCAGAAACCGCTCTGGGCGGAACTGCGCGAGCTGCGCGGCCCGGCCACAGCGGAATTCCGCTGGTGGACCTCTCCCGTGGTGCGGCTGACCCAGCAGGAGATCACGATCCTGGACGGCGTCCTGGCCTGCGTGCCCTACCTGGACAGGGAGATCCGTGACGCCGCCTACGCCGAGGCGCTTCGCCAGTCGGTCCCACCGGCGGACTTCGGCCCTTCCCCGGGCGTCCGCGGCCGGTGGGCGAGGATCGGCACACGGAAGCCGCGGCCTTCGCCCCGCCCCGCCGCCCCGGGCCCGCACCCGGCCGCCGGTGCGCCGCAGACGGTGCTGGAGGACGCGAGGGTGGTGGCGGACGCCGCCATGCTGGCCGCGGCCCGCATACATGTGACGGGCCGTCACAACGCTTACCGCACACCCGAGGTGAAGCTCCTCGAAACCGTGGAGAGACCCCACACCAGGGTCAGGCTCGCCCGGGCCATCGAGACCTCGCCCATCGTCGCGGCAGCCCGTCGGCGGGCGGCCCTGCAAGAGGTACGCCAAGAATGACCGCGGCGACGGAGCGGTCCCGACCGCGTACGAGGCGCCGCTCCCGTCAGAAGGGCCGCGCCGTCGGCCGGTGCCGGGCACGTCGGACGCCGCCCCGGCCCGCGCCCCGGCGGCCGTGGACGTGGACGTGACGGTACGTTGTCCCCCGCAGTTCGAACTCCGGTGCTTCTGACGGCAATTGTCCGCCAGGGGCCTTCACGGCCGGACGGCCGCCAGAAAGGGTGCTCCCGCCAATGCCCGAGAGATCGTCCGGTCGTCGCCCTGCCGCGCTCGTGATCGGAGGAGGCATGACCGGCATGCTCGCGGCCGCCGTGCTCTCCGACCACGCGGACGTCACGGTCGTCGAGTCCGACGTCCTGCCCCGGCTGCCGGCCCCGCGCAAGGGACTGCCTCAGGCCCGCCACGCCCATCTGCTCTGGTCGGGTGGGGTGCGGGCCCTGGAGAACCTGCTGCCCGGCATCACGGACCGGCTCGTCACGCGCGGCGCCCGCCGCGTGCCGATCATGTCGGGCATGGTCAGCAAGGCGCCCTCCGGACAGTGGTTCAGGCGGTTCGACGACGCCCGCCACCTCAACCTCGTGTGCAGCCGCGACCTGCTCGACTCGACGATCCGTACCGAAGTCCTCCGGCTTCCCCGCGTGACCCTGCGGGAGCGGACCGAACTCATCGCCCTCGAAGGGGACGCGGACCGCGTGACCGGGGTGCGCGTACGCGGTTCCGTGGGAGACGGGGTGCTCTCGGCCGCCCTGGTCATCGACGCCACCGGACGCGCGAGCCGCGCGCCGGTCTGGCTGACGGACCTCGGCCTGCCGCCGGTGGAGGAGCGGGTCGTCGACGCCGGCGTGGGCTACGCGAGCCGGTTCTACCGGGCCCCCGCCTCCACGGGCGAGGACTTCCCCATCGTCAACGTACAGGCGGACCCCAGGCGGCCGCCGGGCAGGGGCGGGATCATCCTCCCCGTCGAGGAGGGCCGGTGGCTCGTCACCCTCTCCGGCACCAGAGGAGGCCGGCCCAGCCGCGACAACGGCGAGTTCGTACCCTTCGCCCGCTCCCTCGCCCATCCGGTCATCGGAGACCTCCTCGCCGGGGCGGAGCCGATCAGCGACGTCGTCACCACCCACAGCACGGCCAACAAGCGGCGCTACTTCGAGAAGTCGCCGAGGTGGCCGGCCGGCTTCGCCGTCCTGGGAGACGCGGTCGCCGGATACAACCCCGTCTACGGGCACGGCCTGACGGCTGCCGCGCAGAGCGTCCTGGCGCTCAAACGGGTGCTCGCCGGGCACGCCCTCGACTCCCCGGAAACGGCCAGGCACATCCAGCGTCGCGCGGCACGCCCCGTCGGGCAGGCCTGGGATCTCGCCGTGGGCCAGGACGTCCTCTACCCGGGCGCCACGGACGAGACGCCGGGCAGACTGGAGCGTGTCGCCGCCGGGTTCATCGACCGCGCGGTCGACGCCGGGGCGCGCAACCCCCACGCCCTGCGGGTGCTCCTGGACGTCATGAGCATGGAGCGGCCCCCGGCCCGGCTCCTCGCGCCCGACATGCTCTTCCGTGTCTTCCTCGGCCGGAAGGAACCCCTTCTGGACGGCCCTCCGCTGACGGAGGCCGAACGGAAGGCGGCGGGACTCTGATCGCGCCGGGGGGTCCACCGGGCGTTGCGGGCCGGAGTCCGGCGGCGGGGACGGACCCGCGGGACCGGACGGGATCCAGGGCGAGGGTGTGATCGTCATGGCCGACTGGAACCTTCGGCCCGCGTCGCTCCGGGACGTCGAGGCGGTGGCCGAGCTGCGTGCCGTGGTGCTGCGGGCGGATCTGGAGCGGCTCGGGCGGTACGACCCGCACCGGGTGCGGCAACGGCTGCGGGACGGATTCGAACCGGCGCACACCTGGGTGATCGAGGTCTCCCGGGCCTTCGCCGGCTGCGTGGCCCTGCGACCGGACGACGACGCCCGGTGGCTCGAACACTTCTACCTGGCTCCCCGCCTCCAGGGGGGCGGCATCGGCTCGGGTGTGCTGGGCGGACTGCTGGAGCGGTGCGACCGTTCCGGCGACCGGGTCCGGTTGAACGTGCTGCGGGGCAGTCCGGCCCGGCGGCTGTACGAGCGGCACGGGTTCACGGTCGAGACGGAGGATCCGGTGGACGTGTTCATGGTGCGCGAGGCCCTGCCGGTGGGCGAGCCCGGCTGACGCCCGCGGGAACGAGTCCCCGGGCCGTCCTCCGGCACGGGACGTGCCGCCGGGCCGTCCTCCGGCACGGGACGTGCCGCCGGGCCGTCCGGCACGGACAGGCCCTTCGGCACCCCCTCGGTAGGGCCGACCGGCCCTACACGGTCCCGGCTCGTGGAGGGACGATGACGGGATGTCCCAGGAAGACAGATTTCACGAACTCGACCGGCAGGAGTGCTTGCGCCTCCTGGCCAAGGTCCCGGTCGGCCGCGTGGTGTACACCCGGCAGGCACTGCCCGCGGTCCTCCCGGTCAACTTCTGTCTGGACACGGACGACTCCGTTCTGCTGCGCACCTCGTCGGGCTCGGAACTCGTCCGCGCGATCGACGGCGTCGTGGTCGCCTTCGAAGCCGACGAGTTCGACGTGGAGACCCGGTCCGGCTGGAGCGTGGTCGTGACCGGACGGGCCACCGTCGTGACCGACGCCGCCGAGTGCGAACGGCTGTCGCAGGTCGGTCCGACGTCCTGGATGCCGTTGCGGAACGCGGTGTTCGTGCGGATCGAATCGGAGATGGTCACCGGACGCGACCTCAGGTGACACGCCTGAGGCGGTGACCGCCGGCCGGACCCCGCCCGAACGTCCTCCCCGCGGTCCGGGTCCGCGCGGGCGGTCTCCCGGCCGCTCGGACCCGCCCGCACGGCCTCCCCGCGAACCGGGTCCCGCCCGCACGCCCTCCCCGCCGCTCAGGACCCTCCCGAAAAGCCCGCGGCCCCCGGATCCGCCTCCGGTACGGGGTCCGCGCAGGCGCGCGGCGTGCGGCCCCCGTCGGTGCCGTATCCGAAGCGGATCAGTACCTGCGGGCCGCACCGCCGTTTGGCCCCGGCCATCGCCGCCCGCAGGTCAGGCCACTCCATCGCCTGGTGCAGCACCGAGGTGCGCACCCCGTGCCGGGTCGCCGTGAGCAGTACGCGCTCCAGGGCCTGCCCCGCCCTCAGCCAGTCCTCCCGCCAGTCGTAGGCGGTCCACAACAGGGCCACCTGCGCGTGGCGTTCGAAGCGCAGGGCCGGCAGCCGTGGCACGGACAGCCCGGCGGTGAAGTCCCGCACCGGCATCCGGCCGGAGGCGTCCCGCGCGCCCAGCGCCGTGACCGGAATGCCGTACGACGCGTCGGCCCCCGGCACGGTGACCCAGGAGCGCTCCTCGCCGACCCGGGCCGGGTCGGCGGCGTTGCGGGCCTCGGCCGCCTGCGTCAGGCGCAGCAGGCGCCGCGTGCCGATGATGTCCGGCACGTCCAGGTGCGCGCCCTCGGCCCGGGCCGAGCTGATCATCTCGTACGTGATCGGTTCCGGCACGGGGCGGCCGGTGAAGGGCATCCTGCTGGTGTGGCGGCGCTCGACCTCGTCGTACAGGTCGCGCAGGGGCGACGGCGCGTCCGGGGCGGGCCTGGCCAGCCACACGGTGGCCAGCAGGTCCGGATCGTGCGGGTCCGGGCAGAGCCGGACGACCGGGTCCCAGCCGAGGTGCTCGGCGGCCACCCGGAGGTTGAAGACGGCCGCGCCCACCGACAGGTGCTGGGCGCGCAGCCGGGGATCGGCCTTCGGCAGCCGACGGCCCCGGTCGAGGCGGACCTGGATCACTCCGGTGTCCGGGTCCAGGCCGAACCGCCAGGGCTGGGTGTTGTGGATCGATGGCGCCGCCACCGCCGCGGCCAGCAGGGTACGAACCGTCGCGGCGTCGACTTTCCGGGTCTGCATCGAGGCTCCTTCACACGGTGGGACGGGGGACGGTCGAGGTCAGGTGGAGGGCAGCGCCGTGGCGAGCAGGACCACGCCCAGGGAGCCCACGAGGGAGACGACCGCCAGGGCCCGGGCCAGCTCCTGGCGGCCCTTGGCCTGGGCGATGCCGTGGCCCGCCGCGGCGATCATGACGATGACGAACAGGGCGAGCTTGGCCGCCAGGGTGCGGCCGTAGCCGGGCTCGGCGAGCGAGGCCCAGGTGACGCCCCTGTGCCAGGCCATGGCCCAGCCCGTGCCCAGTTGCACCGGCAGGAACACGGCCCCGGTCAGCATCCCGAACCGGCGTCCCGCCGCGGCGGTGAAGCGGTCCTTGGCCCCGGGGGCGAGCAGGCGGCGGGCCAGCGGCAGGATCACCAGGGACAGGGCGAGCTGACCGCCGACCCACAGGACGGCGCCCGTCACGTGCGCGAAGCGTACGAGGGACCACCAGCCGACGGTGCCCATCAGTCGCTCACCTCCACCATGCCGTGCGCTCCGGCCTCGGCGTGGCGCATGTCGTGGTCGACGAAGGCGTAGTGCCCGGCCGCCGGGAACACCGTCTCGACGAAGCCGCCCTGCGCGGTGGCGAGGTCCAGCACCTGCGAGCCGCCCGGCCCGTCCGGCCGGAGCAGGTAGGCGCCTTCCTTGTACACGGTGTCGAAGACGGTACCGACGATGTGGAAGGCGATGCCGTCGCTCGGTCCGGCGGCGACCACCCAGAAGCGGGCCCGTTCACCGGCCTTCGCCTTCAGGGGCCGCTGGGAGTACTGGTCGGCGATGCCGTTGAAGACCCAGGCGTCCGGGGTGTCGTCGCGCATCTTCTTCACCTGGGCGGTACTGCCCGGGGTGCCGAGGTAGAGCTCGGAGGAGACCAGCACGTACTCGTGGTCGGCCTTCTTCAGGCCGGGCGGGTCGATGATCACGGCGCCGTACATTCCGTTGCCCATGTGCTGGAGCATCGGTGAGGTGCTGCAGTGGTACAGCCAGGCCCCGGCCCGCTCGGCACGGAAGCGGTAGACCAGGCGTTCGCCGGGCTGGATCGTGCGCATGGGCTTGTCGGGGGCCAGGGAGCCGGCGTGGAAGTCGACGCCGTGGCCCATGCCGGTGTCGTCGTTGACCAGGGTGACCTCGAAGACGTCGCCGACCTTGCCGTGCAGGGTGGGGCCGGGGGCGCTGCCGCCGAAGGTCCACATCTGCTGCTTCACACCCGGGGCCACCTCGACCTCGGTGTGCGCGGCGCGCAGTTCCACCTCGTGGAGCGTTCCGCCGGGCACGGGGGCCAGTGCGGCGTCGCGGGGCCGCCAGCCCGCGGAGAAGTCGGCGGAGAGGTCGAGACCGCCGTCGGAGGCCGCGGCCATGGAACCGTGGTCGTGGTCGTGCGCACCCGCGGCGTCGGTGCCGCTGCTGCTGCCGGTGTCTTCGGTGACGACGATGGACATCGCCATCCCGGCCGCCCGGTGGCCGGGCAGGGTGCACCATGCCTCGCGGTTCCCGGTGATGCGCCCGACGTCGAGGGTGCGGGTGTGCCCCTCGGCGAGCATCGGTGTCGCCGGGCCGTCCTCGACCTTGAGGTCGTGGCGCATGGCGTCGCTGTTGGTGACCTCCAGCCGCAGGGTGGTGCCGGCGGCGACCTCGATCCGGGCCGGGCGGATCCGCATGTGGGCCAGGGTGACGGCGACGGTACGGGTGACCCCGGAGCCCGCGCCCGCCGCTCCGGCGGCGACGTCGGAACCGCCCGTGTCACCACCGCTGTTCGCCACCAGGACGGCCAGCACGGTCACCACGGCGCCCGCGGCGGTGCCCCACAGGACGGGGCGCCGTGCCGCGCCGGATCCGTCGGCCGTCCGTGAGGGACCGCGGCGGCCGCGGACGAGCACGGCCACCACCAGGGCCAGGAACGCCGCCGCGGCCGCCCCGGCGAGCGGCCCGCCCGCGGTACCGGCCGGGCCGGGCAGCGGCAGCGCCATGAGGGCGACGCCGAGGTTGAGGACCGCCAGCCGCGCCGGCCAGTACCGCTCCAGTACCGCGCGCAGCGCGGCCCGCTCCTTGGGACCGGAGGAGAGCACGACGGGAAGGAGATAGGTCAGGGCCCCGACGAGGACCTGTGCGACGAGTCCGACGAGCAGTACGGGGACCAGCGTGCCGAGGTCCTCCTGGACCGCGGCGAGCGGCCGGGCGGTCAGGAGCCCCAGGTCGGCGATCACGCCGATGACCAGCCATCCCATGGCCGCGGCCAGCATCCACGCGGCCGCCGCGGAGACCGCGGGACTCCTGCGCGGCGTACGGGCGAACAGGTACCCGGTGACGACGACGCCGGCGGCGTAGAGGGTCATGCCGAGAACGGCGGCGGGGCGCTGTCCGGCCGCCAGTCCGGCGACCGCGGTCAGCAGGCCGCCGCCGGTCAGCAGCAGTACCCGGCGGGCCAGCCGCGTGGTGCGTTCGGCCATGCGCACGCCCAGGACGGTGGGCCAGAGCATGAACAGCGTGCCCAGTACGGGCAGTCCGATCCAGCCGAGCAGCGTGATGTGCACGTGGGCCAGCTCGAGCCCGGTGTAGTGCCGCGGGCCGCCCCGGCCGGTGGCCAGCAGCCAGCCGAGGACCGCGCCGACGAGCAGCGCCGCGGCGGCGGCCCGGTAGTAGTCGGCGATCGGGGCGAGCCGTCCGCCCAGTGCTCCCCGCCCCATGCGGACCAGCACCACCAGGTGCGCGGTGATCGCGGCGATCAGCAGCGCGCAGCCGGCGCCGGTCAGGGCGGGCAGATCAGCCCACACGCCGGTGAGGACACCGGCGACCCCGGCGTTGACACCGGCCAGCCGTGTGTTGCTCCATCGCCGGTCGGGCAGCCGGGTGTGGAGCATGGCGACCGCGAAGTGCTCGCTCCACACCACGATCGCGGTGGTGGCGGCACCGAGCAGGAACAGGTGGATCGCGAGCCAGCGGGCCACCGGCAGGGTCTGCCGCTCGCTCGCCGCCAGCAGGGCGAGCGCCGCCCAGGCCGCGACCAGGGCGTGGGCGGCCAGGTGACGGCCGCGTTGTCCGGACGCCTTGAACCTGCTGGGCGGCCGGGTGCCTCCGGCGGTCAGGTCATCGGTCTTGCTGCGCACGGTGGTGCTCCTTGCCGCCCGGGGCGGCGGTCGGCCGGGGGCCTGTGGGCGGACGGAGGCCGGCGGGCGGTCGCGGACGGGAGCCGCCGGCCGTCAGCGCGGCCAGTTCGCGCTGGTAGGGGAAGGATCCGGGGACGTAGCCGCACCACGGCTCCTCCGCGTACGGATCGCCGGTGACGCCGTAGGCGCGCGAGCGGGAGCCGCCGCAGACCCGGCGGAACTCGCACGCCCCGCACCTGCCGCCCAGCCGGTCCGCGTCCCGCAGGCCGGTGAACAGCTCGGAGGTGCGGTAGATCTCCGTCAGCGGCCGCTCGCGCACACTGCCCGCGCCGAGCGGAAGGAAGCCGCTGGGGTGGACGGATCCGGTGTGCGAGACGAAGACGAAGCCGCGGCCGGCGTTGACGTCGAGCGGCGGACGCCGTACCCGGCGCACCGCGTCGGCCAGGCCCAGTTCGGCCGCCCGGTCGCGCAACTCCCTGTACAGGGGGCCGAGTCCGAGCGCCGCGACATGGTCCTCGCCCTTGTTCGTGAGGATCTGCCGCTGGAGCACGACCCGGCGGAAGTGATGGGCCTCGGTGGTCTTGGCGGGGATGGTCAGGCCCACGTCGTAGACGAAGTTGAGGACGTCCTCGACCTCGTCGGGGGTCAGTACGCCGAGGGTGCGGCCGCGGCCGGTGGGCACCAGGAAGAAGGCGCTCCACAGCATCGCCCCGTGCTCGGCGACCAGGCGCACGATGTCGGGGAGGTCGTGCAGGTTGTGCCGGGTGACCGTGGTGTTGATCTGCACCTTCAGGCCGAGGGCGCGCGCCGCGTCCCAGGCGTCCAGGGTCCAGCGGAACACTCCGGGCACCCCGCGGAAGGTGTCGTGGAGTTCGGCGGTGGAGCCGTCGAGGCTGAGGGACAGCCCGGAGGCGCCGGCGGCGTGCACGGCGCGCAGCCGTTCCTCGGTGAGCGTCGGGGTGCCGGACGGGGAGACGGCGACCCGGACGCCGATCCTCCGGCCGTAGGCGATGAGGTCCGTCAGGTCGGGGCGCTGGAAGGGATCCCCTCCGGTGATCACGAACAGGGGGGCCGGCTGCCCGAAGGCCGCCACCTGGCGCAGCAGGTCCTGAGCGGCGACGGTGTCCAGCTCCCGGGGGTCGCGGTCGGGCACGGCCTCGGCCCGGCAGTGCAGACAGGCCAGCGGGCAGGCCCGGGTGGACTCCCAGATGACGATGAACGGCCGCTGCCCCGCGTTGTGGCGCTGGTGGCGGATGGCCCCTGCGGCACTCATCATCGTCCCGCCCTTCGCGGCGGTCCGGGAGTGTGTCCGGCCGCCCTGGAGTCAGGGCAGACGGGGCGGGCGGCCGGACGGTGACCGGACCTGGGCGCGCGCGGTTCCCACCGTGAGCGGCAGCGGTGGGATCGGCCTCGAGGGAAGGCTGTGTGATCGTGCACGGGATTCCTCCGGATCGGTCGCCGTCAGCATCCACCGGCGGCGGTGGCCGGCGCGGCGGCCGATGGTCTTCTCGAACGGGGCCGATGGTCCCTTTCCGAGGCGGGTTCGGGGGCCGACGGGCCCTGTCCGGGACGAGGGGCAGGGACGGGACGGGACAGGGGACACGAGGGACAGGGGACGGGACGAGGGCCGGACGTGCCCGGTCCCGGACGTGCCCGGTCCCGGACGTGCCCGGTCCCGGACGTGCC
>NZ_KZ626908.1 GCF_002911015.1 Streptomyces populi
GGGGGTGCGGGACGGTGCGCGCGATCATCGGTCTCTGGCGCTGGCGGCGCAATCCACTGTGCCGTACGACGGATCTCGTGGAAGCCTGGCTGGCCCTGGCCGCGCTCCTGCTCGTGCTGGTCGCGGCGCCCCTGGCCGGAGCGGCCGTGGGGGTCTCGGTGCAGGGAACGCTGCAGAAGGCCGTGCGCGACCAGCGCAAGGACCGGCACCACGTGGCGGCCGTCGTCGTCAGGAAGCTGTCCCGGGGCCCGCTCGCGCCCGATCCCGAGACCCCGTCGGGACGGGGCGCGCACAGCCGGGTCGTGGCCGACTGGACGGCGCCGGACGGCACCCCTCGGCACGGCACGGTGATCGCCGGCCTCAAATCGCCGCTCCCGGGGGACCGGTTCTCGATCTGGACCGACCGGCACGGCCGAATAATGGGCCGCCCGCTGGACGGTGCCACCGCGACCGCGCACTCCGCGCTGGCCGGTTTCGGTGCGGCCGTGCTGTCGGCCGGACTCCTCGAAGGCACAAGGCGGTTGATCCTGTGGCACATGATCCGCCGGCGTCACGCCCGATGGGACCGGGCCTGGGCCGAGGCGGGTCCCGACTGGGGCAAGGCAGACACCGGCAGCTGACGCCTTGCCGCTCCGGTCAACCGGGCACCCCCGCGCACGCTACGGTGGACCGGCCGAACCGTTCGGCACCGTCGTGAGAGGCTGTCCGGCAGGGCCGGGATCCCCGCCGACGGGGCATCAGCACGACCTCGCGGGACCCGCGTACGACGAGGTGGGGGCACAACAGCGCCATGGCACAGGGCACGGTCCAGGTGACGCACACCGGAACCTCGCGGTGGCGGCGCCGCACGGGTGAGTACGCTTCGCTGGCCGCCGCCCTGGAGGCCGCGGCCGAGGGTGATGTGCTGACCGTCGCTCCCGGCACCTACCGGGAGAACCTGGTGGTGGAGCGCGCGGTGACGCTGCGCGGCCCCGAGGGTTCCCCGGGCTCCGTGCGGATCGCGCCGATCGACGGTGTGGCGTTGACCCTGCGCGCCTCCGCCGTCGTCCAGGACCTGCATGTGGAGGGCCAGGACTCCGCCTCGCCCGCGCTGCTCGTCGAGGAGGGCACCCCGGAACTGCTGGACGTGCGGATCGTCACGCGCTCCGCGGCCGGGATCGAGGTCCGCGGCGGCGCCCGCCCGACCGTGCGCCGTTGCAGCGTCGACAACCCCGCGGGCGTCGGCATCGCCGTACTGGACGGCGGCGGCGGGGTGTTCGAGGAGTGCGAGGTCGTGGCGGCCGGCCAGTCGGGGGTCGTGGTCCGCGGGGGCGCGCGTCCGCGCCTCGAGCGCTGCCGGGTGCACCACACATCCGGTGCGGGGCTGTCGGCGACCGGCGAGAACTCCTCGCTGGAGGCGGTCGGCTGCGAGGTGTACGAGGTCAAGGGCTCCGGGGTGCAGATCACCGCCCGGGCCACGGCCCACCTCACCGACTGCGACGTGCACCGGACGACCGCGGACGGCGTCACCCTCGACACGGACGCCGTGCTCACGCTCGCCGACTGCCGCATCCACGACATCCCGGAGAACGCCGTCGACCTGCGTTCCCGCTCGGTGCTCACCCTGACCCGTACGAGCGTGCGGCAGTTCGGGCGCAACGGCCTGTCGGTCTGGGACCCGGGCACCCGGGTGGACGCCAACCAGTGCGAGATCTTCGACAGCACGGGCGACTATCCCGCGGTGTGGGTGAGCGACGGGGCGACCGCCGTACTGGACTCGTGCCGGGTGCACGACGTGCCGGACGCCCTGTTCGTCCTCGACCGGGGCTCACGCGCGGACGTCGTCGACTGCGACATCTCCCAGGTGCGCAACACCGCGGTGTCGGTGAGCGACGGCGCGACCGCGCAGCTCGACGACTGCCGCATCCGCGAGGCCGCGACGGGAGCCTGGTTCCGCGACCACGGCAGCGGCGGCAATCTGTCCGGCTGCGTCATCGACGCCACACAGACCGGCGTGATCGTCACCAAGGGCGCCGATCCGGCCTTCGAGCGCTGCACGGTCACCTCGCCCGCCGAGGCGGGCTTCTACGTGTCGGCGGACGGCCGGGGCAGCTTCCTGAACTGCCGGGTGGCGGACAGCGGGGGCTACGGCTTCCATGTGATCGACGGCTGCCGGGCCACCCTGCGCAAGTGCCGGACGGAGCGGTGCGCTCGCGGGGGCTACGAGTTCGCCGACCCGGGCTCGGCCCCCGGTTCGGGGCCCGTGGTCGAGGACTGCTCGAGCGACGAGAGCGCCTCGCTGCGCACCCCGGCGCACGCGACGGCCGTCGAGACCTCGGCTTCGTCCGTGAGTCCGCCGGGCACGATCCCCGGCCAGCGCAGCACCGAGCGGGAACCGCTCGTCACCGGCGCGGAGCCCGCCCCCGCGACCCGTGGATCGAAGATCGTCCTCGGTGAACTCGACACGCTGGTGGGCCTGGACAACGTCAAGCGCGAGGTACGTGCCCTCACCGACATGATCGAGGTGGGCCGGCGCCGGCAGCAGGCGGGCCTCAAGGCGGCGTCCGCCCGGCGCCATCTCGTCTTCACCGGCTCCCCCGGCACGGGCAAGACGACCGTCGCCCGGCTGTACGGCGAGATCCTGGCCTCGCTGGGCGTGCTGGAGAAGGGACATCTCGTCGAGGTGTCCCGGGTGGACCTGGTCGGTGAGCACATCGGATCGACCGCGATCCGCACCCAGGAGGCGTTCGATCGGGCGCGCGGCGGTGTGCTGTTCATCGACGAGGCGTACGCACTGTCGCCGGAGGACTCGGGCCGCGACTTCGGGCGCGAGGCGATCGACACGCTGGTGAAGCTGATGGAGGACCACCGGGACGCGGTGGTCGTGATCGTCGCCGGGTACACCGCCGAGATGGAGCGGTTCCTGTCGGTCAACCCCGGTGTGGCGTCCCGCTTCTCACGGACGATCACCTTCAACGACTACCTCCCCACCGAGTTGCTGCGGATCGTGGAGCAACAGGCCGAGGAGCACGAGTACCGGCTGGGTCCGGGCGCGCCCGAGGCGGTCCTGAAGTACTTCACCTCCATCCCGAGAGGGCCCGCCTTCGGCAACGGCCGCACCGCGCGGCAGACGTTCGAGGCGATGCTGGAGCGGCACGCGGGCCGGGTCGCCAAGCTGGAGGAGCCGAGCACGGACGACCTGACCCTGCTCTACTCGGAGGACCTTCCGGAACTGCCCTGAGCGTTCTCGCGGGGGCGCTGGTCCGGCACCTCGGGCAGCAGTCGCTCCAGCAGGAGTTCGCGCTCGTCGGCGAAGACCGGGTCCGCCTGGTAGTCGGAGTGGCCGAGCACCGGCGCGGGCAGCGGCTGCCACTCGGTGCGGCCGTAGGCGAGCGGGTCCTTCAAGGGTTCGTGGTCGACCTCGGGACCGCAGTCGCCGGGCAGCCGGACGGGCCCGCCGATCGGGTCGGTGCGACGGTACAGATTGCGCCAGCAGGCGACCTCGCGGTGCAGCGAGGCCAGCGCCGCGGGACCGAAGTGGGCCGGGAACCAGCGGCCGTACAGGCGCTCCAGCGGTGAGCCGTAGGTGAGCAGCGCGACCCTCCCCCGTGCCGCGGGCTCGAGCTGCCAGGCCGCGGCGGCCGCCAGCACGCTGCCCTGGGAGTGTCCGGAGAGGACGAGCCGTCCGCCAGTCGCCCGGGTCCACGTGGCCATGCGCCAGGTGAGGTCCGGGACGGCGCGCTCGGCGTAGCAGGGCGGCGCGAAGGGGTGGGCGGCGCGCGGCCAGAAGGTGCCGACGTCCCAGAGGATGCCGATGGTGCGGCGGGCGGCCGGGTCCTTGTAGGCGCGCCGGCCCCAGGTGACGAACAGGATGAAGCCGAGGCCGATCAGCCAGGAGCCCAGTGCCTGTGCGGTCTCGGCCGCGCCGTGGACGAAGCCGTTCGTCCCTCGCGCCGCCTCGCTCGGGGCGTCGCCGGTGGCGAGGGCCCCGGCCAGGGCGCAGGCCCCGAGCAGCAGGGTCGCTGACGAGACGACGCCGACCATCAGCGGCGCCCGGTCGGTGAGGGCGGCCATCGCGCGCGTGCTCGCGATACGGCGGGTACGAGCGGAGTCCTCGGCCTCGCCCGGGTACTCGCCTTCGACGGCGCTCATCTCGCGGCGGCGCAGTTGCCAGGTACGCCGGGCGAGCCAGCCGATGAGGGCGAGCAGGACGACGAGCAGCGGCGGGATCACGGAGGCCTGCCAGGTGAGCAGGACGGGCGGGCCGGGGATCGAGTGGCGGGTGCCGTCGAGCCAGTCGGCGACCCGCTGGGAGACCCCTCCGGACATCACGCCGCCGAGCGCGCAGGCCAGCATGGCGACGGCGGGCCCCGCGAAGCCGCGCATCGCGGCGCGCGGGGCGGGAGTGCCGCCCGCTGTCCGGCACGCGTCCGCGGCCCGGGGGGCCGTGCGGTACAGGGTCCGGGCGACCACGCACAGGGCGATCACGAGCAGACCCTGCGCGAGGGTGAGGCCGCCGAACGTGGCGTCGCCCGGCAGACGCCCGGCCGAGTGCCAGTGGGGCCGCGACCAGCCGGCGTACACCAGGGCGAGGACGAGCAGGGCGAGCGAGCCCAGCGGCAGCCGGCGCACGAGCGCCAGGTCGCGTCCGTGGTCGATCCGGTTCTCGCTGCGTCCGCGGCGGCAGACCACCCACAGCACAACGGCCCCGGCCGCCACGAGCGTTGCGTTCAGGAGGCCGCCCAGGACCTCCAGTGCGGCGGGCCCGCCCCGGGCGCGGTCGTGGTGGGCGGCCGGGGAGCCCACGGCCGCGGCGACGGTCAGGAATCCGGCGGCGGTGTGCGCGGCGCGCAGCCGGGCCACCAGGCGGCGTCCGTACCAGAAGCCGGGGCGGCCGAGTCCGGTGCCGTCGGTCTCCTCGTCGTGCTCGGCGGCGCGGGCCATCGGCTGCTGCGACTCGTACGCGCTCCAGGTGCGGTGGGACAGGTACCACAGGAGCGTGGTGAGCGCCGCGGGCACCAGGGAGGCCAGGGCGAGACGGCGGCCCGGCTGGCTCCACCAGCCGGCGTCGGACCGGTCCGGGGAGAGGAATCCGAGCCAGGAGTGGTTGCGCACGCACAGGCGGGTACCCGCGCACTGCCAGGCGGCCAGGTCGAGGGCGACCTCGCAGGCCGCGGCGACCAGCAGCACCGTGAGCGTGAGTCCGGCGAGGCGGACCAGCAGCCCGTACAGGCGCACCGTCCGTCCGTGACCGAGCGAGGCGGGGCGCATCCAGTGCGCGAGGTTGACGACCATGAACGGCAGCAGCAGGAGCCACAGGGCACGGGCGCCGTTGCCGGAGGTGAGGTTGCACCACACGTACGCCTCGCGCACCGGTCCCCCGCGGTGGTCCCCGGGGCGCTCCTCGGCGTCGGTGTCGTCGGCGCGCCGGAAGACGGCGGCCGTCGCGTCGCCGGTGATCCGGACCGTCCGCGGGTCGTTCAGCATCTCCTCCGGCGTGGTGCCGCCTACCCCGTGGACCAGGAGTTCCAGGGCACTGTCGGCCGTTGCGGGCCGCCGTACGGGGCTGCCGGGCTCCCCGTCGACGGCGTGTTCCCGTGCACGTTCCACTGTTCCGCACTTCCCCGTGCCACGCGTGTCTCAGGTGTCATGTGCAGGCACAAGGCTCTCGCGCTCCGGTCCTCGTGCACACCCGGAGGCACCAAATCTCCCCGATACGTGTGAATGCGGCGGCACAGGAGGCGCACAGCGGGCGCGCAGGCAGTGGCGCGACCGAGGGTGTCCCGTGCGAGGATGGGGCATCCTCCAGACCTCGGGCAAGGAGAATGTCCACGTGGGAGTGGGTTCGGACGGAGTCGGGCAGGCAGCGGCGAAAGGACCGGAGCGGTCGTGAGTGAGAATCAGAACCTCCTCGCGGAGCAGCGTCGCGCCCTGATCCTCGACGAGGTGCGTCGCCGTGGTGGTGTCCGTGTGAACGAGCTGACGCGAAGGCTCGGCGTCTCCGACATGACGGTCCGCCGTGACCTCGACGCGCTGGCCCGTCAGGGTGCCGTCGAGAAGGTGCACGGCGGCGCGGTACCGGTGGCCGAGGCGAGCACGCACGAACCGGGCTTCGAGGCCAAGTCGGGTCTGGAGCTGACCGCCAAGGAGGACATCGCGCGGACCGCGGCCGAGTTGGTCGCGCCGGGCTCGGCGATCGCCCTCTCCGGTGGTACGACGACGTACGCGCTGGCCCATCATCTGGTGGACGTCCCGGATCTGACCGTGGTCACCAACTCGGTACGTGTGGCCGACGTGTTCCACTCGGCGCAGCGCACCTCCGGTCAGCGCCAGGGGGCCGCTACCGTCGTCCTGACCGGCGGGGTGCGCACCCCCTCCGACTCGCTCGTCGGACCGGTGGCCGATCAGGCCATCGCGGCCCTGCACTTCGACGTCCTCTTCCTCGGTGTGCACGGCATATCGGCGGAGGCGGGGCTGTCGACGCCGAACCTCGCGGAGGCGGAGACCAACCGGCGGCTCGTGCAGTCCGCGCGCCGTGTCATCGTGGTCGCGGACCACACCAAGTGGGGCACGGTGGGCCTCAGTTCGTTCGCCGCGCTGGACCAGGTCGACACGCTGGTGACCGACGGCGGCATGCCCGCCGACGCCCGTGCGGAGATCTCGGAGCACCTGCGGCGCCTGGTGGTGGCCGGCGAACCCGAGGACGATACAGACATCTGACGGCCCGCCAGCTAAGGTGACGCTGCCCGCGCCGCCGGTCGCCCCGTCGGCGTCGTCCGTGGCGCGGGTGCGCCGGGCCGCCGCTCGCGGCCGACCGCGAGGGGGTTCGCTCATGGCACGTCGGCTGCGTCCGGTGGGGCCCGGCTTCGTCGAGACCGCCGCGCTGCGGCTGGTGTTCGCCCGGGAGGTCGCCGCCCCTCCCGAGGCCGTCTTCTCCGCGCTCGCCGAGGACGTGTCCGGCTGGAGCGAGTGGTTCTCGGCGGTGACGCTCGCCCGGCCCACCGCCGACGGCACCGGGCGCGAGGTGCGGCTCCGCGGCGGAGGACGTTTCGAGGAGACCGTCCTGGTCGCCAGGGCTCCCGAGGTGTACGCGTACCGGGTGGACAGCACGAACGCGCCGGGGCTCCGCGCCCTGGTCGAGGAGTGGCGGCTGACGCCCGCGGGCCGGGGGACGCGCGTGCAGTGGACCTTCGCCGCCGACGGAACCGCCTTGTTCCGGGCGACGCTCACCGCGGGACGGAGCGGCCTGGGCCGCGCCTTCCGCGACGCGGTGACGGCACTGGACCGGCGGCTCGCGTCGACGTCCGCCTGAACCGTCGGCCCGGCCGTCAGGCCGTCACCTCCCGCGCCTCGGGGGACGGCCCCCGTCTCAAGTCTCCGGCCCGGCCCCTGGTCACCGACCGGGCTCTCCCCCAGGGATGCCGGACGGCCTCGCGTCCGTGTCCATGTGCCACGCCGTCCACGGTCAGGCCGGCCAGACGCCCGTCTCCAGCAGGGAGTCGATCGCCGCCGTGTACGGCGCGATGTCCAGGCCCTGTCCGGCCAGCCACTCGTCCGAGTAGTACTTGTCGAGATAACGGTCCCCCGGGTCGCACAGCAGCGTCACCACGCTCCCCCTGCGTCCCTCGGCCACCATCTCGGCGACGATCTTCAGGGCGCTCCACAGGCCGGTGCCGGTCGAGCCGCCCGCCTTGCGGCCGATGGCCTGCTCCAGGGCGCGTACGGCGGCGACGCTCGCCGCGTCCGGCACCTTCATCATGCGGTCGATGGCCCCGGGCACGAAGCTCGGCTCGACACGCGGCCTGCCGATGCCCTCGATGCGCGAACCGCGGTCGCAGGTGACGTCCGCGTCGCCGGTGGTCCAGCCCTCGAAGAAACAGGAGTTCTCCGGGTCGGCGACGCAGATACGGGTGTCCGCCTGCATGTAGTGGACGTAGCGGGCGAGGGTCGCCGAGGTGCCGCCGGTACCGGCCGTGGCGACGATCCACGCGGGTTCCGGGAAT
Source organism: Streptomyces populi (assembly GCF_002911015.1). Taxonomy (GTDB): domain Bacteria; phylum Actinomycetota; class Actinomycetes; order Streptomycetales; family Streptomycetaceae; genus Streptomyces; species Streptomyces populi. The sequence continues at coordinate 7,983 of NZ_KZ626908.1, forward strand.
CGTTCGAGGGCCAGCTGGCGGAAAATGGATTCGGCGATGTTGTTGTTCCCGCGCCAGTCCGTGGCCCTTTCCGCATAGGTGAATTGATCCATGTAGTGGCCGCCGGTCCGGTCCGCGAGAGCGGCGGACTCCTCGTAGAGCTTGCGCGAGTCGTCCACGAAGTGGCACTGCCCGCCGTGGAATTCGATCAGCCTGATCTTCTCGGCACTCGTGGTGCGGGGCATGACCGCGATGAAGGGCACCCCGACGAGGCCCGCGAAATAGGCCTCGGACACGGCCGTCGAGCCGCTGGACGCCTCGATCACCGGGCGGCCGGGCCGGATCCAGCCGTTGCACAGGCCGTACAGGAAGAGCGAACGGGCCAGGCGGTGCTTGAGGCTGCCCGTGGGGTGGGTCGACTCGTCCTTCAGGTACAGGTCGACGCCCCACTCCTCGGGCAGCGGGAAGCGGAGCAGATGCGTGTCCGCCGAGCGGTTCGCGTCCGCCTGGACCTTGCGCACGGCTTCTTTGAGCCAGCTCCGGTACTCCGCGTCGCTGCGGTCGACATCGAGGGTCTCGCCGGTCCGGATCGGCTGGACAGTGCTCACGGGAAGGTTCCTAACGCAGGGCGCCGACGCCGCTTCAACTGGTCGGACACCTCGATCATAAGCACCTTCCGCAAGCTTCTCACCTGCATAAACACACCTTTGAGCAGCCCAAAGACACCCCTGGGGCAAGGCACCGGGAACCTGGATCAGGGGGCGGGGGGACCCGGGTCCGGGGGGCGCATCCCGGCCTTTGCTCCCGCCACCTGCACCGCCTCGCCGCACGCACTGGTGCTCGACGCCACCTGCGGGCAGACTGCACCGCGCGGGGCGATCGCCCCCGACACGGATGCACACTGGGTCACGACAGGGCACAGCCGGAGCCCACGAGGGGGCGGAGCGTCATGGCGGAGCCGGAGTTCACTGCCACAGGCGTGCGGATCGGGAAGAGGCTGCGTTCGCTCACCCGGGCCGGACAGGTCCGGATCAGCGACGGCAGGCTGGAACTGCTCACCAGCTACGGCAGCGAGATCGACAGTGCGCCGGTGCAGGCGGTGCGCGCCTCGAAACCCTGGTTCGCGCACGAGGACCGGGCGTTGGCGGACGTCAACGGCACGCGGTACTCGCTCACGCTCGGCGAGCACGATCCGGCGCCCGGCCGGCCGGGACCTCCGTCGGCGCGCCGCTTCATCGAGGCGGTCCGCAGGGCGGCGGGCCACAGCGGCTGAGGTCGCGCCGACCGCGCCCGCCGCACGTCCACGAGCACCGCGAGTTGCGGGACCGTGCCCCCTGGGTCACTCTGATGTGAACATCACTCTGGGTTTACCGGCGATAACGCTGCGAACCAGCCCGCCGGTCACACAGCAGGCGGCCGCTCCACTCAACCGCTCTGCTGGATCCGATCTCCGTCTTCTTCCGGACCTCAATTCGGGGAGTCGCAGCCGTGATCAGCCAGCCAAGCAGGCATTGCACGGTGGAGCTCCAAGCCCTGCCGTCGCGGATCGGCCAGGTCCGCAGAATCGTATCTGCGCAGTTGCGCTACTGGCATCTGGACCCCTTGATAGACCGGGCCGCGCTCGGGGTGACCGAGCTGCTGTCCAACGTCCACCGGCACGCCCGGCCGGACAAGATCTGCACCGTCGAGATCGAGTTGCTGCTCGACCGCCTCACGGTCTCGGTGCACGACCACGACCCCCGGCTTCCCGTGATACGCGAGGCCGACCCCGGTTCCACCAGCGGACGCGGCCTCGCCATGGTCGCGGCGGTAAGCGAGAGCTGGGGCGTGCGGCCCGACGGCGAGTCGGGCAAGGTCGTGTGGTTCACGCTTCCGGCGTCCGCCCCCGTGGTGACGGCTTCCCTCCGTCCGCCGTACGAGACCGCGAGCGAGGTCACGCTCCGGCACACCGTCGACGTGCTCAGGCCGGAACACGCTCCCGCCCGGTCGGCCGTTGCCGGCTGACCGGGCGGTGACCCCCTCGCGTACGCCGCCCGCCCACGGGGCGCCGTACGGCACCGGACGGCTCATTCCGTGGCGATGGCCCGCAGCACGTCCAGGCGCGCCGCCCGCCGTGCCGGCCGCAGTCCCGCGAGGGCGCCGGCGGCGAGACCCACCAGCGCCACCACCGCGAGACGCAGCGGCGGGAGCGCGAAGGCGAAGGAACTGTCCGACGCTCCGTCGGAGGCCTCCACCAGCACCCAGCCGAGGAAGGCGCCGAGGGCGAGCCCGCCCGCCGTGCCGAAGGCGGCCACGAGGACCGACTCCCAGCGGACCATGGCGCGCAACTGCGCCCGGGTCTGTCCGACGGCCCGCAGCAGGCCGAGTTCCCGGGTGCGCTCGTGGATCGCGAGCGTGAGGGTGTTGGCGATGCCCAGCAGGGCGATGAGCACCGCGAGGGCGAGCAGCGCGTAGACCAGGGTCAGCATCATGTCGATGCCGGCCGCCGACGACCGCGCGTACTCGTCCCGGGTCTGCACCTCGGGGCTGCCGTACCGCTCGGCGACCTTCCGCACCACCGCCTTGCCGTCGGCCGTGCTCACGCCGTCCTCGAAGGCCACGGCGACGAGCGTGTCGGCGTCCTGCGTGCGGTGCGGGGCCCAGGCGGCGCGGGTGATGACGTAGTCGCCCACGAGTTCCGACCGGCCGTAGACGGCACGGACCGTGAAGTTCACCCGCCGGCCGTCGGTGAAGGTCAGGCGGGTCGTGTCCCCGGTGTCCAGGTGCCGCCGGGCGGCCTCCTGGCGGGTGATCGCGATGCCGTCGGTGCCGAGGCCGCCCAGTGAGCCCCGCACGTGGCCGAGGTCGAAGACCTCGCCGAGCGTGACGGGGTCGGTGACCGTCAGTGCGCGGCCCTCGCCGTCGACCTCGGCGACGCCCCTGCCCAGTCCGACGGCGTGCTCGACGGCGGGCTGCCGTGCGAGAGCCGGGGCCAGTCTCGGGCTGAGCCCGCTGCCGCCCGCTCCGAACGACGGTGTGCTGACGGCGACGTCGCCGGCGAAGGAGTGCGAGACCGTCCGGTCCATGGTGGCCTTGAGCGAGGCGCCGAAGACCGTGAACAGCGAGACGACGGCGACGCCGATCATCAGGGCGCCGGCGGTCGCGGCGGTCCGCCCGGGGCTGCGCAGCGCGTTGCGCCGGGCGAGTGAACCCGTGACACCGCGCAGCCGGTCGAGCGGCGCACCGAGCACCCGCACGGCGGCCGAGGACGCGACCGGGCCGAGGACGACGAAGGAGGCGAGGGCCAGCACGGCGCCGAGTCCGGCGAGCCACAGGGATGGGGTCAGCAGGACACCGGTCAGGGTGACGCCCACGGACAGGGCGGCCAGTCCCCCGCCGACCGCGGCCCGGGTGCGCGAGGCGCCGGACTCGTCGACCGCCGTCTCCCGCAGCGCGGCGAGCGGAGCGGTCCGTCCCGCGCGGGCGGCGGGGAGCAGGGCGGAGCCGAGACAGACCACGACGCCGACGCAGAACGGCAGCAGCACGGACAGGCCGCTGATCACCAGGCCGCCTTCGGGGAAGGGGAAACCGATGGCCGGAAAGAGCGCCTGGAGTCCGGCCGCGATACCGGTCCCGCCCGCGATCCCCGCGGCCGAGGCGGTCACGGCGACGGCGCTCGCCTCGGCCAGGGTCGAGGCGGTGACCTGCCGGCGCGAGGCTCCGAGGGCGCGCAGCAGCGCGTTCTCACGGGTGCGCTGGGCTACGACGATCGCGAAGGTGTTGTGGATGGAGAAGGTCGCCACCAGGAGCGCGATGCCGGAGAAGACGAGCAGGAGCGTGGTGAACAGGGTGAGGAACCGGCTGGAGATCATGTCGGTGTTCTCCTGCGCCGACTCCTGTCCCGTGATGGCCTCGACCCCCTTGGGAAGCACGGGAGTCAGGGCGGAGACGAGCTCCTCCTGCCCGACTCCGGGGCCGGCCCGCACCCGGATGCCCGTGGCCTCGCCGGGCTTCGCGGTCAGGTACTTCTCGGCGTCGGCCCGTGTCATTCCGGTGAACGTCACCTGGGCCATGCCGTCCTCGCCGCCGAAGGTGGCGAGGCCCACGATCGTCACCCGGACGGGGTCGGGCGTGCGCAGGACCGTCGTGTCGCCGATCTTCAGCCGGCCCTTCTTCGCGGCTCCCCTGTTGACGACGACCTCGCCGGACTTCGAGGGGGCGCGGCCCTCGGCGAGCCGGTACGCGTTGAGCTTCGGGTCGCCGATCCAGTTGCCCGCGAGGGTGGGCGGCCCCTGTCCGCCGACGGGCCTGCCGTCGGAGCCGACGAGCTGGCCGGCGCCCTGGATGTCGGGCGCCGCGGCCGCGACACCGGGGACGCGCTCGATCGTCTCGACCAGAGCGGTGCCGACGGGCGCGCGGACGCCCTGGCTCTCCCCCGGGGTGGTGATGACGTTCGCGCTGCGGACGACGGCGTCGGTGCCCTCGGTCGCCTCGCCGAACATCGTGTCGAACCCGGCGCGCAGGGTGTCGCCCATGACTAGGGTTCCGGCCAGGAAGGCGACGCCGAGGAACACGGCGAAGAACGTCCCGGCGAAACGGCGTCCGTGGCCGCGCAGCGACGAGAGGCTGAGGCGCAGTGCGGCGTTCATACCGGTGCGCCCTTGCCGTCGAAGGCCTTCATGCGGTCGAGGACCTTGTCGGCCGTCGGGTTCTCCATCCGGTCCACGAGACGCCCGTCGGCGAGGAAGACCACCTCGTCGGCGTGCGCGGCGGCGACCGGGTCGTGCGTGACCATGACGACCGTACGGTCCATCCGGCGCACCGCCCGGCCGAGGAGGCCGAGGACCTCCTGACCGGAGCGGGAGTCGAGGTTGCCGGTGGGTTCGTCGGCGAAGACCACGTCGGGTTCCGAGGCGAACGCCCTCGCCACGGCGACGCGTTGCTGCTGTCCGCCGGACAGCTCGCTCGGCCGGTGGTGGAGGCGGTCGCGCAGTCCGACGACGTCGACGAGGGCGTCCGTCCACGCGCGGGAGCCCTTGGTCCCGGCGAGGTCCATGGGCAGGGCGATGTTCTCGGCGACGGTGAGCGTCGGGATCAGGTTGAACGCCTGGAAGACGAAGCCGATCCGGTCGCGGCGCAGCAGGGTCAGCCGGCGGTCGTCGAGGGCGCCGAGCTCGGTGTCGCCGATGTAGGCGGATCCCGAGGTGAGGGTGTCGAGACCGGCCGCGCAGTGCATGAGGGTGGATTTGCCGGAGCCGGAGGGCCCCATGATCGCGGTGAAGCGGCCGGCCGGAAAGCCGACGCTCACCCCGTCCAGGGCCCGTACGGCGGTGTCGCCGGTGCCGTACACCTTCACGGCGTCGACGACACGTGCCGCGTCCGGGCGGGCGGTCGCGGTGGTCATGCCGTACCGCCCTTGTCCATGCGTCCGAACTGCTCGTCGAGGACGGACAGGCGGCGCCAGTACTCGTCCTCGTCGATCTCTCCGGAGGCGAAGCGGCGGCCGAGCACGGCGATCGGCGAGTCACCGGCGGCCGGGGAACCGCCGGGGCCGTAGCCGCCCGCCGCCCGCCAGGGGCCGCGGCGTCCGTACCGGGCGGTGCGCCGCAGGACGGTCACGACGCCGATCACGACGGCCGCCCAGATCAGCGGGAAGAACAGGATCCAGGGGCCGGGGCCGCCGTCCCAGTTCGCCAGGGTCTGCATCTCGGGTCATCTCCTCGGTGGAACCACGCCGTGGCGCGGGATCTCTCGGTGGTGATTCGAGACTCGCTCCGGCAGGGGGTCCGCGTCGTCGTACGACCAGCGGCCGTGCGCGTACCTCCCGGGGAGTACGCCGGGCACCCCGGGCTGCTCCGCCCGGCGCCCCGTGGTGGACCGATCGCCCTCCTTCTGTACCTACTGGTATGTACAGTGGGTCCATGAGCACTTCGGACCGGCTGATCGAGTCCACGCGCGAACTGCTGTGGGAGCGCGGGTACGTGGGCACCAGCCCCAAGGCGATCCTGGAACACGCGGGCGCCGGGCAGGGCAGCATGTACCACCACTTCCGCGGCAAGCCCGATCTGGCGCTCGCCGCGATCCGCCGCACCGCCGAGGAGATGCGGGCCGCGGCCGAGGGCGTCCTCGGCTCGCCCGGATCGCCGTACGAGCGCATCGAGGCCTATCTGCGCCGTGAGCGCGACGTCCTGCGCGGCTGCCCCGTCGGGCGGCTCACGATGGACCCGGACGTGATCGCGAGCGACGAACTGCGCGCACCGGTCGACGAGACCCTGGCCTGGCTGCGAGGGCGGCTGGCCGCCCTCGTCGAAGAGGGCAAGGAACAGGGGCAGTTCGCGCCCGCGCTCGACAGCGGGGAGATCGCCTCGGCGATCCTCGCGACCGTCCAGGGCGGCTACGTCCTGGCGCGCGCCTCCGGTTCACCGGCCGCCTTCGACACGGCGGTCCGGGGCCTGCTCGCCCTGCTGGCGCCCCTCGGCTGACATCGCCGCGCCGAGGGCCGGCCGGCGTCCGCGCTTCCCGCGAACCCCAGGAAGGACCTTTCCATGCACGCCCTGCAGTACGAAGTCACGTTTCCCGCCGACTACGACATGACCGTCGTCCGGGACCGCGTCGCCCGCGTCGGCCACCGGCTCGACGCGTGGGACGGCCTCGGCGTCAAGGCGTATCTGATGCGCGAGCGCGGGGTGGGCGGCTCCCCGGTCAACCAGTACGCGCCGTTCTACCTGTGGGACACCGCCGAGGGCATGAACTCCTTCCTCTGGGGCGGGGCGTTCCAGGGCCTGGTGAACGACTTCGGCCGCCCCGTGGTGCAGCACTGGACCGGTCTCGCGTACGAGGAGGGCGGCGCCGCGGGATCGCCGGCCAGGGCCGCGGTCCGCCGCCGCCGGCCCGTCGCCGAGGAGGTGGAGCTGTCCGCGGCGATGGAGGAGGCGGTGCGCGAGGCCGCACGGCTGGCCGGGCTGGACGGGGCGGTGTGCGCCGGTGCCGCCGTCGATCCACGGCACTGGGAGGTCGTGCACTTCTCGCTCTGGGACCACGACCGGCCGACGGCGCCGGGAGAGGTCTTCCAGGTGCTGCACGTGTCCGAGCCCGGCCGTGACCGGCTGCCCCGGGGCCGGCAGTGGTGAGCCCGGCGGCCCTGGTCCGTACGGTGCTGGGCGATGTGCTCCCCGAGGACCTCGGGGTGTGCGACGCGCACGACCATCTCTTCTTCGCCAGCCCCCTGCTCCCGGGCCAGGAACTGTGCGACGCGGCCGCCGCGCGGGCCGAACTGGCCGCGTTCCGCGCGCGGGGCGGGGGCAGCGTGGTCCAGTGGACCCCGTACGGGCTCGGCAGGCGCGTCGCGGACCTGCCGGCGGTCTCCCGCGACACCGGCGTCCACGTCGTCGCGGCGACCGGACTGCACCAAGCGGCCCACTACGCACCGCGGTTGCTCGAAGAGGTGCGCGGGAGGCTGGCCGACGTCTTCGTCTCCGAGCTCACGACGGGCATCGGGCCGACCGGGGTCCGGGCCGGGCTGGTCAAGGTCGCGGGCGGCTTCCACGCCCTGGACGCGCACGCCCGCCGGACGATGGCCGCCGCGGCCGAGGCCCACCACGCCACCGGCGCGCCGATCGCCGTGCACCTGGAGCTGGGCACCGGAGCGCTCGACGTGCTCGACCTGCTGTGCGGCGAGGCGGGCGTGCCGCCGCACCGGGTGATCCTGGGCCACCTCAACCGCTCCCCGGACCTCGTGGTGCAGCGCGAGGCCGCCGCCTCTGGCGCCTATCTCGCCTTCGACGGCCCCTCCCGGGCCCACCACGGCACCGACTGGCGCATGCCGGATGCCCTACGGGCCCTCGCCGACGCCGGTTTCGGCGACCGGCTGCTGCTCGGCGGCGACACGACGACCGCGGCGGCCCGCTCGGTCGACGGCGGCCCGGGAATGCCGTACCTGTTGCGCCGCGTCCGCCCGAGGCTCGAACTCGCCCTGGGGAAGGAGCTGGTGGACCGGATCCTCACCGAGAACGCCGGCCGCGCCTTCGCCGTGCCCTGGCGCTCGTGAGGGTCAGACGGGCAGCGCCTTCAGCGGGTCGTCCAGCACCGGCTGCCAGGCCAGCTCGGCCGCTCCGACCAGGCTGTTGTGGTCCAGGGTGCAGGCGAGGATCGGCACCCCGCCGCTGCGTCCCCACAGGCTGCGGTCGGCGACGACGGCGCGCAGCCGGTCCGGGTCGGCGTCCAGCAGGGCGCGGTGCAGTCCGCCGAGGATGATGCGGTCCGGGTTGAGGATGTTGACCAGGCCCGCGAGGCCGAGGCCCAGGCGGTCGATCAGCGCCTCGATGGCCGTGCGCACGGCCGGATCGGCGCTCTCGTCGCGGATCAGTTCGTTGGACTGCTGGAGCAGCGACACCTCGGGGCCCGGGGTCCGGCCGGCCGCGGTGAGGAAGGCCAGCGGGTCGGCCTCGACGTCGAGGCAGCCGCGGCTTCCGCAGTGACAGGGGCGGCCCTCGGGATTGACCGTGAGGTGGCCGACCTCGAGGGCGAGCCCCGAACTGCCGGTGTGCAGACGCCCGTCGAGCACCAGGGCGCCGCCGACGCCCCGGTGTCCGGTGGCCACGCACAGCAGGTCGCGGGCGCCCCGGCCCGCTCCGTGCCGGTGCTCGGCGAGGGCGGCGAGGTTGACGTCGTTGGCGGCGAACGCCGGTCCCTGGATCCCGGCGGCGCGCACCCGCTCGGCGAAGATCTCCCGGACGGGCGAGCCGGCGGGCCAGGCCAGGTGCAGCGGGTTGAGCGCGAGCCCCTCGGGTTCGGCGACGGCCGACGGTACGGCGAGCCCGGCGCCCACGCAGCGGCGCCCGGTCTCGCGGAGCAGTTCGGCGCCCGCGTCGACGACCGAGCCGAGCACCTTCGCCGGGTCCGCGTCGACGGTCTCGCAGCCGGGCGCGGTCGCGACGATCCGGCCGCCGAGACCGACCAGCGCGGCACGGAACCCGTCGGCGTGCACCTGCGCGGCCAGCGCGACCGGTCCGTCGTCGGCGACCTCCAGCCGGTGCGAGGGCCGTCCCTGCGAACCGGCGGCGGCACCCGGCCGCGCGTCGACCCTGATCAGCCCCAGCGCCTCCAGTTCGGCGGCCACCGCGCCCGCGGTCGCCCGGGTGACGCCCAGCTCGGCGGTCAGCACGGCACGCGTCGGCGCGCGCCCGGTGTGCACCAGTTCCAGCGCCGGTCCGAGCGCTCCGCGCCCCCGGTCGAGCCGTGTCCGCGTGCTGCCATCCCCCGCCGTCCGGGGGCCCGCCTTGCCGTTCATGAGGGCGAGTCTCCCATGATCCGCTCGCGCGGGGCCCGTCCGGTCACGACGGCTCCGCGCGGCCACGAGCGTGTCCGCCGCTACCGCGCGGGCTCCGGCGGGAAGCCACTCGCCCGGAGGGTGAGGTTCAGCCGTCCGGTCAGCCCCAACTCGTGGGGGGCCGTGCCCGCGTGCACCTTCGGCACTCCGTGGTACGCGAGCCGTGACGGGCCGCCGAACACGAAGAGGTCGCCGCTGCGCAGTTCGACGTCGGTGTACGGCCGTGTCCGGGACTCCGTGTTGCCGAACCGGAAGACGCAGGTGTCGCCCAGGCTCAGCGACACGACCGGGGCGTCGCACGATTCGTCGCTGTCGCGGTGCATGCCCATACGGGCCTCGGCGTCGTAGAAGTTGATCAGCGCGATGTCGTACACGGTGGCCGGATCCGCTCCGGGGGCGCCGGGGCCGAGGGCGTCCGTGACCGCCTCGCGGGCCAGCTCGCCGAGCCGGCCGGGGAAGGGCTTCACCGGCGAACCGTCGCCGTCGACCACCGTGCGCGCGTAGCCGTACGGGTACCAGTGCCGGCCCAGACAGACCTGCCGCGCGGTCATCGTGCCGCCACCGGGGGTACGGACCGTGCGCAGGCCCGCGGGCGGGCGGGCCCAGCCGCGGCAGGCTTCCAGCAGGTGCCGCTGGCGTCCGGCGTCCAGCCAGTCCGGGAGGTGCACGGCGCCGGGCGCGATCTCCCTCCTGCCGCGCGGGAACAGCTCCGCGTCCATCGACATGCCCCCATCCTCGCGCACTCCGGGCGGCCCGGGTCGCTTAGCCTTGACCCACCATGAACGACCGGATGACGACGCCCTGGGGCGAGTACGACCTCGCCCGCTTCCCCGAGGACCCCCGCGACCGGCTGCGCGCCTGGGACGCCGCCGACACGTATCTGCTGCGGCACCTCGCGGAGAGCGGCACCCCGCTGACGGGCCCGGTCGTGATCGTCGGCGACCGGTGGGGCGCGCTCACCACCGCGTTGTCCGCGCGGCGGCCGACGCAGATCACCGACTCCCACCTGGCGCGGGAGGCGACCCGCTCGAATCTGGCGCGGGCCGGTGCCGAGGAGTCCGCGGTCCGGCTCCTCACGACCCAGGACCCGCCTCCCGAGCGGATCGACGTGCTGCTCGTACGGGTGCCCAAGAGCCTCGGCCTGCTGGAGGACCAGCTGCACCGGCTGGCGCCCGGCGTGCACGAGGGGACGGTCGTCGTCGGCACCGGGATGGTCAAGGAGATCCACACCTCGACGCTGCACCTCTTCGAGCGGATCCTCGGTCCGACGCGCACGTCGCTGGCCGAGAAGAAGGCCCGGCTGATCTTCTGCACCCCGCTCCGGGGGATCGCCCGGAAGGCCAACCCCTGGCCGTACAGCTACCGGCTGCCCGACGACGTCGGCCCGGTCTCCGGCCGCACGGTCGTCAACCACGCGGGCGTCTTCTGCGCCGACCGCCTCGACATCGGCACCCGCTTCTTCCTGGCGCACCTGCCGCGCAGCCGGGGCGCGGAGCGGGTCGTGGACCTGGGCTGCGGCAACGGCGTGCTCGGCACGGCCATGGCGCTGGTCAATCCCGAGGCCGAGGTGCTGTTCGCCGACGAGTCGTACCAGGCGGTGGCCTCGGCGGAGGCGACCCACCGGGCGAACGCCGGCGGACGGGCCGAGTTCCGTGTCACCGACGGGCTGGAGGGAGTGCCTTCCGGGAGTGTCGACCTCGTCCTGAACAACCCCCCGTTCCACTCCCACCAGGCGACGACGGACACGACCGCCTGGCGGATGTTCTCGCACGCACGGCGGGCACTGCGGCCCGGTGGCGAGCTGTGGGTGATCGGGAATCGTCACCTCGGCTACCACCTGAAGCTGCGCCGGCTCTTCGGCAACAGCGAACTGGTCGCGGGCGACGCCAAGTTCGTGATCCTCCGGGCCGTGAAGAAGGACGCGGGCAGGTAGGCCGACCGACCGGAACCGGCTCGCGGAGGGAGACCCGAACTCCTCGCGGAGGACAGAATTCCCTCACTTTATGATCACCCCTGGACACCTGCGCCTACGACCGTAGAGTGATGCCGATCACCAATGAGAACCGGGGGAATCATGTCGCGCCGCGCTGTCGTCATCGGTGGGAGCATGGCCGGCATGCTCGCCGCCGCGGCCCTGTTCCGCTCCATGGACGAGGTGATCGTCCTGGAGCGCGACGAACTGCCCGACGGGCCGTCCCCGCGCAAGCGGACCCCGCAGGCACGGCATGCCCACATCCTGCTGCCCAGCGGACGCGACGCCATCCGGGAGCTGCTTCCGGTGGCGGACGTGCACGGGCGCCTGCTCGCCTCGGGGGCTCACGAACAGTCCCTGACCGGCATGCTGGGTTTCGGCCCGCAGGGCTGGTACCGGCGCTGGCCGACCGTGACCGACGACCTGCTGCTCACCTGCTGCAGCCGCGACCTGCTCGACTGGACACTGCGCGACGCGGTCCTGAGCACCACTCCCGTCGTGGTCCGCCGGGCCGAGGCGCTGTCCCTGCTCGGGACCGCCGACCGGGTCACCGGTGTACGCATCCTCGCCGAAGGTCTCGAGGAGGACCTGCGCGCCGATCTCGTCGTCGACGCGAGCGGACGCGGATCACGTGTCGAGCACTGGCTCGAAGGGCTCGGCGTGACGGACGTGCCCACCGACGAGGTCGACTCGGGTCTCGTCTACGCCAGCCGGCTGTTCCGCGTCCCGTGGGGCGCCGAGGGCTTCCCGCTGACGCAGGTCGAGGCGGACCCGACCACGTCCCGGCCGGGGCGTTCGGGGAATCTGGTGCCGATCGAGGGCGGACGCTGGCTGGTCAGCCTGGCGGGTACCCGCGGCGGCGAACCCGGCGCCGATCCCGGGGCGTTCACCGACTTCGCCCTCGGCCTGCGCCACCCGCTCATCGGGCAGCTCATCTCCGCCGCCGAGCCGCTCAGCGAGGTGTTCCTCAGCCGCAGCACCCGCAACAGGCGCCGCGAGTTCGAGAAGGCGGCCATGCCCGAGGGCCTGGTGGTGCTCGGTGACGCCGTCGCCACCTACAACCCCGTCTACGGCCAGGGCATGTCCGTCGCGGCCCTGGGCGCCCTGGCACTGAGCCGGCAGTTGCGGCAGACCGACGTCACCGCTCCGGGCTTCGCCCACGACGTGCAGCGGGCGGCCGCCAGGTCCGTCGCGGCCGCCTACACGATGAGCACCTCCCAGGACCAGTGGTTCCCGGAGGTCGTCGGCCGGGCTCCGACGCTCGTGGACCGGTTGCTCAGCGGCTACATGGGCCGGATGGCGCGCGTGGCGACCACCTCGTACGCCGTGTCCGCGGCCATGTGCAAGGTCATCACGCTCCAGGAGGACACGAGCCGCCTCGTCCACCCCGAGCTGCTTCTGGCCACGCTGAAGGGACCCGTCATGGAGCCCCTGACCGGGCCGCCGCTGACCCCCCAGGAGAGCGCCTTCGTGAACTCCATGGGCCCGCTCGCCGTGTGACGGAGGGCTCGGTCCCGCGGCCCGTCCGACGGCGGGCGGGGGGCGGCGCCTCGCCCTCCGGGCCTCCACCCGGTCGGCGTACGGGCGTCCGGACGGGCGTCCCGGGCGGCCGACGCGCGGACCCTGGTGCCGGGCGCGGTCAGGACAGCTGTCGCACCGCGGTCATCCGTGACTGGACCGCGGCGTCCACGATCGGCGTGCGCACCGCCTTGGACAGGCTCAGCAAGGACGGCTGGCACGTGTCCAACGACCGCGAACCGGCGGCCGGCCGTCGCACGCGCGCGCCGACCGAGACCACCACGTCGACGTCACCGACCGAGATGCCGATGGTGCCGGTCTCCGGCACGGAGGCCGGGGCCTCGGCGAGGGCGGCCACGGCGACCATCGCGGCCGTCCCGATCGCCTCGGCCTCGGCCGCGGAGGACCCGGCGGCCATCGCGTCCCGGTAGGCGGTCTGCCGCACCTGGTCGTCGAGCTGTCCGGCGAGCCGCTTGAGGCCGTCACGGATGGCGGTCTCCCGTGTGGTGAGCCGCAGTTCGACGTCGCCGATCGTCCGCCACGACAGTTCCGTGACGCAGCGCCGACGGCCGGCCGGCCCCGCCAGCAGGCGGAACAGCGGACGCAGACGCACGAACGTGACGGCCGAGTCGATGCGCGGGCCGACGAGGGGAAGGATGTAGCCGGCCGAGGCCAGACAGGAACCGACCGCCACCAGCGGCGCGACGCTGGTGCTGAGCCCGTCCCAGTGGCGTCCGAGCCAATGGGCGGTCAGCGCCACGAACTTGACGACGCTGTAGGCGCTGGTGAAGAGCCAGCCCAGCACGAGCAGGGCCAACGAGCCCCGGGTCCAGCGTTTCACCTTCCCTATCCAGCTCCAGCACAGCATGGTCGTCGTCACCGCGGCCACCGTGTGCGCCATCAGATACAGCACGATCATCTCCCGGATGAACGGCGTCGAGGCGTAGTAGGTGTCGAAGTCGGCCCGGCGCTCGACCGGGGTGTCGCCCAGCGAGAACAGGACGCCCTCGGCGACGATCACTCCGAGGTAGCTGAACAGCCAGGCCCGGGACGTGCGTCGCACCTGGACGGGGTCGCTGCCGCGCCAGTGCACGATGAGGATGAGGGAGGCCGCGCCGAAGGCGGTCACCGCGCCGTAGGCCAGTGGCGCCGCCATGTTCGGTACGCCGGTGAGGCGGTTGACGAGGGCGACGGTGGGCGGCGCGCCGAGCACGAAGCAGAGGCCCGACAGCAGGATGACGGCGCAGAACGACCGCTTGAGCGGGTCCCTGCGGTGCCGCCACAGGTCGGGCAGCTGAGCGGCGAACCCCATCCAGAGGACGGCCGCGGCCAGATAGTAGATCAGTCCGTTCACATCGGGCCCAGAGGTGTGCGGGGGCCGGGTCTCCGGTGCGCGCCGGTGCGCGGGCCCGGTCCGGCCGTCACCCCGTTCACCGGGGCGTACTCGTCGTCGCGCGCCGACATACGGATATCAGCCAGAAGTTGACCGCTCAAGGCCTTCTCCGTTCCCCGGCCGGTCCAGCGTCGGCCCTGCCCCGAAAACACCGCAAACCCCTGCTCCCCCGCGTCCATGAGGCGTACGGACGCGCGCCCGGGTGGTCTCCGGGGCGAAGGCTCACCCGCGAACGTGCCGTGCTCTTTCGGCCTCCTCATGGTTGTTCACCCTAGCCACCTTGGCGTCCACTCGAACCTCCGTAACAGCAAAAGCACATGTGCGGAAAGTTGCTTCCGGTCCACGCGGCACCCGCCACGCGGTCGCTTTGGGGCGTATATCCCGCTGTAGCGGCATCTGGGCGTCTCACCCCCGCAGCACGCCGATGAGTTCCGCCACCGTCCGCGCCATCGCCTCCCGCCCCACGCCCAGGTACTTCCGCGGGTCCACGGCGTCGGGACCGGCCGCGAGGAACTCCCGGACGGCGCCGGTCATCGCGATGTTCAGCGCGGTGCCGATGTTGACCTTGGCGATACCGCCCTCGACGGCCGCCCGGAGTTCCCGGTCGGGCACCCCGGAGGAGCCGTGCAGGACCAGGGGGACGTCGAGCGAGGCGGCCAGGCGTTCGAGCAGGTCGTGGTCGAGGGCGGCGGTCCGGGTGGTCATCGCGTGCGAGCTGCCGATCGCCACGGCCAGCGCGTCCACGCCGGAGTCGGCCACGAAGGCGCGGGCCTCCCCGGGGTCGGTGCGGGCGCCGGGGGCGTGCGCGTCCCGCGGCGGCTCACCGTTCTTCCCGCCGATCTCCCCCAACTCGGCCTCGATCCACAGGCCTCGGGCGTGCGCCCAGTCGGCGGCGGCCCGGGTCGCGGTGAGGTTCTCCTCGTACGGCAGACGCGAGGCGTCGTACATGACGGAGCTGAACCCGGCACCGGGTGCCTGGCGCAGCAGGTCGTCGCTGCGCACGTGGTCGAGGTGCAACGCGACGGGCACCGAGGCCCGTTCGGCGGCGGCGGTCGCGGCACGGGCCAGCGGGAGCAGCCGGCCGTGGCGGAACTTGACCGCGTTCTCGCTGATCTGGAGCACGACGGGCGCGCCGGCCGATTCCGCCCCCGCTATGACGGCCTCGACGTGTTCCAGGGTGATGACGTTGAACGCGGCGACGGCGGTCCGGACTCCGGCGGTCCGGGCGACCAGCTCGGCGGTTGCTGCGAGCGACACAACTCCTCCTGCTCCATGGGGGATCGAACCGGATCGGCGGCTTCGGTGACTCGACGCCTCCGGCTGCTTCGGCGCCGCTTCCGACTGCTTCGGCGCCGCCTCAGTGACCGAGGATCACCGAGCGGGTGAGGTGGCGGGGCCGGTCGGGATCGAGGCCGCGCGCCGCGGCGACGGCGACGGCGAGACGCTGGGCCCGGACGAGTTCGGCGAGCGGGTCGAGGCCGCCGTCCACCCAGAGCCCGCCGGTCTCCCGGACCTGGCCGGCCAGCCCCTCGGGCGCCTCGCCGAGCATCCAGGTGGCGGTGCCGTGGGTCGTGACGCTGATGGGGCCGTGCCGGTACTCCATCGCCGGGTAGGCCTCGGCCCAGGCGAGGGACGCCTCGCGCATCTTGAGCCCGGCCTCGTTGGCGAGTCCGACGGTCCAGCCGCGGCCGAGGAAGGTGAACTGCGAGCAGCCGACGAGCCCTTCGGGCAGCGGGGCGTCGAGCGCGGTGCGCGCGTCCGCGACGACGGTGTCGCCGTGCAGGCCGAGGTGGGCGCGGAGCAGGGTGAGCGCGGTGGTCGCGAAACGGGTCTGCACGACGGACCGCTCGTCGGCGAAGCCGAGCACGACGACGTCGTCCGCGGACTCCATCACGGGCGTGTGCGGATCGGCGGTGACCGCGGTCGTCCGCGCGTGTCCGCGCAGGCGTCCGAGAAGTTCGAGCACTTCGGTGGTCGTCCCGGAACGCGTCAGGGCGACCACGCGGTCGTACGAGCGGCCCGTGGGGAACTCCGAGGCGGCGAAGGCGTCCGTCTCCCCCTGCCCGGACTGTTCGCGGAGCGCCGCCGCGGCCTGCGCCATGAAGAACGAGGTGCCGCACCCCACGATCGCGACGCGCTCCCCCGCCGCCGGCAGCGCGGCTTCGTGCGCCGCCGCCTCGTCGGCGGCGCGGATCCAGCACTCGGGCTGACTGCTCAGCTCGTCCTCGACGTGCGTCATGTCGTACCCCTCCCAGCGATGCTTGTTTCTGCAAGATATAGCGAGCTTTCGAGCACAATCAAGCATTCGAGTCGGGGCGGGGTGCGTTAGGGTCGCGGAGGATCGAGGAAGGGAGGGCCCTGATGTCACGGGACGCCCGCTGGAAGGCACTGCTGGAACTGCTGGTGGAGCAGGGCCGCCTGGACGTCGAGGAGGCCGCGTCGCGGCTGGAGGTCTCGGCGGCGACGATCCGGCGCGACTTCGACCAGCTCGCCGAGCAGCAGATGCTCGTGCGCACACGGGGCGGAGCGGTCGTGCACGGCGTCTCCTACGAACTCCCCCTGCGCTACAAGACCGCCCGGCGCGCCCCGGAGAAGCAGCGCGTCGCGGAGGCGGTGGCCGGTCTCATCACCCCCGGCGAGGCGGTGGGCCTCACGGGCGGCACCACGACGACCGAAGTGGCCCGCGCCCTCGCCGTCCGCCCGGACCTGACCTCGGGTTCCCCCGCGCTGACCGTGGTCACGAACGCGCTGAACATCGCGAACGAACTCGCCGTGCGCCCCCAGTTCAAGATCGTGGTGACCGGCGGGGTCGCCCGACCGCAGTCGTACGAGCTCGTCGGACCGCTGGCGGACGGTGTGCTGGGGCAGGTCACCCTGGACGTCGCGGTGCTCGGCGTGGTCGCCTTCGACGCCGAACACGGCGCCGCCGCCCACGACGAGGCGGAGGCGGCGGTCAACCGTCTCCTGTGCGAGCGGGCCGAGCGCGTGATCGTCGCCGCCGACTCGAGCAAGCTGGGGCAGCGCGCGTTCGCCCGCATCTGCGCGGCCGGGGCGGTGGACGTGCTCGTCACGGACGCGGCGGCGGGGCCCGAGACGATCGGACGGTTCGAGGAGGCGGGGATCGAGGTCATGGCGGTGTGACCTTCCGGCGCTCCCGCCGGAAGGTGCCCGTGCCCGAACGGGCGCGCACCGACGGAGCTCCGGGTCGCGCACGGCGGGCCGGAGCGTGGACACGGCCCCGGCCCGGAGCGGCGGGCGGGGCCGGCCGCTCCCCGGCGTGGAGCGCGGACAGCCCGCGGGCGCGCCGCTCCCCCGCGCGTCCCGGCCGACTCCGGTTCCGCGCGCGGGAGTCCGACGGCCGGAGAGTCCGGGGCCGACGGCTCCGCCGACGCCGAGAAGGCGGCTTTCGTACGGTGGAGGACCGACGGGTTCACCGCTGCGGCGCGACACCCCGCCCCGCCCCGCCGTGGAACACGCCCGGTCCCGCCATGGACTCCGGCGCCGGTGACGGTCCGCGCGTCCGGGCGACCCGTCCGTCGCCTCGCCTCGAACCCCGCGGAGCGGGACGCCGGAGCCGCCGGGTCCGCGGACCGTGCCCCGTCCCCGCTCCTTCCGGTCCGCGCCCCCCACTCCTCCGGCCCACGCCTCCCCCGCCCCCTTCCGGTCCGCGCCTCCCCCGTTCCCTTCCGTCCGCGCCGCGCGGGGACCCGTCTCCCGGCCGGGGACCGGGATCCGGTCCGGCGGGCGGGCGGGCGGGCGGGGCCCGGACCTCGTGAAACGCCCCGGCAGACGCCACCTTCCCTCTTGATGGACACCTCATGAATGACCGGAAAGAGGGTCCGGTTACCATATGAGCGCCACCTAGCTCGAAAGATGATTCCTGTGACTGTCAACGACGACGCGTTCACCAACTGGAAGACCCGCGAAGAGATCGCGGAGTCGATGATCCCGATCATCGGGAGGCTGCACCGGGAGCAGGACGTCACCGTCCTCCTGCACAGCCGCTCCCTGGTGAACAAGTCGGTGGTGAGCATCCTCAAGACCCACCGCTTCGCCCGGCAGATCGCCGGCGAGGAGCTCTCGGTCACCGACACGCTTCCCTTCCTCCAGACGCTCACCACGCTCGACCTCGGGCCGTCCCAGATCGACATCGGCATGCTCGCCGCGACGTACCGGGCCGACGACCGCGGCCTGTCCGTCGAGGAGTTCACCGCCGAGGCGGTCGCCGGCGCCACCGGCGAGAACAAGATCGAGCTCCGCGAGGGACGCGACGTCGTCCTCTACGGGTTCGGCCGCATCGGCCGCCTGCTCGCCCGGCTGCTCATCGAGAAGACCGGCTCCGGCAACGGCCTCCGCCTGCGCGCCATCGTCGTGCGCCAGGGCGGCGACCAGGACATCGTCAAGCGCGCCTCGCTGCTGCGCCGCGACTCCATCCACGGCCAGTTCCAGGGCACGATCACCGTCGACGAGGCGAGCAGCACGATCATCGCCAACGGCAACGAGATCAAGGTCATCTACGCCAACGACCCGTCCGAGATCGACTACACGGCGTACGGCATCAAGGACGCCATCCTCGTCGACAACACCGGCAAGTGGCGTGACCGCGAGGGCCTCTCGAAGCACCTGCGTCCCGGCATCGACAAGGTCGTCCTGACCGCTCCGGGCAAGGGCGACGTCCCCAACATCGTGCACGGCGTCAACCACGACACGATCAAGCCGGACGAGCAGATCCTGTCCTGCGCCTCCTGCACCACCAACGCGATCGTGCCGCCGCTCAAGGCGATGGCGGAGGAGTACGGCGTTCTGCGCGGCCACGTGGAGACCGTCCACTCGTTCACCAACGACCAGAACCTGCTGGACAACTACCACAGCTCCGACCGCCGGGGCCGCTCCGCGCCGCTCAACATGGTCATCACCGAGACGGGTGCCGCCTCCGCGGTGGCCAAGGCGCTGCCCGACCTCAAGGCCCCCATCACCGGAAGCTCGATCCGCGTTCCGGTGCCGGACGTCTCGATCGCGATCCTCAGCCTGCGCCTGGGCCGCGCGACCACCCGCGAGGAGGTCCTGGACTACCTCCGCAACGTCTCGCTGACCTCGCCGCTCAAGCGCCAGATCGACTTCATCAGCGCCCCCGACGCGGTGTCCAGCGACTTCATCGGCTCGCGCCACGCCTCGATCGTCGACGCCGGCGCCACCAAGGTCGAGGACGACAACGCGATCCTCTACCTCTGGTACGACAACGAGTTCGGCTACTCCTGCCAGGTCATCCGCGTCGTCCAGCACGTCTCCGGGGTGGAGTACCCCACCTTCCCGGCTCCGGCGGTCTGAGCCGGGAGCGACACGCGCGGTTCGCCGTCCGAGCGGGCGGGACGGCGGACCGCCGCGCCACGAGGGGCGCCAGGGAATCCCGTCCGCCGGGAACCCGGGCGCCCCTCGTTCGTACGGGTTCCGCCCCCGCGGCCCCCGCAGAGCGACGCCCGTCGGCGCCCCGCCTCCGCACCGGCGTCCGCCCGCACCGGCCCGACCAGGGCCTCACATCGCCTCACCAGCGCATTCATCACCCGCGGCCCTCGAATCCGGCCCTTCCCCTCCCTTGCCCCGAGCGTGGCAGCCGTCTAACGTGATTTTGTGCCGCTAATAAACAAAATGGTTCCGCACAGCGCCGTGCCGGATCGCTCCCTCACCCGACTCCGCATCGCCATCACCGCCTTCTTCGCCCTCGACGGCTTCGTCTTCGCCGGCTGGGTCGTCCGCATCCCCGCCGTCAAGCACCAGACCGGCGCCTCGGCCGGCGCCCTCGGCCTCGCCCTTCTCGGCGTCTCCGCCGGAGCCGTGGTCACCATGATGCTGACCGGACGGCTCTGCCGCCGGTTCGGCAGCCACCCGGTGAGCGTGGCCTGCGCGGCGCTGTTGTCCTTGAGCGTGGTCCTGCCCCCGCTCGCGCACTCGGTGACCGTCCTCGGACTCGTCCTGCTGCTCTTCGGCGCGGCCTACGGCGGCGCCAACGTCGCCATGAACAGCGCGGCCGTCGATCTCGTGGCGGCGCTGCGCCGCCCGGTCATGCCCGGCTTCCACGCCGCGTACAGCCTGGGCGGCATGCTCGGAGCGGGCCTCGGCGGACTGGTCGCCGGGTACCTGTCACCGTCGCGCCATCTGTTCGCGATCGCCGTCGTCGGCCTGCTCGTCACCGGCGTCGCGGGACGCGCGCTCCTCCGCGAGGCGGCCCCCGTGCCACCGGAGCGCCTGCGGGGTGACGCATCCGCGGGACGGCGGCCCGCCGACACCCGCGCGCGCGGCCTGGTAGTGGTCTTCGGACTGATCGCCCTGTGCACCGCGTACGGCGAGGGCGCGCTCGCGGACTGGGGCGCGCTCCACCTGGAGCAGGACCTGGACGCGCGTCCGGGGACCGCCGCCCTCGGGTACTCGTGCTTCGCCCTCGCCATGACGATCGGCCGCCTGAGCGGAACGGCCCTGCTCGAACGGCTGGGCCGGACCCGTACGTTGGTCCTGGGCGGCACGACGGCCTCGCTCGGCATGCTGCTCGGCTCCCTCGCGCCCTCCGTCTGGGCCGTGCTCCTCGGCTTCGCCGTCACCGGGCTGGGGCTCGCCAACATCTTCCCCGTGGCGCTGGACCGGGCCGGCGCCCTCGCCGGGGCGAGCGGCGTCGCCGTCGCCTCCACGCTCGGGTACGGCGGCCTGCTGCTCGGGCCGCCCGCGATCGGGTTCATGGCCGACTCGTACTCCCTGCCGACGGCGCTCACGAGCGTCGCGGCGCTGGCGGCCGCGGCCGCCCTGATCGGCTTCGCGACGCGCCGCGCCGCCGTGGAGTGACCTCGGACCGCGGAGGCCACCCGCCCCCTCTTCCACTCCGCGAAACCGGTCCACGACCGCCCGCCCGCGTCGGGCACACTCTCGGCATGGAGATTCAGGAGTTCGTCGAAACCCTCGACCAGGAAGGCCGGTCACTGGCCGCCGCCGCGGAGAAGGCGGGCGTCGACGCCGACGTCCCGACCTGCGCGGGCTGGCAGGTCAGGGATCTGGTGCGGCACACGGGCATGGTCCACCGCTGGGCCACCGCGTTCGTCGCCGAGGGGCACACCTCGTACCACCCCGACGGCGGCCTGCCGGACCTGGACCACGACGAGTTGCTGGCCTGGTTCCGCGACGGGCACCGCCGGCTCGTGGACACGCTGGCCGGCGCCTCGCCGGACATACGCTGCTGGAGCTTCCTGCCGGCACCCTCTCCGCTGGCCTTCTGGGCGCGTCGACAGGCTCACGAGACGACCGTGCACCGGGTCGACGCCGAGTCGGCGCTCGGCGGGGAGCCCACCGCCGTCCCGTCGGACTTCGCGGTCGACGGGATCGACGAGTTGCTGCTCGGATTCCACGCGCGGGACAAGAGCAGGGTGCGCACCGAGGAGCCCCGCGTGCTGCGCGTGCGCGCCACGGACCGCCCGGACGCCGTGTGGACCGTACGGCTGTCGTCCGAGGCGCCGGCCGGCGAGCGCTCGGGACCGGACGAGGACGCGGACGTCGACTGCGAGTTGGCGGGACCGGCCGGGGGGCTCTACCTGGCCCTGTGGAACCGCGCCCCGTTCCCGGGCGTGACGGGCGACGCCTCGCTCGCGACCCTGTGGCGGGAGAAGTCCGCCATCACCTGGAGCTGACCCGCGCGTCCGGAACCCGGGCCTCCGGGACGGCCGGGGTTCAGGAACAGCTCCGGGCCCGGGTCTCCGGGCGGCCGACGAGGCCGCCCGGAGACCCGCTCACACGCCGGACGCCTCCGGGCCGCCCGTCAGCCCGTCAGCCCGTCAGCCCGTCAGCCCGTCAGCCCGTCAGCCCGTCAGCCCGTCAGCATCCGGGCCAGTACCGCCCGCTGCAACGGCAGCACCTCACCGTGCAGTTCACGCCCCTTCGGCGTCACGCACACACGCACACCCCGCCGGTCCTCGGGGCACATCCCGCGCGTCACGAGACCGTCCTTCTCCAGACGCCCGATCAGCCGGGACAGGGCGCTCTGGCTGAGGTGGACCCGCTCGGAGATCTCCTGGACGCGGAAGCTGGGGCCGCCGTCCGCCGCCGTGCCCACCGCCAGCAGGTCGAGGACCTCGAAGTCACTGGCTCCCAGACCGTGGGGATGCAGCTCGCGGTCGAGCTCGCAGAGGGTGCGGGCGTGCACCGTCAGGATGTCACGCCACTGGTCCACGAGCTCTTGCTCGGCATTCTCGGCCGCCATGTCCGCACCGTAGCAAAGATCGGACTTTGTTGCATCGGAATTAAATGCGCTTGCATTTGATGCGCATGCATGTACTGTCGGCGGCATGACCTCTCCGCTCACCCACCCCGCGCCGGGACGCTGGACCCCCAGACTGTGGGGCACCTTGCTCGTGCTCTGCGCCGCGATGTTCCTGGACGCGCTGGACGTGTCGATGGTCGGCGTGGCACTGCCGTCCATCGGCTCCGAACTCGACCTCTCCACCTCGACGCTCCAATGGGTCGTCAGCGGCTACATCCTGGGTTACGGCGGGCTGCTGCTGCTCGGCGGACGCACCGCCGACCTGCTGGGCCGCCGCCAGGTCTTCCTCGTGGCCCTCGCGGTCTTCGCGCTCGCCTCGCTCCTCGGCGGTCTCGTCGATTCGGGTCCCCTGCTGATCGCCAGCCGTTTCATCAAGGGCCTGAGCGCCGCGTTCACCGCGCCCGCGGGTCTGTCGATCATCACCACGACGTTCGCCGAGGGCCCGCTGCGCAACCGCGCGCTCTCGATCTACACCACCTGCGCGGCCACCGGCTTCTCCATGGGCCTGGTCCTGTCCGGTCTGCTCACCGAGGCGAGCTGGCGGCTGACCATGCTGCTTCCCGCGCCCGTCGCCGTCGTCGCCCTGCTCGCGGGCCTGCGGCTCATCCCGCGCAGCGAGCGCGAGAAGGACCACGGCGGTTACGACATCCCCGGCGCCGTCCTCGGCACCGCCTCGATGCTGCTGCTCGTCTTCACCGTCGTCCAGGCGCCCACGGTCGGCTGGGGATCGGCGCGGACCCTGCTGAGCTTCCTCGCCGTCGCCGTCCTGCTCACCGTCTTCACCGGTGTCGAGCGCCGCAGCCCGAGCCCGCTGATCCGGCTCGGCGTGCTGCGCTCCGGCAGCCAGATCCGGGCCCAGCTCGGCGCGATGGCCTTCTTCGGCTCGTACGTCGGTTTCCAGTTCCTGGTGACGCTGTACATGCAGTCGCTGCTGGGCTGGTCGGCCCTGCACACCGCGCTCGCCTTCCTCCCGGCCGGAGCACTGGTGGCGCTGTCCTCCACGAAGGTCGGCGCCGTCGTCGACCGGTTCGGCACGCCCCGGCTCATCGCGGCGGGCTTCGCCCTGATGGTCACCGGGTACGCGCTCTTCCTGCGCGTCGACCTCGACCCGGTCTACGCGACGCTCGTCCTGCCGACCATGCTGCTGATCGGCGCCGCGTGCGCCCTGGTCTTCCCGTCCCTCAACATCCAGGCGACCAACGGCGTCGACGACCGCGAGCAGGGAATGGTCTCGGGTCTGCTCAACACCTCCATCCAGGTCGGCGGCGCGCTCTTCCTCGCGGTCGTGACGGCCGTCGTCACCGCGAGCTCCTCCGGGGGGTCCTCGCCCCAGGACGTCCTCGACAGCTACCGGACCGGCCTGGTGGTGGTGACCGGCATCGCCCTGGCCGGACTGCTGATCACGCTGCCCGGCCTGCGCACGCGACGGCCGCGGGAGTCCGTCGTCGTCGCCCGGTCCGGCCTGCCCTCGGTGTCCGGACACGACGGTCAGGCCGGCCCGGCCGGTCGGACCACGGCGGAGCCGATGACGGAACCCGTCGCCGTACACGACCGGTGACAGTCCAGAACGTGCGCCCGGCGGGGGAACTTGCCCCTCCGGGCGCACGACTGTTGACTCACCTCATGAACAACAACGGGGCATACAAGGACAGTTGTCGCAGCGGTACGGACATAACGCGGACACGAAGGAGCCAGGCGCAGCGGGACGCCGCCACCGTCGAGATCGGATACGCCCTCGCCAGCGCGGCGTTCGTCGCCGCGGTCGCCTCCGGGTTCGTCACCGGACCCGCCCTCTTCCTCCCTCTGTCGCCGGGCACGGTCCACATGCTCGTGACGGCCGGCGGCGTCCTGGCCGCCACCCTCTTCCCCCTCCGGGTCGCCACCGTGCTGTACCGCTTCCGCCAGGAGGGCGCCGGGACTCAGCCCAGCCAGCCGGGCCGCACCAACCCCGACTCGTAGGCGAGCACGACCAGTTGGGCGCGGTCGCGGGCCCCGAGCTTCACCATCGTCCGGCTGACGTGGGTCTTGGCCGTGAGCGGGCTGACGACCAGTCGGCGGGCGATCTCGTCGTTCGAGAGCCCGATGCCGACCAGCGCCATCACCTCTCGTTCCCGTTCGGTGAGTTCGGCCAGGGACGCGGCCGACCCGGGCTCCTTGGAACGCGCCGCGAACTCGGAGATCAGCCGACGCGTCACCCCGGGCGAGAGCAGTGCGTCGCCCTCGACCACCGCCCGTACCGCACGCAGCAGCTCATCGGGCTCGGTGTCCTTGACCAGGAAGCCGGAAGCACCGGAGCGGATGGCCTCGAAGACGTACTCGTCGAGCTCGAAGGTGGTGAGCATGACCACCTTCACCTCACCGAGGTCCCGGTCGCCGGTGACGCGGCGCGTGGCGGCCAGGCCGTCCAGCACGGGCATCCGGATGTCCATCAGGACGACGTCCGGGCGCAGCTCACGGACCGCGCGCACCGCCTCCTCGCCGTCGGCGGCCTCCCCGGCCACCTCGATGTCCGGCTGCGCGTCGAGCAGCGCCTTGAAGCCGGCCCTGACCAGCGACTGGTCGTCGGCGAGCAGTACGCGGATCACCGGTTCTCCTCCTTGGCCTTCCACGGCAGTACGGCCAGCACCCGGAATCCTCCGTCGTCGCGCGGGCCGGCCTCGATCGTGCCACCCAGGGCGGCGGCGCGCTCCCGCATCCCCGCGAGCCCGTTGCCGCTTCCGCCCGCGTCCGCGCCGGTGGCCGGACCGTCGTCGTCGATCACCAGCCGCAGCACACCCCGTTCGTGCTCGAACCGCACCCGCGCGCGACGCGACCCGGAATGCCGTACGACATTGGTGAGCGCCTCCTGGACGATGCGGAACGCGGCGAGGTCGGTGCCGGGGGCCGGCGCCGGGACCTCGCCCTCGATCTCGACCGTGAGACCGGCACCCGCCGCCTGCTCGACCAGTTCGGGCAGCCGGTCGAGCCCGGGGGCGGGCGTGCGCGGCGCCTCCCCCGGTGCCCGCAGGGTGTCGAGCACCTGCCGGACCTCGCCGAGCGCCTCCTTGCTGGCCGCCTTGATGGTGGTGAGCGCCGTACGCGCCTGTTCGGGGTCGGAGTCGAGGAGCGCGAGGCCGACGCCCGCCTGGACGTTGATCACCGAGATGCTGTGCGCCAGCACGTCGTGCAGTTCCCGGGCGATCCGCAGCCGTTCCTCGTCGGCGCGCCGCCGGGCCGCCTGCGCGCGCTCGGCTCTTTCCCGGATCCACTGCTCACGGCGCACGCGCACCAGTTCCGACAGCGCCAGCACCGCCACGGCCCAGGTGGCGATGCCGACCTCCTGCATCCACGACGGGGGGTGGTCGCCGGCCGGGGGCAGCCGGCGGTACAGCCAGTGGGAGACCAGGACGTGCCCCGCCCACAACAGGCCGACCGCCGTCCAGGCCGCCTTGCGGTGCCCGGCGGCCACGGCGCTGACGCAGGCCACCGCGACGGGGAGGAAGACCGGCCCGTAGGGATATCCCGCGGCCACGTAGACCAGGGCCACCGCGGCCGTGCCGAACACGACGGACACGGGGTACCGCTGCCGCCAGAGCAGCAGGCCGGAGCCGGCCAGGAGGAGCGCCCGGGAGAAGGGGGCCAGGGCGAGCCGGTCGCTGTGCTGGGCATGCGCCGCGAAGTTGGAGCCGACGAGCACGAAAGCGGTCAGCAGCAGCGTGGAACGCCACGGCCATCGCGCGCGGCGCTCCTCGTCGTTCCAGCGGTCCCAACCGGGCGGTCGGCGCCGTCGCGGCGGACCGCCCCGCGCCGGTGCCGCGGGGGCGTGCTGCTCTTCCATGTCCGTCACGCTAGACGGCCGACCACGGCGGCGGCGTCCGCCGGGCGAGGTGATCACCCGTACTCCCCACGGAGTACGGCCTCCCCCCGGAGCACGGCACCGCAGGGCCCGGTCCACGCCGTCCGCGGGCCGCCCGCCGTCCGCGGCCCGCGCCGACGGTCCGTGCCCGGTGCCGTCCGCTTCGGGGGTGGTGCCGCCCGCTTCGGGGGTCTACGCCGAGTGCGGCCCGCCGGGCGTCCCGTCCGGCTCCGGGTACACCAGCCCCACGTCATGCGCGAGCCGCTCCACGGCATGCCGGAAGAACGGCTCACGGTCCTCCACAACCCGATTGAACTGGCCGAACAGCTCGAATCCGATCAGTCCGTAGAGCTGCGCCCACGAGGCCACCAGCGCCACCACCACCTCGGGCGGCAGATCGGGCGCGAGATCGGCGGCCATCCGCCGCGCCTCGGTCTTCAGTCCGGCGGGCAGCGGCGTCCGGGCCACGCCCTTGTCCCGGTACGCGTCCCGGACGACTCCGATCAGGAGGAGGCCGACCCGGGAGGCGGACGGAACGGTCTCCTGCGGCGCGACGTACCCGGGGACGGGGGAACCGTAGATGAGCGCGTACTCGTGCGGATGGTCCAGTGCCCAGCGTCGCGCCGCCACGCACACGGCGTTCCAGCGCTCCCGGGGGCCTGCGGCGGCCACCTCGGCGTGCGCCGACTCGGCGGCCCCGCCGAGGGAGTCGTAGGCGTCGATGATGAGCGCGGTCAGCAGGTCGTCCCGGCTGGGGAAGTAGCGGTAGAGCGCGGAGGAGACCATCCCCAGCTCGCGGGCCACCGCCCGCAGTGAGAGTTTGGCGGCACCCTCCGCGGCGAGCTGTCTGCGCGCCTCGTCCTTGATGGCCGCCGTGACCTCGATCCTGGCTCGGGCACGTGCCCCTCGCGCGGTACTCATACGGTGCAGTGTCCCACGTTTTCGGAGCAGTGCACACAAACGAGAGCGGTGATCCGAAAGCAGATCGGCGATCCGCAGGGCGATCAGCAGTCACCAAAGAGAGCAGCGCACAAAAACGAGAGCACCGCTCTTGCATTGGATCACCGATCCGATGCAGACTCTTCTCGAGCGAGAGCAGTGCTCACAAAACAGATCGGCGCTCTCACCGAATGTCCCGCAGACCCCGCACGTCCCACACACCCCGAGAGGTCACCGTGTCCGCACACGTCCAAAAGCCCGGCTGGTTCACCATCAACGTCTTCAACCGCGTCGTGGCCTGGATCACCAGGCGCGGTCTCAGCGTCTGGGGCTCGCGCGTCCTGGCCGTCCGGGGCCGCAAGAGCGGCGAGTGGCGGACGACCCCGGTCAATCTGCTCACCGTGGACGGCGAGCAGTACCTCCTCGCACCCCGCGGCCACGTCCAGTGGACGC
Source organism: Streptomyces populi (assembly GCF_002911015.1). Taxonomy (GTDB): domain Bacteria; phylum Actinomycetota; class Actinomycetes; order Streptomycetales; family Streptomycetaceae; genus Streptomyces; species Streptomyces populi. Next base: position 35,675 of record NZ_KZ626908.1, read on the forward strand.
ACAACATGCGGGCGGCCGGCGGGGGCGAACTGCGCCTGGGCAAGAAGGTCGACACCTTCACCGCCGTGGAGGTCGCCGACGACGACAAGGTGCCGCTGCTGCGCGCCTACCTCAAGCGCTGGAAGGCCGAGGTCGGCGTGTTCTTCGCCGGCGTCGGACCCGACTCCCCCGACGAGGAGCTGCGGCGCATCGCCCCCGACCACCCGGTCTTCCGGATCACGGTCGAGAGCTGACACCGGCCGCGCCCGCCCGCCTCCGGATCACGCCCCGGAACCGACGCCGGCCGTGTCCGCTACTCCGCCGCCGCCTCCGCCACCGGGGGCCGCCGGTCGAGGGCGGTCAGGGCGCGCCCGATCGCCGGGTGGGTCCGGACGATCTCCCCGAGCGTGGTGGAGCCGCGGGTGATCCCCGTGAACGCCTTCCACACCGGGCGCAGGCCGGTGAGGCCGGCGTGGAACATGCCGGGACGCCGTTCGAAGGCCGCGAGCAGACGCTTGCCGACGCTCATCTCGACACCGAGCCCCGCCTTGATCGCGAAGGCGTAGTTCAGCGCCTGCCGCCGGGCGTCCACCGCGTCGTGCGCCTCGGCGATCCGCACCGCCCACTCCCCCGCGAGCCGCCCGGAACGCAGCGCGAACGAGATGCCCTCGCGGGTCCAGGGTTCGAGCAGCCCCGCCGCGTCACCGCAGACGAGCACCCGGCCGCGCGACAGCGGCGAGTCGTCGGCACGGCAGCGCGTCAAGTGGCCCGAGGAGATGGACGGCTCGAAGCCGGCGAGGCCGAGCCGGGCGATGAAGTCCTCCAAGTACCTCTTGGTGGCGGCGCCTTCACCACGCGCGGAGATCACGCCGACGGTGAGCGTGTCCCCCTTGGGGAAGACCCAGCCGTAACTGCCGGGCATGGGGCCCCAGTCGATGAGGACGCGCCCGCGCCAGTCCTCGGCGACCGTCTCCGGCACCGGGATCTCGGCCTCCAGGCCGAGATCGACCTGGTCGAGCTTCACACCGACGTGCGCTCCTATCCGGCTGGCGCTGCCGTCGGCGCCGACCACGGCGCGCGCCAGGATCGTCTCCCCGCCCTGGAGGACCACGGCGACGGTGCGCCGGTCCGGGACCGCCGAACCGTGCTGCTCGACGCGCGAGACCGTGGCACTCGTGCGCAGTTCGGCGCCCGCCTTCTGCGCGAACTCGACGAGCTGCTGGTCGAACTCCGGGCGGTTGATCAACCCGAACAGCATGCTCCGGGACCGCCGGGTGCGGACGAACCTGCCGTCCATCGAGAAGGTGACCGCGTGCACCCGGTCCCTGAACGGCAGCTCGAAACCGGGGGGCAGCGCGTCGCGCGAGGGACCGATGATGCCGCCGCCGCATGTTTTGTAGCGGGGCAGTTCGGCCTTCTCCAGCAACAGGACGCTGCGTCCCGCGACCGCTGCCGCGTAGGCGGCCGAGGCGCCCGCCGGCCCCGCGCCGACGACCACGACGTCCCACACCCGCTGTTCGTCGTCCGCCGGGCGCCGCTCGTCGTCCGCCGGAGAGTTCTCGCTGCTCACGTTGGTCTACTGCTCCCAGTCCAGCCGTCTGCCGCACCTGTCCCCCGCATCCTACGGCGGGCGTCACCGCGAGCCGCTGTGGGAGGATCTGCAACGGATGCGTCCTGTACACCAGTCCGCATCACTCGATCATCTGTACACAGAAGTACAACGTCGCACCTACAAGGAGCGTGCCCATGTCGTCGAATCCGGTCGCCGAGACCGTCGCCTCGCTCATGCCCCGGGCGAAGACGGAACTCGCCGAGCTGGTGGCCTTCAAGTCGGTGGCGGACTTCGACCAGTACCCGAGGAGCGAGAGCGAGGGGGCCGCGAACTGGATCGCGGACGCGCTGCGCTCGGAGGGCTTCCAGGACGTGGCACTGCTCGACACCCCGGACGGCACGCAGTCGGTGTACGGCTACCTGCCGGGCCCGGAGGGCGCGAAGACGGTCCTGCTGTACGCGCACTACGACGTGCAGCCGCCGCTGGACGAAGCGGCCTGGACGACACCCCCGTTCGAGCTGGTGGAGCGCGACGGCCGCTGGTACGGACGGGGCAGCGCCGACTGCAAGGGCGGTGTCGTCATGCATCTGCTGGCGCTGCGCGCCCTGAAGGCGAACGGCGGCGTGCCGGTGCACGTCAAGGTCATCGTCGAGGGCTCGGAGGAGCAGGGCACCGGTGGTCTGGAGCGCTACGCCGAGCAGCACCCGGAGCTGCTGACCGCCGACACCATCGTCATCGGCGACGCCGGCAACTTCCGCGCGGGCCTGCCGACGGTCACCGCGACCCTGCGCGGCATGACCCTCGTACGGGTCCAGGTGGACACCCTCGAAGGGAACCTGCACTCGGGGCAGTTCGGCGGTGCGGCGCCCGACGCGCTGGCGGCGCTGATCCGCGTCCTGGACTCGCTGCGGGCGAAGGACGGTTCGACGACCGTGGACGGCCTGGCGGGCGAGGCCGCGTGGGACGGCCTGCAGTACGAGGAGCAGGCGTTCCGCGAGGACGCCAAGGTGCTCGACGGGGTGGAGCTGATCGGCTCCGGCACGGTCGCCGACCGGGTCTGGGCGCGCCCGGCCGTCACGGTCCTCGGGATCGACTGCCCGCCCGTCGTCGGGGCGACGCCGTCGGTGCAGGCGGGTGCCCGCGCACTGATCAGCCTGCGGGTGCCGCCGGGCGTCGACGCGGTCGAGGCGACGAAGCTGCTGGAGGCGCACATCGAGGCGCACACTCCGTGGGGCGCGCGGGTGAGCACCGAGCGGATCGGACAGGGCCAGGCGTTCCGCGCCGACACCTCCAGCCCCGCGTACGCGTCGATGGCCGAGGCCATGGCGGTCGCCTACCCCGGCCAGGAGATGCAGTCGGCGGGCATGGGCGGCTCGATCCCGCTGTGCAACACGCTGGCCTCGCTGTACCCCGACACGGAGATCCTTCTCATCGGCCTGAGCGAGCCGGAGGCGCAGATCCACGCGGTGAACGAGAGCGTCTCGCCGGACGAGCTGGAGCGCCTGTCGGTCGCGGAGGCCCTGTTCCTCCGGAACTACGCGGCGAGCTGACCGTCCGCGGACATGGGCAGGGCCCGCGCCGGCCGGCGCGGGCCCTGCCCATGTCCGGCGGCGTCCTGCCGTATCCGCCCGTGTCCGCCTGTGTCCGCCCGTGTCCGGTCGGTTCACCACGGGGGAAGCCCTCCCGGAGGGCCGACGGGGCACGGGGCCTCGCACGGTGGTGGTGCGGCGTGGACACCGGGGCGACCGGAGGTCCGTCCGTACGCGCCCGTCGTACGGACCGGGCGGCGCGGGGAAGGTCCCACCGGCCGGGGCCACGGCGGGGCGACGGCGCGGAGGACCTCGGCGCGACGGGACGGACCGGATGTCAGCCGAGCGGTGTCCCGGCCTCCAGGTACAGCGCCGCGCCGCGCTCACGGGCCCGCAGTGCCCAGCGGAGCCGTTCGTAGCGCACGGGCGGCAGCAGGTCGGCCGCCTCCTGCTCGGTGACGAAGCGCCAGCCACGCAGTTCCGGGCCCGGGAGCAGGAGCCCCCGGACGGCCTGTTCGTCGAGGCGTCCGCCGTCGAAGAGGAGCCGCAGACCGCCGTAGCCGGGCGGTGCGGGCGACTCCCAGTCGACGACGAGCAGCGTGGGCACCTCGTCGAGGGTGATGCCGGTCTCCTCGGTGACCTCGCGCATGCCGGCGCGGGCGGGGGCCTCGCCGGCCTCGACGACCCCGCCGGGAAACTCCCATCCCGCCTTGTACGTCGGGTCGACGAGCAGGACGCGGTCGTCCTCGTCGAAGAGGAGCACTCCGGCGGCGACCGTCTCGGCGGTGGGTTCGGGGGTCTGCACGATGTCGCACACGGGTGCCTCCCCGGTGCGTACGGCCTCGGCGACGCGCACGGCGGTGTCGTACGGGGTGAGCGTGCTGGTGTCCACGGGGTGGGCGTCGGAGGCGAGCCAGGCGAGCGCCGCCCGGTAGGGCTCGATGTGGTCGTAGGACCACTGGCGCACGCGCATCTCGCCGTCGGGCAGGTCCAAAGGCACCTCCCGACCGGCTATCCGCTCCCGCAGGATCGTTTCAGCCGGAGCGAGGAGCACATGGCGCACGGGAATCCGGCGCGCTGCGAGACCGCCGAAGATCTCGTCGCGGTACTCCTGCCGCAGCAGGGTCATGGGGACGACGAGGACGCCTCCGAGTTCGGCGAGCATGGCGGCCGCGGTGTCGACCACGAGCCGGCGCCAGATCGGCAGGTCCTGGAAGTCGCCGACCTCGGCGAGGCGTTTGGCCGGGAGCAGCTGCGCGAGTGTGCCCCCGACGACCTCGGGGTCGAAGAGCGTGCTGTTCGGGATCAGCTCGATCAGTTCCCGTGCGGTGGCGGTCTTCCCCGCACCGAACGCACCGTTGATCCAGACGATCACGATTCCCCCTCTTCTGTGGCCCCCTGAGGCTTGCCCGCTCCACCCTGCCACGGAAACCAGCCGCTGATGAGGGTGCGAACGAGGCGGCGCCGGTGCCCCCGTGGCGGGGGCACCGGCGCGGCGCGGCGGTCCCTCAGCCGTTCTGGACGCCGAGAGCGCCCTCGTCGGCCACCAGGTCGCCGGTGTCGACGGCGTGATCGACCGAGCTGAGCGTGTCCTTGACGTTCTGATCGCTCAGGGAGTCCCCGCTCAGGGCGTGGGACGGGGTGATCGCCGCGACGACGAACCCGGTGGCGAGGGAGGCGATGGCGAGCATGCTGCGCTTCTTCATGCCCGGTTCAACTGCGAAGGCCGGACGGGGTCACGGGTGGATCCGGCACCTTCATCCGGACACCTTCATCCGGACACCTTCATCCGGACACCTGCGTCCGGACACCTGCGTCCGGACACCTCTGCCGGGCCCGGCGCTCCGGTGGGACCGTCCGGGCGGGCGCCCGGTGGGACCCGACGCCACGGCCGCGCGCCGGCACCGCGGGCGCACGCGGCACCCGGCGGAGGACCGCGGCTCCCTCCGGTCCGGGCCCCGGACGCGGGAAGCCGCGGCCCGGGGCGGCCGGATCAGACGCGGGCCCCGGCCGTCCGTGGCCTGCGGGTGAGTGCCGCCGCGGCCGCGCCGACCAGCCCGGCGTCGGTGCCCATCAGCGCGGGCGCCACGGTCAGGCGCCGGACGAAGGACAGCGTCGCGTAGTCGGCCAGGGCCCGGCGCAGCGGCGCGAAGAGCACGTCGCCGGCCTTGCCCACTCCCCCGCCGATCACGGCGATGTCGATCTCGACCAGGGTCGCGGTCGCCGCGATGCCCGCCGCGAGAGCCTGCGCCGCCCGCTCGAAGGAGGCCACGGCGACCGGATCACCGGCGCGGGCGGCTTCGGCGACCGCCGCGGCCGAGGTGTCGCCGTCGGGACCGGGCCGCCAGCCTCCCTCCAGCGCGCGGCGGGCGATGTTCGGGCCGCTGGCGATGCGCTCGACGCAGCCCCGGGAACCGCAGGGGCAGAGATCGCCGTCCAGATCGACACTGATGTGCCCGATGTGGCCCGCGTTCCCGGTGGGACCCGCGTGCAGCTGCCCGTTCAGGACCAGCCCGCCGCCCACACCGGTGGACACCACCATGCACAGCGCGTTGTCGTGCCCCCGGGCGGCACCCTGCCAGTGTTCGGCGGCGGTGATGGCGACACCGTCGCCGATCAGCTCGACGGGGAGTCCGCCCGCGGCCTCGGAGGCCCGTTCGACCAGCGGGTAGCCCCGCCAGCCGGGCACGTTCACCGGGCTCACCGTGCCCGCGGAGGCGTCCACCGGGCCGGCGCTGCCGATGCCCAGGGCCGCGGCCCTGCTCCAGAGCGGGGAGACGGCCAGCTCGCCGATGACGTCCTCGACGGCGCGCATCACGGTGCCGCCGTCCTCCTTGGCGGGCGTCGGGCGCTGCGCGCGCAGGAGAATCCGTCCGTGGCCGTCCACCAGCGCTCCGGCGATCTTGGTGCCGCCGATGTCGAGCGCGGCCACGAGGTCGGTGTGCATCAGAGTCAGGTCTCCCATGGGGTGTCGTGCCGGGCCCGCCGCGCCGCGGGTCCGGGGTCTTCGGCCGGGAACCGGCGGAACCGGGCCCCGTCGTACGCGGCGCGGGGCGCGCCGACGGACCACGGGGACCGCGCGCCCTGGGGAAGACGCAGGCCGGAGATTGCGGTGGACAGTGTCTCCCGCATCTGACAACGTTGTCCAGGCTCTATGCTCGACGCCACATCCTCATACAACCCCATGGACCTACGCATCCCCGTGGACGACAGGACAGGACAGCACATCGTGGCCGAGACCGCCCGCCGATCCGAGAACCGCTACGGAAACCGTCCGACCATGAAGGACGTGGCGGCGCGTGCGGGAGTCGGTCTCAAGACGGTCTCCCGCGTGGTCAACAGCGAGCCCGGCGTCACCCCGGACACGGAGCGCCGCGTCCAGGAGGCCATCGAGGCGCTGGGCTTCCGCCGCAACGACAGTGCCCGGGTGCTGCGCAAGGGCCGCACCGCGAGCATCGGGCTGGTCCTGGAGGACCTCGCGGACCCGTTCTACGGGCCGCTGAGCCGCGCGGTCGAGGAGGTGGCCCGCGCGCACGGAGCCCTGCTGATCAACGGTTCCAGCGCGGAGGACCCGGACCGTGAGCAGGAACTGGTCCTCGCGCTCTGCGCGCGCCGGGTGGACGGGCTGGTCGTGATCCCGGCCGGCGACGACCACCGCTATCTGGAGCCGGAGATGAAGGCGGGCGTCGCCACGGTCTTCGTGGACCGCCCGGCCGGGAGGATCGACGCCGACGTCGTCCTGTCGGACAGTTTCGGCGGCGCCCGGGACGGCGTGGCCCACCTGATCGCCCACGGCCACCGCCGGATCGGCTTCATCGGCGACATGCCGCGCATCCACACCGCCGCCGAGCGGCTGCGCGGTTACCGGGCCGCCATGGAGGACGCGGGCATACCGGTCGAGGACGAGTGGATGTCCCTCGGTGTCACCGACCCGCAGCGGGTGCGCAAGGCGGCCGAGGACATGCTGTCCGGACCCTCGCCGGTCACCGCGGTCTTCGCGGGCAACAACCGTGTCACCGTGACCGTCGTCCGTGTCATCGCCGAGCGCGGTCGCCCGGTCGCCCTCGTCGGCTTCGACGACATCGAGCTCGCCGACCTCCTGGAGCCCGGGGTCACCGTCGTCGCCCAGGACGCCGCCGCCCTCGGCCGCACCGCCGCCGAACGCCTCTTCCGCCAGCTCGACGGCAACCTCATAGCCCCGGAGAGGATCGAACTCCCGACCCGGCTGATCACCCGCGGCTCGGGGGAACTGCCGCCGACGAGCTGAGCCCCGGCCGCACCGCCTCCGGCCGCTCGGGCGCGGCCGCCCGCGCACCCGGCGCGGGCGGGGCCGTGACCGGCGCCGCTACCGGTCCGTCGCGGTGAGGTCACCCCGCCGCGGCGCCGCGAAGGCCTCCAGTTCGGGGCGGGTCAGGCCCGTCTCCCGCGCCACCTCCGCGACGTCCAGGGCGCCGCAGTCCAGGCCGCGCAGCAGATGGCCGCTGAGGGCCTTGGCCGTGGCGGGTTCGTCCATCACGTCGCCGGGGGCGCGGCCGGCGTAGCGGGACAGGCGGGCGGCGGCCTGCGCGAAGCCCTCGCGGTAGAAGGCGAAGACGGCCGCGTAGCGGGTCGGGATGTGGGCGGGGTGCATGTCCCAGCCCTGGTAGTAGGCGCGGGCCAGGGCGCGGCGGGTGAGGCCGTAGTGCAGGCGCCAGGCGGCGTGGACCTTCTCGGTGGGCCCGACGGGCAGGACGTTGGTGGAGCCGTCCGAGAGGCGTACGCCGGTGCCGGCGGCCGCGACCTGCATGACCGCCTTGGCGTGGTCGGCGGCCGGGTGGTCGCTCGACTGGTGGGCGGCGGAGACGCCGAGGCAGGCGCTGTAGTCGAAGGTGCCGTAGTGCAGCCCGGTGGCGCGGCCCTCGGACGCCTGGATCATGCGGGCGACGGTGGCCGTGCCGTCGGCGGCGAGGATCGCCTGGCTGGTCTCGATCTGGATCTCGAAGCCGATCCGGCCGGGTTCCAGGCCCCGGGCCTTCTCGAACTCCGCCAGGAGCCGGACCATCGCGGTGACCTGTTCCGGGTACGTCACCTTGGGCAGGGTGAGCACGAGCCCGTCGGGCAGGCCGCCCGCCTCCATCAGGCCCGTCAGGAAGACGTCGAGGGTGCGGATGCCCCGGTCCCGGACGGACGCCTCCATGCATTTCATGCGGATGCCCATGTACGGGGCCGCGGTGCCGTTCTCGAACGCCCCGGCGATCAGCCGGGCCGCGCGGGCCGCCGCCGTGTCCTCCTCGGCGTCGGGACGCGGACCGTAGCCGTCCTCGAAGTCGACGCGCAGGTCTTCGACGGGTTCGCGCTCCAGCTTGGCCCGTACCCGGTCGTACACGGGCCCGGCCAGTTCGTCGGTGAGGCCGAGGACAGCGGCGAAGGACGCGGGGTCGGGGGCGTGTTCGTCGAGTGCGGCGAGGGCGCGGTCGCCCCAGGTGCGGACCGTGCCGGCGTCGAACGCGTCCGCGGGGACGTACACGGTGTGGACGGGCTGCCGGGTGCCGGGGTCTCCCGGATAGAGGCGCTCGAGCTCCGCGTCGACGGGGGCGAGGAAGGCTCCGGCCGCTTCGGTGACGGCGTCCGAGAGGCTCGTCGCCACCTTCTCCTGCTGATCCTGGCCCATCCGGCAGCCTCCCGTTTTCCGCGCCACGGAATCAACAATCCGTTGAATGAAGCTATCCGGCGAGCTTCCCGCGGGTCAACAGCCCCGGGGAACCGTGGGGCGCACCCGGCACCCGGCACCCGGCACCCGGCACCCGGCACCCGGCACCCGG
>NZ_KZ626909.1 GCF_002911015.1 Streptomyces populi
TCCACCCATGCCCTGCGCCAGCGGTCGTCGGCCTTGCCGCTGGGCAACGACGGTCCCCCGTAGCGGCCGAGCCGGTGCAGGGCGAACTGAAGGTTGCGGCGCCGGGACTCCTCCCAGAGCGGCGAGTCCAGCAGCTCGGCCAGCAGGCCGGCCGGGACACCGACCTCGGCTCCGCGCCGTGCCGCCATGAGGTGCCATGCGGTGGGTGGATTGTTCTCCGGGGCGAACGGGTCCAGCGGACCGAGGAGTCCGGCCGCCTCCCGCGCGGGCTTCAGCGCCTGACGGCGGGAGAGGCGATGGGTGCGGGCCAGCAGGTCGGCGGCGCGCAGTGCCAGGAGCCGCTGACGCGCGTGCGGCTCGGGCTCGGGGAACACGGCCTCCAGGTCCGCGGGCACGAGCCGGTGCAGGCGCAGCCAGGCCGCGTGGACCTGCCCGTTGTCCCGGCCCAGTCGTTCGACGGCCGTGCGCAGGGCGGCCTTGGCGCTCGGCCCCGGACCGAGCAGCCGGTAACGCAGCTCAGCGGTCCACAACGCGCGCAGCCCCGCCGCCCGGGGGTCCTCACCGGGCTCGGCGCGGTGCCGGACCAGCAGTCGTTCGAAGACATCGGTGCGGGGCCGTTCGGTGAGCAGGGGGGTTTCCGCGACGGGACCGTACAGGCGGATCTGTTCGACGAGCAGCATCAGACGGCGGCCGGGGTCGGGCACCGACTCCAGAGCCGTGTTCAGGACCGCGCCATGGTCGCGTGCCTCCTCCAGCGGTCCGCACACCAGGGCGTGCACGGCGTGGGTGAGCCACTCCGCGGGCGTGGGCGGCGGACCGTGCAGGCCGGGGTCCTCCCTGCGCCGGGTCAGCTGCTCCGCCCACCGGCCCAGCAGGGCCGCCGCGTCCCGCGTCATCCGCCGGCGGTGCAGCAGGACGCATTCGGCGGCGTTCATGGCCGTGCCGGCCGCGCCGCGCGGGGTCTCCCGCAGCGGTGTGGCGCGGGAGACCCCTTGATGGGCCCGGCCGAGGTCACCCGCCACGGCCAGTGCCGTCGACGCCCTGAAGGCCAGGGCGGAGAGGCGCTCCTCGTCGTCGGAAGCCCGGTTCAGGGCGCGGTCCGCGTAGATCTCGGCCTGCTGGAGGTCGAGCATCTGGGCGTGCGCGCGGGCCAGGACCATCAGCGTCTCGAAGGCCAGCTCCGGCGCCACCTGGCCCGAGACCGCGGGCAGGGTGACCTCCTCCAGCAGCTGCTGTGCGGCGCTGGGATCGCCCGTCAGCAGATACGACCGGGCCCGCAGCAGGTCGGCGGTGAGCGAGCCCCGGCCGAAGCCCTCGCGGTTCAGGAGGCCGTCCGAGACGGGCAGCCCCGAGCGCAGCTCCGCGTCCGCCCCGGCCAGGTCCACCCACTCCTCGGCGTGTTCCGTGACCGTGCCGTACCGTCGTCGCCAGGCCCGTACCAGATCGGGGCGGTCCGCGCGCTGCCAGTCGCGCATCGCGAACCGGGCCACCATCAGCGCCTGCGGGCCTCCGCGCGCGCGGGCCGCGTCGAACATCCGGGTGAACACACGGTCGGCTTCGGCGTGGCTGAGGTGGGCGGGCTCGCGGGTACGGCCGATCCGGACCTCGCAGCCGGCCAGCAGCAGCCCGGCGTCGGCGAGCCAGAGGTCCTGCAGTTCGTGCGCGGGTCCGGTCCGCGCGTCGGCCTCGAGGACGTCGCGCAGCAACCGGCGTGCCTCCCGTACCTTGCCGAGGCCTTCCTGCGCGCTCGCGCGGATGCGCAGGGCCGCATCGATGATGTGCGTGCGCAGCCGGTCCTCCTGGACCGGGGGCCGGTCCGGCACGGTCATGGCGGCCCTGCGCCGGGCCAGCGCCAGATAGCGCTCGACGTCGTTCCACGCGGGCCGGGAGCTGTAGAGCACGGCGTGCAGCTGGCCGTAGGCGCGTTCGAGGGCGATGTCGTACCAGAGCTGTGGTGGCATCACCCGGGGGTCGGGTTCCCCGCGGCCTTCGGCCTCGGACCGCTCGTCCTCGAAGTCCGCGCTGATCAGCCGGTCGGCGAGGTCGATGACCGTGGTGAAGGCGCCGTGCCGCCACGCCGCGGTGACCTGGGAGTACCAGATCCCGGCGGCGTCGTCGAGGAACGCGTCGCGGTCGCCCTGCCGCTCGACGGCGGAATGCAGCTGGTGGTACACCTGCTCGGCGATCCAGCCCGCGGTCTCGGCGAAACCCCCGGCGTCCCGGGCGAGTTCGCGGCAGGTGGCGGCACCGTCCCGGTGGAACCTGTGCCAGACCTGCTCCTCGTCCAGGCGCATGCGGCGGCTCAGTGCGCGCCGTACGTTGACGTGCACGAGCAGGCGGCTCTCGTCGCCCTTGATCCAGGCGGACCGGCGGGCGTGCTCGATGAGCCGGTTCCACAGGGCCCGTGGGTCGGCGAACTCGTCGGCACCGGCGTTCGGGTCCTTGGACAGCAGGGGTACGAGCACCTTCTCGAAGTAGTCGAAGGTGGGGTGCCTGGCGACGGCGCAGTACTCCAGGGCCCGGCTGACCCGGGCGTCGCCGATGTTCCTCAGTTCCCGCTCGACGACGAAGAGGTAGAGGGAGTCGCCACCCCCCGGCAGGTCGTCCGGCAGATCGTCCGGCAGGTCGGCGAGCAGCGCGAGGACGAGCGGGGTGAAGGCGGGCGAGCCCTCGACGTCCCGGGCGCTCGTCTCGACTATGCGCTCGGCCCGTTCGGGATCGACGCCCCTCATCCTGAGATAGGCGTTCGCCTCGTCGACGCTGAACGGCTTCAGTTCGACGGAACGCCACGGGACGTCACCGAAGACGGACCGGAACCCCTCCGTCTCGGTGACGTCCGAGCGCCCGGACAGCACCACGCGCAGCGAGGGGACCGCCCTGACCAGCCCGCGGACCAGACGGAACAGGCGCTCCAACTCGTGGTCCGGGCGGGTCAGCACCTCGTCCAGGGTGTCGAGGCACAGAAGGACGGGACCTTGGGCCAGCGCGTTGAGGGCGTCGGTGAACCGGGTGACGAGGGCTCCCGACAGGGGCGCCGACCGCCCCGGATCACGCGGCGGTTCACCGGGCATGCCGAACTCGCGGTCGAGCCGGCGCGGGACATCACGGTGGTCCCGCACGAAGTCCGCCATCGGACCGAGCCGTTCCCCGGCTTCCGGCATCTGGATCCGGGCGCGCTCGACGAGGTGGGCGGCCACCTTCACCAGCATCAGTTCCGGCATGTCCAGCAGCAGTTCGGTGACGAGCGTCTGTGCGTCCACGACCGCGGAGAGCACGGGCGGGCTCTGCCTGATGCCGTACTTGGCGACGAGCCAGGCCAGTTGGGTGCTCTTGCCCATGCCTCCGTGTGCGTGCACATGGATCACCAGGGGCGGCCCCGGCGGCAGGGCGGCCTCCTCCGGGAGGGGTGTCTCCGGGGCGGGGGCACGGACCGCCGATTCCAGGATGCCCTCGACGTCCCGGCGTGCGACGTAGTGCCGGGTCTGCTCCAGGAACTCGTACAGTCCCCTGCCCGCCTCCAGCCGGCGCTCCGCCTCGTCACGGCGCCACGACAGACCGGGGTGCAGGAAATCAGAGGCGTAGGGGTGGAGGTCGTCGGGCGCGATCGCCTCCGCGAGCCGGTGGCACATGGCGAGGTCGGGGAGGTTCTCGAAGACCGGGTAGAGCCTGTCGAACTCCTCGCACGCCTCCTCGTGTTGACCGGCGATGACCAGGAGCCGCAGCCTCTGCGTCCGCGCCGTACCCCCGTCGGCGCCGGTCAGCCGGGAGGCGAGCCGCGAAGCGAGGCGGACCATGTCCCCCGGCGGTACGCCGTGGGCGCCGGGGTTCTGCCCGTCCTCCCACCAGGCGGCCCACGCCCCCTTGCGCACCAGGTCGTTGAGCTCGTACCAGCCCGCCTCGGCGGGGTACGCCTCCACGGCCCTTCCCAGCTCCTCGAACGTGAAGTCCAGTCCGTCGACGGCCGCGGCGAACGTGTCACGGTCGATGCAGGTCAGCAGACTGCAGTGTTTGAGGACGCGATAGCGCCGCGGGTTGCGGTGCCGCGACACCTCGAAGTGCCGGTACGCCTTCTCGTACGCGTCCCGGCCGTCCAGGCCCTCCGGTTTCCCCTCTTCCATGTGCCCCTCCCCCCTTTTTCCCTGTCAGCCGAAGCGGCTCACGGCCGCGGAATACACGTCGTTCAGGAACCCCGGGCCGAAGGCACCCCTGTTGACCTGGAGTTGTTCTGTCACGAGCTGGCGCCACTCGTCCGGATTGTGCCAGTCATATCCCATTCGCGTACCGAGTTCACGCAGCAGCGGGGCCCCGCGTTCCTCCTCCCAGGGCTCCAGGAGGACCGTGCGGCGCCCGGCGACGAACGCGCCCAGCCAGTCGGCGGTCTCGGGGTCCCTGGCAGTCACCACTACGCTGACGGCGCTCGCGCTGTTCAGAACGACGTTGAACAGGTCACGGACCAGGGAGCGGGCGGTGCCCCACTGTTTCTCGTCCTCGCCGAAGTGGTCGAGAGCCAGTGCGAGGTGGGTCCCCGACGGTGCCAGACTGACGATGAGGTCGATGGCTCCGCTCACCAGTTCGTCGCGCACCGTGTTCGTACGCGTGCGGTACTCCCCGGATTCCCTGGCGAGGAGTCGCTCCAGTTCGGTGAGCTCCTCCGGCGCGTCCCAGTCGTCGTGCCGCTTCACCTGGGCGCGGACGCTCTCGACCAGTAAGGACACCGTCTCGGTCACCGCGCTGTCCGAGCGGAGCGGTGCGGCGGACCGGACGCGGGTGTCGCGAGCGCGTGCCCTGAAGTTCAGGTAGAGAGCGCGGCGGTCACGGCGCCCCTCCCAGAGCCGCAGCGTGGACAGCAGCAGGCAGGTGGTCCCGATCGGGGTGTCGGTGACCCCGCCGGACAGCACCACCACCTCTTTCACCTCGGCCCCGCCCTCCAGGTGCTCCAGCGCCGAGAGCCGTTGGGGAACCCGGTCGGTGACCCGGTCCAGACAGGTGTACAGGTCCGGGGCGTCGGAACCGCCCCCGCGCGGCACGTGCCTCCGGGCGGTCGGCAGGACCAGTTCGGGGCGGCAGTTGACGGTGACGGCGGCCGACACCCGTGTGTCGCTCCGGGTCATCGAGCGGACGGCGTCGTCGAGGCTGTCGCCCGTGATCAGCCCCTCGTAGAACCCGGTCAGCGGACCGCACAGGTCCGGGGCCGACGCCGGCTCGGCGGTCACGGACACCGCGGCGAGCGCCGGGTGCGGCGCGTCGGCCTCGACGTACGGTTCGAGCAGCCGGTGGGCGTCGGCGGGTAACTCCTCGCTGGTGGACACGATGAGCCGTACGGAGGACAGGTCGAGCCTGCCCAGGTCGTACGGGGCCCACTGGAACAGGGACCGGGCGCTGTCACCCGCCAGGTGCAGTACGTGCGGCTTGGTCCTGTGGAGTGCCGCGATCAGCTTGTCGTCGTCGACTGGGGCAGGGAGCACTTCGACCTCCCACCGGCCGGCGTGGGGTCCGACCGCGGCGTGTACCGCGACATCCTCGTGCCAGGGCAGGTCGGCCTCCGGCTCCGCCCGGACGTCGACCCCTACGACGAGTACCCGTACCGAGAGATCGCGGAACGGCAGCGGCTCCCCCGGCTGGAAGCCTCCGGCGCCCACGCCGGTGCGGAACACACTCACCGGACCCGCCTCGCGCCGGGCGGCCTCCTCGAACGCGAGGCGTTCCCATCCGACGTCGCACAACTCGCGCCCCACCGGACGCAGGATCCACAGTCCGGGCTCATCTCGCCCCTCCCCCGTCCGCGCCGCCACCTCGCGGCGCAGCGCTTCCCACAGTTGCTCCGGTCCCGCCGGGTCCGACAGCGGTGCCCCGGTCCTGATCTCCCATCGGTCCCTGTCGGTATCGGCTCCCCGAAGCAGAGTCGATTCGACGGTGTAAGCCACCGGGTCCACATCCCCGGAAGCGATCCTGAGGTGGACGACGTCCGTCATTCACCTACCCCCATTTTCACGTGCTTCCTGACCGGAGCCTATGAATCTCCCAGGAGTCTCCGAAATCCGGATGCCAAATCCTGTTCGTCATCGACCATTCTCAGGAGGAATTTCTTCGGATCTATTTCGATCGGTACGTCGGCAGGGTCCTGCGGGCTGCGGAACGCCCCGCGGAGCCGGTCGCACAACTCGTCCACGCCACCGGGTGCCGACGGATCACGGCGCCAGCGCTCGCGGTCCTCCTCCCGCCCGCGCAGCACGTGGGCGTCCGTGAGCTCACCGAGCAGGGCCGAGTACATGTGGTGCGCCGAGGCGTCCCTCCTCACCCGGTCCTCCTCGCACCTGAGCTGGTCGTCGCCGATGCGCCGGTGGCAGGCTCCGACGTCCATGGGCGTGCCCTGGGCGTAGAACAGGCGCAACGCGTTGAGTTCGTAGTAGCAGGCCTCCTTCATCGCCGTCCCTTCCGCCTCTCCGTTGCCTTCGGCCCTCGCCAGACCGGCGTGCGCCCGCTGGACGCGCGCCCGCGCCGAGTCGGTCATGGCGACCAGCACGATGTCACCGCTGAGTTCGACGTCGTGCACGTGCGCCACCAGATCGTTGTCCAGCTTCGTCAGCTCGTTCCGGTCACCGTGCAGCCGGGGTTCGAGCTCCAGCAGACAGCCTTCGACGAGGTGCAGATGCCGTTTCACGGCGCCCGCGGTGCCCTCGCCGTCCGGGACGAAGCAGCGCCCCAGGAGGACGTGGTCGGCGCGCGCCCGGTCCCGGTGGACGCCTTCGGCCGCGCCCGACGCCTCGGCGGCGAGCTGGACGTGGGTGTCACGCCGGATGGTGAAGAGCTTCTGGCGCAGGATCTCCCCGTCGGCCCAGTGGGTGTCGACGGAGCCCCGGAACCGGGCGTCGGCGAGCGCCTCCGCCGCCGCCGGAAAGCGGTCCAGCACCTCCGGCAGCCGCCCCGCGTCGAGCAGGACCCGCAGGACCTCGACCTCGACGGCGCTGGCGACCAGCCCGACACGGGCGCCGGGGACGAGCCGGTCCAGGTAGTCACCGCCGACCCGCTCCGCCACGGCGAGCCGCCCGGTGTCCCGCAGGCCGCTGAGTATCACGACGCTCATGGCGACCGCGAGCGGCGAGCCGTCCACGTCGGGGTCGCCCTGCCCCGTGCCCAGCAGGGCCGACAGACCGGGCCGCCTGTCGCCCCGCTTCAGGTCCTCGAACACCCCGTACAGGCGCTGGGCCATCGTGGACAGGCCCGGGTCGGGGTCGTCCTGAGGGATGCTCCCCGTGATCCGCTCGAGCCGCCGGACCATGTCGCTGAGGCCGCGGTCGCGCCGCGAACGGGTCATGAGGGCGGCGACCAGCAGGAGGTAGGTGGACCAGTCCTCCACCCGCTCCAGGTACGGCAGTGCCGAGGAGATGAGCCGCAGCACGTCCGCGGTCCCGCCGTGCGTACGGCGGCGCAGCGCTCGCTTCGCCAGGCCCGCCGTGTGCCGGCAGGCGATCCGGTCCACTTCGCTCCGCAGCACGTCGCCGTCCTCGGTGCCGATCCGGCGACGGGGGTCGACGGCGAGGGCGACGGCGGGATGGATGCGTATCCGTACCTCGGAACTGCCCGGCCGCCTGGTGCGGCTGACGAGGCCGTCCCGGGCGAGCGCCGTCACCAGGTCGTCGAGCTCCCTGGTCTCCCCGTGCAGGCCACCGCCGTCGTCCTCCTCTCCGGTCCGCTCCTCGGGCGGCAGGCCGAGCCGTCTGCGGCGCAGCCCCGCCCAGACCACCGCCGGCAGGCCCGGTTCGCCGCCGTCGACGAAGGAGAGGACCAGGTCCCTCGGGCGCAGCCGCGAGAGGACGAGGAGCAGGAGGTGCCGCGGGTCCTCTTCGGGTATGCACCCCATCGTCTCGTGGGCCCACTCCTCGATCCCCGTCCAGGCGGAGGGTGGTTGCTCCGCTTCCTTTCCCCGCCACGCCCGGGGGTCCATGTCCAGGTCGGCGAGCCGACGCAGCCGTGCGCGCCCGTCCCGTTCGCCCGCCACCGTGTCCGCGAACCTCAGCAGCCCGGGATGTCCCGCGGCGCGGGAGAGCACGTCGTGGATGAGCTTGCGGTCCTCGTCGTCGGCCGTGTCGCGGGCCGCGGCGTCGATGAGCGGGCCGAGGCTCGGCAGACCCTGCGCGTGGAGGAACGCCTCGGCGGGTGCCGGCAGGGGCATCGGCACGTCGAGGAGCCGGTCCCGGTCGAGCCGCAGCGGGCGGGGACTCGTGACGAGCAGGCGGAAGCCGGGGGCGTCCGGAAGGGTCATGGCACTGATCAGGCGGGCCCAGCGCGGGTCCCGCCAGGGACCGTCGTCCACCGCCCGCGCGTCCTGTGGACGCGCGACGGTCAGCTCTCCGACATCGAGGAGGGCGACCAGCGCGTACTCCTTGGTGTTGCCCGTGATCCGCTGCTCCACGGCGCGGCTCATGCGCTCGAACTCCAGGTCGTCGGCCATCACCTCGTCCAGCCGCTCCTCGACGGTCACGCCGTCCGCGTCCAGGTACGGGCGCATGGCCGGCAGCTGGAGCAGTTCCCGGAGGAAGCGGCGCAGCACCTCGTCGGGCGGCTCGTCCCCGGGGGATCCCAGCACGTGGCGCAGCACGTCGCGGTAGCGGTGCTGGTACAGGCTGATCAGTTCGTCGGCGCAGGTGGTCTTGCCCACGCCGGGCATCCCGTGCAGGACGACTCCGTTGTGGCCGTCGCCCGCCAGCCGTGCCAGGACCCGGCTCGCCGACCACATGGGCTCGTGGTGCCCGACGAGGCTCGGCGCCGACCTGTAGGTCAGCTCGTCGGCCCGCGGCGGCTGCGGCGGGTTCAGGGTCAGTCCGCAGGCCTGCGCTCCGTAGAGGACGGGAGCCGCGACGTCGAGGGGACTCAGGACGTCCCGGCACTCCTCGATCGCCGCCGCCAGGGCCCTGGGCAGGCTCAGGCCCCGGGTGAGGAGTTGGTCGTACAGACTCACCATCAGGGCGACCGCGCCCTGATCGGATATCCGGTGCCGGAAGGCGAGGACCGGGCAGCCCAGTTGCACCGCCAGGTCCACGGCCAGCCCGCCGACGGCGGAGCACGAGTCGGTGACGCCGGGTTCCGGCTCGGTGTGGGAGGGGATGCGGAACATCGCCAGCCGGTCGGCGAGCGAGGGGCTGCTGGCCGGGCGGGTGGTCATCACCACCAGCCGCAGCCGTCTGTCGTTGCCGCTGCCGCGCAGCTTCCCGCACAGGTCCTGGGCCGTCACGGGGATGTGCTCGTGCGCTCCCTCGCCCACCGACCAGGTGCCGGGAGTTCCCCGGCCGGCCAGGTGCAGGATCATCGCCCAGTCGGCCTCCTGCCGGTTGTCACCCCGCCGGGCGTTCCCGAGGTGCTCGCCCACCTGCTCCTTGGTGACGTGGTACGAGAGCGCGCGCCTGGTGATGTCCATCCCGCGCCCGTCGGCGGCCGCGTTCTCGATGGTGCCGAGGACCTGGGACTGCTCGGCGTGCAGATCGAGCGGTTCGCCGGTCGCGGTCCTGCCGAAGAATCCGACGACGTGCAACGGACGCGTCTCGCGCGCCGGGTCCGGCGGGGCGGCCGGCCGGCGTGGATCGATGTCGTGGACGAAGGTCACCAGCCGGTCCGCCAGACTGCCCCCGCCGTCCGCGGCCAGGACGAGCGGGTAGCCGATCACCTCCCGCTCCGGCCCGTTCGGATCGAGACGCAGCAGCACCGTCGCCGGACCGTGGGCGGTCAGCCCGTCCCAGATCCTCTTGGTGAGGACCGTCCGCCGGAGCCAGTCGCCCAGGTCCCGGCCCATCCGTTCCTCGCCCGGCTCGCCGAACCTGCCGTGCTGCATGAACGCGTGCGGGTCGGTGAGGAACGCGCGGAACCTCCGTGCCCTGACCGCGTCCTCGTCCCGCGCCAGATCCACGGCGGACTCGGCCACGAGCCCGCCGGCCCTGTCGGACAGCCGCCAGAACCAGCGTGGCAGGCCGGTTTTCGCCACGGCGAATTCCCTGACCTCCAGCAGGGCGTCGTAATGCGCCGACACGTCCCCGTCCCCCCAAGAACCCCTCGCATATGCCAGTGCAGAGCAGGGTAGACCCGCGACCGCCCCTTATATGGGGAAGAGCGGGAAAGAAGGGACATCAAATATCGGCCCCTGGAACCGTGGCTTCCTTCTTTCGAAAAGGTCTGCGAATTCTCGGCGGGTGCTGACGTATCCATCCCTCGAGTTCCGCCGGGGAAGTACGGGCGCTGCGCTCGGCGTCCATCAGACGTCCCGGATTGCCTCCGGTACGGCTCAGTACCCGGGATGCGGACGGCCCCGCCGCCGTGAGCCCCGGAAGCGAGCACAGGATCTGCCGCATCTCGTCGTCGCTCAGCGACTCCAGCTCGACGCGCGGCAGGCCGGGAGCCCGCTTCGGCAGGGCCGTCCGGGAGGTGAGCAGCAGCCGGAGCGGGCCCTGCGCGGAGGCGAGCCGGTCGATGAAGGGGCCCCAGCGCGCGTCGTGGGCGAGCGCGCGGTCGGCGGCGT
This sequence comes from Streptomyces populi, assembly GCF_002911015.1. Classification (GTDB taxonomy): domain Bacteria; phylum Actinomycetota; class Actinomycetes; order Streptomycetales; family Streptomycetaceae; genus Streptomyces; species Streptomyces populi. The sequence goes on from NZ_KZ626909.1 coordinate 10,508, forward strand.
CCACCACCAGGAGCAGGCGCAGCCCGGACATCCGGGAGACCAGGTCCGCCCAGGAGGGGGCGGAGGGGACGGCTCCCGGGCCGCCCTGCCCCTCGCCCCGCCCGGTCCGGCGTTCGCGGAGCGGTGGGACCTCCACCGCCAGTTGCTCCAGCAGACTGTCGACCGGCTCGGCGCGGGACGGCGCGGGAGCCCCGTACCAGGGCGGTCTGGGGTGCCACAGGATCCGGTCGAAGGCCTCCCGGTGATCGTGCGCGAGCTGTACGGCGCACGTCGTCGCGCCGAGGCCGGCGCGGCCGTACAGGACGACTCCGCGCGTACCGCCGCCGACGGCGAGCGCGGCGCTGGCCGCCGTCATCTGCCGGAGGTGCCCGACGAAGGAGTCGGGCCGGCCCGGGAGGGTTCCGGAGGCGTCCGCGCGGCGGCGGATCCGCGCCGCGGGGCGCAGGCGGCGGTCCGGCAGCCGAAGACCGGCGGCGGTCGCGCCGTGCAGGACAGGTGTGGCGGCGAAGGACAGGGGGGTGGCGCCGGCCCCGAACCGGGCGTCGAGCGCGGTGTCGGACAGGGCCGCGTGGAGCGCCGTCGGCAGGGGGTGGCCCTGCCGGAAGAGATGCGTGTACAGGCCCTCGGCGAGTCGCAGGGCGAAGTCGTTGCGTACGGGGAAGCGCATCGCCACGACGGCGCATCCGAGCCGCTCGGCGATGGCCGAGGCCAGCGACTCGGGCACGGCGGGGACGGCGCGCTCCGCTTCGCCCCTGCGCTGCGTCGGCACGGCGGCACGGTTCGCGGTCCGCCCGGCCGACCAGCACACGGCCAGGAACACCAGCCTGGTCCGTCCCCGTGCCCGCTCCAGGAGTTCGAGCAGGTCCTCGGCATCCAGTTCGTCGCTCGTGCCGTCCTCCTTCTCCAGGCGCAGAAGCCCGGGCAGACCGTGCGCGACGATGTGGAGGACGTCCCAGCCCTCGGGTTCGTCCAGCATCGCGCCGAGCGTCCTGCGTGTGACGCCGAACTGCCGGGTCCGCACCTCGAGCGGCAGGGCGGGGGCGGCTCCCCCGGCGGCCAGGTCGCGCAGCCGGCCGCGCAGGGTGGCGCGGTGCGCGCCGAGGTCCAGCGCGGCCGAGCCCCGCGGCAGGCTGAACAGGGCCAGCATGCGCAGGTGTGACGGGAGTCCACGCGCTCGGGACGAGGACGGGACGGTGACGGAGGCGGCCCGGCGGCGGTCTCGTACGAACAGCACACCGTGCTCTGCCAGCGACCGGCCTCCGACCAGGCCCAGTTCCCAGGGCAGATGCTCGAAGTCACGCATGAGCGGCGGAAGTTCAAGTGTCACGACGAGCGGCGCGAGTTCCTTCAGCAGGGGCGCCACACCCCCCAGTCCGACGTCCCCGATCCACTCTCCCGAGGTTCGCACCGCGTGCTCCACGGCGGCCGCGCCGCCCTCGCTCCCGTGCACCCGGGCAACCGTGCGCTGGAGTTCGTACAGTCCGGCGAGCCCGGAACGCTGCCGCGGCGTCTCGAGCAGCACTTCTTCGAACGCGACCTGTCCTCTGCCGGCCACCTGGAGGCGCCAGGCCCACCAGTCGGGCAGCCCGTCCGCCGGATGCCGTCGCCAGTGACCGATCGAGAGCTCGGCTGATCGCAGCATGCAGGGTTTTGCCCATCTCTCTTGCAGTACAGAACATTTCATGGCCATCCATACGAAATGACCGTCACCTTGCCTACGCTACGACACGAACCACGCTGCACGAGGGGCGACGGGAGACACAGGTGGCCAGGGCGCGACACAGGCAGTACATCCGGAAGGTGCGGGCCGACCTCGGCATGGAACCGGCATGGCCGCCGGCCTCCCATCGGCGGCTCGGGGACGTCGGGGTCTTCCGCAAGGGGCACTTCGAGCGGAAGGGAACCCTCGAGTCGCTGTACGGCATCGGCTTCGCTCCCCGGCCGATCCCTCACAACCGCGCCTCGTACCACAGCGATTCGACGGGGAACGTCCAGGTCCACCTCGACACGGGCCTCGGCGTGGACGCCGGTCCGGTGGCCGCCGACGGTTCGGTGCTCCTGGAGTTCGCCAGGGCGCGGTCGGTGCTCTTCCACGCGACGGGCTGCCGGACGGAGGAGATCGAGGGCATCGAGACGGTCGAGAGCCGGATGCTGGACCTGCACCGGGCGGGCGGCTGGCCCGACGACCAGGTCGTGATCACCGAGGTCACGCATGCCGCGTTCACGACGGTCCTCATGAGCAGGAGGCGCAGGGACCGCATCGCGCTCCGGGCCGCCGCGGACCCCGGCGTCACCGGCCTGGACATGCTGGCGGCCTCGGGAGGGCTGCAATGGGCCGGAGGGTCGACAGCCGGCATCCAGTTGCTGTCCGAGGGGGATCTCACCCCCCTGTACCGGGTCCGGGGCGTGATCCCGCACTGGTTCAAGGAAGCCGAAGCGGGGTTCCTCGGCGGGACGAAGGACGAGGACGCCGTCGAGAAATGGGTCGTCGACGAAGTGAGCAGCGAGTCCTTCGAGGACGAGGACTTCGAAGAGGACGACTTCGAGGACGAGGACGAGGAAGAGGACGCCGACGGCGCCTGACCCGCGGTTCCCGGCAGCCCACGGGCACCGCGGGTCCCCGTCCGGCCCGACCCGTCGGACGGGCCCTGGCCGCCCGCGAAGAGGGAGAGCACGCCGACCACGGCACCGGCGATGACCAGCGCGGAGCCGAGGAACGTGAGAAAGCGGCCGAGTTCCCGCCGGGCCGTCCGGTCGCCGGGCGGGGCGACCGTGGTTCCTTCCGGGTCCTCCGGCAGATACGAGTCCGTGTCCCTTCCCACATCCCTTCCGTCTGGCGGAAGCCGTCTTGCCCGCCGGCCGCGGGCGTCACGACCCTGAGTTCCACCACGGCACGCGGGGCGGCGAGGCCCCGCTCTCAGGGACGGGAACGCCATGCCGCACACCACCGCCTTCGCCCGCAACCAGTGGTACGTCGCCGCCTACACCTACGAGGTCGGGCGCGGACTGCTCGGCCGGACGGTCCTCGGTGAGCCGCTCGTGCTCTACCGGACCGAGGAGGACGGGGCGGCCGTCGCGCTGTCCGACCGGTGTGTGCACCGGTACTTCCCGCTCTCGGAGAGCCGTCTCGACGGTGACCGGATCGTGTGCGGCTACCACGGGTTCACGTACGACAGGACCGGTACGTGCGTCCGCGTGCCGGGGCAGAAGCGGATACCCCGCACCGCCCGTGTCGCCTCCTACCCGGTCGTCGAGCAGGACCTGTTCGTCTGGGTCTGGATCGGCGACCCCGCGCTCGCGGACCCGGGGTCCGTACCGCGCGCACCGCACATGGACTCGCCCGGCTGGACGACGGTCAGCGGCATGGAACCCGTCGACGCGGACTACGGACTCCTCGTCGACAACCTCCTCGACCTCTCGCACGAGACGTACCTGCACGGCGGCTACATCGGCACGCCCGAGGTCGCCGAGACGCCGATCACCACCGAGGTGGACGAGGGCGCCGGTGTCGTGCGCGTCTCCCGGCACATGGACGACGCCGAGTGTCCGCCCTTCTACGCCCGGTCGACCGGCGTCCGGGGCCGGATCACGCGCTGGCAGGACATCGAGTACCACGCGCCGTGCCTCTACCTGCTGCACAGCAGGGTCGCGCCGGCCGGTGTGCCGCCGGAGGCGGACGGCAGCGACCCGAACGCCTTCCACACCGAGATCACGTACGCCATCACACCGTCCGGCGAGGGCGCGGTGTACGACTTCTGGGCGGTCTCGCGCGACTTCGCCCGCTCGGACGACGAAGTCAGCTCCTTCATGCGGGACTTGAACCACACCGTCGTGATGCAGGACGTCGACGCGCTCAACCTCCTCCAGCGGGCCCTCGCCACCGGGCGCACCGGCCACCAGGAGCTGAGCATCAACATCGACACCGGCGGTCTCGCGGCCCGGCGCATCCTGGCCCGCCTGGCGGAGGAGGGCGACAAGCCGGTGGAGAGGGCACGGTGACCGGTCCGGCCGGCGAGGTCCACCGCGTCACCTGGCTCCCGGGCACCGACGTTCTGCACGGCACCTGCCACTGCGGCGCCGAGCACACCGCCGAGGACCCGGTCGCGATGTGGGAGTGGATGCTCGCCCACCCCGAGGGACACGGGGCACGGACCGGGGACCGGGGGCGGCACCGGGGCGGAGGCGTTCAGGGGCCGCGGGGAACGGGGGCGTGAACGTGTACGAGGCACGACTCGCCGTCGAACGGATCGAGTCCGTCGCCGATGACGTGCTCGCCCTGAGCCTGCGGCATCCGCTCGGGGCCGAACTCCCTCCCTGGGAACCGGGCGCCCACATCGACGTCGTGCTCGGGCCGGGCCTGGAGCGGCAGTACTCGCTGTGCGGTGATCCGGCGGACCGCCGGTCGTGGCGGATCGCGGTGCTGCGCGAGCCGGACGGGCGGGGCGGATCGGCTCACGTGCACGGGAGGCTGGGCGAGGGCGACACGGTCCGGGTCCGGGGCCCGCGCAATCGCTTCGCGCTCGTGCCCGCCCCGCGCTACCGCTTCGTGGCGGGCGGGATCGGCATCACCCCGATCCTGCCGATGCTGGCCGCGGCCGAGGCGGCGGGCGCCGGGTGGACCTTGCTGTACGGCGGCCGGACCCGCGGTTCCATGGCGTTCACCGGGGAGTTGGAGCGCTACGGGGACCGGGTCACCCTCGCGCCCCAGGACGAGACCGGACCGCTCGACCTGCCCTCCGTGCTGGCCGGGGTCTCCGGTGACACCCTCGTCTACTGCTGTGGTCCCGGGCCGCTGCTGGACGCGATGGAGGAGCGCTGCCCCACCGCCCTGCTGCACGTCGAGCGGTTCCGGCCGCGGGAGCGAAGCACCGGCGGGGAGACGGAGTTCGAGGTCGTCCTGGAGCGGTCGGGGCGGACGCTCACCGTCGCCCCCGGCGTCTCCGTCCTCGACACCGTGCGCGCCGCCGGTGTCGAGGTCCTCCACTCCTGCACCGAGGGCACGTGCGGGACCTGCGAGACGGACGTGCTCGAAGGGACCCCGGACCACCGGGACTCGGTGCTCACGGACGCGGAGCGGGAGGCGGGCGGGACCATGCTCATCTGCGTGTCCCGCTGCCTCGGGGAACGGCTCGTCCTGGATCTGTGACCGCCAGGTCCCGCTCGATCCGCGCGACCGTCTCCAGCAGGCGGGGAAGCAGGTCGCGGCGGACGGATTCGAGGCTGTTGCGGCTGGCGTGCACCGGGATGTTCACGGCCGCCACCACGTCGCCGTTCCGGTCGCGCACCGGGGCGGCGACCGAGCGCAGCCCCTCCTCCAGCTCCTGGTCGACGACGGCGTAGCCCTGGCGCCGCGCCCGGGCCAGTTCCGCCCTCAGCAGGTCCGGCGCGACGATCGTGCGCGCGGTCAGAGGGCGCAGATCGGCCCGCCGCAGCCGGGTGTCGATCTCGTCGTCCGCGAGGTGCGCGAGGATCACCCGGCCGACCGAGGTGGCATGGGCCGGGAAGCGGGTGCCGACGGTGATCGCCGCCGTCATGATGCGCCGGGTCGGGACCCGCGCCACGTACACGATGTCGTCACCGTCGAGGACGCAGAGCGAGCTCGACTCCCCCACCTGTTCGGCGAGTTGCTCGAGGTGGGGCTGGGCGATCTCCGGGAGGGTGAAGCCGGAGAGATAGGCGTAGCCGAGTTCCAGCACGCGCGGGGTGAGCCGGAAGACACGGCCGTCCGTGCGGACGTAGCCGAGGTCGACCAGGGTCAGCAGGAAGCGGCGCGCCGCCGCGCGGGTCAGGCCGCAGCCGCGGGCGACCTCACTGAGCGTCAGTTCCGGCCGGTCGGCGCCGAAGACCCGGATGACGGCGAGTCCTCGTTCGAAGGAGCGGACGAAGTGGGGGGCTCGGTCTGCCGCAGGCATCGTCGCCTCCAGAGGGGCACGCGGAGCGCCCTCCGTACGGGACGGGGGCACACTTCGATAACTGTCAACAATATTGTCAGCCAAAGCCATTGACCCGGCACGGACAGGGTTCTACCTTCGCGCTGAGCACCATTGTGCGGTGTGCGCACACCCTGTCGGAACACTCTCGTCTGCACAGGAGGAGCCATGCGTCGTCTGCTCGCCGGGATCGCGGTCGGAGCCGTGCTGGTCGCCGCGTCGGCCTGCGGTTCGTCGGACGGCGGTGGCGCCTCGGACAAGAACTCCTCGTCCGGCGGCACCACCGAGGTCAAGCTGGGGGTCATCCCCATCGTCGACGTCGCCCCCGTCTACCTGGGCCAGAAGAAGGGCTTCTACAAGAAGCACGGACTGACCCTGTCGATGACGGCCGCGCAGGGCGGCGCGGCGATCGTCCCGGGTGTCGTCTCGGGCCAGTTCCAGTTCGGGTTCTCCAACGTGACCTCGCTGATGATCGCCCAGTCCAACGACGTTCCCGTGAAGGCCATCGCGAACGGCGTCGCCTCGACGGGCGTGGCGGGCGCGGACTTCGGTGCCATCACGGTGAAGAAGGGCAGCGCGATCAAGTCGGCGAAGGACCTGGAGGGCAAGAAGGTCGCCGTCAACACGCTGAAGAACATCAACGAGACGGCCGTGCGCGAGTCGGTGCGCAAGGCGGGCGGCGACCCGTCCGAGGTGAAGTTCGTCGAGCTCGCCTTCGACCAGATGCCCGCGGCCCTGGACAGCGGTCGGATCGACGCCGCGATGGTGGTCGAGCCGGCGCTCGCCACCGTCAAGAGCCAGGGCGCGACCGAGATCGCCTCCTCCCTGGTCGACGTGGCGCCGAACCTCACGGTCGCCATGTACTTCACCTCGAACCAGTACGCGCAGCAACACCCGGACGTGGTGAAGAAGTTCCAGGAGGCCACCGCGGAGTCCCTCGCCTACGCCGACGCGCACCCGGACGAGGTCCGGGGGATCGTCACCACGTACACCACGATCCCCGCGGCCGTGCTGGCGAAGGTGACCCTGCCGAAGTGGCCGGCCGAGCCGAACCGGGCCTCGATCGAGGCGCTGGAGAAGCTGGGCGAGCAGGACGGTCTCTTCAAGTCGACGCCCGACCTGGACAAGCTGCTGCCGTGAAGCCCACGTCACCGCGCGGCGGCGGCTCCTCCGGACGGGCCGTGAACGCCGCACTGGGCGCCGCCGGGCTCGCGGCCTTCCTCGCCCTCGGCGAGGCGGTGCCGCGGCTCGGCCTCGTCAAGGAGCAGTTCTTCCCTCCGACCAGCCGGATCGCGCGGGCCCTCGGCGGCGAGATCACCGACAGCGCCTTCTGGGCGGATCTCGGCGACACCCTCACGGGCTGGGCGCTGGGCCTCGTGATCGCCGTCGGCGCGGGCGTCGTGGCGGGGGTGGTCGTCTCGGTCGTGCCGTACCTGCGCGAGGCGACCGCCTCGACGATCGAGTTCCTGCGGCCCATCCCCTCCGTGGCCCTGATCCCGCTGGCCGTCCTGCTCTACGGCACCGAGCTGAGGTCGGTGCTCCTCCTGGTCGTGTACGCGTCCTTCTGGCAGGTCCTCGTCCAGGTCATGTACGGGGTGCGGGACGTCGACCCGGTGGCGGAGGAGACCGCGCGCTCGTACGGGCTCGGCACCTGGGCCCGGATCCGGCACGTGCTGTGGCCGACCGCGCTCCCGTACGTCATGACCGGGGTCCGGCTCGCCGCGGCGGTCGCGCTCATCCTCACGGTGACCGCCGAACTCGTCATCGGGGCACCGGGGCTGGGCGCGCGCATCGCGGTGGCCCAGACCTCGCAGGCGGTGCCCGAGCTGTACGCGCTGATCGTGGTCACGGGTCTGCTCGGGCTGCTCATCAACGTGGGCGCGCGGTCGGTGGAGCGGTACGCGCTGGCCTGGCACCAGTCGGTGCGCGGGGAGGTGACGGTGTGAAGGACGACCCCGCCGGGCGGAGGAGGCCGGGCACGTGGGGAGGCCGTCTGCTGCGCGCGCTGTTCGTCGTCGCGCTCCCCGCCCTGCTGTTCGGCCTCTGGTGGCTCGCCTCGGACGGCAGCACCGACGTCTACTGGCCGCCGCTGCGCACGATCCTCGAGACCTTCCCCGACGTCTGGACCCGCGCGCGGCTCCGCGCCGATCTGCTGCCCAGCCTGCTGCGGCTGCTCGCCGGCTACACGTCGGCCGCCGTGGTGGGGATCGGCCTCGGCACGGTCATCGGCTCGTACCGGAAGGTGCGGGCCGTGTGCGAACCCGTCCTGGAGTTCCTGCGGGCGGTGCCGCCGCCCGTCCTCGTCCCGGTCATCATGCTGTTCGCGGGCATCGGGGACACGATGAAGATCGTCGTGATCGCGAGCGGCTGTGTGTGGCCGGTCCTGCTCAACACGATCGAGGGCGTGCGCGCCGTCGACTCCGTGATGTCCGAGACGGCCCGCTCGTACGGCATCACGGGTCCGGCCCGGATCCGGTCCGTCGTGCTGCCGTCGGCGGGCCCGCAGATCTTCGCGGGGCTGCGCCAGGCGCTGTCCATCGGCATCATCCTGATGGTCATCAGCGAGATGTTCGCGGCCAGCAACGGACTCGGCTTCACCATCGTGCAGTTCCAGCGCGGCTTCGCGATCCCCGACATGTGGACCGGGATCCTCGTCCTCGGCCTGCTCGGTTTTCTCCTCTCGGTGCTCTTCCAACTGGTCGAGCGCCGGGTCCTCGGCTGGTACCACGGTCTGCGCGACTCCTCCAGGCGGTCCCCGTGACGCATCCGAAAGGGCGGTCCATGCACGCGTCTTTGGTCGTATCCGGCCTGCGGAAGGTCTACGAGGGGGCGGGGCGCCGGGTGGAGGCGGTCCGCGATCTCACCTTCACGGTGGACGCGGGTGAACTCGTCTGTCTGGTGGGCCCGTCGGGCTGCGGCAAAACCACGCTGCTGAAGTGCATGGCCGGTCTGCTGGCGCCGACGTCGGGCGAGGTGCTGCTCGGGGGCCGGCGGGTGAGCGGTCCGCCGCCGGGCATGGCGTTCGTGTTCCAGGAGTACGGGCGCAGTCTGTTCCCCTGGATGAGGGTCGGCGAGAACGTCGAACTCCCGCTGCGGCAGAAGAAGCTGGGCAGGGTTCGGCGCAGGGAACTGGTCGTCGACGCGCTGGAGTCCGTCGGTCTGGCCGATGCCGCGGGAGCCTATCCGTGGCAGCTGTCCGGCGGGATGCAGCAGCGGGTCGCGATCGCCCGGGCCCTGGCGTACGAACCCGAGGTCCTGCTCATGGACGAGCCGTTCGCGGCGGTCGACGCGCAGACCCGCGCCGATCTGGAGGATCTGGTGCGCCGGCTGTGGCGCCGGCGCGGGATCACCGTCCTGTTCGTGACCCATGACATCGACGAGGCCGTGTACCTCGGTGAGCGGGTCCTGGTCCTCTCGGCCTCCCCCACCGTCGTGCGGGAGCAGCTGAAGGTCGATCTTCCCGAGGAGCGGGACCAGTTGCGCACCCGGGTGGCCCCGCGCTTCGCCGAACTGCGGACCCGTGTGTACGAGCAGATCCAGGCGGCGAAACGCGGGGAGCCGGTCGTCGAGGACGCGCCTCCGCCTCGGTGAGGACCGTGGAGAGGGTGTCGTGCGGTGCGGCCCCGGTCAGGCGCGCAGCCAGACCGCCGTGTCCGGCGGCAGGAGTCCGTCGGCGGTCAACGGGGCGCTGTGGAGCAGGAGCCGGGAGTGCCCGGGCAGTCCGACCGGGCCGTCGGACAGATTGACGACGCAGAGCAGGCCGTCCGCGCGGGTGAAGGCGAGGACGCCCTCGGGCGCGGGCAGCCAGTCGAGCGGGCCGTCGCCGAAGCCCGCTTCGTCGCGGCGCAGGCGCAGTGCGGCCCGGTAGAGGCTCAGCATGGAGGCGGGGTCGTCCGCCTGGCGGTCGGCGGCGTACGCCGGCCAGTCGGCGGGCTGCGGGAGCCAGGGCTCGCCGCCGAACCCGGCGTGCTCCTCGGCGGCCGTCCAGGGCAGCGGGACCCGGCAGCCGTCCCGGCCCGGGTCGGTGCCGCCGGAGCGCGTGTACATCGGGTCCTGGATGCTCTCGCGCGGCAACTCCACCTCGGGCAGGCCGAGTTCCTCGCCCTGGTAGACGTACACGGCGCCGGGGAGAGCGAGCGAGAGCAGGGCCGCGGCGCGGGCCCGGCGGGTGCCGAGCGCCAGGTCGGTGGGGGTGCCGAAGGCCTTGGCGGTGAAGTCGAAGCCGGTGTCCGCGCGGCCGTAGCGGGTGACCGTGCGGGTCACGTCGTGGTTGCACAGCACCCAGGTGGCGGGGGCGCCGACGGGGGCGTGCTCGGCGAGGGTCTCGTCGATCGAGGTCCGCAGCCGGTCCGCGTCCCAGGGGCAGGACAGGAAGGAGAAGTTGAAGGCGGTGTGCAGTTCGTCGGGGCGCAGGTAGCGGGCGAAGCGCTCGGAGTCGGGGAGCCAGACCTCGCCGACGAAGATGCCGTCGTAGGCGTCGGCGACCTCGCGCCAGGAGCGGTAGATGTCGTGGAGCTCGTCGCGGTCGACGTAGGGGTTGGGGTCGCGGCCCTCGACGTAGTCGGGCAGGTCCGGGTCCTTGGCGAGCAGCGCGGCCGAATCGATGCGCACACCGGCCACTCCCCGCTCGAACCAGAAGCGCAGGATCTCCTCGTGCTCGCGGCGGACGGCGGGGTGGTCCCAGTTGAGGTCGGGCTGCTGGGGGGTGAAGAGGTGGAGGTACCAGTCGCCGTCGGGCAGCCGGGTCCACACCGGCTCGGTGGAGCCCGCGAACTGGGACGGCCAGTCGTTGGGCGGGAGTTCGCCGTGTTCGCCGCGTCCGGGGCGGAAGTGGAACAGCTCGCGCTCCGGGCCGCCGGCCAGCGCCGCCCTGAACCAGGGGTGTTGGTCGGAGACGTGGTTCGGCACGATGTCGACCAGGGTGCGGATGCCCAGCTCGCGGGCCTCGGCGATGAGCTTCTCGGCCTCGGCGAGCGTGCCGAAGGCCGGGTCGATGGTGCGGTAGTCGGCGACGTCGTAGCCGCCGTCGGCCAGGGGCGAGAGGTACCAGGGGTTGAACCACAGCGCGTCCACGCCGAGTTCGGCGAGGTACGGGAGTCTGGCGCGGACGCCCGCGAGGTCGCCGGTGCCGTCGCCGTCGCCGTCCGCGAAGCTGCGGACGTACACCTGGTAGATGACGGCGGAACGCCACCACGCGGACTGATTTCGGGCAGGGCGGGGCTGTCCCACGGTGCGTTGCCTTTCGTTCGAGGAGGTCGGGTACGGGCGTCAGCCCTTGGTGCTGCCCGCGCTGATCCCGGCGATGATGTGCCGCTGGAACACCAGGAACATCACGACCATGGGGATGCTGGCGATCACCATCGCGGCGATGAGCACGGTCAGCTGGATGTTCTGCGACAGTTGGACGAGCGCCACGCTGATGGGCTGCTTGTCGGTGTCGGAGAAGACCATCAGCGGCCAGAGGAAGTCCTGCCAGACGGCGACCAGGGCGAAGATCGACACGACTCCGAGGACGGGCCGGGACATCGGCAGCACGATCGACCACAGGGTGCGCAGCTTCCCGGCGCCGTCGATCTCGGCGGCCTCCAGGACGTCGCGCGGGATCTGGTCGAAGAAGCGCTTGAGGAGGTAGAGGTTGAAGGCGTTGGCGACGGCCGGCAGCCAGATGCCGAGCGGGGAGTTGAGCAGGCTGGTGTGCAGGACGGGCAGGTCGGCGACGGTCAGGTACTTGGGGACCACCAGGGCCTGCGCGGGGACCATGAGGGTGGCGAGGATGCCGCCGAGGATCACCTTGCCGAAGGCCGGCCTCAGTTTGGACAGGGCGTAGGCGGCGGCCGTGCAGAAGACGAGCTGGAGCAGCCAGGCGCCCGTGGCCTGGACGACGGTGTTCCACAGATGGGTGGGCAGGTCCATCAGGTCCCACGCGTCGGTGTATCCGGCGAGGTGCCAGTGTTCCGGCACGAGCGTGGGCGGGGTGCGTGTGACCTCGTCCGGCGACTTCATGGCGCCGGTCACCATCCAGTAGACGGGGAAGAGGAAGGCCAGCGCGAAGAGCAGGACGACCCCGCCGAAGACGGTCCAGTAGAGGGCCCTGCCGCGGGGGCGGGCCAGGGTGAGCGGAGAGATCAGGGTGCGGGTGCTCACGCGTCCTCCCCTTCGGAGCGGGTCAGCCGCAGGTAGAGGGCGGAGAAGGCGCTGAGCAGGACGAGCAGCATGACGCTCAGCGCGCAGGCTCCGCCGAAGTCGTTGTAGAGGAAGGCGTACTTGTAGATCAGGTAGAGCACCGTGACGGTCTTGTCCTCGGGGCCGCCACCGGTGATCACGAAGGGCTCGGTGAACACCTGCATGGTGGCGATGATCTGAAGCAGCATCAGCATGAGGATGATGAAGCGCGTCTGGGGGATCGTCACGTGCCGGATGCGCTGGAGCAGGCTCGCTCCGTCCAGCTCGGCCGCCTCGTACAGCTCGCCGGGGATGCTCTGGAGGGCGGCCAGGTAGATGAGGACGGTGCCGCCGAGGTTGGCCCAGGTGGCGACGATGACGAGGGAGACGAGTGCGGTGTCGGCGCCGTTGGACCAGTTCGAGGTCGGCAGGTGCAGCGCGCGCAGCGTCTCGTTGGCGAGGCCGGCCCCGGGGTCGTAGAACCACTTCCACAGCAGGGCGCTGACCACGGGCGGGATCATCACCGGGAGGTAGACCACGACCCTGAAGAACGCCTTGGCGTGCCGCAGTTCGTTCAGGACCAGCGCCGTCACGAACGGGACGGCGAAGCCGATGAGCAGGGCGAGGACGGTGAAGGTGAGGGTGTTGCGCCAGGCGGCCGTGAACTCCGGATCGTGGAAGACCCGGGTGAAGTTGGCGGTGCCGACCCACTCGCCGCCGCTGCCGGGCGTGTACTTCTGGAAGGCGATCACGACGGCGCGGATCGCCGGGTACCAGGAGAACAGGGCGAAGCAGAGCAGGCCGCCGGCCAGGAAGGCGTAGGCGCGGAACTGGTCGGCCGGGCGCCGGCGTGACACACCCCCGTTCCGGCGCCCGGCCGACCGCGGCGCCTCCGGCGCGCCGACGGCGGCCGGAGGGAGCACTGCGGGGGGTTTCGATGCGGTCTTCATGAACGGTGTCAGCCTCGGGCCAGGATGGAGTCGATCTTGCCGGAGGCGTCCTCGAGGAGCTGGTCGATGTCGGCGTCCTTCTTGGTGAGGACGGCGGACACGGCGGCGTCGAGGACGGAGTAGATCTGCTGGGCCTGCGGGGGCTCGATCTTCATCTGTAGGCCCTGGTTGCCGTCGAGGAAGGGCTGGTAGTTCTCCACGGGCACGTTGGCGTTGGCCTTCTTGACCTGCTGGTCCTTGGCGTCCGCGGCGCCGGTGAACAGGCGCGGTTCGGGCAGGCCGACGGGCGCGTCGTTCTGCTTGGCGCGGGCGTAGTCGCCGAGGAAGCCCTTGCCGGGGGTCAGGAACATGTGGTCGAGCCACTTGAGGCCGGCCTTGATCTGGGCCGGGGTGTCCTTCTTGTTGAACATGTAGCCGTCGCCGCCGATGAGCGTGCCCTTGCCGCCGGGCATCGGGGCCAGGGCGAGGTCGTTGTAGTTGCCGCCCTTCTCCTTGACGAGGATCGGGATGTTGTCGGGCGCGGAGAGGTACATGCCGAGCTTGCCGGAGCCCATCATCTGCTGGACGTCGTTGATGACGAGCAGTTGCTTGCTGCCCATGGAGTTGTCGCTCCAGCGCATGTCCTTCAGGTTCTGTAGGACCGCCTTGCCCTCGGGGGTGTCGACGGCCGCCTTCTTGCCGTCCTCGGAGACGACGTTCCCGCCCTGCGAGTAGAGCTCGGCGGTGAAGTGCCAGCCGCCCTGGTTCTGGGCGCTGTAGTCGGCGTAACCGACGGTGCCCTTGCCGAGCGCGGCGATCTTCTTGGCGTCCGCGCGCAGTTCCTCCCAGGTGGCCGGGGGCTTGTCGGGGTCGAGGCCGGCCTTCTCGAAGAGCGCCTTGTTGTAGATGAGGCCCATCGAGTAGCCGGTGCGCGGGACGCCGTAGATCTTGCCGTCGACGGTGTAGATGTCGCGCAGCTGCTGCTGGATGGTGCCGTAGCTCTTGAGGTCCTTGACGTAACTCGTGATGTCGGCGGCCTGGTTGACGTCGACGACGTGCTTGGCGTCGGTGAAGTACGTGTAGAACACGTCCTCCATCTGGCCTCCGGCGAGCTTGGCGTCGAAGGTCTTGGGGTCCTGGCACGGGAACGCGTCGTGCGTGACGACGTCGATGTCCGGGTTGGCCTTCTCGAAGGCCGCGACGTCGGCGTCGAAGAACGAGCGGTCGGTCTTGGCGCTCTTCGGCGGCTCGCAGTTGACGGTGATGCGGGTCTTTCCGTTCGCCGCGTCGTCGTCGCCGCTCGAACCGCACGCGGTGGCGGTGAGCGCGACGGATGACGCCATGAGCATGACGAAGCTACGGCGGAACCCGGTACTTCTCATTGGTGGACCCCTTCGGGCTGGAGCGAGGAAGGCCCACGGCGGGCTTGCCGCCGTGTTCTGGCGCCGCACACTCAAGCACCGTCGACATCGGTCCGCAAGATGTCGCGCAGAATCTGTAATTATTTGACAGCGATCAAGGGTCTTCACGGCAGGTGGTTGCGTACCGGAGTCACCGGTCCCGGTACGGCGCCTCGGTCACCGGTCCCGGTACGGCGGCGCCGGGCCGGGACCGGGTCGTGCGGCCCCGGGGCCGCGGTCGCGCGGCCCCGGTCGCGCGGCTCAGCCCCGGGGCGCCTGCGCGGTCGAGCCGCGCACCACCAGTTCCGGCTCGAACAGGAGCTCCTCGGGGGTCACGCTGCTGCCGCCGATCTGCGCGTTCAGCAGCTCCACCGCGGCGCGCCCCATGGCCTCGATGGGCTGGCGGACCGTGGTCAGCGGGGGCTCGGTGCAGTTCATGAACGCCGAGTCGTCGTACCCGACGACGGAGATCTCGCCGGGGACGCTGAGCCCCTTGCGGCGGGCGGCCCGCACGGCGCCGAGCGCGAGCGGGTCGCTGGCGCAGATGATGCCGGTGACCCCCTGGTCGAGCAGTCTGGTGGCCGCGGCCTGGCCGCCCTCCAGCGAGAACATCGCCCGCGCCACGCGCTCGTCGGGCAGATCCGGCGCGAGGGCGCGCGCCGCCGCGAGCTTGCGGCCCGAGGGCATGTGGTCACCGGGGCCGAGGACGAGTCCGATCCGCTCGTGGCCGAGCGAGTCGAGATGGCGCCAGGCCTGCTCGACGGCCACGGCGTCGTCGCAGGAGACGCACGGGAAGCCGAGGTGCTCGATGGCCGCGTTGACCAGCACCACCGGAATGTTGCGGTCCGCGAGCTCGCGGTAGTGGTCGTGCGGCGCGTCGGCCTGCGCGTACAGACCGCCGGCGAACACCACGCCGGAGACCTGCTGCTGGAGCAGCAGCTCCACGTAGTCGGCCTCGGAGACCCCGCCCTTGGTCTGGGTGCACAGCACCGGGGTGAGACCGAGCTGGGCGAGCGCTCCGCCGATCACCTCCGCGAAGGCCGGGAAGATCGGGTTCTGCAGCTCGGGCAGGACGAGCCCGACGAGCCGCGCGCGCTCGCCGCGCAGCTGGGTCGGCCGCTCGTAGCCGAGGACGTCCAGGGCGGACAGGACCGCCTGCCGAGTGGAGTCGGAGACACCCGGCTTGCCGTTGAGCACCCGGCTGACCGTGGCCTCGCTGACCCCGACCTTCTTCGCCACCTGAGCAAGTCGTCGCGTCATGCACGCAAGAATAGCGCAAGAAATGCAAGTTGCTTGCGTAACGCGTCGTCCGATTCCTCTTCACAGGAACGGGACCGGAGTCCGGGTGCCCGCCGACGGCGGCGGCTGCTTCCGGCCACCGCCCTCGCCGCCGCGGCGGCCCCTCAGGGCGCGGCCCACAGTCCGCGGACATGGCCGAGGTGGCGGGTCATCACCGCGCGGACGGCGCGTTCGTCGCGCTCCAGGAGCGCGTCGAGCAGTTCCAGGTGCTCCCTCGCCGATTCCTCCAGACGGCCCGCCCGGACCAGCGCGTCGAGCCCGTACAGGCGCGAGCGCTTGCGCAGGTCGCCGACGACCTCCACCAGGTGGGAGTTGCCCGCGAGGGCCAGCAGACCGAGGTGGAAGCGGATGTCCGCCTCCACGTAGGCGATGAGGTCACCGGCCGCCGCCGCCGTCACGATCTCCCGGGCGGCCGGGCGCAGCGCCTCCAGCGAGGCGGGATCCGCCGTGCCGGCCAGCCCCACGACGGTGGGGATCTCGATGAGCGAGCGGATGTGGGTGTACTCGTCGAGCTGCTTCTCGGACACCTCCGTGACCCGGAAACCCTTGTTGGGGACCGTGTCGACCAGTCCCTCCTTGGCCAGGTCCAGCATGGCCTCCCGGACCGGCGTCGCCGAGACGCCGAAGCGGGCCGCGAGCGTCGGCGCCGAGTAGACCTCGCCCGGCCGCAGCTCACCCGCGATCAGCGCGGCGCGCAGCGCGTCGGCCACGCGCTCGCGGTAGCTGCTCCTCCTGCCGCCCAGCGCGGGCAGGTCGGGAGCGGCTGAGGGTGCGCTGCTGCGCTCGGCGGCCATCGGGGTCTCCTCGTACGGGCCTCGGCGCCTCGGTGCGGCCTTGTCCTGTCGCACCCTTTGGGCACTGTGCCATGTCACGTGTTATCGGGGGCTCCAGTATCCACGGCCCGGCGCGTGGCCGCTCACAGGACGAACCCGGCCGGGAACGGGTCCGTCGGGTCGAGCAGGTACTGGGCGGTTCCCGTGATCCACGCGCGTCCCGTGAAGCTGGGCAGCACGGCGGGGAGCCCGGCGACCTCGGTGGTGCCCAGCAGCCGTCCGGTGAACCGCGTGCCGATGAACGACTCGTTCACGAACTCGGTGTCCAGCGGGAGTTCACCACGGGCGTGCAGTTGGGCCATGCGCGCGCTGGTGCCCGTGCCGCAGGGCGAGCGGTCGAACCAGCCGGGGTGGATCGCCATCGCGTGCCGTGAGTAACGGGCCGTCGCCCCCGGCGCGTACAGGTGGACGTGGTGGCAGCCGCGGATGGACGGGTCCTCGGGGTGCACGGGCCCTCCCTCGGCGTTGACCGCGTCCATGAGCGCGAGCCCGGCGGCGAGGATCTCGTCCTTGCGGGAGCGGTCGAAGGGCAGGCCGAACTGCTCCAGCGGCAGGATCGCGTAGAAGTTCCCGCCGTAGGCCAGGTCGTACGTCACCGTACGGCCGTCGGCGAGTGTCGCCCTGCGGTCGAGGCCGGCGGCGAACGAGGGCACGTTCCTGAGCGTGACCTCCCTGGCCGCGCCGTCCTCCACGGCGACCTCGGCGACGACGAGGCCCGCCGGGGTGTCGAGCCGGATCGTGGTGACGGGCTCGACGACCTCGACCATGCCGGTCTCCACCAGCACGGTCGCCACCCCGATCGTGCCGTGTCCGCACATCGGCAGGTAGCCCGACACCTCGATGTAGATCACGCCGTAGTCGCAGTCGGGCCGGGTGGGCGGCTGGAGGATCGCTCCGCTCATCGCCGCGTGGCCGCGCGGCTCGTTCATCAGGAGCCGCTTGATGTCGTCGCGGTGCTCGCGGAAGTACAGCCGCCGCTCGTTCATGGTCGCGCCCGGGACCGTGCCGATCCCGCCGGTGACCACCCGGGTGGGCATGCCCTCGGTGTGCGAGTCGACGGCGTGCAGGACGAGTTTGCTGCGCATGGGGCTCCTCGGTGGGTGGGTCGGGGCCGTGCCGGTGCATCAGCCCGTCGCCGTCGGACAGGGATGTGGGCGTCGGTGGCGACGGGCATCGATGTACCGGCACGGCCCCTCACGCCGGATCCCGACTGCGGGTGAGCGGTGGCTCGGGTGCAGTCCCTCATCGGCGTGGGTTTCAGCCCCTCCGGCGTTTGGGGAGCAGGGGTCCGGGGGCGGAGCCCCGGGGGTGGGAAGGGCAGGGGCGGAGGAAGGTTGTGGGCTGAGGGGGCGGCTCAGGCGAGTCCTGCGGCGACGGCACGTTCCGTGGCCAGGCGCACGGCGGCCTCCTGCTCGGGCAGCAGCGGGACGCGCGGCGGGCGGACCGGACCGCCGTGGCGGCCGACGAGGTCCATGGAGAGCTTGATGGCCTGGACGAACTCGACCCGGGAGTCCCAGCGCAGCAGCGGGTGCAGCTGTCGGTAGAGCTTGCCCGCCGTGTCGAGGTCGCCCGCGACGGCGGCGCGGTACAGCTCGACGCTCGCCCTGGGCAGCGCGTTCGGGTAGCCGGCCACCCAGCCCTTGGCGCCCGCGACGGCGAGTTCGAGCAGGACGTCGTCGGCGCCGATCAGCAGGTCGAGTTCCGGCGCGAGTTCGGCGATGCGGTAGGCCCGGCGTACGTCGCCGGAGAACTCCTTGACGCCCTGGACGTAGCCGGCGGCGTGCAGCTTCGCGAGGAGTTCGGGCACCAGGTCGACCTTGGTGTCGACGGGGTTGTTGTACGCGACGACCGGAACGCCCGCCCGGGAGACCTCCTCGTAGTGTGCGAGGACGGAACGCTCGTCGGCGCGGTAGGCGTTGGGCGGCAGCAGCATCACGGCGCCGCAGCCCGCGTCCCTGGCCTGCTCGGCCCAGCGACGGGCCTCGGCCGAGCCGTACGCGGCGACGCCCGGCATCACCCGGGACCCGCCGACCGCGGCGACGGCGGTCTCGACGACCGAGGCCCGCTCCTCGGGGGTGAGCACCTGGTACTCACCGAGGGACCCGTTGGGCACGACGCCGTCGCAGCCGTTCTCGACGAGCCAGGAGCAGTGCTCGGCGTAGCGGCCGAGGTCGATCGAGAGGTCGTCGTTCAGCGGGAGCGCGGTGGCCACGAGAACTCCGTGCCAGGGACGGTGGCTGTCGGGGGTGACCGTCATGAGGGTTCCTCCCTTTCAGTGGGGTGTGACATTGCACTGTGTGACTGTGTGGGCTGGCGATCCGGGTCATGGGTGCGTCGGTGTGGGGCTCCCGCCGGGCGGCCGGGGGCGTGGTCGTTGCCGCCGTCATGACCCTCGTCGTCCGCACCCGCGCGGGCGAGTTCGCCGAGTGGTACCGGGCGGGCCAACATGCGTTGCACGGGAGTCTGTTCGCAGCCGGTGAGGCCGGCGACGGCGGGTTCGCAGATCCGGCCCTGGCACCATCCCATTCCGGCTCGGGTGAGCAGCTTGACCGTCCGCAGGTCGCCCGCGCCGAGGTCGGTGACGGCCTCGCGGACGCGGCCGGCCGTGACCTCCTCGCAGCGGCACACGACGGTGTCGTCGGTGACCTGGTCGGCCCAGTGAAGGGGCGGTCGGTACACCGTGTCGAGCGCTGCCGCGAACCGGCGCGCTCGCGTCCGGACCCGTGCGGCCCCGGCGGCCGGGTCGGGTGCGGTGCCGTGCAGCCGGGCGGCCGCCGACCGGCCCGCGATGTGCCCCTCGGCCAGGGCCAGTTCGGCCCCGCCGATGCCCGTGGTCTCGCCCGCGGCCCAGACGCCGGGTACGTCGGTGCGCTGTTCGTCGTCCACGGAGACGTTCACCCCGTCCACGCGGCAGCCGAGCGCCTCGGCGAGGTCGGTGTGCGGGATCATCCCGTGCCCGACGGCGAGCGCCTCGCACGGGATCCGCCGCTCCGTCCCGGGCCGCACCCGCCCGTCGGGGCCGAGCGCGGCGACGGTGACGGCTTCGAGGCGCCCCTCGCCCCGGGCCTCGATGACGGTGTGCCGCGGAAGGAAGGGGACGCGGTGGCGGAGCAGCCGGGCCGCGTACCGGGCTCCCTCGGCGGCCTTGCCGGGGGCGGACGCCAGCGCCCCGGCCGCGCGCGGCAGCCTTCGGGGGTCGAGGGACTCCACGAGCGCCGCGACCTCGACCCCGGCGGCCGCCAGTGCGGTCGCGACGGGCAGCAGCAGCGGCCCGCTCCCCGCGACGACGGCTCTGCGGCCGGGCACGACGAGACCGCCCTTGAGCATCGCCTGGGCCCCGCCGGCGGTCACGACCCCGGGCAGGGTCCAGCCGGGGAAGGGCAGCACCTTCTCGTATCCCCCGGTGGCCAGGAGGACGGCGTCGGCGCGCACGGCGACGGAGCGCTCCTGGAGCGGCCCGAGGAGGGCGTGGACGGTGAATCCCGGCCGGGCGCCGGGTGCCGGCCCGGTCCGCTCGACCGTCCAGACATGGTGGTCCGGCAGGTGCTCGACCGTGCCCGCCTCCAGGTGTGCCGCGAGCCCCTGTTCCAGGCGCTCCCAAGTGCTCCACCGATGGTGCAGGGCCGAGGGCCGCCGGGCGCCGAGGCCGCTCGCGGGGCGGCGGTGGAACTGGCCGCCCGCCGCCGCGGCCGCGTCGATCAGCGTCACGTGGATGCCGCGTGCCGCCGCGGCCAGGGAGGCGGCGAGGCCGGCCGGACCCGCGCCGATCACCGCGAGGCGGGGGGATCCGTCAGTCATCGTGGCCGGTGCCCTCCTGCGTGCGGATCGCGTCGCCGGGTGCCAGCGGGACCAGACAGGCCCGTTGGTTGGGGCGGTCGTTGACGGTGACGAGACAGTCGAAGCAGACGCCGATGCCGCAGAAGACCCCGCGGGGGCGGCCGGTGCCGCGGGTGCTGCGCCACGAGGTCACGCCCTCGGCCCACAGGGCCGCGGCGACGGTCCGGCCGGGCAGCACGTCGATCGCCCGGCCGTCGAGGGTGACGGTGAAGGGCCGGCCGGGCTCGGCCCGTACGAGGTCCAGGGGGTTCACGCGGTCTCCTCGGGGAAGCGGTCGGGCCGGAACGGCGTGAGGTCGAGGCCGGGCGCCCTGCCCGCCAGGACCTGCGCGATCAACTGCCCGGTCCCGGTGGACAGTCCGATCCCGGCCCCCTCGTGCCCGCAGGCGTGGAGGAGACCGGGCGCCCGGGGGTCGGGGCCGATGGCGGGCAGGTGGTCGGGAAGATAGGGGCGGAAGCCGAGGTAGGTCCGCAGGGCGCGCACCCGCGCGAGGAACGGGAAGAGCCGGGTGGCTCCGGCGGCCAGCTCCCGGACGACCGGCAGCGAGAAGGACCGGTCGAAGCCGACCCGTTCCCGGCTCGCGCCGATCAGGACCGGGCCGGCCGCGGTCCCCTCCACCACCGGCGACGTCTGGAGGGCGGCCGAGTCGCTGGCGACGTCGGCCACGTAGTCCGCCGCGTACACCTTGTGCCGCACCCGGCGCGGCAGGGGCTCGGTGACCAGGACGAATCCCCGGCGAGGCAGCACGGGAAGCGTGACGCCCGCGAGCGAGGCCACGGCGCCGCCCCAGGTTCCGGCCGCGTTGACGACGGCGGGAGCGTGCAGCTCGCCCCGGTCGGTGCGCACCCCGCGGACCGAGCCGTCCTTCCCGCGCAGCACCTCGGTCACGGTGTGCCCGGTCAGCAGCCGCGCGCCCGACGCCCGCAGGAGGTGCGCGGCGGCGAGGGCGGGCATCACCTGGGTGTCCTGCGGGTAGCGGACGGCGCCCGCGAGCCCCGGCGCCAGGTACGGCTCCAGATCGTGCAGTCGATCGGCGGCGACCGGTTCGGCCAGCACGCCGGCCGCCCGCTGGCCCGCCGCGAACGTCTCCAGCGCGGTCAGGCCCTCGGGGGTGGACGCCACGACGACGCCGCCCTTGGCCTCGTACTCGAACGCCTTCGCGTGTTCCTCGGCGAGGTCCGCCCACAGGCGCCCGGAGAGCAGGGCGAGGTCGAGTTCGGGTCCGGGCTCCTTGTCGGAGACGAGCAGGTTCCCCTCGCCCGCGCCGGTCGTGCCGCCGGCCACCGGGCCCCGGTCCACCACGGCGACGTCGAGCCCCTCGCGAGCCGCGTACAGGGCACAGGCCGCACCCACCATTCCGGCTCCGACGACCACGACATCGCAGGTAACAGGCTGACTCACATCAGTACTATGTCACATATCGCAGTTCTCGTCCCCGCGCCGGACAGGAATCCCCAGAGTCGGCCGGGAGTCGGCCATCGGCGGCGGGCCCTCCGCATCCCAAGCAGGCGGCGGCCCTTCGCCTCGACGCGCGCACCCTCCGGCGCCACCTCGTGGCATCACATGGCGCCATGTGGCATCACTCGACACCATCCGGTGCCACCAGCCATGCATTCATGGCACACAGGCATACGTGGCACCATCCCGACCCAGAAATCGCGCACCTCATTTCCGCAGGTCAGGGCCGTTCGGGCATGCGCCTGCCGCCAGGAGGCACCATTCGGGCTTGCATGTGGCACCACAGTGGTGCCACGATGTCGCCATGGACCTCACTCCGTATGTCGACAGCCTGCGCCACGAACTCGCGGTGGCCGCCGAAGCCGGCGGGGACGAAGCCCGGCAGCTGGCCGAGCGGCTCACCGCTCCGCTGGAGTCGGCGGCGCGCCTGACCATGCTCAACGTGCTCTCCGCCGCGATGGACGAGATCACCCGCGAGCTCGCCCCCGGCTCGGTCGACGTACGGCTGCGGGGACTGGACCCCGATTTCGTCGTGACACCGCCTCCCTCCTACGCCGGCACCACGGACGTGGCGGAGGCACCTGCCGAACCGGTCAGGGCGCAGCCGCCCGCCGAGGGCGACGAGGGTGGCACCGCGCGCGTCAACCTGCGTCTGCCGGCCCATCTCAAGGCGCGTGCCGAGGAGGCCGCGAACCACGAGGGCCTGTCGGTCAACGCGTGGCTGGTACGGGCCGTGTCGGCGGCGGTCGACGGCGGAACCCGGCCCAGGACGGCGGGCAGGACCCGCACGGTCGGACAGAGCTTCACGGGCTGGGTGCGCTAGCCGCGCCCACGTCCGCACCACTGCACCCGCACCACTGCACCCACACCGTCCCCACCTGCGGGGACGGCTCGAAGACTCAAGAGGACGGGACAGCCATGCCTTCTTTCGACACTCCCCAGCCGATCTCGGTCACCGCCGAGGTGGCCGCCGGTTCCATCCGTCTCACCGCGGGCGACCGCGCCGACACGGTCGTCGAGGTGCTGCCGCGCGACCCGAAGCGGGACAAGGACGTGCGGGCCGCCGAGCAGACCGAGGTCGTGTACGCGAGCGGCGTCCTGACGGTCAGGACCAAGCACCGGCCCCTGGTCGGCCCCAGCGGCCTCGTCGACGTGACGGTCGACCTGCCCGCGGGCTCCCGGGTCGACATGTCCGGCTCCTGGGCCCAGATGCTCGGCGAGGGCCGGCTCGGCGAGGTCCGGGTGAAGACCTCGGCCGGCGACGTCCGCCTCGACACCACCGGCCCGCTGACGCTGACCGTGTCGCACGGCCTGGTCACCGTGGACCGGGTCGAGGGCACGGCCGAGATCACCAGCAGCACCGGCAACGTGCGCGTCGGCACGGTCGAGGGTCCCGCCGTCCTGAAGAACGCGCACGGCACCACGACCGTCGGCACGGTCACCGGCGAGACGCGGATGAGCAGCACGAACGGCGGCATCGACATCACGTACGCCGGGGCGTCGGTCACCGGCACCACGACCAACGGGCACATCCGCCTCACCGAGGTCGCCGGCGGCGAGATCCAGCTGGAGACGTCCAACGGCTCCATCGAGGTCGGCATCCGCGAGGGCGTCGCCGCCTGGCTCGACGTCAGCTCCAACCGCGGCCAGGTGCGCAACCGGCTCACCGCGTCCGAGGCCCCCGAGCAGACCGAGGGAACCGTCGCGGTCCGCGCACGGAGCAACTGGGGCAACATCGACATCGTCCGCGCCAAGTCCTGACCCTCCCCACCGCCGACACCTCCGCCACCGGCACGGCCTCCGCACCGCCGTCCCCTCCCTCCACGAGCCGCCGCCCCCTCTCCTCGGGGCCGCTCCCCCGCGGCCCCGCCTCCCGGGCTCCCCCTGTCACGGCTCCCCCAGGCAGCTCCCCTCACTGTCCTGCCTGCCCGCCGCTCCCCCTCGCGGCGCCCGTCGCGGCCTCCGCCCCGCCCCCGGCTCCCCGCACCTCCTTCCCCTCCCCCTTCTTCTTCCAGCACCTCCATCACCCAGCCTCCGAACGGGAGAGCCCCATGCCTTCATCTGTCATGCCCACGCCCAGAAGGGGCGACGGTCCCCGACCTCCCGCCGCCGTCTCCGCCGTCGGTCTGCGCAAGTCGTACGGCGACAAGACCGTGCTCGACGGCATCGATCTGCGCATCCCGGCCGGCTCCGTCTTCGCGCTGCTCGGGCCGAACGGCGCCGGAAAGACCACCACCGTGCAGATCCTGTCCACGCTCGTCGCCGCCGACGGCGGGCACGCCCAGGTCGCGGGCCACGACATCGCCGCCTCGCCCGACGGGGTGCGCGCCGCGATCGGCGTCACCGGGCAGTTCTCCGCCCTCGACGACCTGCTCACGGCCGAGGAGAACCTGATCCTCATGGCCGACCTGCTGCGCCTCGGCAAGCGCGAAGGGCGCTTCCGCGCCCAGGAGTTGCTCCAGCGGTTCGACATCGCGGACGTCGCCGGCAAGCGGGCCGCGACCTTCTCCGGCGGGATGCGGCGCCGGCTGGACCTCGCCATGATGCTCGTCGGCGACCCCCAGGTGATCTTCCTGGACGAGCCGACGACCGGGCTCGACCCCCGCAGCCGCCGCACCATGTGGGACACGGTGCGTTCCCTGGTCGCGGGCGGCACCACCGTGTTCCTCACCACCCAGTACCTCGAAGAGGCCGACCAGTTGGCCGACCGCATCGCCGTGCTCGACAAGGGCCGGATCGTGGCCGAGGGAACGGCGGAGCAGCTCAAGGCGCAGATCCCCGGCGGTCACGTCCGCCTCCGGTTCACCGAGACCGCCGACTACGAGCGAGCGGTCGCCGTCTTCCCCGGCGCGGCCACCGACGAGGAGGACCTGACCCTGCGGGTGGCGGGCGACGCCGGCCTCGACGCGCTGCGCGCCCTGCTGGACCGGCTCGACACCGCCGGCATCAGCGCCGCCGACCTCTCCGTGCACACCCCCGACCTCGACGACGTCTTCCTCACCCTGACCGGCGACGGCGCCACCGGGACCGGCGCCCACGACACGCCCCGGACCAAGGAGAACCAGCGATGAGCACCCTCACGTACGCCGTGCACGACTCGATGACGATGCTGCGGCGCAACCTCCGGCACGCGATGCGCTATCCGAGCGTGTCGCTGGGCGCCGCGATGATGCCGATCCTGATGCTGCTGCTGTTCGTGTACGCCTTCGGGGACTCGATCGGCGCCGGGATGGGCGGCGGCCGGGACGCCTACCTGGAGTACCTGACCCCCGGCGTCATCGTCATGGGGGTGGCGGCCGGGGCGATGTCCACCTCGATCGCGGTCTGCTCCGACATGACGCAGGGCATCGTCAACCGCTTCCGCACGATGAACATCACCCGCTCCTCGTTCATGACGGGCCATGTCGTCGGCAGCGTCGTCCAGACGATGGTGAGCATGGTCCTGGTCGTCGCCTTCGCGCTCGCCATCGGCTTCCGGTCGGACGCGACGCCACTCGAATGGCTCGCCGCCGCCGGGCTCCTCACGGCCATCGCGTTCGCGGTCACCTGGCTCTCGGCGGCACTGGGCCTGATCTCCAAGACCGTCGAGTCCGCGAGCAACAAGCCGCTGCTGGTGCAGTTCCTGCCGTTCCTCGGCTCCGCGTTCGTACCGGCCGGCTCGATGTCCCCGGGGCTTCGCTGGTTCGCCGAGAACCAGCCGTTCACCCCGATGACCGAGACGCTGCGCGGCCTGCTCTCCGGCTCGGCGATCGGCGACAACGGCTGGATCTCGCTCGCCTGGTGCGCCGGCATCAGCCTGGGCGGCTACCTGTGGTCACGGTCGCTGTTCAACAGCACGACGAAGCGCTGACCGGGCCCGTCCCGGTTCGGTTCGGTTCGCTTCGGTCAACTGCCCTAGGGGCGGTTCGGGGACGTCAGATCCGGCTCGACGTGGCCGTGTCCGCGGACAGCCGCTGCGCCGCGTAGATCGGGATCACCGAGAGCAGCACGAGCACGGCGGCCACGACGTTCACGACCGGTGCCTGCCGGGGCCGGGTCATGTTGTCGAAGATCCAGATCGGCAGGGTCTGGATGCCGGGCCCGGCCGTGAACGTCGTCACGACGATCTCGTCGAAGGACAGCGCGAAGGCGAGCAGTCCGCCGGCCAGCAGTGCCGAGCGCACCAGCGGGAAGGTGACGTCGACGAAGACCCGGAAGGTGTCCGCGCCCAGGTCCATCGCCGCTTCCTCGTACGTTCCGGACGTCCGGCGCAGTCGCGCGACCACGTTGTTGAAGACGACGACGATGCAGAAGGTCGCGTGGCCGACGATCACGGTGAACATGCCGAGTCCGACGCCGAGCGGTTCGAGCACCGTGCTGAACGCCGAGTTGAGCGCGATGCCCGTGACGATGCCGGGCAGCGCGATCGGCAGGACGACCACGAAGGAGACGGTGTCCCGGCCGAAGAACCGGTGGCGGGCGACCGCGAACGCGATCAGCGTGCCGAGCACCAGGGCGATCGCCGTGGCGCCGAGTCCGGCCTTGACCGACACCCACAGCGCCGCGCGGGCCCCCTCGTTCTCCCGGGCGACCGACCACCAGTGGAGGGTGAGCCCGGACGGCGGCCAGCTCGCGCTGCGGTCCCGGTTGAAGGAGTTGACCAGGACGAGCGCCAGCGGCACGTAGATGAACGCGAAGCCGAGCCCGGCGGCGGCGCGCAGCGCGATGCGCGCGGGACGGGAGAGTTGCACAGCGGGCTCCTCAGAGACTGCTCAGGGCGCCCGTGCGGCGCATCGCGAGGAGGTAGACCACGATGACCACGACGGGGACCGTGCCGAGCGCGGCGGCCATGGGCAGGTTCAGTTCGATGTTGGAGTAGACGACGTTGCCGATGAGCTGGGTCTTGCCGCCGACGATCTGCACGGTGATGTAGTCGCCGAGACTGAGCGAGAAGGTGAACACCGAGCCGGCGGCCACGGACGGCAGCACCATGGGCAGCACGACCGAGCGGAAGGTGCGGCCCGCGCGGGCCCCCAGGTCCGCCGAGGCGTCCAGCAGGTTGGCGGGCAGCTGCTCCAGCGCCGTGTGGATCGGCAGGATCATGTACGGCAGCCAGAGGTAGGTCAGCGCGATGACCGCGGCCGTGAGTCCGTACCCGGGTCCGCTCAGTCCGAGGGGCTTCAACGCCCAGTCGGCGAGGCCGTCCTGGGAGAGGATCAGCCGCCACGCGTACACCTTGACGAGGTAACTCGCCCACAGGGGCGTGAGGATGGCGACGACGAGCAGCGGGCGCCGCTCGGGCTTTGCGATGCGGGCCGTGTAGAAGGCGACCGGGAAGGCGATCACCGCGCACAGGAGGGTGACCGCGAGGGCGACGCCGACGCTGCGCAGGATCACCTGCCGGTAGACGGGGGTGGTCAGCAGCTGGTGGAAGTTGTCGGCCGACCAGACCTTCACCACTTCGGAGGTGAAGGAGTTCGTCGTCCAGAACGCCGAGACGAACAGCACGGCCAGCGAGCCGAGGTAGAGGACCGCCAGCCAGAGCAGGGGTGCGGTCAGCAGCAGGGACAGCCGCAGCCGGGGGCGCCGGTGCAGTGTCCCCGCGAGCCGCCGGACGGGAGAGCGTCCGGCGGTCTGCGGGAGGGAGGTCATCGTCCGGTCAGCCCTTGATCTCGGTCCAGGCCTGGACCCACTTGGCGTACGGGACGCACTTGACGTCGGTGCGGCCGTCGAGGCACTGCTCGATGGGCGTGTTCCAGAAGGCGACGTTCTTCCAGTAGCTCTCGTCGGTGGCGTGGAAGGTGTCGCAGAAGGACTTGTCGCTCGTGTACGCGCAGGCCTCGGAGTTGGCGGGCGCCTCGCCGAAGTACTCGGCCACCTGGGCGTTCACCTTCGGGGAGATGATCCAGTCCATCCACTTGTAGGCGCAGTTGGGGTGCTTGGCCTTGGCGGAGACCATCCAGGTGTCGGACCAGCCGGTGGAACCCTCCTCGGGCACGAAGGCCTTGACCTTGGCTCCCTCGTCGGCGGTGAGGTTGGCGATGACCTGCCAGGTGGTGCCGACCACGGAGTCGCCGCTCTTGAAGGCGGAGATCTCCTTGAGGTAGTCGCTCCAGTACTCCCCCACGTTCGCGCTCTGCTTCTTCAGCAGGGCGACGGCCGCGTCGAACTGCTTCTGGTCGAGGGCGTAGGGGTCCTTGATCTTCAGCTCGGGCCGGGCGGACTTCAGGTACAGCGCCGCGTCGGCGATGTAGATGGGCGAGTCGTACGCGGTGACGTGGCCCTTGTGGGCGGAGGCGTCGTCGAAGACCGCGGACCAGGACGTCGGGGCGGGGCTGACCTTCTGGGTGTTGTACATCAGCAGGTTGGCGCCCCGGCCGTGCGGGATGCCGTACATCTGCCCGTCGACGGAGTTCCAGGCGCCCTTCTTCAGACCGCTGAAGACGTTCTTGTAGTTGGGTACGAGGGCGGTGTTGACCGGGGCCGCGTCACCGGAGGCGATGAGGCGCAGGGAGGCGTCCCCGGAGGCCGAGACCGCGTCGTACTGGCCGGTCTTCATCAGCTTGACCATCTCGTCCGAGCTGGCGGCGACCTTGGAGTTAACCTGGCAGCCGGTCTGCTTCTCGAAGTCGGAGACCCAGTCGACCTTCGGGTCGTTGGAGCCGTCCTCGACGTAGCCGGCCCAGGCGATCAGGTTGACCTGCCCCTCGGTCTTGCCGAGCTTGGACTGCGCCTTGAGGTCGGGCGGGTTGAGGCCGGTGGACGCGGAGGAGCCCGTGTCGGACGATCCGCAGGCGGTGGCCGCGAGGAGCACCGCGACGGCGGCGGCGGCCTTGAGGGTTGGGGTGAGGCGCACGGCGTACTCCATACGTGACGGGGGACTGAGCGGGGAGGTCAGCGGGGGTCGGGGACCCGGACGGCGTGGCGGCGGTGCCACCGGAGCCGGACCCGGGTGCCGCGCAGGGCGGCGACGTCCTCGGAGGAGGTCTCCAGGTTCTGCTGGAGCGCGGTGAGGCGGCCGCCGGCGTCGAGGTCCACCAGGAAGCGGGTGGCGTCGCCCAGATAGACGACCTCGGCGACGGTGCCGGTGGCGGTGGAGAACTCCGGCTCGGCGTCGTCGGTCGCCTCGGCGGCCCCGGCGTCGGCGGACTCGGTGGCCCGCGCGGACTCCTGGAGCACGCGGATCTTCTCGGGCCGGATGCTGTACGTGCCCGGGGCGCCGACGATCTGCTGCGCCGACTGTCCGTCGAGCAGGTTGGACGTGCCGACGAAGCCCGCGACGAAGGCGGTGGCGGGGCGTTCGTAGATCTCGGCCGGCGTGCCGACCTGTTCGATGCGGCCCTGGTTGAAGACGGCGATGCGGTCGCTCATCGTCAGGGCCTCCTCCTGGTCGTGGGTGACGAACACGAAGGTGATGCCGACCTCGCGCTGGATCGCCTTGAGTTCGACCTGCATCTGCTCGCGCAGCTTGAGGTCGAGGGCGCCGAGGGGCTCGTCCAGGAGCAGGACACCGGGGCGGCCGACCAGGGCCCGGGCGAGGGCGACGCGCTGGCGCTGGCCGCCGGAGAGCTGGGCCGGGCGGCGCCGGCCGAACCCTTCGAGGCGTACGTCGGCGAGCGCCTTGCGGGCCCGGACCAGCCGCTCCGCCTTGGGCACCTTGCGGACCTTGAGTCCGTAGGCGACGTTCTCCTCGACGGTCATGTGCGGGAACAGGGCGTAGTCCTGGAAGACCGTGTGCACGTCGCGTTCGAAGGGCGCGAGACCGGTGACCTCCTGGCCGGCCAGTTCGATCCGGCCCTCGGTCGGGCTCTCGAACCCGGCGATCATCCGCAACACGGTCGTCTTGCCCGAGCCGGACGGGCCGAGCATCGAGAAGAACTCGCCGTCGGCTATCTCCAGATCGACTCCGGCCACGGCGGTCGTATCGCCGAACGCCTTGCGCAGGCCCTGGAGCCGGATCGCCTTTGCCTCCATGGGCGGGGAACCTTTCTGGTGCGGTGGTGCGTTGCAACACTGACCGGAAAGATATGAAGCCATAGTTCAAACCTCAAGACCCCTTTAGAGTAAAGGTTGAGTCAACGCACAAGGTGGTGACCGTGAAGCAACACAGGGGCGACGGCGTCCGCAGAGCCGTCTTCACACCCGTGGACAACCGCGCCCGCGTCGAGACGGTCGTGCACCGGATCGGCGACGCCATCGAGCTGGGCCTCCTCGCCGACGGCGAGCAACTGCCGGGCGAGATGGAGCTGGCCGGCCAGCTCGGCGTCTCCACGGTCACCCTGCGCGAGGCCCTCATGGCCCTCAGACAGCAGGGGCTGGTCACCACACGGCGCGGGCGTGGCGGCGGCAGCTTCGTCTCGCTTCCCGAAGTCCCGGGCGAGGAGAGGCTGCTGGCCCGGCTGGCCGGCTGGAGCACCGAGGAGCTGCGCGACCTGGGCGACCACTGGGCGGCCCTGTCCGGAGCGGCGGCCCGGCTCGCGGCGCAGCGGACCGAACCGGACGACCTCAAGGCGCTGCGGCGCACCCTGGACGACCTGTCCGCTGCCGAGGACGCCCCCGCCCGCAGCCGCGTCTACGGCCGCTTCCACGTCGAACTCGCCGCTGCGGCGCAGTCCGCCCGGCTGACGCGCGAACAGGTCGTGCTCCAGACCGAGGTGGGGGCGCTGATGTGCCTGGTGCTCGGGGACGACGAATATCGTGAAGAAGTCGCGGACCGTCACCGCTCCGTAATCTCGGCCGTGCAAGATGGGGCCCACGATTCGGCCAGAGCACTGGCCGAGCGGTGCGTACTGGACTCGACGGCGCGGCTGATCACCCTGCGCCTCTCGATGCCGCGCGCCGTGTCAGGTCCGCGTCCTCTGGAGGGCACCCATGCGCAGGAGCCCCGGACCGGCCGGCGCGACGGCGACGCTTGACGCCTCCGCCGAGGCGGCCGTCGCCGCGCAGGTCCGCCGGACGCTGGAGACCGTGTTCGACGCGGTCGCCGAGACCCGGGCCGACGCGACCGCGCTGCTCGCCCGCGTCGTCGCCGGGGGCCGTCGGCCCGCGACGGTGGACCTGGCGGCGCTGCGCCCGGGGCTGCATCTGCGGCTCACCCGGCAGGAGTTGGTGTCGGGCGCCGGGTTCGTGGCCGCGCCGGGACTGCTCGGTGACGTACCGGCGTGGCTGGAATGGTGGCAGCAGGGCTCCGACGGGAGCGTACGACCGCTGCTGCTCGACCTCGATCCGGCCCACTCCGCGTACTCGGACTACACGCACTGGGACTGGTTCGCCCTCCCCCGCGACACGGGGCAGCGCGCGGTCGCCGGGCCCTACGTCGACTACCTCTGCTCCGACGAGTACAGCCTGACGCTGTCCGCGCCGGTCCACGTGGAGGGCCGGTTCGTGGGGGTCGCCGCGGCCGACGTGTATCTGCGGCACTTCGAGGGCGCGGTCGTCCCGCTCCTCCAGCGGCTGCCCGGGGCCGCCCACCTGGTGAACGCGCGGGGCCGGGTGGCCGCGTCCGCCGACCCCGCCCATCTGGCCGGATCACTCACCAAGGGACCCGACTTCGCGGCCGTGCTGGCGGCGGCCCGGAGCACGCGCCACGGGGACATGCGGCTCGTCCCCTGCGACGGCGTGCCCCTCGTCCTCGTGATGCCGGCCGGCTGAACGGCCCGGCCCCGGGGAACCGGCGCCCCTCCGGACCTCCTGCGGCCGGGCACGGTCCCACGCCGCGCCGACGCGCACGGTCGACGCGCGTCACACGGCCCGAAGCTCCGCCGTGCCGTTGCGCGTCCTGCGGGTCCTGCGCGGACCGCCAGTGACCGGCCGGACCGCCTCGCGCAGCACCAGGGTCATCCGCGAATACCCCATGTCCCGCAGGGTCCGGGGGGTGTCGTCGACGATCCGGCAGTCCGTGCTGCCCCAGCGGGGATCGGGGTGGACCAGCGGGCGCACGGCGCCGTCGTGCTCGACCCCGCGCGGTCCGACCGCCTGGATCCAGTGCGGCAGGCCGTGCCGGTAGGCGGCGTCCATGATCGGGTCCTGGGCGATGTCCCGGCGGATCGACTGGAGTCCGCGGTCCTGGCCGTTGCGCTCCACCGCCGCGGCGAAGTGCGCGAGCATCGGCAGGCACCAGCTCGACTCGTGCTCCCCGAGCACCGAGCCCGCGTCCGGATGGAACAGGACGAAGCGCAGGAAGTTGTCGCCCGGCATGGCGGTCGGATGCGCGCCGACACCGCCGAAAAGTGTCTCGAACGCGGCGTTGGACAGCACGACGTCCCAGCGGTGGTCGAAGACGACGGAGGGGAAGGGGACGGCCTCGAGCAGCGTGGCGTAGTCCTGGAGGTACGCCTGTGCTTCGAGACTCTCGGGGACAGGTCGCGGCTGGGACCGCTGCCTTCCTGCCTGGTACGCCATCGGGAGGTCACCCCTCTTGCCTATGCGGCCTTCACGCGGCGCCCCGATCCTGCTGCCCCGGGGACAGGCGTGTCAACTATCGTGGCATTTGGCGCTCGTTGACGGCTGAATCTCGCCACAGTTGTGGCGAGACCTGGATGTGAGTTCGAGCGACGGGCTAGGCTCCGGTTGGTCCCCGGTCTTGTTGCCGGGATGGTTCCTGACCCTCGTGTCCACATGGTTCCCGAACTTCGTGAGAGCCACCTGAGAGAGACGTAGGAGATCTGTCGGTGACGGATGGCTTCGAGGTTCCGTGCGCCACGGCGACGGTTCTGCTGCAGGCTGTCGTGGCCAGGGTCACCGCGCTCGCCGACCGGCTCGGCGTGCCGCACGCCGAGGTCTTCGACGTCCGGCGGCTGTCGGCCGAGTCCGGCGTCCCCGAACCCGTGGCGAAGGCCCTGCTGGGCGGCCGCCCCGCCGGAGAACCCGACTTGCAGGCACGCTTCCTGCAACGTCTGGACCTGCTGCGCCGCACCCGGCTCAAGCCCAACGGCCGTCGCTACACGCAGCAGGAGATAGCGGACGGCGCCGGCATGTCGCGTCAGCAGGCGGGCGCCCTCATCAACGGTGACCGGCGCCCCACCATGGAGCACTGCGACGCCATCCAGCGCTTCTTCCGGGTGCACGCCGGGTTCCTCACGGCCGAGGACTCCGAAGCGCTCGTGGGCGCCCTCCAGCGGTCGGAACAGGAATTCCTGCAACGGCTCGCCGACCGCGAACGCGCCGCGGCCTCGGCCGCCCACGATCCGCTCGAACGGCTGCTCCTCGACCACGGTGTCCGTGGGATCGCCTGGCGGGCCGCGCAGTTGCCCACCGACCAGCACCGGGACAAGGTCGCGGAATGGCTGGACATGCTCCTGGAGAGCGTCAAACGGCCAGAGTCGTGAGCCGGGGGAGACCAGTGGGCATCGGAAGGGAAATGCGCCGCCTGTGCGGCGAGCTGGTCTCGGAGCTCTCGCTCCCGGCGCCGGCGGCACCCGCCGACCTCTACACCGCGCTGTGCGGCGCGATGAGCCGGCGCCGCGGCCGTCCCGTCCAGTTCCGCACGGCCGCCTTCCCGCCCGGCACCGCCAGCGGGCTGTGGCTCGACATGGCCGAACAGGACCTGGTCGTCATCGAGGAACGCACCGCCCCCGACCACCAGTTGGTCATTCTCGGTCACGAGCTGTGGCACATGAAGGCCGGGCACTGCAGTCATCACGTCGACGGCGCGGCCGTCGCGGCGCGCTTACTCAGCGACGGCGCGGACCTCCAGGCCACCGTCCTGAAAGTGGCCGCGCGGACCCGCTTCGACCTCGCCGACGAGCAGGAGGCCGAAAGCTTCGGTCTCCTGCTCGCCAGCAAGTGCCGCACCTGGCTGGCCGGTTCCTCACTGCGCGGCCCGGTGCAGCGGCACGGTCTGGCCGGCCGCATCGAAGCCTCCCTGGGCTGTCGCGGGCCGCGGGGCTGAAGGTCCCGGGGTCATGGACGGATCGAGCTACTACATCCCGGCCGTCGCCATGGGCGCGGCGATCGCGTTCAAAGGGCC
>NZ_KZ626910.1 GCF_002911015.1 Streptomyces populi
ATGGCACGGCTGAAGTCCTGGCAGATCTTCCGCAGATCCCGCATCAGCCCCAACCGCATGAGCGTCATCACCAAAGCCGTCCTCACCCTGGAGAAGCAACGCTGAAAACGCTCACTGGTTCCGGTTCCTGTCGTGCGTAGAACCACCAGATCATCACCGACGGCCCAAGCGCGACAACCTGGTCCAGTCGGCCGGGGACCCGCTCGCAGAGTCCCCGGCAACACCTGACGCGCCGACGAGGAGGATCAACTCCCGTTGGCCTCGGTCCACTTCGCGAGACCGACGATGCCTCCTTGTTCAGCGGCATCGAGCGCTTCCTCGGCGCGCTTCACTGCACTGGCGAATTTTCTCAAATTGTCACGATTGAACATCAGAACGACAGTGGATTCCTCGAAGGCATCTTCGTCCTCGCTATGCGTGAACAGAACAGCGTGATTGCCGAACTGGGCATCATTCATGACACTCAGCTTCGCGTAATCTGAGCCGATGACGGGGATGTTGTCGATCTCTACGTTGAACATTTTCGGGGCACTGGCTTTCGTAATTTTACGCCGCGCGGAGCGGCTTTCTATGCTGGGCGTTCTGCACGCTTGCATATCTGAACACAAACTTGATCTCCGGACAAGGCGTCGGGTAGTAAGGGGCCTCGACTGCTTGCTCCGTCATCCATTGGATTTTCCTCGATTCGCTTCTGATGGTGTGTCAATTTAACGACTATGTCCTGCATTTGGTGATGACGGAGAGTCGCTGGCGGTCGTGTGGAGGATGTCAACGAGTTTGTACGGGCGATATTCTTTGGGTTTGTCCCTGTTGGTCCTAGGGGGTGTAGCTGACGAAGGTGAGCGGATCGCGGGGCGGCATGGACTCCGCTGATCAGACAAGTGCGTTCTGCAATAAAGGAGTTGCTGACCTTTTCGGGTTGTCTTCGAGTGGCGAAAGCGCGTCAGCGCGCTGATCGGCCGCCGGTTCCAGGTCAGTTGCTCGATTGCGAGAATCTGGTGGCTGCTGCACCGTCATGGCTGGTCCTGGCAGAGTCCGCCCCGGCGCGCTCGAACGCGACGAACACGCCGTCAAGCTGGGGAAGAAGGACGTGTGGCCGCAAGCGGAAGGATCGCGGCGGCGCACGGGACCTCGATCGCCGCACTGTGCTGCTGCCGGTCCTGTGGAAAGTTCCGGATGATCTTCTGGCCCCGCTTCCACTCGCCGCTGAAGGGTGTACGCAAGAGCTTCGCCCGTCAGGACTGCTCTGACCTCCTGGTCCGCGCGCACTTGCGGCTCGGCGCCCCGATCATCGTCGTCTGGGGCAATCTCAGTACCCACAGCACCGCAGAGCTGCGGGAATACGTCGAGGGCCACGACTGGCTCACGGCCGTTCGGCTTCCTCCAGCAGCCTGGACTTGAATCCCGTGGAAGGGGTCTGGTCCCTGCTATGGCGAGGACCGATGGCCAACACCACATTTACCGACCCCGACCACCTCGGCGGCACTCTCCGCCGAGGCTTCGCCCACATCCGGCACCACCCGGAACCCGTCGACGGCTGCCTCTCTGAAACCGGCGCGACTCTCGGCCCCGGCACCTGAAGCTAATCCGACGAGGTCAGTAGACGCTCCCCCGACGCGTGACGACATCCACGAGCTGCCCGATCTGGGCTGGGGCTGTGTACAGGCCGGTGCTCTGCGCCGGAGAGGGCGCTGGTACGCGGTGCGGGGGAAGCAGTGCCGAGTCG
This sequence comes from Streptomyces populi, assembly GCF_002911015.1. Lineage (GTDB taxonomy): Bacteria > Actinomycetota > Actinomycetes > Streptomycetales > Streptomycetaceae > Streptomyces > Streptomyces populi. Next base: position 1,727 of record NZ_KZ626910.1, read on the forward strand.
GGGGACAGGCGCGATGCGTGTCTCTATGGTGAGCGGAGAGTGAAGGTAGCGCGCTGTACAGCAGGCTTTTGTACTGGTGTTTCTGGGCAGGGTGGGGCGAGGGAGACGGCACCGTTGACGGGGAACGGCGAGAGCGAGACGGGCGTCATCCGGTGTTTCGGACAGCAGGTACGGCTGCTGCGGACGAGCCGGGGACTGACCCGGGCGGAGCTGGGAGCGAAGCTCGGGTACAGCGAGGACATGGTCACGTCGGTGGAGCTGGGGCGGCGGATCCCGAAACCGGATTTCATCGACCGGGCGGATGCTGTGCTGGAGGCCGGCGGCCTGCTGGCGGTGATGAAGGAGGAGGTGGGGCGGGCCCGCTACCCGGCGTTCTTCCGGGACGCGGCGAAGCTGGAGGCGGAGGCGGTTGAGCTGTATGTGTACGCCAACCAGGCCGTGCCGGGGTTGTTGCAGACGGAGGAGTACGCGCGGGCGGTGTTCGGGGTGTTGCGGCCTCCACTGGATGACGTGGTCGTCGATGAGCGGGTTGCCGCGAGGCTGGCACGGCAGGAGATCTTTCACCGCAAGCCGTCACCGCTGATGAGCTTCGTCATCGACGAGTCCGTGCTGCGCCGTCCCATTGGTGGGTGGAACGTACTGCGCGGACAGTTGGAACAGGTGTTACTCGTCAGCCGCATCCGGCACGTCGAGGTGCAGGTCATGCCGCTGGATCGTGAGGAGAACGCTGGGATGGCCGGTCCGTTCACCTTGATCGAGACGGATGATGGACGCAGGATCGCGTACGTGGAGGTACAGAACGTCAGCCGGGTGCACAGTGATCGGGAACCGGTGCGGGCCTTGGAGGCCAAGTACGGGACGCTGCGCGCCCAGGCGCTGACGCCTCGCGAATCGCTTGCGTACGTCGAGAAGTTGTTGGGAGAGATTTGAACACCAACAAGACAATGCCGGGAGCGGATGCGTCCCTGTGCTGGCTCAAGAGCAGCTACAGCAGTGAGGAAGGCGGGGAGTGCGTCGAAGTCGCCTTTGATGCGGTTGCCGTCCATGTGCGTGATTCGAAGCAGGCGCTGGAGCGTGGGCCTGTACTGAGGGTAGGGCCGGCTGCGTGGTCGGCGTTGCTTGAGGCGATGTGAGCCGCCCGCCTGATAGCCAGGCGGGCGGAGTTGCACGGGGGCCGTGGAGGTCGGCGCCTCTCGCAGGAAGACGCCGACAGTTGCGAACGGAACTTAGGCTTTACGGCTCCCAGGCGAAGTCCAGCGGCCAGAGGCGATCTCCTCGTCCAGGCGAGCTTGGAAGTGGGCGTGCGCAGCGCGCATTTCGGCCTCACGGTCCGCCTTGTAGAAGGGGGCGGTGTAGCCAGTCGGAGGCGGAGTCGACTCCGGGTTCTCCAAGTGGGTCAAGAGATCGATGTAGTCCTGCTTGGTCTGGCCGTAGCCGTAGGTGTTGTGGTTCGCGGCGATCTTGCGGCCTTTTGCATCGAAGTACATCTTCGACTCGTAGTCGGAGAGGACCGGGTAGCGGGAGTTGTAGATCGCGACGAGTTGGTCGGCGGTGATGCCTAGCCATACTGAAACGAGCGCGTCGAGCTCGACGAGGGCCGCCCGGCGCTCGTGCTCCGTGCGGAGCGGGGTGTCGTACTGCCAAGTGGACTTTAGGTGACTGGCGAGTGGCTTGAGGTTTGGCCAGCCGGGGTTGGCCCAGTTCTCATAGCCGGACCAGGTGGGGTGCAGCAGCTCTTCCCAGAGAGGTGCGTAGGCGTTGGTCAGAGCGTTGAGGCGAAGCGTGCGAAGGAGAAGTGGGTGCGCAAGTGGGTGATCGGGGGCAGGCGCGGGCATCTTGGGCGCGTCACCGATCTGTAGGTGGGCGCGACCTGTAACCCGGAGAAGATAGTCGAGTGGAAGCGATGCCCAAAACCCTGCATTCAACACTGTCAGGCGGTTGTCCTTGAGTGCCATGGAATGGACGCCGTTAACGTGGGTTGGGCCTGGTGGGATAACTGCGGCAAAGAGGCTGCGCTCGGTATCGAAGGGGATCATTTCACGCCACGCCAAGCGAAAGAACTCGGTGTAGCGGCGGTCACCCCAGACATCCTGGGCCGAGATGTATTGGTCGTTGGAACAGGCGCGCACATAGTTGGTGCGAGGCACGAGATCGTTTGGCAGCTTGGGCAGATCGAAGGATGACCAGTCTCGGTTGGTCCGGCATGGATTGTTGGGCTGCTTCCCAAAGGGAGTTGCGCCGGCGATGTGAGGACCTTGGAGGATCAGGTCATCGAGTGCAGTGATTTCGGTAGTGGACCACCGGATGAAGCCGTCCTTCTTGCCGTTGGCCTCATCGTAGCCGCGGGTGATTCGTGGCCCAAATTCTGCAGTCCGGTGTTCCGCTGCTGAGAGCGCGCTGATGGCATCCTGCTCGTTAGTCGTTACTGGATACAGCAGCGCCGCCTCCGTGTCCGGGGTTCCGGTTTCTCCGGAAAGTTGATTCCACTCGGCGAGGCGCTCAGGGGTGACTGTTACGAGTCGCGCCATGTGGGGGCGAAGTTCCCATCGGCCCTCGTGTTTGATGCCAGGCAGCGGACCACGTCCATCGTGTTGCAGGGAGGCAGTCAATGTGGCTGGATCGAAAAGCCAGCTGAGATGTCTGAACGAGACCTCAGAGGAGGCTCCGTAGACGTTGATGCTATATAGCCGTGTTCCCTCTACCTCGTCAAACAATTGGAGGCGGTTGGAGAAGTGCGCGTGAGTACGCAGGTGTTGGTACGTTGCGTTACGGAGTTTCCCTTCCTTAACTCCGCCGAAATGAGTATCAGGGTGGATGAGTCCGGCCATGCCCTGTGAACTGTTGTGGCTCCATACTTGACACATGAAGCCTCTGTACATGTCGGGTTGAGTGCCTGCCAGTAGCGCGTACGTCGTAGGGCTTCCAAGCGTCGCCACAGTTCCGGTGTTTGCTGAGAGTTCACTCAAAAGGTAATTGAGTGACTTGCTCGACTGATTGAGGGCCTGGCTCTTTCGTAGTTTCCATTCCGCCGCACCTGGCTTCTCAGTCAGCATGAACCATGGCTCCATTTCAGCCAAAATCACATCCTCATGCCAACGCGGCCGGACCCAAGGCGGATTCCCCACTTGCAAGTCATACCCGCCTCGGGCAAATACCTGCCCGAACTCCAACTCCCAGTGAAAGAACCCCTGCCGCTCAGCCACATCCCGCACAACCCCCGCCCACGGATACCGCGACTCCAGCGAGTAGAACCGCTCCATGCCCATCCACTCGGGCAACTCGTCCTCGTACCGCTCCAGAGCGTCCAGCGTGTCGAACTGGGCCACCAGCGAGTCCACGGCCACGTCCTGCGTACCCAACAGCGACTCCGCGAAGTCCAGCCAGTCGTCTAGCGACGCCAGCGCGATCACCGGGCGGCGCTCACCCCGGATCTGCTCCTTGCGGCTGCCGCCCCGCGCGCCCTTCGACTTGACCTCGACGACCTGCACGTCACCGAACAGGTCCTCCGACTCGTACGTCTCCCGCGCCGACGCACCCGACTGGACCGGGGCTGCCGACACGGTCCACCCCGCCGACTGCGAAGCAACCTCCGCCGCCCGCGCGTACGACTCATGCGAACCGTCCAGCAGCGCAGCGCTCTGCACCGGCCAGAACCACAACGCGCACCACGCGTCCATGAGCGTCTTCAGGCGCCAGTACGGAGTGTCGACCGCCTCCAGGTCGGCCTTGACCTTCTCCCTCGGCACCGCGACCTCGGGTGAGCGCAGCCAGCCCTCCTCCGCGCCCCAGACGTCGATGCGCCGTGAGATCTCCCGCTCGGAGATCTCCAGCCGGCGGACGACCAGCCCCCACAGGTACTCGGCCCGCCGCGCCAGACCCTGCAACCGCTTGGTCTGCGCGGGGCTCGGGGACTTGGTGATGGCCTTGCGCCAGGCGGCCAGCGCCTTCGCCTCCTCCGGGGCCAGCGCCTTGGCCTCCTTCTCGGCGGCGACCGCGCCCCACTCCTTAGCCGGGAGGAGGAAGTGGTGGACAGAGCCTTCAGGCAGCTCGGTGCCGGCCAGCGCCTCCGACAGCGGGAAGCGTTCCGGGGTCGTACCCAGCCAGCCGCCCTTCTTCAGCCGCTCGGCCCCGTACACCTCCCGCCGCCCGCCGATCAGCGAGTTGCCGCGCCGCAGGTGCAGGCCGAACCAGGGGGCCTCCATGCCGGGGTGCATGGTGTTCAGCCACAGTGACACCTCCGCCAGCTCCACCGCCGTGTTGTTGAGGTCCACGCCGTAGGAGTTGTGCAGGGCGATGTACGCCTTGGCCTTCTGGAGCTCGACCGCGTACTTCTCGGTGTCGACGGCGACGCCCAGTTCGTCCTGGCGTCGCCGCAGGTACTCCGCCGCGACCTGGTTGATCGCCTCGTTGAGGAACGCGCCCGAGCCGAGCGCCGGCTCGCAGATCTTCCAGTCCAGCAGCTCGCGCGCCTCGGTGACCGTGTTGTCCTGGTCCAGGCGGTGCTGCAAGGCCAGTTGGACCGTCACCCGGGTCAGCGACTCGGGGGTGTAGTAGGAGGCCGAGGTCTGGCGGTCGCGGCCGGACAGGCGGTACACGAACGCGCCCGGCGCGTACCGCACGCGCTCCTCCACGCCCGTGTCCTCGTCCTTGTGGCGGACGAACACCTCGTCGGGGTACTCGTCGGCCTTCGTCGCCGGGACCAGCCAGGAGCCGTCCTTCGGGTCGCCGTTCTTGGCGACCTCGTACAGCTCCTCGCCCGCGACGAAGCCCGTGTAGGACATCAGGCCCTCGTACACGGCGCCGAGCTGGTTGATGCCGAGCTGGGCGTAGGAGATGAAGCCGCCGCGCTCGCGCTTCTTGCCGCGGGTCAGCATCAGCAGGCGCAGCACCCGGTACAGCGTCTCGTTGCGCAGGCGGGTGTCGAGGAAGCGTTCCCCGCCCGGCTCACCCTCGCCGCCGGCCTCCGCCTCGGTGTCGACGCGCGGGTCCGGGACGGTGTCCCGGCCGATCAGCCGGATCGCCTCCGGCTCGAACAGCTTCGAGTGCAGGGGCTCGAAGCGTAGGCCGACGTCCTCCGACGTCTTCGCGGTCACGGCGTCGGCGGACTCCGCGTCCACGCCGTGGGTGCGGCGCGGGCGGTGGCCCTCCTGGACCTTGCGGAAGAGCAGGTCCAGCGACTCGTACAGGTAGAAGCCCTTGCGGGACTTCTCGTCGACGAGGTCGCGCTCGGCGATCAGCTCGCCGAGGCGGCCGAGGCCGTAGCCCATCTGGTACTCGGGGTAGTCCGAGGGCAGGATGCCCAGCTCGGGGCGGGCCTCCGCGTACAGCAGGAACAGGACGCGGTACAGGTAGCGCAGCGACTCGCGGGTCAACTGGCGGCCCAGCTCGGGGAGTTCCTTGACCTCGTCCGGGCGGACGCCGGCCTCGCGCAGCCGGTCCAGGACCTCGTTGGCGATCAGTTCGACGCTCAGCCGCAGACCGTCGCGCAGTTCGCTGGAGACGCCCACCGCGTGCTTGGTCGACTTGTCGAGGAGGGAGGCGAGGGGGTTCTCGCCGCCCTCCTCCGGGGTGCGCAGCGAGTCGGCGCCGAACAGGGCGGCCACCGTGTCGAGTTCGCCGCCCGCCTTGACGTCGTTGCGTTCCAGCGCCGCGTCCAGCGAGACCGCCAGGTAGCGGCCCTCGCCCCACGCGGCCCGGTCGGCGAGCACGACCACGCCGCCGACCAGCAGCAGGACGTAACGGGGGGCGTCCTCGCAGGCGAACAGGAAGGAGGCGAGCTTGGAACCGGTGGCGACGGTGTGCTGGCCGTCCAGGCGCAGTTCGTCCAGGAGGCGTCCGGCGCCGTCGGGGTCCAGGGCGTCGTCGGGCTCGGCGGACCAGCCGCAGTCCAGGGCGACGAGGTCCTTCTCCGCGTGCGCGACCTTCACCTCGTGGGACTGATCGGCGCGCACGACGGTGAGCGTGCCGGGCTTGGCGTCGAAGCCGAGGGCGTGCAGCACCTCCGCGTTGAGCGCGTGGACGCGGTCGCGCCAGTCGGGGGCGTCGTACGTCACGGCGTCGTCGCCGGTCGCCGCCCGCTCCTCGTCCATCGTGAAGTAGGAGCGGGCCGCGAAGTAGGGGCGGCGCAGCGCCCGCAGGCCCGCGCGCGGGGTGACGGGCAGGGCGCCCTCGGGCCGCTCGGTGCCGGCGGCGTCCTCCTCGCGCTGCTTCCACTCGGCGAGCAGACCGGACTTGAGATCCTTGGGAAGGACCTCGGCGAGGTAGTGCGCGGAGAAGTAGTCACCGCGGTTGACCAGGCTGTCGTACGTCATCTTCGTGAACCTCTGCGGTCGGTCAGGCGGCGTGGGCGGTGGCGGGGGCCAGGACGGCGAGCACCCGCAGCATCGGGCGGCCGGTGGTGAGGAGGGAGTCCGCGAGGGAGGCGAGGCGTTCGCGGGTGCCGGTGGGTGAGGCGGCGCCGTTCGTCAGCGTCGGCTGCTCCCAGGAGCCCAGGCGGGTCTTGTATTCCTCGATGGGGGCCCGGAGCGGTTCGTTCCATGCGGCGCGGTGCCGCTCCAGGAACGCCTCCGCGGTGTCCAGGACGCCGGGGATCGCCTCGGCGAGGTGGGCGGGGTCGTGGGCGAGACCCGGGTTCGCCATCGTCGGGCCGACCTTCGCACGGCGCAGCACCGCCACCATGTCGTCGTCGACCTCGCCGTCCGTGGTGACCGCCATCCACTTGACGACGGTCGGGCGGCCGAGCGCGTTGGAATAGATGCCCTGGACGAGGTACGTGGGTACCGGCACATCGGCCGTCAGCACCGGGGCCTCCTGGCGGTCCAGGCGGACCAGGACCTTGTCGGTGAGCCACTCCATGACCGGGTGCAGGTCGGTCAGCAGGGAGATGTCGGGCCAGCTGGAGGTCGCCGAGGCGCGGGCGCGCGTCAGGCTGTGGTCGGCGAGCCGTCGGTTGAAGGTGACCTTCAGACGGTCGCGCAGGCCCTGCTCGCGGACGTAGTCCGGGGGCAGGGCCTTGAGGCGGTGGACCAGGTCGGAGGGCGGGACGAAGGAGAGCAGGCCGGTCTCGGGGTCGGCGGCCAGGTCCAGCCGGTCGTGGGCGTCCGGGTAGACCTCGCGCAGCGCCTCGTCGAGGAACTCGCGGGCGGAGGCGAACAGCCGGGGCACGTGCGCCCTGGGCACCGCCCCGGTGCCGTCGCCGCCGCCCGTGCCGGTGGTGGCCGCGTCCTCCTCCGGTTCGTCGTTCACGGCGCCGAAGAAGTCGGCGAGGAAATCGTCCATGCCGTCGTCGGCACCGTCGCCGGAGGTGCGGTCGGTGTCCAAAGACTCGTCCACGGTGCGACCCCGCAGCAGGTCCTGGATGAGGGACTTCTCCTCGGCCTCGGCCCGGTAGAGGCCGGAGACCGCCTCGGCCGTGCCGAGCGACTGGTGGGCCTGGGCCTCGCGCTCCAGCAGGCGCTCCGCGACGAGCGTGTCGTCCTTGGCGCCGTCGAGGGAGCTGGTCAGGATCAGCGCCCTGAACTGCGGCTGGTGGGCCTGCCCGTAGCGGTCGATGCGACCGTTGCGCTGCTCAATGCGGATGAGCGACCAGGGCACGTCGTAGTGGACGAGCTGGTGGCACTGGCGGTGCAGGTTGACGCCCTCGGAGGCGACGTCGCCGGTGAACAGGATCCGTACGGGCGTGTCCGCGAGACCGAAGTCCTCCACGCACTGCATCTGCTGCTCGTCCGACAGGCCGCCGTGCATGACCCGGGCCGCCTCCTGGGCGGCCTTCCCCTTGAAGCCGAGGGCCGTCGGCACGGTCCGCGCCAGCCACTCCAGGGTCTGCACCCGCTCGGAGAAGACCACGACCCGTTTGTCGGACCTCGGCCCGACCCCGATCTCCCGCAACTGCTCCAGCAGGGCCCCGAACTTGCCCGAGTCCTCCTCCGCCATGCCCGACGCCAGTTCGAGAAGCCGGTGCAGGGCCGCGCGCTCGGCGGACGTCGCCTCCGGGTCGTCCTTCTTCTCCAGCGTCTTGATGCGCGTGGCGACCGTGGACTTCAGCGCCGCGTGGGAGGAGAGGAAGGACTTCAGCAGCGTGTACGGGAACAGGGGGACGTCACTGACCGACTTCGAACCGTCGGACGGCAGCCAGACGGCGGCCAGCTCGTCGAAGACCTTCTCCTCGGCGGGAGTGGCCGTCACCCGGATCGAGCGGGAGGGGCCGCGGTCCGCCCACTGGCCCTTCATCTGCTCGCGCACCTCGGGGCTGACCTTGGTGCGCCGGATGAACAGGTGCTTGATGTCCTCGGCGCGGTAGTGCTCGGGGTCGCGGATCGCGGCCGGGTCGAGCAGGGAGATCAGCTCGGCGAACGAGCGGGCGTCGCCGTTGTGCGGGGTCGCCGAGGCCAGCAGCAGGGCGTCGGTGTGCGGGGCCAGCGTGCGGGCCAGCTGGTTGCGCAGGGAGCCCTTGTTGATGAGGTTGTGCGACTCGTCGATGACGACCGCGTCCCAGGTGATCCGCTCCAGGTGGTGCTTGTACTGGGCGGTGTTCTTCAGGGTGTCGATGGAGACGATGACGCGCTTGAAGTACGTGAAGGGGTTGCGGCCGGCCGGGATCTCCCGCTGGATCCGCTCGATGCCCACCGAGTCCAGGCGCACCAGCGGGATCGCGAACCGCGTCCACAGCTCGTGCTGGAACTGCTCCAGGACGTGCTGCGGGGTGACGACGAGGATGCGCTCGCCCCGGCCGCGGCGGATCAGCTCGGCGAGGGTGAGGCCGATCTCCAGGGTCTTGCCGAGGCCGACGACGTCCGCGATGAGCACCCGGGGGCGCAGGTTGCGGCCCGAGAGCGCGAGCTGCGCGGGACGCTGCTGGTAGGGGAGCGAGTCCAGTAGGAAGGAGTCCGCGAGGGCGAGGCCGCGCTCGGCCTGCGGCAGCGGCGTCTTGCGCAGGACCGCCTCCAGGAACAGGCGCGAGCGGCGGAAGTTCGGCGAGTCGTCCCGCACCAGACGGGTCCGCCGCGGGTCGAGCAGCTCGATCCGGTCCAGGCCGGTGAAGAACACCGCCTCCTGGTCACGCACGAAGTCCGAGGCGCCGACGGCCTCGATCCGGGCGCCGTCGTGCTCCGTCCGCGTCGCGTTGCGGACCAGCCACACCTCGTCCCGTACGAGGATCTGGGCGCCCGGCGGGAACTGGGCGTCCTCGCCGCTCGTCGCGGGAGCGGTGCTGAGGTCGGCGGTCACGCGGGTGCCTCCTGGGCGGTCGTGTCGGTGGGGTGGGTGTGTTCTGTCACGGGTGGTCCGGTGGCGTCACCGTCGAAGCGGCGGGACGCGCGGACGAGTGGTCGTTCGGCCATGTGCGGCGGGCCGGGTGCGGGTCTCAGAAGGGAGCGCTCGCCGCGTACGCGGCTCGGAGGCGTTCCGCCGTCCTGCGGGCTTGCAGGGAGTGCCGCGGTGTGTGCGTCGATTCCCGGGGCCGCTTGGACGCCGTGGGCGGGCGGTCCGGCGCCGGCCGTTCGCGGCGGGAGCCGTCGGAGGGGTCCTCCCTGACGGTGGGCGTGGGGTCGGGGGACTCCTGGGGCTCCGGGTCGGAGAGGTCGGGGACGGTCTCGATCACGGTGGGGGAGGGAGCGGGCGAGTCGGGGAGGGGCGGGGTAGGAACGTCCGGGGCGGCGGAAGCGGTGTCCGTGCCCGGGGCGTCGCTCGCGGGGGTGGGCCACGGGAGGGTGGGGGAATGGTCCGCGGGCGTGGCCTTGTGCCGTTGTCCCGCGGTGTGCGCGGTGTGCGTGGTGAGCCTGCGACGCGCCTGGGCGATCTTCATGCCCTGGGCCTCGATCACCGAGCGGCACTGCTGCACCACGTCGGTCAGCGAGGGCCGGTCCCCGGCGTCCTGGGCGAGCATGCCGGTCAGGAGCGGCAGCAGTTCGCCGGGTACACCGGACAGGTTCGGGGCCGTGTCGGGGTCGGTGACGAGGTGGAACACCATGTACGGGGTCGCCGCCTCGTGCGGGTAGTGACCCGTCGCGGCGAAGAGGAGCAACGCGCCCAGCGCGTACACGTCCACGGCCGCGGTCAGGGGCTTCACGCCGGCGGCCTGCTCGGGGGCCATGCAGATCGGGGTGCCGACGACCTGGTGGGGAGCGGTGAGGGAGACGTGCGACTCGGTGAAGGCGGCCAGGCCGAAGTCGATGATCTTCGGGCCGTTCGGCCCGAGCAGGACGTTGGCGGGCTTGAGGTCGCGGTGGAGCAGGTCCTGCGTGTGCACGGCCGACAGCGCCTCGGCGAGGACCGCGCCGAGCGCGGCGGTGAGGACGGACGGGAGCGGTCCGTGCGTCTTGACGTGCCGGGCGAGGTCCGGGCCGTCCACGTACTCGGTGGCCAGCCAGGGCTGCTCCGCCTCCGCGTCGGCTCCCAGGAACGCCGCGATGCGCGGGCCCCAGATCGTCTTGAGCACCTCGATCTCCTGCGAGAACCGCTGACGGGACTCGGAGTCCACGACCGACGGCTTGATCACCTTCACCGCGGCGGGTTCACCGCCGAGGGACTCCCCCAGGAAGACCTGGCCCATGCCCCCCTGGCCGACGCGGCCGAGGAGTTCGAAGTCGCCCAGCGAGGACGGGTCTTCGGGGTTCAGGGGCATGATCTGCACGTGTGTCCTCGAAATTCGGTCGTGGCAGGCGTCTGATCAGCCGTGATGCGCGCCTGGAGACACGGTAGTGGATGCGGTCGGGGGTAGGTACACGGATTGCGGAACAGGAATGTCAACCTCTCCGGGTGGAGAACTCGTGAAGAGTCCCGATCGGGTGTGACGGGGGCGAGGGTGGCCGTGGCGACGATGCGTCGCCCGGAACAGGTCCTAGGGGGAGGGGTGGTCGCCCGGCGGACGTGGGGTCGTCTCCTGTGACGGCAGTAGTTGCCCCCCGGTCAGCCCGCCCGCCAGCAGTCGCGCCGTTTCCTCCGCCAGCCGCGTGGCCCGCCGGGCCTCCGCCCGCAGCGAGTGCACGTGCCGGAACGCCTCTCCGTACAGCCGCTGCTCCTCCAGCGGCAGGAGGGGAACGCGCAACCGCCCCGGGCTGACCGTCAGGACCGTGCTGCCCGTCGACGCGCCCGCGATGTTCTCCTCCCTGCCCAGGAACCCGGCTAGGAACCATGGGTCCAGGCGTGCCGGGTCCGGCCGGAAGAGGTGGACGTTGCCGAGCAGTGCCCCGGCCTCCTCCTCGCCCGCGACCCGGACCATGGGGCCGTCCCCGCCGACCATCACCCGCACGAGGACGTCCCCGGCGGCGATCACGGGAGCGGTGTCGTCGTACGGTCCTTTCGGGGTTCCCGTGGGGCCCGAACCGGAGGCGATGTCCGAGCTGGTGAGCACGGGCCGGGTCTCCGGCTCCCCGTCCTCGCCGCTCTCTCCCCGCGCGGCCTGCGAGCGGGTGCGCACGGTGTCGGGCAAGGGGCGCAGCAGGGTGAGCGCTCCGCCGCGTGTCAGGTCGGACATCGTCGCTGTCCGCCATTCGCGGGCCGCGGTGCCCGCGGTGCTCCAGCCCTCGTGGCCGGCTGTCCGTGTGAGGGACTTCGCGGCCTCGACGAGGTTCCTGCGGGCCGTGTCGACCTGCGCCGACAGTTCCGCGGGGTCGATCTCCGCCCGTGAGGCCCGTACGAGCCGCGCCGGGGTCAGGTCCACCACGTCGTCCAGCAGGTCCACGACACCCGCCGCATACGCGACACCGGGCTCGCCCTCGAAAGTCTCCGGGTTCTGCGTGAACGCCCGCCAGGCATCCAGGGCCCGTGCCGTGGTCTCCGGCCAGTCCACGGACGCGGACCGGCTCCCGCCCCGCGTCCGTGCGGTCGCCGCGGTACCGCCGCTTCCGCTCCCGGTCGGCCCCTGGGCGTCCGCCGCCGTGTCCACGAACAGGACCGACTTGCGCTCCGGGCCGCCCGGTTCGGGGCGTTGCAGCACCCAGATCTGGAGACCGACGTGGAGGGGCACCGCCGCGCCGGGCGGTAGCGCGATCACCGCGCGCAGGGCGCCGCTGCGCACCAGCTCCGCCCGGATGCGGCGGCCCGACGCGCGGCCGGCCACGGCGGGCGGCAGGATCAGCGCCGCGTGACCGCCGGGCGTCAGGTGGGCGAGCGCGTGCTGCACCCACGCCAGCTCCGATTCGGCGCGCGGCGGTACGCCGTACGCCCACCGGGGGTCGTAGGCGAGCTCGTCATGGCCCCAGTCCCGGACGCCGAACGGCGGGTTGCACACCACCCCGTCGACGGCCAGCTCTGGGAAGGCGTCCGTGCGGAGGCTGTCGGCGGCGCGCACGGTGACCGTGGCCTGCGGGGCTTCCAGCATGAGCCCGACGGCGCTGCGCCGGGCCTGCACGGGAAGCATGTCCTGGCCGTGCAACTCACGCGCGCCCCGGCGGGCGGCGGCCGCCAGGAGTGTGCCGCTGCCGCAGGCCGGGTCGAGGACGCTGACCGGGGGGCCGGTGACGAGGAGGGCGAGCAGGTCCGCGAGCGGCTCGGGGGTCAGATACGTGCCGGACGCGGCGCTGTCCTCCAGTTCCCGTTCCGCGAGCACGCTCAGTGCCGCCTGGCCGCCCTCGTCGCGTACACACGCGTACAGCGCGCGCAGCACCGAGGCGTCACCGGCCCCGAACCGGACGGCCTCCGCGGCCGGCACGGTGTCAGCTGCGGCGGACGCCTCACGCTGCGCGCGGGCGACGAGGTCCGCGTCCGGCAACCGGGCGGCGGTCGTCAGCTCCTCCGGCGAGCGGCCCGCCGCCGCGAGAACCAGGAGGAGCAGGTCGGACGACGTACCTCCACCGCCCTGCGCGTGCAGGCGCAGGGTCGTCCGCAGCTCCTCCGACGGGCTCGCCGCCGAGACCTGACCGCGCGAGGCGAGCCAGGCGCGCACCGCCTCCAGGTCGTACAGCGGACTGCTGTCCGTACCGCCGGACGGGGCCGGGAAATCGTCGTGCCGACGACGCCAGTTGCTGACCGTGGCACGCGTGACCCCGGCGATGCGGGAGATCTCGGCGGCGGTCACCTGGGCGGATGACTGGGGCATGGGTGGAGTCCTGGCTCTCTTGGTAGCGGACGTCAACAACTTACAGCACTCGTCAAATCTGTAAACGTGTTTGACGATGCTTTCAGTGCCGTGCTTATCTGTGACTGCTTCCACTGGGAAGCGGTCGTCCGGTAGGTCATCTGCCGGAGGCGTGCCCACAGGTCGTGCCGTTCCGGTGCGCCGGGCGATACCGCAGCAGGCGCCGTCCGTGCCCGCTCACAACACTCCGGGGGGAGTTCCATGCGCCTCACCATGCCGACCGGCGTCATCGAGGGGACCCAGTTGGCCGTCATGCCGTTCCGTGAGGACGCGGTCGTCGGGACGATGTCCGTGCCCACGCTCGTCCAGCTCGTGCCGTCGCCGCGCGCCGAGGAGGACCCGAGGAAGCTGAAGGCGGCCTCGGGCCTGGTGCGGCGTCACGCCGAGCTGCGGGCGACCGTGCAGCGGACGCTGAAGTCGTCGCAGAAGGGCAGGAACGTCGCGCCCTACGCCGAGTACATCGCCGCCGGACTGAAGGGCGAGCTGGGAGCCGCCTGGTCCACGCCTCCGGTCACCTTGTGGCATGCCGGACCGCTCGCCGCGATCAGCGACGAGCTCGTGCCGGGCAGCGGCGTGCGCACGCTCACCGTCACCCCGGGCACGATGGTCGTGGCCATCGACGGGGAGACGCAGACCGCCGCCTGGCACGAGCTGTACGACGACCCCGAGACGTACGGTCTGACGTACCCCGAACTCGCCCGCGTGCGCGTCCCGTTCGAGCTCTACGTCGACCTCGCGCCGGCGGACGCGCGGCAGATCTTCTACGACCGCAACGTCCAGGGTGTGACCGTCGCCAAGAACCTGGCCATGTCCATGGACCAGCGGGACTTCGGCACCCGTCTCGCGCACGTCGTCGCCGACTCCGTGAAGGTCGAGGTCGACGGACAGCAGGTGCCGTTCGGCCGACTCGTCAACTCCAGCAAGAGGCAGGTCGCCGCCGGTGACCGCGAGGTCGTCACGCTCTCCGCGCTGCGCGCACTCGTCGTCACCGCGATCTACGGCAAGGGCGGCCTCGCCCGCTCCGCCGAGTCGGTGCACGAGGACGAACTGCCCGTCGGTACCCGCGCCGAGGAGGTGGAGGCCGTCGTCGTACCGCTGCTGGCGCGACTGATCTCCGAGCGGTTCCCCGCCTTCGCCACGCGCAGCGCCCTCACGGCGCCCGCCGTCCTCGCGGGAGTGGGCATCGCGGCCCACCACGCCATGCCGTGGAGCGAGGCGGCCTCCCGCATCGGCGCCGACGAGCTGGACCGCCTGCTCGACGGCATCCGCTGGGAGCGCGAGGCCGCCTACTGGGACGGCGTCGCCGCGAAGGCCGGCACCTCCGGACGCCTCAACTTCAGCGGTGGCGTCAAGGATTCGGGCGGCCGAGTCGCCGACGCGATCCTCTACCCGGCCACCGAGACGGGGCGGAAGATCCGCGGGCTCTGAGCCGCACCACGCCTGCCGTACGGCGCCGCCAGGCATCACACACGCCGAACCCGACGACATCGCACGGCCGCCCGGCACTCGGCGGCCGAACCCACCACGTACAACGGAAACGGAGCACAGCCATGACCTTCCAGAACCCCAACCCCCAGCACGGCGGCCCCCAGAACGCCTTCGGCCTCGGAACGCCCGCCGCTCCCGGACAGTCCGCGCGACCCCGCAGACGGTGGCTGAAGTACGGGGCGGTCGCCCTCGTGTCCCTGTTCGTCGGAGTCGGCATCGGTACGAGTGACGGCTCGGCCGAGACGGGCAAGGGTGCGTCCGGGACGAAGGCGGCTCCCCGCCCGACGGTCACCGTCACCAAGACCGCCGCGGCGGCCGACCCCGAGCCGGCGCCGACCGTCACGAAGACGGTCGCCGCGAAGCCGAAGAAGACGAAGGAGGCCGGACCCGCGACCACCTTCTCCGGCGAAGGTGAGTACGTGGTCGGTGAGGACATCGAGGCCGGCACGTACAAGACGGCAGGTTCCGATGGCGCGTTCGGCTGCTACTGGGAGCGGGCGAAGGACGCCAGCGGCGAGTTCGGCTCGATCATCGCGAACAACAACCTGGAGGGTCCCGGCCGGGTGACCCTCAACAAGGGTGAGTACTTCAAGACGAACCGGTGCCAGGAGTGGAAGAAGGTCGGCTGATCCGGTCGAAGGACCGCTGGTGGCCGGGAGGTCGGTGTGGGATCGTTTCGCGGTGACCGACACCGCTGCCGGAACGACCGCGTCGGGGCGACCCGACGACCGCATGCCGTCCGTGCTCCGCTTCGTGACGGAGCTCGTGGCCTGGGTGGCCGCCCCCTGGGCCCTGGCCGACCGTTCGTGGCTGCTCGCCGTGGCCTCCGTGGTGCTGCTCATCGGTCTGCCGACCGTCTTTGCCACCCCGGGGGACAAGTCCGACGTCCTCGTACCGGTCCCGGGCTGGGTGACCGTGCTGCTGGTGCTGCTCCAACTCGTCGCGGCTGTCGTGTTCTCGTGGCTCGCCTGGCCCGGCTGGGCGGCGGTCCCGGTCACCGTGCTGGCCGTCGCGACCTGCGTGACGGAGCGTCGGCGCTGGAAGTGGCTGTGCCGGGACGTGAGTTCCGGCCCGGTGGCCTGAAGTCCGGTGCGGTCGGGCCCGTTCCGGCCCGCGCGATGTCAGGGGACCGTCCGGCTCCGGTCCGGCCGCACGGGTCCTCACGCGTCGCCGGTGAGTTCGGCGAGTTCGTCGAGCAGGGCCGCGGCCGCGGTCACGTCGTCCGTGAGGGGGCGGTCCCGCATGTCCGGGTCCAGGGCCGCCGCCGCGCGGAGGTAGGCGCGGCCCGCCGGGGTGCCGGGCGCGGGACCGGTGCCGCGCAGCCGCAACGCCCTTACCGCGGCTACGAGTTCGCAGGCCAGGACCAGCCGGTAGGGCCCCGCGGTCCGGAGCGACTTGCGGGCGGCCTGGGTCGCGAAGGTCGCCGCCTCCTCCATGCCCTGGGACAGCACCACGTGTCCGAGCGCGGCCGGGCCCGCGCACGCCTGGATCTCGGCGAGGGCGGAGGCGGCGCCGTACTCCAGGATCATCGTTCCGGACCCGGCCGAGGCTGCGTCGGCCAGGTAGGAGCGCAGACCGGTCAGTTCGGGACGGCCGAGGGCGGACAGGCGGGCCGCCGAGAGCCGTGCCGTACCGAGCACGGCGAGGCCCAGCTGGTCGAGCGCGAGGGTGAGCGGTGCGGTGAAGAAGCCGCCGTGGTGCCGCGCGAAGGGGGTGCCCGTGATCTCGTCCCAGCCGATGAGGGGGTTCTCGGTGGCGGAGTTGAGGTCGATCGACAGCACCCGCTCCAGGCCGGACCACGCTTCCATCGCGGGGCCGTGGGCCTGCGGGAAGCAGCGGAAACCGAAGGGGTCCTGCACCCGTGCCGGCGCCCGGCCCGGCGCATCGGGCGGAGCCGTTCCGTCCCCGGCCGTCACGCCGAGCAGCCGCCGGACGCGGGCCGCCGCCCGTGCGATCGCCGGGTGCGCGTGGGCCGCGTGGACCTCGGACGCGTACGGTTCGAGGGAGCCGTCCACCGCGTACAGGGAGAGCGCGGCCACGACATGGGCGGCGCGCAGGGGCACCCCGAGGTCGTGCCAGGCGAGCGCGGACTGCCCCAGTGTGAGGGCGTTGCTGCTCAACAGGGCCAGCGCGTCACCGCGTCGCAGGGGGAGGCGCTCGGGGAGCGGACGCCCGGGCGGCAGGTCGTCGGCGAAGTGGTTTCCGGAGGCCGCCGGGTCCCGTGTCCAGGTGTCGTGGCCGAACAGCGCGAGCCCGAGCTGGGCCAGCGCCGTCAGGTCGCCGGTGCCCACGGACCCGTACTCGGGGACCCGGGGATGCACTCCCGCCCGAAGTGCCTGTGCGACGGCCATGGGTATCTCCGGGCCCAACCCCGAACCCGCGGCCAGGAGTTGGTTCGTGCGCACCACCATCATCGCGCGGGCCTGGCGTGCCGGCAGGGCGTCCCCCGCGCCGCCCGCGTGGCTCAGCAGCAGCCGCAGGTCGTGGCCGGCGCCGTCGTGTTCTTCGACGGCCAGTCCCCGGTGCGCTCCCACGCCGGTGCTGCGGCCGTAGACGCGGGCCCCCTCCGCAGCCAGCCGGTCGGCCGCCCGCCGGGTGTGCTCCATGGCCGCGAGTGCCGCCGGGGACAGGGCGGGCGGCTCCGCTCCGTCGGCGACCCTGGCCACCGTGGCGGCGTCGAGCCCCCGGCCGTCGAGGAGCGCGCCGGGTGACGCGTCCGCCGGGGCCGGGTGTTCGGTGACCGGACCGCCGACGGCGGTGTCGGCCGTGCGCTCGAGCATGCCGGACGTTCTCTCTCCTCGGCCGTGTGCCGTCGCCCTCCCGGCGAGGAGGGCGACGGCACCGGCGTCAGCTCAGTCCCGCCGAGGACAGCCAGTTCTTGGCCACGTCCAGCGGGTCCTTGCCGCCGTTCTGCACGTCGCCGTTGAGCTTCACCAGGGTTTCGGTGTCGAGCTTCGACGAGACGTCGTTGAGGACGGAGACCCCGGCCGCCGGCAGACCGCTCCGGTAGGTCAGCGGAGTCACGTTCTCGAACCCGAACAGGTTCTTCGGGTCCTGCAACACGACGAACTTGTTCTTGCTGATCGTGGGGTCCGTCGTGAAGACGTCCGCGGCCTGGATGTTGTTCTTCTGCAGGGCCGTCACGGTGAGCCGGCCGCCCGCGTCCAGTGCCTTGAAGCTCTTGAAGTCGAGACCGTACACGGACTTCAGGCCCTTCAGGCCCTGCTGCCGGGTCTGGAACTCGGGAGACCCCCCGATGACCAGGTCCTTCGCCACCGCGGCGAGGTCGCCGATGGCCGACTTGGTCGTGAGGTCGTACTTCGCGGCCGTGGCCTCGTTCACGGCGACCGCGTCCTTGTCCTGGGCCTCGGACGGCTCCAGCAGGGACAGCTTCGAGTCGAGCTTGGCCGAGATGGCCTGGTTGGTCTCCTCGACGGACTGCGGGGCGGCCTTGGCGTCCAGGTAGGCGAGCAGCGCGCCGTTGTACTCCGGCAGGACCGTGATCGTGCCGTTCTTGATCAGGCCGTACGTGGTCTCGCGGCTGCCGATGTTCAGCTTGTAACTGACTTTGATGCCCTTGGACTTGAGGGCCTCGCCGTAGATGTCGGCGAGCAGGATGCTCTCGGGGAAGTTGTTGGAGCCGACGACGACCGTACCGGCCTTGGCGGCGTCTCCCTTCAACGGGTCCTTGCCGTCGGAGCTGTCGGAGGAGCCGCAGCCCGTCAGCGCGGCAGCGGCCACAACCAGCAGGGAAACAGCGGAAGTCGAGGAGGATCGAATGCTTCTGGCGATGGTCACGTTGGTCATCCAGACTTGGCAATCGGTGGGGCGGCGGTGACTGGCGGGGGGCGGGCGACGGACCTGACGATCCAATCGAGCCGCCTCAACCACCGTCAAGACACGAATAGATCACTGATGGGGACCGTACAGCTTCAGCCCGTAGGCGCAACGTGACCGAAACGGGAGCGAATCAGGCGTCTTCGCGGGTCACTTTTAGGTTGATCATGGCCGCACTCTGAAGGCAGCCGCTAGGGTTGACCGCGCCGAGGGCCCCCTTCCACTTGTCGGCCCGATCGCGTTCGCTCGTGACCACTGATCCACGCAGGCCTGCAATCGGGCTTCCAACGGGGAATGAAGTCAAGGAGGTTGGGTGCCCGCGCACAGAAAAGCCGCCTCGGGGCAGCCGTCCACGGCTCTCGGGACCGGCCGGACACCATCTCTGCTGGACCGCTGGCCCTTCCGCCGGAAACTCAACGTTCTGGTGATCGTCCCGCTCGCGGTCATCTCCGTGATGCTCGCCTACGTCGTCTCCGGTGAGATCGGCCGGGCCCGGTCCGCCGCCGACACCGCCCGGCTCGTGCGCGACAGCACGCAGGTGGCGAAACTCATCGACGCCGTGCAGACCGAGCACCGGCAGGCACTCCTGGTCTCCCTGCGCTACGAGGCCGCGGGCTCGGGGAAGAGCGCGCCGGACACCGCCGCCTACCTGGCCGCGCAGGACAGGGTCGGCGCCCGCGTCAAAGAGGTCCGGGCCGTCTACGGCGACCGGCTGCCCGACGGCGAGGCCCAGGCGCTGAAGGAGCTCGAAGGCCTGGACAGCCTCCGTGAGACCGTGGAGCAGGGGCCGATACCCGCCGACAACATCGACCCGGCGTACGGATCGGTGATCGAGGGTCTCATCGACGGCCTCGGCCTCGGCCGCTCGGGCGGCGAGTCCTCCACCTCCGCGGGCAGTCTGCTCGACGCGCTGCTGCGCGCCGACACCGCCCACGCCTCCTTCGAGACCAGCGTGTTCGCCGCCCGCACCCGTGACGCCAACGCGCTCATCGAGTTCACCGCCGCCGTCGGCGACTACGACCAGTACACCTACCAGGCCGACCGGTTCACCCGGTTCGCCGGCCCGGAACAGGGCACCGACCTCGCGGGGATCGAGCACAGCCCGTACCAGAGCGTCATCGCCCAGCACTGGGCCGCGCTCCAGGTCGACCCCGGAGCGCTGGTCGCCGAGAACGCGGCACAGTTGCGGGTCGCGCTCGACGAGGCACTGCGCGCAAGTCCCACCTACGAGCGGCAGGCCGAGAACCGGCTGAAGATCGTCCAGACGCTGATCGACGGGATCGCCGGGAACGCCCAGTCCGCCTCGAACGCCGCCTGGTGGCGGGTGGTCTGGCTGGTCACCGGCATCCTGGCCGCCTTCGCGGCCTGGCTGCTGTTCTCCGTGCTGATCCGGCGCTCCGTGGTGCGGACCGTACGCACCCTCACGGCGGCGGCCCAGCACGTGGCCGGCGCCGCGAAGGAGGAACTCGCCCGTGTCGCGGACGACGACGCCGACGACGCGAGCCCGCCGCGGCTGGAGGCCGTTCCCGTGCCGGTGCGCGACGAGATCGGTGAACTCGCCGAGGCCTTCAACCAGGTTCAGGTCACCGCGGGCGCGCTGCTGGAACGCCAGGTCGTCGGCCGCCGCAACATCGCCGAGATGTTCGGCAACGTCGGCCGCCGGGTCAGCAACCTGACGGCCCGTCAACTCGCCCTGATCGACTCCGTGGAGCGCGGCGAGACCGACCCCGAGGTGCTGGACCGGCTCTACCGCATCGACCACATCGCCGTCCGTCTCCAGCGCAACGCCGACAGCCTCATGCTGCTCGCGGGGATCAGCGAGACCGGTCTCAACACCGAACCGATGCGGCTCAGCAATCTCGTCCGCGCCGCGCTCGGCCAGATCGAGGGCTACCAGCGCGTCACCCCGCACGCCGAGGGCGATGTCACCGTCGTGCCCGACATCGTCGGCGACCTGACCCTGATGCTCGCCGAACTCCTGGAGAACGCCGTGATGTTCTCCTCGGCGACCAGTGGCGTCGAGGTCGTCCTGCGGCCCCGCCACCAGGGGGGCGGAGCCCTCGTGGAGATCATCGACCACGGACTCGGCATGAGCCCCGAGCGGCTGGCGCAGGAGAACGCCCGGCTGATCCGGCGCGAGCGCCTCGACCTGGCGCCGACGGAGGTCCTCGGCCTGTTCGTGGTCGGCGGTCTGTCCCGGCGCTGGGGCATCGAGGTGGTCCTGTCCCGCACTCCGGGCGGCGGTGTCACCGCCACCGTCGCGGTGCCAGCGGGCCACCTCGTGCCCGGCGCCCCGGTTCCCGCCGCGGCGCGGGCCCCGCGGATCGAGCCGCCCGTGCGCCGCTCCGGTCCGGACGAGCCGCGCAGGGCGCGGGTCGAGGCGCCGTCCGGACCCGCGGGTCTGCCCCGAAGGGTGCCGGCACGGCCCCGGACCGCCGAGTCCCCCGGCCACGCCCGCCGTTCGGAGGCGACGGACACCGGCGCCGAGCGTGCGACGACGCACGGCGGTACCCGGCCCGGCGCCGGACCCGAGCCGGCACCCACCGGCCCGGGGCGGACCGGTGAGGCCGGTCCGCTGCGCCGCAGGGTGCGCGGTGCGACCCTGTCGGCCGCCACCGCGTCGAGCCGGCTGCCCCGTCCCACGGAACCCCCCACTCACCGCAGGCCGCCCTCCTGGCAGCCCACGGACGCCGAGGCGGCGCGTTCCGAACTCGACGAGTTCGAGGCCGCCGTCCTGCGGGCCGAACGCGAGACCGCGGCCGAGAACCGCTCGACCGCGGTGTCCGGACCGGGCGGCAGACCCGGCGGCCCGGACCGGACCGACACCCCGAACAGAAGACCCTCTTCCCCGGAAGGCATGAGCACGTGACCATGTGGACAGGCGGGCCGGAGTCCCGGACAGCAGAAGCCGCGGCGGACGTGAAGACCGCCGCTGCCGACTTCAACTGGCTGCTCAATCGATTCGCCACCGAGACGGCCGGGGTCGTCGACGTGATCGGTGTCTCCTCCGACGGACTGCTCATCGCGGTCTCCCAGCAGCGGGGCCAGGCCGACTCCGAGCGGCTCGCGGCGATCGTCTCCGGAATCACCAGCCTGGCCATGGGGGCCTCCGGCAACTACGGCCTCGGGGGTCTCAACAAGGTCATCATCGATCTGGAGGAAGGGCATGTGCTGGTGTCCGCCCTCGGCGCCGGAGCGGTGCTCGGAGTGGTCGCCTCGAAGGAGGCGAAGCTCGGCAACATCGCCTACGAGATGACCCTCTTCGCCAACCGGGCCGGTGCGGTGCTCAGCCCGCAGCTGGTGATGGAACTGAAGAGAACCGTGGGCATCGCACCGGCCGGCTGATGTCCGACGGCGCGTCACATGACCGGTGACGCGCGCAGAGTCGAAGGGGGAGGACGTGATGACGTCCGGCGAGCCATTGGCCGGCGACGACGCCGAACGGGAAGTGGAGCGCCCCGCCTCGGTCGTCCGTCCGTTCCTGCTGACCGCGGGACGGATCGCCGGCGGGGACAGTCTCGTACCGCCGATCCCGATCGAGACACAGGTGGTCTCCACCGACAGGGGGTTGGCGGCGCTGGACCGCTTCGTCTTCGACCAGCACCGCGACATCATCACGGTCTGCCGTGAGCCGCAGTCGCTCGCGGAGATCGCGGCGAGACTGAGGATGCACCTGAACGTGGTCCGGGTCCTCGCCGACGATCTGCGCGCCGACGGCCAACTGGTCCTGTACGCGCCGCAGGCCCGCTCCAACCGTGATGCCACTGTTCTGCGAAGGGTGATCGATGGTCTCCGAGCTGTCCCCGACTCCCGGGGCGCGATCCGTGAGGGATGACGACGAGCGTCCCCGGCCGCCGCTGCCGGTGAAGATGGTGATCGCGGGCGGCTTCGGAGTGGGCAAGACCACGACGGTGGGGGCCATTTCCGAGATCGAGCCGCTGACCACCGAGGCGTCCATCACCTCGGTCGCCGCCGGTGTCGACGACCTCACCCACACCCCGGAGAAGGTGACGACGACCGTCGCCATGGACTTCGGCTGTGTCACCCTCGACCCGACCCTGAAGCTCTACCTGTTCGGCACCCCCGGCCAGGAGCGGTTCGGGTTCATGTGGGACGACCTCCTGGAGGGCGCGCTCGGCGGGCTCGTCATCGTCGACACCCGGCGGCTCGACGACTGCTACGCGGCCGTCGACTACTTCGAACACCGCCAGATCCCCTTCGCGGTGGCCGTCAACGCCTTCGACGGCAAGGTCGAGCACGACCTGGACGACGTACGGTGGGCCCTCGACGTCGCCGACCACGTGCCGCTGACCGTGTTCGACGCACGGGACCGGGGCTCCGTGCGGGACGCGCTGCTCGTCGTCCTCGAACACGCCCTGACCCGGGCCGAGGGCTGAGCGCCCCGTCCGGTGAGCGCCCCGGACGGGGCGGCCGGGAACGAGGACGGGGACGGCCCGCAGGCCGCCCCCGTCGGACCGTCCGTCCCCGTGGTCCTACGCGGCCCGGCGCCTGCGTACTCCCGGGGAGACCGCCACCCGGCCCACCGCCCAGAACAGCAGGAGGGCGAGCAGCGCGAGGACGGCCGTGAGGGCGGCTCCGCCGACCACCTTCCCGTAGTCGTGCTGGTACAGGCCGTCCAGGATGTACCGGCCCACCCCGCCGAGGGAGACGTAGGCCGCGATCGTGGCCGTCGAGACGATCTGGACCGTCGCCGAGCGCAGCCCGCTGAGGATCAGCGGCAGCGCCGCCGGGACCTCGACCTGGAACAGGATCCGCGCCTCCGGCATGCCCATGCCGCGGGCGGCGTCGACGGGGGAGGGGTCCACGGTGCGGACCGCCTCGTAGGTGGTGACGAGGACCGGCGGGACCGCCAGCACCACGAGCGGGATCATCACCGGCACGATGCCGATGCCCAGCCAGAAGAACATCAGGACCAGGAGCCCGAAGGTCGGCAGCGCCCGGGCCCCGGCGGACAGGAAGGCCAGCGCGTTGCCGCCGCGCCGGGTGTGCCCGGTGACCAGACCGACCGGAAGACCGATGGCCGAGGCGATCGCGAGGGCCTCGGCCGTGTACTGGACGTGCTCCCACACGCGTTGCGGGATGCCGTCGCGGCCGTGCCAGTGCGAGCCGTCGCTGAAGAAGGACTGCATGAAGTTCAGTACGTTCACGAGACGCCCTCCGGGGTGCGGGCGGCCACGTCCGCGGAGCGCCCGGCGGCGCGGCCGGACGGCGGCTGCCAGGGGGTGAGAACCCGCCGGAGCAGGACCAGCAGGGCGTCGATCACGATCGCGAGGACGGCGGTGGTGACCACCGAGGTCACCGCGAGCCGGGGGCGGCCGTACAACTGGGCGGTGGTCAGCAGGTTCCCGAGTCCGCCCTGGTTGCCGATCAGCGCGCCGACGCTGACCAGGCTGATGCTGGAGGCCGTGGCCACCCGCAGTCCGGCCATGATCGCCGGTACGGCGATGGGCAGTTGGACCTGGAAGTAGCGGCGCGCGAGGCCGATGCCCATCGCCGTGGCGGCGGCGTTCGTCTCCTCGGGGACGGATCGGATCCCGTCGACGACCGCCGGGACGAGCACGACCAGGCTGTACAGACACAGCGGGATCATCACCGTCAGCTGGGTCAGCCCGGTGTAGTCGATGAGCACCACGAAGAAGGCGATCGAGGGGATCGCGTAGAGCACGGTCGAGGTCCACAGGAGGGGCGCGTAGAGCCAGCCGTAATGGACGCACAACAGGCCGACCGGCAGCGCCAGCAGGAGCCCGGCCAGCACGGGGAAGAGCGCCTCCTGCATGTGGACGGCGATCAGACCGCCGTAGCTGTGCTGGAGGTCGCTCGGTATGTCGAAGAACCCGTTCATCGCCCGGCCTTCACCGCCGGCGCCTCCTGCGGGGCGTCCGCCGCCCGCCGCCGCCGGGCCGAGCGGATCGCCGCGGCCACCGTCTCCTGCCCGGCGACCCCGAGGACCTTCCCGGAACCGTCGACGCCGACGGCCTGTCCGGTCGGCGACAGCACGGCCCGGTCCAGGGCGACCCGCAGCGAGTCACGGCCCACCTCGAAGACCGGGCCGTGCGGTTCGAGGGCCTCGACGTCCCCGTCCCAGCTTCCGGGGTCGGCCCAGCCGAGCGGCCTGCCGTCGGCGTCGGTCACCAGGACGGGCACCCCCTCGGGCGCGCGTCCGGAGATCTCCCGCAGGTCGGAGCCGACGGAGAAGACCCGGGAGCGGTCGAGTTCGAGGTCGCGGGTGGACAGGAACGACAGACCGCGGATGCCCCGGTCGGAGCCGAGGAACTCCTCGACGAACGGATCGGCCGGCGACGACAGGATCTCGTCGGGGGCCGCGAACTGGGCGAGTCTGCCACCGGTGCGCAGCACGGCGATCCTGTCGCCGACGGTGATCGCCTCGTCCATGTCGTGGGTGACGAAGACGATGGCCTTGCCCAGTTCGCCCTGGATGCGCAGCAACTCCTCCTGTAGACCGCGGCGCACGACCGGGTCGACCGCGGAGAACGGCTCGTCCATGAGCAGGATCGGCGGGTCGGCCGCCAACGCACGCGCGACACCGACCCGTTGCTGCTGCCCGCCGGAGAGCTGGTACGGATAGCGGCGGGCCATGGCCGGGTCGAGGCCGACCCGCTCCATCAGTTCCGCCGCGCGCTCGCGGGCGCGCTGCCTGGACCAGCCGAGCAGCCGGGGCACGGTGGCGATGTTGTCGAGGATCGTCCGGTGCTGGAAGAGGCCGGCGTTCTGGATGACGTAACCCATTGAGCGGCGCAGGGTGTTGACCGGGCGGGCGCGGACGTCCTCGCCGTCGACGCGGATCGTGCCGCTGCTCGGCTCGATCATGCGGTTGATCATGCGGAGCGTGGTGGTCTTGCCGCAGCCCGAAGGTCCGACGAGAACGGTGATGGAGCGGTCCGGTATCTGGAGGGACAGGCGATCGACGGCCACCGTGCCGTCGGCGTATCGCTTGCTGACATCTTCGATGGCTATCAAGCGTCGAAACCCTTCGGGAACGGCCTTGCCAGCGCGTGGCGCGATCACGTGCACGAGGGTGCGTAGTCTAATCAGTCGCCGTTCGATCCCGGCCATGACGGATCGTGAATGTCGTGCGTAAGCCCGCTGTTCGCCGGGTCCGTGGCCGGACGCCGCCGGGTACTCCGCCGAGAGCGGCCCCTGCGGCGGAGCGCAGCCGTTCCACCGTGACCCGCCGCCGTTCGGTGCCGACGGGGGAGACGGTCCGCGGTGCCGCGTCCGCCCCGGGCGGTCAGCCCTCGGAGCCCGCGGGGGCCGCGCCCACGCTGACCAGTTCCCGCGACGGCACACGCTCGTGGCGCTCGCGGTTCTCGGGAGCCCGCTCCACGATCCCCTGCCCGTTCCGCCGCCACAGCCACAGGATGTCGCGGCCGAACGACCACACGAGCAGCGCGAGCGCCGTCAGCACGGCCGCCAGGTTCACGTCGTACGGCAGGAGACCGGAGCCCGCGACCAGCAGGATGACGCCCTGAAGGGCCGCCACCGTCTTGCGCGCCATGCTCGGCGGCAGCTCGCCGTTCAGCCACGGCAGCACCCGGGCGGCGGCGACGAACGCGTACCGCATCGTGCCGATCAGCAGCACCCACGGACCGAGCGACATCCCGACGTACACGCTCAGCACGAGGATCAGGAACGCGTCGACCTCCATGTCGAAGCGGGCGCCGAGCGCCGAGGACGTGCCGGTCCGCCGGGCGACCTTGCCGTCGACGCCGTCGAGGATCAGGGCGACCGCCGTCAGACCGACCAGCAGGCTCACCGGCGGCGAGCTCTCGAAGGAGTCCGCGACCAGGGCGGTGACACCGCCGACCAGGATGGCGCGGCCGAGCGTCACCCGGTTGGCGGGTCCGAAGGAGCGGGGCCGGGTGCGCCGCAGCGCGCGGGTGAGCACCGCCCAGGTGGCGAACGCGAACACCAGGCCGGTCAGCCAGCCCGCCGGCCCCATCCCGATCGCCGTGCCCAGCAGGGCCAGGACCAGGAGCTGCACGCCGGCTCCCACCATGGTCTCCTGCTGGGGGAGCCTTGCGCCGTACATGTTGTTCAGGGCCACCGCAGATCCTCCGGCCGAATGACAGATTCGATCATCGCCGCGTACCGTGTGCGCGACTTGTCACTGCTCCGTACGTGAAGATCTGCCGAATCGTTCAGGGGGACGCTCATGGAACTCACAGCTCGCGCCTTCTGGCTCGCCTCGCCGGGCCACGGCGAGATCCGTGACGTCACCTTGAACGAGCCCGCGGAGGACGAGGTACTGGTCCGTACGCTCTACTCGGGAGTCAGCCGGGGCACCGAGACGCTCGTGTTCCGCGGGGGAGTGCCGGAGAACCAGCACGCCTCGATGCGCGCGCCGTTCCAGGACGGGGACTTCCCCGCACCCGTGAAGTACGGCTATCTGAGTGTCGGCCAGGTGGAGGAAGGTCCCGCGCACCTGCTCGGGCGCACGGTCTTCTGCCTCTACCCGCACCAGACGCGCTACGTCGTCCCGGCGAGCGCCGTGACCGTCGTGCCCGAGTCGGTGCCCGCCTCCCGCGCCGTCCTCGCCGGCACCGTCGAGACCGCGGTGAACGCCCTGTGGGACGCCACCCCGCTGATCGGCGACCGGATCGCCGTGGTCGGCGGCGGCATGGTCGGCTGCTCGGTGGCGGCCCTGCTCGCCCGCTTCCCCGGAGTGCGTGTCCAGCTCGTCGACGCCGATCCGGCACGCGGC
This sequence comes from Streptomyces populi, assembly GCF_002911015.1. Classification (GTDB taxonomy): domain Bacteria; phylum Actinomycetota; class Actinomycetes; order Streptomycetales; family Streptomycetaceae; genus Streptomyces; species Streptomyces populi. The sequence continues at coordinate 28,870 of NZ_KZ626910.1, forward strand.
GACATCGCCCGCGCGCTCGGCGTCGATTTCGCGCTCCCCGAGGACGCCGAGGGCGAACGCGACCTCGTCGTGCACGCGAGCGCCACCGAGGCCGGACTGGACCTCTCCCTCGGACTGCTCGCCCACGAGGGGACCGTCATCGAGCTGAGCTGGTACGGGGACCGCCGGATCGCCCTGCCGCTCGGTGAGGCGTTCCATTCACGCCGACTGACCCTGCGCAGCAGTCAGGTGGGTTCCGTCTCCTCCTCCGCCCGGGCCGGAAGGACGTACGCGGACCGGCTGGCGCTGGCCCTCGACCTGCTCGCCGAACCGGCCTTCGACGCCCTGATCACCGGCGAGTGTTCCTTCGGGGAACTTCCGGACGTGATGGGGAAACTCGCCTCCGGATCGATACCCGCCCTGTGTCACCGAGTCGCCTACGAAGAGGTTTGAGCCGTCGAGAACCGGCCTGACCTCTACGGACTCCGAAGAAAGGGCGACACGCGGCTGAACAAGGTGAACCGGACAGCCGTACTACACGACGTGATCCCGGCAGGGGATCAGACGCACCGCACCTGGAGGGTCGTCCGTTGTTCAGCATCACCGTCCGCGATCACCTGATGATCGCCCACAGCTTCCGTGGCGAGGTCTTCGGACCCGCGCAGCGCCTCCACGGGGCGACGTTCCTGGTGGACGCCACCTTCCGTCGCCCCGAGCTCGACGACGACAACATCGTGGTCGACATCGGACTGGCCACGCAGGAGCTCGGCGCCGTCGTGAGCGAGTTGAACTACCGCAATCTCGACAGCGAGCCGGACTTCAAGGACACCAACACCTCGACCGAGTTCCTGGCGAAGGTGATCGCCGACCGGCTCGCCGACCGTGTGCACGCCGGAGCCCTCGGCGCGGGCGCCCACGGCCTCGCGGGCATCACCGTCACCCTGCACGAGTCGCACATCGCCTGGGCGAGTTACGAGCGTGACCTGTGACCGACGTGACCCTCGACCAGGCGTCCCCGCTGTCCGGCCGTGCCGCACAGGCCGCCGGATCCGGTGCCCTGAACTACGTGCCCGTGCAGAACGCGGCTCTCAAGAACGCCGAGATCATCCCCATGTCCCTGCGCACCGTGCACTTCGTCATGCCGGGCGGCGTCGACGACCCGGCCACGCCGAGCGGCGGCAACGCCTACGACCGCCGGCTCTGCCTCGACCTGCCCGGCTTCGGCTGGCAGGTCGAGCGCCACGTCCTCGACGGTGAGTGGCCCCGCCCCGGCGCGAACGCCCGCACCGAACTCGCCCGGACCCTGGCCGACCTGCCCGACGGCACCGTCGTCCTCCTCGACGGGATCGTCGCCTGCGGAGTCCCCGAGATCGTCGCCCCCGAGGCCGACCGGCTGCGCCTCGTCGTCCTCGTCCACCTGCCGCTCGGCGACGAGACGGGCCTGGAGCCCGCCGTGGCCGCCGAGCTGGACGCCCTGGAACGCACGACCCTGCGCGCCGTGTCGGCCGTCGTGGCCACCAGCGAGTGGGCCGTCCGCCGGCTCGTCGCCCACCACGGCCTCGCCCCCGACCGGGTCCACGCCGCCGCGCCCGGCGCCGACATCGCCCCGCTCGCCTCCGGCACCGACGGCGTCTCGCGGCTGCTGTGCGTCGCCTCGGTCACGCCGCGCAAGGGCCAGCACCGGCTCATCGAGGCGCTGGCCACCGTCACCGACCTGCCCTGGAGCTGCGTCTGCGTCGGCGGGCTCGGCCAGGACCCGGCCTACGTCGAGCATCTGCGTGGCCTGATCGCCAAGTACGGCCTCGGCGACCGGCTGCACCTCGCCGGCCCCCAGGCCGGCGCCGAACTCGACGCCACCTACGCCGCCGCCGACCTGATGGTCCTCACCTCCTACGCCGAGACCTACGGCATGGCGGTCACCGAGGCCCTGGCCCGCGGCATCCCCGTGCTCGCCACGGACGTCGGCGGAGTGCCCGAGGCCGTCGGACGCGCCCCCGACGGCGGAGTGCCCGGCATCCTCGTCCGCCCGGAGGACCCGGCGGCGCTCGCGAGCGAGCTGCGCGGCTGGTTCGGCGAGGCCGACGTGCGCCGTCGGCTGAAGGCCGCCGCCCGCGGCCGGCGCGCCGCGCTCGACGGCTGGGCGACCACCGCGCGCAGCCTCGCCGGTGTGCTCGGCCGACTGCCCCAGGAACCCCGGAGGGCCGCGTGAGCACCGCGACGACACCCACGAGCGGGCCGGACTCCGGCATCCCCGAGGAGAAGGTGAGGACGGGCGTGCCCGGTCAGCGAGTCGGGGACCCTGACACCGAAGAGGTGCGCTACGCACCCCAGTGGCTCCAGTTGCGCGAGCCCGCCGACGCCGCCGCCCGGGCGGCCGACCTCCTCGACCCGCTGCGCATCCGGCTGGCCAACCGGCCCGTGCGCGGCGGACTCGCCATCCACGACCTCGGGTGCGGCACCGGCTCCATGGGCCGCTGGCTGGCGCCCCGGCTCGACGGCGCCCAGCACTGGATCCTGCACGACCGCGACCCCTACCTGCTGCACTTCGCCGTCGTCGGCGCGCCCAAGGCGGCGGCCGACGGCAGCCACGTCGACGTCACCACCCAGCGCGGCGACATCGGACGGCTGACCGCGGACGCGCTGGCCGGTGCCTCGCTGGTGACCGCCTCGGCGCTGCTCGACGTGCTCACCGCCGAGGAGATCGACCGGCTCGCGGCGGCCTGCGCCGGAGCGGGTGTGCCCGCCCTCCTCACGCTGTCCGTCGCCGGCCGGGTCGACCTCACCCCGGCCGACCCGATGGACGCCGAGATCGCCGAGGCGTTCAACGCCCACCAGCGGCGCGGCGAACTGCTCGGTCCGGACGCGATCACCGCCGCCTGCGAGGCGTTCGCCCGTCACGACGCGACCGTCCGGGTGCATCCGAGCCCCTGGCGGCTCGGCCCCGACGAGGCCGAGCTCACCGCGGAGTGGCTGCGCGGCTGGGTCGGCGCGGCGGTGGAACAGCGCCCCGAGCTGGCGGAACGCGCGGAAGCGTATCTGGAGTCCCGGCTGGCGGCGTGCGCCGCGGGCGAGCTGCGGGTGGTCGTCCACCACAGCGACGTGCTGGCGCTGCCCCACCCCGTCGGGGGTGCGGCATGAGCGCGGGCCTGGAGACGCCGGTCACGGACGCCGCCCCGGTGGCCGTGACCCCGGATCTCGACGGCCCGCACCTGAACGACCCCGCGGGGTCCGGCGCGTCCGCCTCGCCGGCGCCGGACCCCGCGGGTGCCCGGCCGGGGCCGGCCCCGGCCGGGGACTCCGGGAGCCCCACGGCCGACGGAACCGTCCGGACCCGGCGCGTGTCCGGCCGGTTCCGCAAGCACGCCGGCACCGCCGCCGGCGTCCTCATCCTCGGAGTGCTGCTCTGGCGGCTGGGTACCGGGGTGTTCCTGGACGGGCTGCGGCGGATCGACGGGACCACGCTCGCGGTGGCGATCGGGATCGGGCTGCTCACCACGGTGTTCAGTGCCTGGCGGTGGTGCCTGGTCGCGCGCGAGCTGCGCATCGAACTCCCGCTGGGCGCGGCCGTCGCGGACTACTACCGCGCGCTGTTCCTGAACGCCGCGCTGCCCGGCGGGGTCCTCGGTGACGTGCACCGGGCCGTGCGGCACGGGCAGAGCGCCGGTGACCTCGGCCGGGGCGTGCGCTCCGTGGTGCTCGAACGCACCGCGGGACAGGCCGTGCTGGTGGCCGTCGGCGCGGTGGTGCTGCTCACCCAGCCGTCACCCGTGCTCACGCAGGCCCGCGAGGCCGCCCTGGTCCTCGCGGTCGTCGCGGTGTGCGGTGCGGGTGCGTTCGCCGTCGTCCGCGGGTGGCGGGGCCCCTCGGCCGCCGGACGGTACGGAGCCGTGCGCGGCGCGCTCGTCGAGGCGCGGGGCGCCCTGCTGGCCCGGCGCAGCTGGCCCGGTGTGACGCTCTCGTCGGTCCTGGTGCTCGCCGGGCATCTCGCGATGTTCGTGCTCGCCGCCCGGGACGCCGGATCCGACGCGTCGGTCGCCCGGCTGGTGCCCCTGGCCGTGCTGGCCCTGCTGGCCATGGGACTTCCGCTGAACGTCGGCGGGTGGGGCCCCCGCGAGGGCGCCACCGCCTGGGCGTTCGGCGCCGCCGGGCTCGGCGCCGGCACGGGCCTGACCGTCGCGGTGATCTACGGGGTGCTCAGCTTCGCGGCGGCCCTGCCCGGCGCCGTGGTCCTGGTCGTCCGGTGGGGCGCGGCGCTCCGGCGCCCCCGCGAGGAGAGCGCGGGAGGGCTCGATCAGTGCAGCGTCTCGGACGTCACCAAGGAGAAATACGCTCCGAAGGCCTCGGTCAGCCCGGCGAGGAGTTCCTTCCCCTTCTCGGCACCGGCCATCGACGGCCGCCCGATGACCCCGGACTCGGTATAGGCCGACATGCCGAGGGTGAGCAGATGCCGACGGTCGTCGGCGACGAAATCGGAGGTCTCATAACCGTCTTTGACGCATTCCGGATGGGCATGCAGGAGAATGGACGTCTCGATTTCTCCCGCGTGCATATCAGTGAGCAACGACGTCTGCACACCGGCCCGTTCGCACGCTTCCTCCCAGTCCTCCGCGGCGGGGAAAAGCGCCATGCGCGTACCGGTGCCCGCGGATTCCTGGACCACATTGCCCAGGACGTAATTTCCTCCGTGTCCGTTCACCACGACCAGGGTGTCGACGCCCGATCGCCGCAACGAGGCGGCGATGTCCCGGACGACGGCGTACAGCGTGACGGCGGAAATGCTGACGGTGCCCGGCCAGTCCGCGTGCTCGTGCGAGCAGGAGATCGTCACCGGAGGAAGAAGATGCACCGGATAGGCGGCCGCGATCTCCCGCGCGATGGCGCACGCCACCAGTGTGTCGGTCGTCAGGGGCAGGTAGGCGCCGTGCTGTTCGAGGCTGCCGACGGGAAGGACGGCGACCTGGCGGGCGACACCGGACCCCCGCTCGCGGACATCCTCCGTGCTGTCCAGTGACAGCAGACCACCCGACACCATCACGCGTGTTCCCGAACTACTCATCTTTCACGGCCCTTTCGACTCTGCTTAGGAACCAGATCATGACAGATAACTTTGGCGAACTCGGCGGGAATGCCCCCCTCACAGGTGTCGAACGCGTCGTGATTGCCCCGCTGCCCACCGTGTACGGCGATTTCCACGCGGTCGGCTACTTCGACCACGACCTCGGTGAGGAACAAGTCGTCCTCGTGTACGGCGACTTGGACACCCTCGGAAAGGGGGACGTCCTGACCCGGCTGCATTCCGAATGCCTCACCGGCGATTCCTTCGGATCGCAGCACTGCGAGTGCGGCCCCCAGCTCACCGCCTCGCTGCAGGCCGTCGTGGCCGAGGGCCGCGGCGTTCTCGTCTACCTGCGGGGCCACGAGGGCCGGGGCATCGGCCTGCTCGCCAAGCTCAAGGCGATGAAGCTCCAGGCGGAGGGGCTCGACACCGTCGAGGCGAACGTCGCCCTCGGACTGCCGGTGGACGCCCGCGACTACCGGGTGGCGGCCCAGATGCTGCACGACCTCGGCGTACGGTCGGTGCGGCTGCTGTCGAACAACCCGCGCAAGCGCGAGTCGCTGCTGCGCCACGGCATCGAGGTCGCCGAGCAGGTGCCGCTCCTGATACCCCCGTGCGAGGACAACCTCACCTACCTGCTGACCAAGCGGGAGCGCCTCGACCACTACCTGCCCCACCTGGACGGCGAGGAATGGGCGAAGGCGATCTTCGCCGGGTCCGCCAAGACGGTCGTCACCGAGGAATGACGGAAGAGGCCGGCGGAAGCGGGACGACCGAAGAAGGATTACGGGAGAGGGGCGTACGGTCCCGGGGCTGTCCGAACCAGGGCCCCGGACCGGCCCCGGCCCCCGTACGACCGCCGCGTGCCCGAGGACGCCCGGCGGTGCCGGGCGCACCCCCGTACCGACGGCGGAGCCGGATCGCTCGGCCCGGCACCGATCAGGACCGTACCGCCTCGTGCACCAGCCGCTTGAGGTCGGGGAAGACCGAGTGCGAACCCCTCGGGCGCAGTTGGCTGAGGAACTGCACGGTCAGGTCGCGCCGCGGGTCGACCCAGAAGGTCGTGGTGGCCACCCCGCTCCAGCCGAACGCGCCCTCGCCGGACGGTGCCCGGGTGACGGCCGGGTCCACCACGACCGAGACGCCCAGGCCGAAACCGAGACCCGCGTTGCCGGGCTCCTGGTGGACCGGGCTGCCGAAGGAACGCCGGTCGGCGTTGCCGGGCAGTTGGTTGGACGCCATCAGGTCCACGGTCGAGGGGCGCAGCAGCCGGGTTCCGTCGAGTTCGCCGCGGCGCCGGAGCATCTCCATGAAGCGGTGGTAGTCGTGGGCCGTGGCGACCATTCCCCCGCTGCCGGACAGGAAGCGGGGCCGGCCGCGCAGCGGGAGACCGGCGATCGGGACGAGTCCGCCCTCGTCGTCCTCCCCGTACAACTCGGCCAGTCTGCCCGCCTGTTCGTCCGTCACCTGGAAGCCCGCGTCCGTCATCCCGAGCGGCCCGAGGACGCGCCGGTGGAGGAAGTCGTCGAGGTCCTGGCCGGACACCACCTCGATGACCCGGCCGAGGACATTGGTGGCCACCGAGTAGTTCCACCGCGTGCCCGGCTCGAACTGGAGCGGCAGCCGGGCGTACACCTCGCACGTCTCGGCCAGGTCGGCGCCCGGTGCCACCGAGGACTCCACACCGGCGTCGCGGTAGAGCGCGTCGACGGGGTGCGCGTGGTAGAAGCCGAAGGTCAGGCCCGCGGTGTGGGTCAGCAGGTGCCTCACCAGGACGGGCTGTTCGGCGGGCCGGGTCCTCGTGTCCGGCCCCGACCCGCCGACGTACACCCGTGGTTCGGCGAAGGCGGGAAGGAAGTCGGCCACCGGGTCGTCGAGTCCGAGGCGGCCCTCCTCGAGCAGCATGAGCGCCGCGACCGAGGTGACCGGTTTGGTCATGGAGTAGATCCGCCACAGCGTGTCGATCTCCACCGGGAGTTCCGCCGCCCGGTCGCGCCGGCCGTACGCGGTGAGGTGGGCGACCCGCCCGTGCCGGGCGACGGAGACCAGGAAGCCGGGCAGCCTGCCGTCGTCGACCAGAGCGGCGAAGTGCCGGTCGAGTCGGTCCAGTGCCCCGGGGTCGAGACCGACGGATCCCGGCTCGACCTCCTGTCGCAGATGTCCCATGGCTCTCCTTCGCACTGCGGCTCGTACCCCTCATCGTCCCAAACGCGCTGGTGACGCGTCGGCCGGACTCGGCCCGGCGGCGCTCACGGGGTCCTTGTGCCCCGGAAGCCTCAGGGCGAGCAGGGCGGCCGTCGCGGAGAACACCGCGAGGGCGGTCAGCGGGGGACCGACGGCGGCACCGGGTGTCAGCGACATCAGCGTGGCCGCCACCGCGATCCCCAGCGTGGGCCCGATGTTCATCGCCGTCTGTTGCAGTCCGCCCGCCACACCGGCCGACGCCGTGGGGGCGTGCCGCACGGCGACCGTCGTCGTGGTCACCATCACGGTGACGAAACCGGCGCCCAGCAGCAGGAAGCCGCAGCCGATCGGCAAGGCCGTGGATCCCGGTCCGAGCCGGGCCAGGAGCAGGATGCCGAGCGTGAGGACGAGCGTTCCGGCCACGACGGTCCGGCGCGGACCGAACCTGCGCATGAGCACGGCGGCGAGGGGGGCGCCGAGCACCATCATCACGCCGGCCGGCAGCGCCCGCAGACCGGCCTCCTGCGGGTCGAGGCCCAGGATCCGCTGGAGGAACCAACTGGCGACGAACAGGGTGCCGAGCAGGGCGGCGGACACGGCGACCAGGATGCCGAGCGCCGCGCCGATGGTCGCCGAGCCGAGGATCTCGGACGGCACCAGGGGACTCGCGGCCCGGCGCTGCCGGCGGAGGAACGCGATGCCGGCGGCGGCCACCACGGCCGGTCCGGCCGCGGTCGTCGCCGCCCAGCCGGTCTCGGGCACGGCGACCAGGGTGTGCACCAGGGCGACCAGGGCGACGGTGAGCAGACAGGCGCCCGGTACGTCGAGGCCGTCGGCCGCCGCGGGGCGGCCGGTCCGGGGCTCCGGGACGGCCGGGGGCCGGACGGCGAGCGCCGCCGCGCCCATCGCGAGGGCGGGCGGAACGTTGAGGAAGAAGACGGACCGCCAGCCGAAGTGGTCGACCAGGGCGCCGCCGAGCAGCGGACCCGCGGCCGCGGCGATGCCGATGGCGCTCGCCCGCAGCGCGACGGGAGTCCCGAGCCGGTCGGGCGGGTACGCGGCGCGCAGCATGCCGAGCGTGGCCGGCTGTAGCAGCGCGCCGAAGACGCCCTGGACGACCCGCAGCGCGATCACCCAGCCGATCCCGGGCGCGAGGCCGATTCCGGCCGAGGCCGCCCCGAATCCCAGGATGCCGAGCGTGAAGACCCGCCGGTGCCCGTGCCGGTCCCCGAGGCGTCCCGCGAACACCAGCAGGCCGGCCACCGCGATGAGGTATCCGGTGCTGGTCCACTGGACCTGCGCGAACGAGGCGTCCAGGTCGTCGCGCAGCGTGGGCTGCGCGACGGTGAGGACCGTGCCGTCGAGGGCGACGATCACGGCACCGACGATGCTGCTCGCGAGGGTGACCGCGCGGTGCGCCCTTCCCGGAGCCGTGGCCGTCATCGTTCCTCCGGTCCGAGGTGCGCGTCGAGCGCCGCGATCAGCAGAGGAGTGTGGTCGTCGGCGCCCGTGGCGAGCTTCAGGCTTCCCCAGCCCCACAGTTGGGCGATGCCGTGCAGGTTCGCCCACAGGGCACCGGCGAGGATCCGGGCGTCGGCCTCCGGGCGCACCCGGCCGACGAGGTCCACCAGCGTCGCGAACATCGGCAGACTGGTCTCGCGGAGACCCAGCCGGTTGCTCTCCAACAGGTCGTGACGGAACATCAGCTCGTACATGCCGGGCTGGGACAGCGCGAAGCCCAGGTAGACCTCCGCCAGGGCGGTGAGCCGGACGCGGGGACCGGTCCCCGCGTCGGCGACCGTCTTCGCCGCGCGGTCCTGGAGGTCGGCGAAGCCGCGCCGCGCGATGGCGGACAGCAACTCCACATGGGTCGGGAAGTAGCGGCGCGGGGCGCCGTGCGAGACCCCGGCCCGCCGGGCGATCTCCCGCAGCGTCAGCGCCTGCGCCCCCTCCGCCGTCACGAGTTCGACTCCGACGTCGATCAGCCGAGCCCGTAGGCCGGTGGTGTCCGTATCACTCATAGACACTGTCTACCAGTCGGGAGTAGACAGTGTCTACGGGATGACGTGAAGCGATCGGAGCGTTGACGCGGATATGACCGACGAAGAGAACCAGGACGCACTGCTGAAGCTGCTCTCTGCGCACAGGGGCGGAGTGCTCGTCACCCTCAAGAAGGACGGACGGCCCCAGCTGTCGAACGTCAGCCACATGTACTACCCCGACGAGGGGATCATCCGCGTGTCGATCACCGACGACCGCGCCAAGACCCGCAATCTGCGCCGGGACCCGCGGGCCTCGTACCACGTGACCAGCGCGGACCGGTGGGCGTACACGGTCGTCGAGGGGACGGCCGAGCTGACGCCCGTCGCGGAGGACCCGCACGACGGGACCGTGGAGGAACTCGTCCGGGTCTACCGGGACGTCCTCGGTGAACACCCCGACTGGGACGACTACCGCGCGGCCATGGTCCGCGACGGCCGCCTGGTGCTGAGACTGCACGTCGAGCGGGCGTACGGGATCCCCGGGCGCTGACACGGAATCCCCCGGCGCCCGGGCCGTGACGCGCCGCGCGGAATCACGGCCCCGGGGGTGTCGCGGACGTGAGCGTTTCGGGTGGTGCGGGCGGCCCCGGTCGCCCGCACCACCGGGCATGCCTCAGCCGGTCAGAGACCTCCACAGCGTGATCGGGCGGTCCTCGACCGTGATCTGGTCGTTGTGCCCGTGACCGTCGGCGATGCAGATGATCCGGTATTTCTGCTGGTGGAACACCCAGAACAGGCTCAGCCCGTTGATGTGCTGCATGTCCGGTACGGCGAGGAACTCGTCCACGCGGGAGACGCCGGCCAGCGACTGCCACAGACCGAGCGAACGGTCGCCGCGCTCGATGACGTCGCTGTGCCTGGAGCCGTCGGCGATCGAGATCAGCCGGTAGACCTGCTGCCCCAGGGAGGAGTGGAAGAGCCAGTAGTAGCTCTTCCCGTTGACGCGCTGCATGTCGGGCACCGGCAGGAAGGCGTCGACCTGTTCGATCCCGTTGAACGAGGCCCAGGCCGAGATCGACCGGTCGGGCCGGTCGACGGCGCCCGCCGCCTCGGGGTCGAGCCCGGACTCGGCCCCGTCCGCGATCGAGATCAGCCGGTAGACCTGGCGGCCCTCGACGGTGTGGAACAGCCAGTACCGGCTCCGGCCGCCCACCCGCTGCTCGTCCGGCACCGGCAGGATCGCGTCCACCTTCGATACGCCGAGGTAGCACGGCCAGGTGGCCAGGGGCCGGTCGGGGCGCTCGACGACGTCCTTGTGCTCGTCGCCGTCGGCGATGGAGATGGTGCGGCAGACCGGTCCGCCGCCGCCGGTCCCGTAGGCCCAGTACCAGCTCTTGCCCCGGTCCCGCTGGCGATCGGGGACGGGGAGGAAGGCGTCGGTGGGCCGGACCGTGTCCGGGAGTCTGTCGGTGAGGCGGCCCTCGCCCAGCAGCCGCAGGGTGGTGAGCGAGGGGACGAAGGCGTAGACCGAGCCCTCGGTGGTGACGAACTGATGGAAGCTCAGTTCGGTCGTCGTGCCGGGGCTCTCGAAGTTGACCTTGCCGGTGGGGCCGACCCCCGGGTCGGGGCCGGGCTTCATGGGGCGGTTCGGCGGGAAGTCGACGTTGTTGATCCAGCTCTTCTGGATGAACTCGAACTGCTCGACGAGGTCGGACTGGTAGCAGACGAAGAGCAGTCCGCGCGGGTGGTCGGGGCCGCCCGGACCGTCCGAGGCCGGGTCGAAGGGCGCACCGTAGGGGGCGCCGCGGCGGATGATCCGGCGCCGGTCCATGACCGGGTTCTCGGGGAGCGGCTCCGTGCCGGGCTCCCCCTGCAGGCCGTCCCGGGGATTGGTCTTGCGCAGGTGGGAGAAGAGCGGGGTGGTGAACCCCTCCGGGTCGTTGCGGTAGCCGAAGTCGTTGTCCTGGCCCGCGAGGGCGTTGTCCGGCATGTCGGCGTGCGGGCACTTGGCGACGGGAGTGCCCGAGCGCCAGCGGCCCACCAGGCGGGCGGCCAGCCATTCGGCGGTCGCCTCGTCCGGCACCACCTTGGCCTTCCGCAGGACCTTCAGCTGCGCGGTGACCTGGGCCCACCAGCCCGGCACGTCCTGGGCGAGCCGGCGCACCACCTGGAAGCTGCCGTTGGCGGCCCACTCGGGCATCTCGTCGTACGGAATGCCGCCGACCCGGTCGTGCCCGATGACGAACTCGCCGGGCGGGATCAGCCGGGTGCCCGGGTGGTCCTTGACGTACTCCGGCCGCTTCGGGTCGGGCTCGTCGAAGCCGATCACCCCCGGCTCGCTGATCCCGTCCTTGAAACCGAAGTGTTCCTTTCCGCGGCGGGTGCCCGGCAGAGTGGCGCCGTTCTGCTGGAAGACGATCACGATCTTGGCCTGCGCGGCCGCCTCGCGCTGGGCGGTCAGCGCGTCCTGGAGCCCCTCGGCGGTGTCGGAGGCGAGGGTGACCACGGCGTGCACGGTCTGGCCCTTGCCGTCCCCGAACAGCCAGTTCTCGGGTGAGCTGTCGCCGGTGTCTCCCAGCGAGCGCCTGTGGGACCCCTCCTTGAACGCCTCCAGGGTGCCGCCCTTTCGCACCGAGGGCAGGGGATCCTTGCCGCCGATGAGGACCTTCAGGCCCTCGTAGGTGAAGCTGACGTTCGTCCAGGTGGCCTTCAGCGTCTGCGGGTCGTCGCCGCCGGTGGCCTGCCTGGCCCTGCTGAACGCCGCGTTGAAGGTGGCCACCTGTCTGGTGGTGGAGATCTGGGACGCGAGCCGCTTCACCCAGGTACAAGCCCTCGCGGGGTCCTCGAACTTGAGGAAGAGCAGCGCCATGCGGTCCTTCTTGAAGCCCGCGATCACGTCGCCCTGGATGTCGTCGCTGTCACGCAGCCTGGTCTCTTCTGTCACGTTTCCTCCTTGACAGCCGCATATGCCATGTGATGATCACAGTAATCGCGTCGCTACGCCACGTGATCGACGGAGGGGCGGGTGTCGCCGGAAGGGCCTGTCGGCAGGTGTGTGCCGCGACGCAAAACCCCTGTTCGGTGCAGGTTCCGACTCGTTCGGCTGCCGGAAGATCACCCGCCCGCCCGGCATCGCGCGACAGCGGGCGACCGAGCCGTGAACACTGTGCGTAGTCATGTGCTCGCGTCATGTGCCCGCCATCGAGCCGATGGCACGGCGCGGCCGCGATGCCACCGCCGCGCACCCTGCGCCCCTCTCTCGCAAGGAGTCCCATGTCCCGTAGGAACCTGACCGGGCCGTCGTCCAGAAGGATGCTGTCCGCGGCGATCTCCGCGTGTGCCGTCTCCGCGCTGACACTCGCCGTGCTGTCCTCCGGCCCGGCCGTCGCCCACGGGCACGGCGGTGACGCCTCCTCGGCCGACCGGGCGAAGGCGGACCCGGACGAGGCGAAGGTCATCGGCCAGGAGCACGCCGAGGAACACGCCATGACCAGGAAAGCCGTCAGGGCCGTCGGCGAGTACCCGCAGACCACCCGCACCGAACGGCTCAAGGCGCTCGCAGCCTCCCAGGCCAAGGCCAACGCGGACTTCGACGCGCTGGACTCCGGCCGGTTCCGGGAGTACTTCCAGTCCCCGGACTTCGCCGCGCACATCGCGATGCTGCCCACCGGCAAGGTGCTGCTGTTCTCCTTCGAACGCATCGAGAGCAACCCCCAGAAGGAGCCGGCCCCGACCGACACCATCGGCAAGGAGAACGCGGGCCGCGCCTACCTGTGGGATCCGGCCAAGGGCACGGGAGCGGGCTCGTTCACCAAGGTCACACCGCCCGTGATCGACATGCCGGACGGGCTCAACCAGCCCCGTCCCGCGCCGTTCTTCTGCGCCGGCCATTCCTTCCTGCCCAACGGGATGCTCGGCGTCTTCGGCGGCAACCTCGGCGGCAACGGCGGCAGCGGCGCCAAGCTCTCCCTGGTGTTCGACCCGTGGGAGGAGAAGTGGTACCAGAACCAGGACATGGTGGTCGGCCGGTGGTACCCGTCGGTGGTGACCGGCGCGGACGGGCGGCAGCTGATCATGTCCGGTCAGTCGGAGCTCGGCTGGGGCACCCCCACCTCGATCGTCGAGCGCTTCCCCGCCCTGAACAAGCCGGTGCCCACAGCCAAGACGGACAAGCCGGAAGGGTGGGCGCCGGAACTGTTCAAGGCCGACGCCCCGTTCAAGCGGGACTACCCGCACCTCTTCTCACTGCGTGACGGCAAGATCTACGGCCTGGGCCGGGACCACGACCAGCAGTGGAAGTTCGATCCCACCACCGAGACCCGGACGGAGCTGGCACCCCGGCCGGACGGCATGCCGCGCAACTACGGGTCCGCCGTGCCACTCCCCGCCGGCTTCAAGGGCCCGGACTCGGTGCTGGTGCTCGGCGGGGACCGGAACGACCCGAACACCTATCAGCTGGTGGGCGGCCAGTGGAGCAAGGAGAAGGCGAGAGCCTTCGGCCGCACCCAGGACGACACCCTGCTCATGCCGGACGGAACCCTGATGACCGTCAACGGCGCCTTCGACATCCGCGACTACGGCAACGGCCCGTACAACCCCAACGCGGACCTGAAGTACCGCCAGATCGAACTGCGCGACGAGAAGGGCAACTGGAAGCTCGGCCCGGCCCAGCGGCTGCCGCGCGGCTACCACTCCAACGCCGTGGTGCTCCCGGACGGCCGGGTGATGGTCACCGGTGACGAGCTCCAGCAGCTCGCCAACGACCCCGACATCAAGGACGACATGAACGGCAGCATCGAGATCTACGAGCCGGCCTACCTCCAGCAGGGCAGCCGTCCCCACCTCGGCACCGTGTTCAACCCGTCCGTCGGATACAACGAGAAGATCACGGTGAGCAGCAACACCGCCGCCGACGTCACCCGCGCCGTCCTGCTGGCACCGACCACCGCGACCCACTCGGTCAACACCAGCCAGCGCCACCTCGACCTGCGGATCAAGAGCCGCAGCGGCAGCTTCATCGAACTGCAGGCACCTCCGTCGGCCAACGCCGCCCCGCCCGGCTACTACATGCTCTTCCTCCTCAACGAGGAGGGCGTGCCCAGCACCGCCGGCTGGGTTCAGCTCAAGCCGGCCTCCGGCGGCCAGACCCGGGGGGCGGGCCACCACCGACGGTGACCGCCCGGCTCTGAGGAGCTCCGTCCTCCGGAGGTCCTCAGGGGGATTCGGCTCCGTCACCGCTCAGGGCCCGGCGAGGCGTGCGCCGCTCCGGCCGCCCCGGCGTCTTCGGACGTGCCGGGGCCGGCCGGAGCGCAGGGCGTCCTAGAGGTCGAACTCGTGCGGGGGCAGGTCGAGCGTGAAGCACGCCTCGCGCACGACGGCCTGCTCGGTCTTGTCGAAGTCGCCGTCGGCGCCACCGATGACGATGCCGATCTGGATGACGGCGCGCGCCTCGGCGGGCTTCTTCTTCGCCTTGGCGATCTCCTGGAGGACGCTGACCTTGCCGAAGGCGAAGTCGGCGGTCAGCTTGTTCAGGTTGTCGTCGAAACGGCGTTGCAGGTCCATGGCGTCGAAGTTCTGCAGGACCTCGTTGGTGGCGATGAGCTGGGCCACGCGCTGCCGCTCGGACGGGTCGATCGTGCCGTCCGCGGCCGCCACGAGCGCGCACATCGCCATGGAGGCGTCACGGAAGGCGCCGCTCTTGAGATCGTTCTTCTTCGCCACGAGCTGGGTCTGCATCGTCGACGCGGACTCCTTGATGCGGTCCCACAGGGCCATGAGAACTCCATGTGTCGAAAGGAGTCCGGTCCGCCCGCTCGGGCGGACCGGTGCTCCTCGGTTTCTACGGCAGCAGTGTGGAAACTAGCGGACCGTGACGGAAGTTCCCGGTTGATTCCACGCGGCGATCACGGGGTCGCCGTGTTCGGTGGAGAGCCGGCTGACCG
>NZ_KZ626911.1 GCF_002911015.1 Streptomyces populi
TCCCGAGTCCGACTTCGAGCGGGCCGTCCCCCTGCTCGCCGCGGCGGCGGCCGAGGCGCCGGTCTTCACCGCCCGACTGGAGGGGGTGCGGACCTTCCGGCACCGGGCGTACTCCACCGTGTGGCTCGATCCGGCGGCGGCCGGCGAGGAGCCGTGGAAGGACCTGCACCACGTGCTGCAACAGCGGTTCCCGCTCTGCCACGGGCCCGCCGCGGGCTTCACCCCGCACCTGTCCCTGGGCCGGACCGGGGATCCACGACGGGTCGGCGCCGACTGCGCCACCCGGCTCGACGCCACGACGGCGACGGTCCGGGAACTCGTCCTGCTCTCGCGCAGGGGTCACGAGCCGATGCGGCCACGGGCCACGATCGCCCTGCACACGGGCGAGGTCCGCGAGCTCCCCGCACCCGGCCCCGGAGCACCCGGCCCGGAGGACACGGCATGGCTCCCCGGGATCTCCGACAGGTGAGGCCGCGTCCGGCCGGAACCCCGCCGAGCGGGGCCACGGCCAAGCAGTCCGGAGCGCGGCCAGGGACGGGATCCCGGGCGAGGGAGCGGCCCGGACGGAAGGGATCACACCAGCCGGCCCGAAGCCCGCACCACGACGTGAAACCCGCCACAAACCCTCCCATTAAAGCGGACAAATAGATAAAAATGATCCTTTGGAGCCGACGGGCCTTCTCGGCGGCCGGCTCCAGGGATTCACCGACCAGCGGCATGGGAGAAGCGTTTGATCACGGCACGCAAGCGACGCACCGGACTGATGGCCACGGCCGGCGCACTCGCACTCACGGCGCTCGGCGGCACCAGCTACGCGGCGACCGACGACACCGCGACTCCCCCGGCAGCGCAGACACAGCAGACGAGTCAGGCCGACGATCAGGACGCTTCCGACGCCCGAATAAAGATCGCGCCCGGGGACGGGGTCCACGGCGTCGCGACCGACGGCTCCGTGAACGTGACCGTCGGCGACGGCAGGCTCACCAAGGTGACCATGACCGCCGTCGCGACCGGCACCGAGGTTCCGGGCACCCTGTCCGCGGACGGCACGTCCTGGAAGCCGAACGGCCCGCTGAAGCAGGCCACCCGGTACCAGATCGCCGCGGAGGCCCAGGACGCGAAGGGCCGCTCCGCGACCGAGAACGCCTCGATCTCCACGGTCTCCCCGGCCAACGACCTCCTCGGGCACCTCTCCCCCCAGAACGGCTCGACCGTCGGCGTGGGCATGCCGGTGAGCTTCACCTTCGACAAGGCGATCGCCGACAAGGCCGCGGTGGAGTCGAGGATCCAGGTCAGCTCCAGCAGCGGCCAGCAGGTCGTCGGCCACTGGCTCAACGGCAGCCGTCTGGACTTCCGCCCCGAGAACTACTGGAAGCCCGGCTCCACCGTCGCCGTCACCGTCAGCCTCGACGGCGTCCAGAAGACGGTCACGTTCAAGATCGGCCGGAGCCAGATCAGCACCGTCGACGCCAGGACGAAGCAGATGACCGTCGTACGGGACGGCAAGACGATCAAGACCATCCCGATCTCGTCCGGCAGCGCCGAGCACCCGACGTACAACGGCCGGATGGTCATCTCCGAGAAGTTCCGGCACGTCCACATGAACGGCGCGACCGTCGGCCTCACGGAGAAGGACGGCAAGCCCTCGTACGACATCGAGGCCGTACCGCACGCCATGCGCCTCACCGATTCGGGCACGTTCATCCACGGCAACTACTGGGGCGCCGACTCGGTCTTCGGCAAGGTCAACACCAGCCACGGCTGCGTCGGCCTGAAGGACGTCAGGAACGCCGGCGACGCCAAGCAGCCCGCCGCGTGGTTCTTCGACAACTCGATGATCGGCGACGTCGTGGTCGTCAAGAACTCCGCAGACAAGACCACGGTGGCCCCGGGCAACGGCTTCGGCGACTGGAACATGCCGTGGAGCGAGTGGGTCTCGGGCGGCACGTCCAACTGAGGCCGCGCGCCTCACGCGATCACTCGCGCGCGTGAACCCGCGTCCCTGACCCGCACCCCTTCCGCCGGGCGGCGGGCCGGGCCCCCCCCCCCCCCCCCCCCGCCCGCGGCACAGGGGAAGTCCGGACGGCCCGCGCCCCGAGGAATCCTTCGGCCACGAACAGCCGTGCACGGCCACGAAAACGCAATGAGGACCCCGACCTGACGGCCGTGGTCCTCATTCGTGTATCGCTACAACGAGTGTCCGAGGGGGGACTTGAACCCCCACGCCCGATAAAGGGCACTAGCACCTCAAGCTAGCGCGTCTGCCATTCCGCCACCCGGACAAGGTGTCTGTCGCCTGGCCGAGGGTGTTCCCCGCGGCGACATGGACAACAATACCAAGGTTTCGGAGTGCCTTTCACCTGCGTATCCGGGCCCTCGGAGCGGGTCCGCGGAGCGTGGTGGGGGTGCGCCTACAGTCTCACCATGGGTGACTGGATGACTACCGGCGGTCTGCGGGAAGGGCGGCGGCCGCGGGCGCTGTCGCCGTGGCGGGAGCACCTGCGGGACACGTTCTGGTTCGCGCCCACCGCGGCCATGGTGCTGGTGTTCGTGGTGTGGGCGGTGGCGACCGGGATCGACACCGCGATCGTCGACGCGCTGCGCGAGGAGCGCGACTACGACACCCTCGACGACATGCTGCGGCTGGCCGACGACGCGAAGGCCGTGGTGACCGTGGTCAGCTCGGCGATGATGACCTTCATCGGCGTGGTCTTCAGCATCTCGCTGGTCGCCGTGCAGATGGCGAGCGGGCAGTTCAGTCCGCGCGTGGTGCGGATCTTCGTACGGAGCCGGATCACCAAGGCCACCTTCGCCGTGTTCCTCTCCACTTTCCTGCTGTCGCTGCTGGTCCTGACCTCGTACGAGGGGCAGGCCGAGGCGCGGTACGTGACCTCGATCCCGCTGGTCCAGTCGGTCCTGACGCTCACGATGCTGGGGCTGAGCCTGCTGCTCTTCGTGCTGTACGTGAACCAGACACTGCGGCTCATGCGCATCAGCCATGTCATCGACCGCATCACCCGCGAGGCGTTCAAGGCCGTCGCGCGCATGCCCGTGGGCCGCACGACCGGCGAGGAGGAGGCGCTCGGGCCCGAGACCGCCCGGGTCGTCCACCACGGGCGGGCCGGGGTCCTGCGGGACGTCGACATCGCCCGGCTGGTGCGGGCGGCCCGGCAGGAAGGCGTGGTGCTGCGGCTGATCCCGAGGATCGGGGACTTCGTCGTGCCGGGCACGCCGCTGTTCGCCGTGCACGGAGGTCCCGCGCCGGCGGGGCGGTCGCTGAGCCGCACCGTGTCCGTCGGGGTGGAGCGCACCTTCCACCAGGACTTCGCGTTCGGGCTGCGCCAGCTGTCCGACATCGGGCTGCGGGCGCTGTCGGCCGCGATCAACGACCCGACCACGGCCGTGCAGGCGATCGACCGCATCGTGCAGTTCCTGGCCGCCGTCGCCGGCCGGCCGCTCGACACGGCGCTCCATCGCGACCGGCGCGGGAACGTGCGGCTGGTGCAGCCCGTACCGGGGTGGACGGAGCTGGTCGACCTCGGGTTCGCGGAGATCCGCGGCTGCGCGGTGGGCACCCCGCAGGTCACCCGGCGGCTCGTCGCGGGGCTCGACGACCTCGTCGTGATCGCTCCCGCCGACCGGCGCGAGCCGCTGCTCCGGCACCGGGCGCTCCTCGTCGAGGCCGTGGAGCGTTCGGTGTCCGAGGCCTCGGACCGCGCCTTCGCCCTGCGGCCGGACCGGCAGGGCATCGGCTGACCGGCCCGATCCGCCGGGGATCGCGTGGCCCGTCGGCCCGCGAACCCCACCGGCTCACGGCATCAGGTGGTACTCCGGGAAGTTCCCCGGCAGCCGCTCCCCCGCCGGGCCCTGGGTCACGGCTCGGACCAGGAGTTCGCCGCCCACGAACGCTCCGCGCCACGACGCCCCGAAGCCGCCGAACAGTTCGTCGCGGTCGCCCCGGGAGCGGGGCCTGCCGTGGCCGACCTTGAACGCGCGGATCTGGGGAGCCAGCCGGGTGTACGTCGCCTCGTCGTCCGTGGACAGCGTGGCGACCAGCGCGCCGTTCGACGCGTTCATCGCGGCGAGCAGTTCGGCCTCGGTGTCGACCAGGACGATGGTGTCGACCGGGCCGAAGGGTTCCGCGTGGTGCAGCGGTGAGGAGGGGGGCGGGCCCAGGAGCGTGACGGGCTGGACGTACGCTGTCGTGTCCTGGCCGGGCAGGAAGCGGGCGTCGGACGGCTTGCCCCGGTACAGCGGGACGGCGCCCCGGTCGATGGCCTCGGTGACCTGGTCCTCCAGTTCCTTGGCCTTGGCCGCGTTGATGACCGGGCCGAAGTCCAGCGAGGGGTGGGGGTCGTCGGGGTGCTCGACGGCGAGCGGGTGACCGGTGCGCAGGGTGCGGACGGCGGGCAGGTACGCGGCGAGGAAGTCGTCGAACAGCGCCCGCTGGACGACGAAGCGCGGGTAGGCGGTGCAGCGCTGCTTGCCGTAGTCGAAGAGCTTGGGGATCACCGCCGTCAGCGCGTCCCAGTCGGTGTGGTTCCAGACGCCCCAGGTGTTGAGCCCCTCCTGCTCGAGGACGTGGCGTTTGCCCAGGTCGGCGACGGCGGTGGCCACGGCGGCGCCGGTGTCCCGGCCGCCGACGAAGGAGACACAGCCGATCTCGGGCGCGCGCACGAGCGCCTCCGACAGCTCGCCCCCGCTGCCGCTGACCAGGGTGAGGGGAACGCCTTCGCGTACGGCGAGCGCGCAGGCCAGGGTGAGGCAGGCGACCCCGCCGTCGGTCGGGGTCTTGGCGACGACCGCGTTGCCCGCCAGTGCCTGCACGAGCATCGCGTGGACGAGGACGCTCATCGGGTAGTTCCAGCTGGCGATGTTGGAGACGGGCCCGTCGAGCGGGGTCCGGCCCTCCGTCATGGGCTCGATGCCGTCGACGTACCAGCGCACGCCGTCGATCGCGCGGTCCACGTCGGCCCGGGCCGACCTCCAGGGCTTGCCGATCTCCCAGACCAGCAGGAGGGCGAGCAGTTCACGGTGCTCGGCGAGGGCGTCGAGGGCCGCCGCCACGCGGGCCCGGCGTTCGGCGAGGGGCACGTGGCGCCAGGCGCGGTGCTGGTCGAGCGCGGCGCGGACGGCGCTCCTGGCGGTGGCGCCGTCGAGCCGTGGCGGTCCCGCGACGGGGCCGCCGTCGACGGGGCTGGTGGCGGGCAGCGCCCGGCCGTCCGGCCGCCAGCCGGAGTTCCAGAGGTTGAGCACCCGGTCGTCGCGGAACGCCTCGGGGGCGACGGCCAGGCAGCGCCGCCAGGCGTCGGCCCAGGACGTGCCGGACTTGAGGACGAGGGGGGCGGGAGCGCGGGGGCCGAGACGGGGTGGTGTGGGTTCGGGAGGGGTGGGGCCGGGGGTCGTCATGCGTGTCTCCGCTCTCGGTGCACGGTCGGGGGCGGGGAGCCCGGATCCTGCCGGACGGCAGGCCGCACGGGCCTGCGCGAACGGGTCGTCACGCGCGTGCCGCACGGGCCGGCGCGAACGGTCGTCACGCGCGTGAGGAACGCGGGGAGGTCCGGCGGCTTCCGGAAGTCACCTCGCATCAACCATGGGTGACATCACTCGGGACCGCCCGCTCCGCCAGCCGTGCCAGGACCAGCCGTGCCGTCTCGGTCGGGGTCTCGCCGACCCGCACCCCGGCCGCCTCCAGGGCCTCCTTCTTGGCCCGGGCGGTGCCCGAGGAGCCGGAGACGATGGCACCGGCGTGCCCCATGGTCCGGCCCTCGGGGGCGGTGAATCCGGCGATGTAGCCGACGACGGGCTTGGTGACGTGATCGCGTACGTACGCGGCGGCCCGCTCCTCGGCGTCGCCTCCGATCTCTCCGACGAGAACGATCAGCTCGGTGCCGGGGTCCTCCTCGAAGGCCGCCAGACAGTCGATGTGGGAGGTGCCGACGACGGGGTCCCCGCCGATGCCCACACAGGTCGAGAAGCCGACGTCCCTCAGCTCGTGCATGAGCTGGTAGGTGAGGGTGCCGGACTTGGAGACCAGGCCGATCGGTCCGGGGCCGGTGATGTCGGCGGGGACGATGCCCGCGTTCGACCGTCCGGGGGAGATGACGCCGGGGCAGTTGGGGCCGACGACGCGGGTGCCGCGGGCGGCGGCGTGCGCGCAGAAGGCGACGGAGTCGTGGACGGGGACGCCCTCGGTGATGACGACGGCGAGCGCGATCCCGGCGTCGGCGGCCTCCTGCACGGCCGCGCGGGTGAAGGCGGGCGGCACGAACACGACGCTCACGTCGGCTCCCGTCGCCTCGATCCCCTCGCGCACCGACCCGAAGACGGGGACGGTCCGCGGGGCGCTTCCCCGGCCCCCGGGGCCGGCGACGTCGAACTCCACGTCCAGGCCGGCCTTGCGCGGATTGACGCCGCCGACGACGCGGGTGCCGGCGGCGAGCATGCGCCGGGTGTGCCGCATGCCCTCGGCGCCGGTCATGCCCTGGACGAGGACCTTGGACTCCCCGGTGAGAAAGACGGCCATGTCCCGCTCCTTCAGCTGATGTGGGCCAGTCGGGCGGCGAGGCGGGCGGCGTCGTCCATGGTGGCGGCCTGGTGCACCAGGGGGTGCGCCCGCTCGCCGAGGACGGCGCGGCCCCGGGCCGCGTTGTTGCCGTCGAGGCGGACCACGATCGGCTTGGTCGGCCGTACGGCGTCCAGGGCCGCGACGATGCCGTCGGCGACCGCGTCGCAGGCGGTGATGCCGCCGAAGACGTTGACGAGGACGGACTTCACGCCGGGGTCGGACAGGACGACGGACAGTCCGTCGGACATGATCCGCGCGGAGGCTCCGCCGCCGATGTCGAGGAAGTTGGCGGGGCGGGCGCCGCTGCCGGCGACGACGTCGAGCGTCGACATCACGAGGCCCGCGCCGTTGCCGACGACCCCGACCTCGCCGTCCAGTTTCACGTAGTTGAGGCCCTTGGCGGCGGCGGCGGCCTCCAGCGGGTCGTCGTTCGAGGTCTCCTGTCCGGACCGACGCGCCTGGCGGAAGCGGGCGTTGTCGTCGAGGGTGACCTTGCCGTCCAGGGCCACGAGCTGCCCCTGGGCGGTGCGGACGAGGGGGTTCACCTCGACGAGGAGGGCGTCCTCGCGCGTGAGCACCTGCCAGAGCCGCACGAGGACGCCGGCGGTCCGCGGGGGCAGTCCGGCCGCCCGGACGATCTCGGCGGCCTTCTCCGGGGTGACGCCCTCCGCCGGGTCCACGGGGACGCGCGTCACCGCCTCCGGCCGGGACGCGGCCACCTCCTCGATCTCGGTGCCGCCCTCGGCCGAGGCGATCGCGAGGAAGCGTCCGGCGGCGCGGTCCAGGACGTACGAGACGTAGAACTCGCTCTCGATGTCGATGGGTTGGGCGAGCATGACGGTACGGACCGGGTGGCCCTTGATGTTCATGGCGAGGATCTCGCGTGCCGTGCGTTCGGCGGCGGCAGGGTCCTCGGCCAGCCGCACCCCGCCCGCCTTGCCCCGCCCGCCGGTCTTGACCTGGGCCTTGACGACGACCCGGCCGCCGAGCCCACGCGCGATGCCGGCCGCCCGGCCGGGCGAGTCGGTGACCTCGGCGCGCGGCACCGAAATGCCGTGTTCCTCGAAGAGTTGACGCGCCTGATGTTCGTACAGGTCCACGTTTCGGCTCCTGTCCTGAAAGTGGTGCACGACCCCTGGACAGCACCCATCGGATGCGGGATAACAAACTTCATACAGTATTCGTCGACTGTATGCAATGTGCCGAACCTGGCCCACCGCCGGCTCCACCGGGGCGGCTCAAGGCAACGGACAAGTGAGGTGACCTGTGACGACCAAGGCTCTCGAAGGCATCCGGGTCCTGGACATGACGCACGTTCAGTCCGGTCCCTCGGCGACCCAGTTGATGGCATGGCTCGGCGCCGACGTGGTCAAACTCGAGGCGCCGACCGGCGACATCACCCGCACCCAGCTGCGGGACATCCCGGACGCCGATTCCCTCTACTTCACCATGCTCAACAGCAACAAGCGCAGCATCACCCTCAACACCAAGACCGAGCGCGGCAAACAGCTCCTGACCGAGCTGATCCGCCGCTCCGACGTCATGGTGGAGAACTTCGGCCCCGGCGCGATCGACCGCATGGGCTTCACCTGGGACCGCATCCGCGAGATCAACCCGCGGATCGTCTACGCCTCCATCAAGGGCTTCGGGGACGGCCCTTACACCGGCTTCAAGGCGTACGAGGTGGTCGCGCAGGCCATGGGGGGCTCCATGGCCACCACCGGATTCGAGGACGGCCCGCCGCTGGCCACCGGCGCCCAGATCGGCGACTCCGGAACCGGCGTCCACGCCGTCGCCGCCGTCCTGGCCGCGCTGCTCCAGCGCACCCGCACCGGACGCGGCCAGCGCGTCAACGTGGCCATGCAGCACGCCGTCCTCAACCTGTGCCGGGTCAAGCTGCGCGACCAGCAGCGCCTGGCCCACGGGCCGCTCGCCGAGTACCCCAACGACGACTTCGGCGACGAGGTCCCGCGCTCGGGCAACGCCTCCGGCGGCGGTCAGCCCGGCTGGGCCGTCAAGTGCGCGCCCGGCGGCCCCAACGACTACGTCTACGTCATCGTCCAGCCCGCCGGCTGGAAGCCGATCACCCGGCTGATCGGCCGCCCCGAACTGGCCGACGACCCCGGCTGGTCCACGCCGGGGGCCCGGCTGCCGAGGCTCACCAAGATGTTCCAGCTCATCGAGGAGTGGACCAGCGGCCTGCCCAAGTGGCAGGTGCTGGAGCAGCTCAACGCGGAGAACATCCCCTGCGGACCGATCCTGTCGACCAAGGAGATCATCGAGGACGCCTCACTCGTGGCCAACGAGATGGTCGTCGAGGTCGCCCACCCCAAACGCGGCTCCTACGTCACCGTCGGCAGCCCGCTCAAACTCTCCGACTCCCCCGTCGACATCACCGCCTCCCCGCTGCTCGGCGAGCACAACGAGGAGATCTACATCGGCGAACTCGGCCTCGGCGACGAGGAACTGCGGCTTCTCAAGCAGGGCGGGGTGATCTGAGGTGGCGGCACGGGACCGGGTGGCGCGGGTACGGGCGCTCCTCGACGGCGTCCGGCGCCAGGGGCGCGCCGCGCTGACGGCGCCGGAGGGCAGGCTGATCGCCGACGCCTACGGGATCGCCGTGCCCGGCGAGGAGCTGGCCCGTGACGAGGACGAGGCGGTGGCCCACGCGGAACGCTTCGGCGGCCCCGTGGTGATGAAGATCGTCTCCCCCGACATCCTGCACAAGACCGACGCGGGCGGGGTGCTGGTCGGCGTCGAGGGCGAGGCGGACGTGCGGGCGGCCTTCCGGACGATCACCGGGAACGCCCGCGCGTACGACGAGCGCGCCCGGATCCACGGCGTCCAGGTGCAGGAGCTGGTCCCGCCGGGGCAGGAGGTCATCGTCGGCGCGGTGACCGACCCGACCTTCGGGAAGGTCGTCGCCTTCGGGCTCGGCGGTGTGCTCGTCGAAGTGCTGAAGGACGTCACCTTCCGGCTCGCGCCCGTCGACACGGACGAGGCGCTGTCCATGCTCGACTCGATCCGCTCGGCCCAGGTCCTGCGCGGGGTGCGCGGCGGGCCCGCGGTGGACCGGACCGCCGTGGCCGAGCAGATCCGCCGGGTCTCCGAACTCGTCACGGACTTCCCCGAGATCGCGGAGGTGGACCTCAACCCGGTGATCGCGGGCCCGGACGGCGCCGTCGCGGCGGACATCCGCGTGATCCTCGGCGCGAACGCCCCGGCCGGGCGGCGCCGTTACACCCGGGACGAGATCCTCGCCTCCATGGACCGGCTGATGCGGCCGCGGTCGATCGCCGTGATCGGCGCCTCGGACGTGCCGGGCAAGATCGGTCACGCGGTGCTGCGCAACCTCGTCGACGGGGGCTTCGCGGGCGAGATCCACCCGGTGAACCCCAAGGCCGACGACATCCAGGGGCGCAAGGCCTACGCGAGCGTCATGGACATCCCGGGCGAGGTGGACGTCGCGGTGTTCGCCGTCCCCGCCCGGGCGGTGGCACGGGTCCTGGAGGAGGTGGGACGCAAGAACATCCCCAACGCCGTCCTGATCCCCTCCGGGTTCGCGGAGACCGGCGAACAGGGGCTCCAGGACGAGATCACGGCCATCGGCGAGCGGTACGGCGTCCGGCTGCTCGGCCCGAACATCTACGGCTACTACTCGACCTGGCAGGACGTGTGCGCCACGTTCTGCACCCCCTACGACGTGAAGGGCGGTGTCGCGCTCTCCTCGCAGTCCGGCGGGATCGGCATGGCCGTCCTGGGATTCGCGCGGACCACGAACACGGGCGTGTCGGCGATCGTCGGACTCGGCAACAAGGCCGACCTGGACGAGGACGACCTGCTCACCTGGTTCGGCGAGGACCCGCGCACCCGGTGCGTGGCGATGCACCTGGAGGACCTCAAGGACGGCCGCGCCTTCGTGGAGGCGGCCCGCGCCACCGTCCCGAAGAAGCCCGTCGTGGTCCTGAAGGCCGGGCGGACCGCCGCCGGCGCGCGGGCCGCGGGCTCGCACACCGGAGCCCTCGCGGGCGACGACGCCGTGTACGACGACGTCCTCCGGCAGGCCGGGGTCATCAGGGCCCCCGGGCTGAACGACATGCTGGAGTACGCGCGCGCCCTGCCGGTGCTGCCCGCTCCCCGGGGCGACAACGTCGTGATCATCACCGGCGCGGGCGGCAGCGGTGTCCTGCTGTCCGACGCGGTGACCGACAACGGGCTGTCCCTGATGGAGATCCCGCCGGATCTCGACGCCGCCTTCCGGGAGTTCATCCCGCCCTTCGGGGCCGCGGGCAACCCGGTGGACATCACGGGCGGGGAGCCGCCGTCGACGTACGAGGCGACGATCCGGCTCGGCCTCGAGGATCCGCGCGTCCACGCGCTCGTCCTCGGTTACTGGCACACGATCGTGACCCCTCCCATGGTCTTCGCCGAGCTCACCGCGCGCGTGGTGGCCGAGTTCCGCGAACGCGGCGTCGAGAAGCCCGTGGTGGCGTCGCTCGCGGGCGACGTCGAGGTCGAGGAGGCGTGCCGGTACCTGTACGAGCGGGGGGTCGTGGCCTACCCGTACACGACCGAGATGCCGGTGGCCGTCCTCGGTGCGAAGTACCGCTGGGCACGTGCGGCCGGCTTGTTGGGGGGTCGTTCATGACATGAGGACGCGCGGGGGCGGCCGACGGTGCGCGTCGGCCGCCCCCGGGACCCGCGGGCGCACGAAAGGCATGTGGCAGGGGGCGCTGACCCGTTCTTTCGACGCAAGGGGATCTCGATCGACATGACAACCACCGGCTACTCGACTCCGGTGCCTCATCGAGAGGTGAAGGACCGGCACGGACGCGTGTACCGCGTCGGCGAGACCGACATCGACATCATGGGCCGGAAACGTGCCTGGATGGTCTTCCTGCCCTGGGCGGGCATGCTGGGCATCAGCTCCGCCGAGTACGCCTTCACGTCGGCGGAGGACACGCTCCACGAGGCCCACCTGTGGAGCAGCGGACACATCTTCTGGCTGATGGGCGTCTGGGTGTTCTTCCAGGCGGCCGTGGCCTTCCCGGCCGGGCAACTGCGCGAGAGCGGCAGGCTCCCCGCCCGTACGGCGATGCTGCTGGGCGCGCTCGGCACCCTGCTCGGCTATGTGTCCCTGGCGTTCGCGCCGCACGTCGTGGTCGCCTATCTCGGCTTCGGCATGTGCAGCGGCATCGGAGCGGGTCTCGTCTACGCGACCTGCGTGAACATGGTCGGCAAGTGGTACCCGGAGCGCAAGGGCGGCAAGACGGGCTTCGTCAACGGCGGTTTCGCCTACGGGTCCGTGCCCTTCGTCTTCCTGTTCACCTCGTACATGGACCTGGGCAACTACCGGGGCGTCCTGGTGGGAGTCGGTCTGCTCTGCTGCACCGTGGTCGCGGCGGCCGGCTGGTTCTTCAAGGACCCGCCGAAGGGCTGGTGGCCGCCGGACGTGGACCCGCTGAAGGTGCCGGACGACCCCAAGGTCCGGCGGGCGCTGGAGAAGAACCCGCCGGCGCCGAAGCAGTACACCCCGAAGGAGGCCGCGCGTACACCCGTTCTGTGGATGATGTGGTTCTGTCTGCTGTGCACGGCCGGCATCAACATCTTCGGCATCGCCTTCCAGGTGCCCTTCGGCAAGGACATGGGCTTCGCGGGCGGGATCGTGGCCACGGCGATGTCGCTGAAGGCCGTCGTCAACGGCACCGGGCGCGGGGTCATCGGCTGGATCTCCGACCGCGTCGGGCGGCGCCACACGCTGATCATCGTGTGTCTGGTGCTCGGTTCCGCCCAGTTCGGCGTGCTGGTCTCGGGTCAGATGGGCAGCATGCCGTTCTTCCTGTTCTGCTCCATGGTCTCCGGTTTCGGCGGCGGCGCGATCTTCCCGCTGTTCGCGGCCATGACCGCGGACTACTTCGGTGAGAACAACAACGCCTCCAACTACGGGATGGTCTACAGCTCGAAGCTGATCTCGGGCCTCGTGGGCTCCGGCCTGGGCGCGGTCGTCGTCGGCGCGTGGGACTACCACGGCGCCTTCGTGCTCGCCGGGTCCATCGGTCTGGCCTCCGCCGTACTGGCCCTGTTCCTCAAGGCCCCGGACCGGCCCGGGGCCCGCGTCGTCGCCAATCCGCACCCGCTCGGAGAGGAGGCCGCGTCATGACGGAGCCATCGCCACGGCCGCTCGGCTGAGCGGCCACGGGCCACGGGCCGCCCTGACGAGGGCGGCCCGTGGCCCGTGCTCGGGTGACGGCTGCTTCACGACGACGTAGTCGGCGGTCGAGGTGGCGGCGCCGGTGGTGCCGGTACCGGCGAACACCCAGCGCCACGAACCCTCGGCGAGGGCGGGGACGGTGGCCCTCAGCGCGCCGTCCGTGCCGGAGGTGACCGTCCTGACGGTCGTGTAGGCACCGGCGTTCTTGTCGCGGAACTGGAGCTGCGCCTGCTGGTTGATGCTGCCGGCGTACCGGCCGGTCTCCCGGTTGGCGCGGGTCAGCCGGCCGGTGATGGTGATGGTGCCGCCGTACTTCGCCGGCTCCGGTCGGGATCCTCGCTCCTTCCGGCTCCCCTCCCCGGGTGGTGAGGCCGCGTCAGGTGCGGTGGTCCCGGCGGGCTTCGTCCGCTCCGGGGCGACGGAGGAATGGTGGGTGAAGTGCCGGGACTTCCGGCGGTGCGGCCGCATACGATCTCCACAGACCATCTGTCACGGGGGGACGTATGAGCGGGGCCGGGGACGAGGCGGGGTACACGTCGGTGGACGTGCCGGTGCTGCCGTCGGCGCGCGGGGGGCCGGATCCGGCGCCGGACGGAGGCGTGGACCGGGCGGCACCGGGCGGGATGGCACACCCGCCGGGCGACGGATCCGTGACCCCGCGTGCGGACGGGGCGGGGCTCCCGGCGGAGGACGGGGCCGGGCGGCGGGTCAGTACCCTGGAGCTCTTCTTCGACCTCGTCTTCGTGTTCACCCTCACGCAGCTCACCGTGCTGCTCACCTCCGACCTGTCGTTCGCGACGGCGGCCCGCGTAGCGCTGATCTTCGTGGTGCTGTTCTGGATGTACGGCGCGTACGCGTACCTCACCAACCAGGTTCCGCCCGACCGGCCTTCACGGCGGATCCTGTTGCTGCTGGGCATGGGCGCGTTCCTGGTGTGCGCCCTGGCCATCCCGCGCGCCTTCGACGACGGAGGCGTGGTCTTCGGTCTGGGCTTCCTCGCCGTCGTCCTCGTGCACAGCGCGCTCTACACCCGCGGCCACGGCCGTGACGTCATCTGGTACGCGGTGCCGAACTCGCTGGCCGCGCTGGCCGTCACGGCGGCGGGGCTGTTCGACGGCCTCCGTGCCGACGGGCTGTGGCTGCTGGCGCTGGTCCTGCAGTTCGTGACGCCGTTCTTCGCCGAGCACGGGGCCAGGCGGCGGGGCGGGCGTGACGCCGCGGCGCTGCGCACGCAGTTGGGCGCGCTCGACCCGGCCCACTTCGTCGAGCGGCACGGGCTGCTGCTCATCGTCGCGTTCGGCGAGTCCGTCATCGCGATCGGCATCGGGATCGGGGACCGGCCGCTCACCGCGGATCTGTTCGCCGGCGCCTTCCTCGCGCTCGCGCTGGCCGGGGCCCTGTGGTGGACGTACTTCGTACGCGACGAGCACGCCGCGGAGGCCGCGTTCACGGCGACGCCGCCGGACCGTCGCTGGCGCCTGGCCATGAACGCGTACTACTACGCCTTCCTGCCCATGCTCCTCGGCATCGCCTACTGCGCGGCCGGGGTGAAGAAGACGCTCGGCCACCTCACCGAGCAGTCGGGGACCGGTCCGGCGCTGGCGCTCGCGGGCGGGGTCGCGCTGTTCCTCGCCGGGGACGTGGCGTTCCGCTCGGTGCTGCGGCTGGGGCCGGTGACGTTCCGCGCGGTCGCCGTGCCCGTCGCGGCGGCCACCGCGCTGCTCGGCGTCCGGCTCTCGGCGGTCGCCGAACTGCTCGCGCTGGTCGCGGTGTTGGTGGTGATGCTCGGCGTGGAGGCCCGCTGGTCACCCGCCCACCCCGTCCCCCGGACCGAGGCGGCGTCCACCGGGTGACTACTTCTCGCGGTCGTGGTACATCTGCCGCGTGTGTTCGGTGTGGGCCCGCATGACGTCGGTGGCCCGCTGTTCGTCGCGCTCCGCTATCGCGGCGATCAGCTCGCGGTGTTCTGTCCAGGACTGGCGGCCGCGTTGCCGGGCCACCGGCGTGTAGTACCAGCGGACCCGGCGGTCGACCTGTGCGGCGAGCTCGGCGAGGACCGTGTTCCCGGCGAGTTCCATGACCTTGGCGTGCAGCCGCGCGTTCGTCGCGACCGCGGCGTCGACGTCGTCGGCGGCGACCGCCCGCTCGCCCTCGGCGCACAGGTCCTCGAGCGCGCCGATGGCGGCTGCGCCCGCGTTGGCGGCGGCGAGCCGGGCCGCTTCGGCCTCCAGGAGCGTACGGACCGTGAGGAGCTGGTCGGCCTCCTCCTCGGTCGGCTCGTGCACGAACGCGCCCTGGGCGGGCCGCAGATCGACCCAGCCCTCGGTGCTCAGCCGCTGGAGGGCCTCCCGCACGGGCTGCCGTGACACTCCGAGATGACCGGCGAGTTCGCTCTCCACGAGGTGCTGGCCCGGCTTCAGTGCGCGGGTGGTGATGAGTTCGAGCAGTGCCTCGTAGACGCGGTCACGGAGCGGGCCGGGCCGCTCGAGCCTCGGTACCGCTCCCTGAGGCAGTCCTGTCGACAACGTCACGGTCCCTCCTGGGCGGCGTCGTCGCCGCGATAGGAAAGTCGGTCATCAATTGTCTTTCGCCTACAGTCTACGGCGCACGAACGCCGGGCAGACACGGGAGTCGGCCTTGTCACACCCGGGGAGGCGGAGGCCGACGGGCGGCTCGGCCGCTCCACGGACGGCGGGCGGGCGGCCCGGGGCGCCTCACGGGCAGCGGACGACCTGTCCGGCGTAGGAGAGGTTGCCGCCGAAGCCGAACAGCAGGACGGGATCGCCGGCGGAGACCTCCCCGCGCTCGACGAGCTTGGAGAAGGCGAGCGGGATGCTGGCGGCGGAGGTGTTGCCGGAGTCGACGACATCGCGCGCGACGACGGCGTTCACCGCGCCGATCTTCAGGGCGAGCGGCTCGATGATGCGCAGGTTGGCCTGGTGCAGGACGACTCCGGCGAGGTCCTCGGGCGCGAGGCCGGCACGCTCGCAGGCCTTCCGGGCGATCGGCGGGAGCTGTGTGGTGGCCCAGCGATAGACGCTCTGGCCCTCCTGCGCGAACCGCGAGGGGGTGCCCTCGATGCGCACCGCGTGCCCCATCTCCGGTACCGAGCCCCACAGCACGGGCCCGATGCCCGGCTCCTCGTCCGCGGGGCAGGCCTCGACCACGGCGGCCCCCGCGCCGTCCCCGACGAGGACGCACGTGGTGCGGTCGG
This sequence comes from Streptomyces populi, assembly GCF_002911015.1. Classification (GTDB taxonomy): domain Bacteria; phylum Actinomycetota; class Actinomycetes; order Streptomycetales; family Streptomycetaceae; genus Streptomyces; species Streptomyces populi. Next base: position 15,994 of record NZ_KZ626911.1, read on the forward strand.
TCCAGTCCGTCACCTCGGTCATCTTGTCGGCGCCGATGACGAGCGCCCGGGTCGCCGCGCCGGCGCGCACGGCGTGGTCGGCGGTGGCGAGGGCGTGGGTGAACCCGGCGCAGACGACGTTGACGTCCATCGCGGCCGGCGAGGGGATGCCGAGGCGGGCGGCGACGCGGGCGGCCATGTTCGGGGAGCGGTCGACGGCCGTGGAGGTGGCGACGAGGACGAGGTCGATGTCGCCGGGTGTCAGACCGGCCGAGGCGAGCGCCTTGGCGGCGGCGTGCGCGGCCAGCTCGTCGACCGGTTCGTCGGGCCCGGCGACATGGCGGGTCCGGATGCCCACGCGGCTCCGGATCCATTCGTCACTGGTGTCGACCATGCCCGCCAGGTCCTCGTTGGTGAGTACCTTGGCGGGCTGGTAATGGCCGACGGCGGCGATCCGTGAGCCGTTCATGGGTGGTCCCCCTCGTGCCTCGGGTAGCGGGATCCACCAGTCTGATCAGTGACTCACCAGTACGACGGCAGGTGATGCCACAGGATTGCGGCGCCAGGCTTGTCGGCTTCTGTCAGACCTTGGGACGTCCGAACACCTAGCCCGAAAACAGCTGAGCGGCCTTCTGCACGAGCTCGTAGAGGCCGTAGCACAGGGGCGCGCCCACCCACAGCCAGGCGAGGACGATCAGGACCCGCCGGTCAGGCGGACTCGGGCTGCTGTCGTGCGACATCGGCGGCCTCCCTCGGCGCGGGGACGTGGTGGCGGGCGTGCACGGGGCGTACGAACTCGTTGGCGACGAAGCCGACGGCGAGCAGCCCGATCATGATCAGGAACGACAGTCCGTACAGGGACGAGCCGTGTCTGCCCGCTGCCTCCTGGTGGTCGGCGATCCGGTTCACGATCAGCGGTCCGAGGACGCCGGCGGTGGACCAGGCGGTGAGCAGCCGGCCGTGGATGGCACCGACCTGGTAGGTGCCGAACAGGTCCTTCAGGTAGGCCGGGACCGTGGCGAAGCCTCCGCCGTAGAAGGAGAGGATCACCAGCGCGCTCAGGACGAACAGCGGTTTCGAGGAGTCCCCGAGCCAGGCGATGAGCGCGTACATCAGGGCGCCGACCCCGAGGTAGACCCGGTAGATGTTCTTGCGCCCGATCAGGTCGGAGGTCGAGGACCAGCCGATGCGGCCCGCCATGTTGGCGGCGGAGAGCAGGGCGACGAATCCGGCGGCCGCGGAGGCGGTGACCGGGGTGGAGCCGTCCGCGAAGAAGTCCGTGATCATCGGCGCGGCCTTCTCCAGGATGCCGATGCCCGCGGTGACGTTCATGCACAGGACGATCCAGAGGCACCAGAACTGCGGGGTGCGGACGGCGCTGCGGGCGGAGACCTGGACGCCGTCGAGCGCGCTCGGGCCGGACGCGGCCGGCCTCTCGCCGCGCGGCACGCGCACCAGCAGCACGCCGAGCGTCATGAACACGGCGTACGACAGCCCGTGCACGAGGAAGGCGAGCGCGATGCCGGAGGAGTCGGAGCCGAACGACTTCAGCATCTGGGCGGACCAGGGCGAGGCGATCAGGGCGCCGCCGCCGAAGCCCATGATCGCGATGCCGGTGGCCATTCCGGGCCGGTCCGGGAACCACTTGATCAGCGTGGAGACGGGTGAGATGTAGCCGATGCCGAGGCCCGTGCCGCCGACGAAGCCGTAGCCGAGGACGATCAGCCAGTACTGCTCGGTGGCCGCGCCGAGCGCGGAGACGAGGAAGCCGGAGGAGAAGCAGACGAGGGCGACGGTCATGGCCCAGCGCGGACCGTTGCGCTCGACGAGGGTGCCGCCGAACGCGGCCGACAGGCCGAGCATCACGATGGCGAGCTGGAAGGGCAGCGCGCTCTGGGTTCCGCTGAGGCCGAGCGCGGATTCGAGCGGAGGCTTGAAGACGCTCCAGGCGTAGGCCTGGCCGATGGAGAGGTGGACCGACAGGGCGGCGGGCGGGACGAGCCAGCGGCTCCAACCGGGCGGTGCGACGGGAGGGCTCATGATCCGGGACGATAGGAAGCGGCCGTCCGGCTGTGAAGCGCCGTGACACGACTTGTCGACCGTATGCGGTGAACGGTGTCCCTGGCGCGACGAACGGTCGCCCGACCGGTCCCGCCCACCCCCTTGTCGACCCCTATTCCATCCTGTAGACAATATTTCGTCGACAGAGTTCGGCAGTTCCTCGGTACCCTCGACCGAACGGAGCGCCACACAGTGAGAGTCGCAGTTCTCGGCGCCGGTGCGATCGGCGCCTACGTCGGCGCCGCCCTGCACCGCGCGGGCGCCGACGTGCACCTCGTCGCCCGTGGACCGCACCTGGCGGCCATGAGGCGGCACGGCGTCCGCGTCATCAGCCCGCGCGGGGACTTCACCGCGCGGGCCCACGCCACCGACGACCCGGCCGACATCGGTCCGGTCGACTACGTCTTCCTCGGCCTGAAGGCCAACTCGTACGCGGCGTGCGGGCCGCTGATCGAGCCCCTGCTGGGCGCCACCACGGCGGTGGTCGCCGCCCAGAACGGCATCCCCTGGTGGTACTTCCACCGGCACGGCGGACCCTACGACGGCCACCGGGTGGAGAGCGTGGACCCGGGCGGCGCGGTCAGCGCGGTGCTGGCGCCGGAGCGGGCGATCGGCTGCGTCGTGTACGCCGCGACCGAACTGGAGGGACCGGGCGTCGTCCGTCACCTCGAGGGCACCCGGTTCTCCGTCGGGGAGCCGGACCGGTCCGTCTCGGCGCGCTGCCGGGTGTTCAGCGACGCCGTGCGGGAAGGCGGGCTGAAATGCCCCGTCGAACCGGAGCTGCGCAATGACATCTGGCTCAAGCTGCTCGGCAACATCTCCTTCAACCCGATCAGCGCGCTGGCCCGCGCCACGATGCGGCAGATGTGCCTGCACGGCGGAACGCGCGAGGTCATCGAGATCATGATGACCGAGACGCTGGCCGTCGCCCGGGCCCTCGGCTGCGAGGTGGGGGTGTCCATCGAACGGCGCCTCGCGGGTGCCGAGCGGGTCGGCGACCACCGCACCTCCACGCTCCAGGACCTGGAGCGCGGCAAACCGCTGGAGCTCGACGTGCTGCTCGCGGCCGTCGTGGAACTGGCGGAGATCACCGGAGTTCCGGTGCCGACGCTGCGCACCGTGTACGCCATCTCGGACCTGCTCGCGCTGCGGACGGCGGCATGACCGCGGGGCGGGCCCGCCGTCCGCCGGGGCGTCACGCGGCCCGCTCCGCGGGTGCAGGACAATGAGGACGTGAAGGTCATCCCCGCGCCACACTCCGGGTGACCCGAACGGCAACCGCCGGTTGAAGGGCCGATCCGGCCGGCCGCACGTACGGAAGCGGGACTGATCAGGACATGGGACGAGTCACGGAACGACGCAAGGTGATCCGCATCCGGGACGGGGCCGTGAGCACCCGCCCGGACACGCTCGTCGCCGAGGAGCCGCTGGAGATCCGGCTCGACGGCAAGCCGCTGGCGATCACCATGCGCACCCCGGGGGACGACTTCGCGCTGGCCGCGGGCTTCCTGGTGAGCGAAGGGGTGCTGGGCCGGGCCGACGAGCTGCAGAACATCGTGTACTGCGCGGGCGCCACGGTGGACGGCTCCAACTCGTACAACGTCGTCGATGTGCGGACGGCGCCCGGGGTCGTCGTCCCCGACATCACGCTCGAACGCAACGTGTACACGACGTCGTCGTGCGGCCTGTGCGGCAAGGCCAGTCTGGACGCGGTCCGCACGACGGCCCGCTGGAGCATCGACGACACGCAGGGCGGCACCGCTCCCCCGGTGCGGCTGGAACCCGGTCTGCTCGCGAGCCTCCCCGACCGGCTGCGCGCGGCCCAGCGGGTCTTCGACCGGACCGGGGGCCTGCACGCGGCGGCGCTGTTCACCGAGGAGGGTGAACTGCTCGACATACGCGAGGACGTGGGCCGGCACAACGCGGTCGACAAGCTGGTCGGCCGGGCCCTGCAGGAGGGGACGCTCCCGCTCTCCCGGACGGTTCTGCTGGTCTCCGGCCGGGCGTCCTTCGAGCTGGCCCAGAAGGCGGTGATGGCGGGCATCCCGGTGCTGGCGGCGGTCTCCGCCCCGTCGTCCCTGGCCGTCGATCTGGCGGCGGAGACCGGCCTGACCCTGGTCGGCTTCCTGCGCGGCTCCAACATGAACGTGTACGCGGGCGAGCACCGCGTCACCCTGCGGGCCACGGCCGCCCAGGGCTGACACCGGCTCCCCGCGGCACGGCGGCGGGGGCCCCGGACGGCGGGGAGCGCCCCCTGCGCCGGAGGGGCCCCGCCTCGGCCCCGGGCCGCCGCTCCGTGCGCGACGGACTCCGCCCGCGCCGGGGGTTCACCGCTCCGGGAAGCGCACCTCGCCGGCGGTCACGACCGTGCCGAGGCGCGGGAAGTCCAGGCGGACCGAGGCGTCGTGCTCGGCGGAGGTGAACGCGGCCATCGCGTCCTCCACGAAGACGAGTCGGTAGCCGAGGTCGTCGGCGGCGCGCGCGGTCGACTCGACCCCGAGGTTGGTGGCGATCCCCCCGAACACCAGGGTGGAGACCCCGTGTTCGCGCAGCCGCTCGTCGAGGCCGGTGCCCTGGAAGCCTCCGGTCGTCCGCTTCACGACCTCCAGGTCCCCCTCCGCGAGGAGTCCGGCCGCCAGTCCGCTGCCGGGCGGCTGCTCCGCGACTCCCGGCCGCTCGACCCGGACGAGCACGACGAGCGCGCCCGCCTTCCGGAAGGACGCCGCCAACTCCTCCGCCACGGCGAGGACTTCGGTCCCCTTGTACGGCTCCAGCGGCAACGCCACGATGCGCTCCATCAGGTCGACGAGCACGAGGGCGGTGCGCGCCGGGTCGAGGACGGGACGGGGTTCGGCTTCGGGTGCGGTCATGACGGAACGTTATCCCGCGTCAACCGTCCGTACCGGAGATCCGGACCGGCGAGCCCCGGGACACTCTTCGCCGAGCGGGCGCACTGACGTGCAAATTCTGGCGTGAACACGACCACCGCATGCTCCTTGTGGGGTGCGCGAAGGCCCAAGTAACCTCTGCGGCGCGAACGTTGGACGTGGGATGTCCAGAGAATCCGGATTGCCCAGCCGCCGTACGAAGGGCAGGTCGCACCATGCCGTCACGCCTTTGCGCCCGTCTGAGATCCCTCTTCGCCGCCCTCCCCGGACACGGCTCGCGCGCGCGTCCGCGAGCCGTCCCTCCCGCCCGGCCGGGACCCGGTTCCCGCACCCGGCCGGGACCCGCCCCGGGCACACGGCCCGGACCCCGCACCCGCCTCGAAGCCGCCCTGACGGCGGCCCTGAGCATCGCCGCGCTGGTCGCGCTCCCGGGCACGGCGCGGGCCGAACCGGCCGTCGCGGGCGGTGAGTTCGAGCAGCAGGTGCTGTTCAAGGCTTCCCAGGATCCGGGCTACGCCTGCTTCCGCATCCCCTCCGTCGTCCGGACGACGGAGGGGACACTGCTGGCCTTCGCCGAGGGACGCGTCCTCAACTGCGGTGACGCGGCCGACATCGACATCGTGGTGAAGCGCTCCACCGACGGCGGGCGCACCTGGAGCCCGCTCCAGGTCGTCAACGAGGGGAACGGGGACACCCACGGCAACCCCACCCCGGTCGTGGACCGCGAGACCGGCCGGATCGTACTGGCGGAGACCTACAACACGGGCCGCACCGACAGCGCGGGCTGCTCGGTGCCCTGCGACCGCACCCCGCACCTCCAGTACAGCGACGACGACGGCCTCTCCTGGTCGCGGCCGCGTGACCTGAGCGACGAGATCCTGCCCGCGAACTGGAACTCCTGGTACGCCACCGGTCCGGTGCACGGCATCCAGCTCACCCGCGGCCGGCACGCGGGACGGCTCGTCTTCGCCGTCAACACCGAGACCTGGGACGGCAGCCGGGTCACCGCCAACAACGCCGCCCTCATCACCAGCGACGACGGCGGCGACCACTGGGACATCGGGGCCACGGACTCCTGGCCGATCGCGGCCGACGGCACCTTCCGGCAGAAGCCGTCCGAGATGACGCTCACCGAGCGCACCGACGGGTCGATCCTGGTCAGCGGACGCGAGCAGGACGGCACCGACCTCGGTCACCGCACCCAGGCGGTCAGCGGGGACGGCGGCGACAGCTTCCTCTCCCCCTTCCGTGACGTCCCGGACCTCTACGCGCCCCAGGTCCAGGGCTCGACCCTGCGCGTCGGCGACCGGATCCTGCTCTCCTGCCCCGCCGACCCCGACCGCCGCCGGACCATGGCGATCCGCTCCTCCTACGACGGCGGACGCACCTGGGACAGCGTGGACCGGGGCACGGTCGTCACCACCGACTGGTCCGGCTACTCCGACCTGGTGCGCGTCGACGGCGACACCGTGGGCCTGATGTACGAGGGCGGCGCGGTCGACGCGCGCGACGAGATCCGCTTCGCCCGCTTCACCGAGGACTGGCTCCGGGCGCGGCGGGGCCCCGACCCGACGACGGCCGACCTCGCCCCGCTCACCCGGCGGGCGGCGGTCCTCGGCGGCCCGGGCGAGACCCCCGGGGTCCTCGGCGGCGCGCTGGAGTTCGACGGCACCGACGACGCCGTACGGCTGCCGTACCAGAACCGGCTGCCGCTGGGGACGAAGGACTTCACGGCGTCCCTGTGGTTCCGCTACACGGCCACCAGCGGTGAGCAGCCGCTGCTGTGGATGGGCGGGATCGGCACGAGCCAGCCGCAGGTGTGGCTGCGCGGGGAGCCGGCGTCCGACCGGATCACCGGTCTCATCACCACCAGGAACGGCGCGTCGCCCCCGGCCACGGCGTTCGTGCGCACCACGGGCGCCTTCAACGACGGCCGGTGGCACCATCTGGCGCTGCGCCGGGGCGGCGGACAGCTCACGCTGTTCCTCGACGGGGCGACCGTCAGCACGGCGGACGTGCCCGGATCGGTGAGCCGGAACTCGCCGTTCGGCGTGCACATCGGCCAGCGGATGGACAGCCGGGCGTACTTCACCGGAGCGATCGACGAGGTGCGGGTCCACGACCGCGCGTTGAGCGACGAGGAGCTGGCGGCGCCGCCTTCGCGCAAGGTGACCCGGGACACCGTCCTGTGGCTCCCGCTGGACCGGGTGAGCGGGGGCCACTAGGGCGTGTTCCGAAAGCCCCGTCCGCCCGGCGACGCGAACGGCCGGACGGGTCCTAGCGAACCGTCGTGGCGACCGGGGAGACCCGGGACCGGGTGGAGCGGACGGGCCCGCCGGCCCGGCCCGTTCCGCCGGATCCGCCTTCACGGCCCGTCGCGTCCCCGGTCCCGGACGAGCCGTCCGGGCCGGGACCGCCGGTCGCCTCGGGATCACGGGCCCGGCGTCTGGCGATCACCGCGCACACCATGAGCTGCATCTGGTGGAAGAGCATCAGCGGGAGCACGGCGAGGGAGGCGTGCGCGCCGAACAGGACTCCGGCCATGGGCAGGCCCGAGGCGAGCGACTTCTTGGACCCGGCGAACTGGATGGCGATCCGGTCCTCCCGGCCGAAGCGCAGGGCCTTCGCGCCGTACCAGGTCAGGGCGAGCATCACGCCGAGCAGCAGCGCCTCGACGACGAGGAGCCCCGCCAGCCGGACGGCGCTGACCTGGCTCCAGATGCCCTGCACCATGCCCTCGCTGAACGCGGTGTAGACGACGAGCAGGATCGAACCGCGGTCGACGAGGCCGAGGACCTTCTTGTGGCGGGTGATGAAGGCGCCGATCCAGGGGCGCAGCAGTTGTCCGGCCAGGAACGGCACCAGCAGTTGCAGCACGATCTTGACGAGCGAGTCCGTGGAGAAACCGCCGCCGCCGTCACCGAGGAGGAGCGCGGCGAGCAGCGGGGTGACGACGATGCCCGCGAGCGAGGAGAAGGAGCCCGCGCAGATGGCGGCGGGGACGTTGCCGCGGGCGATCGAGGTGAAGGCGATCGACGACTGGATGGTCGAGGGGACGAGCGTGAGGAAGAGCAGGCCGGTGTAGAGGTCGTGCGTCAGGAACGCCGGCTCCAGGCCGCGGGCGGCGAGGCCGAGCAGGGGGAACGCCACGAAGGTGCAGATCAGGACCGTACCGTGCAGCCGCCAGTGCTTGAGGCCGTCCAGCGCCTCACGGGTGGACAGGCGTGCGCCGTACAGGAAGAAGAGGAAGGCGATGGCCGCCGTGGACGCCCCCGAGACGACGTCCGCCGCCGTACCGCTCGCGGGGAACAGCGCGGCGAGGCCCACCGTCCCGAGCAGCAGCAGGATGTAGGGGTCGACCGGCATCCAGCTCGGCCACTGCAGGCGTTTCACGGTGCTCCACTGCTCGGTTGCTCGGTTCGGTGCGTCTGGTCCTCGTCGGCGGGTCGTGCCCTCTCCATCGTCCTCTCCCGGACCGCGATCGGGAATCCGTCATACCGCTCTGACTGTCATCACGTATCGCGATAACCTGGGCGCGTGTACGACCCTTCCCAGCTGCGGACGTTCCTGGCGGTGGCCCAGACGCTGAGCTTCACGCAGGCCGCCCGGCGGCTGGGGGTGCGTCAGTCCACGGTCAGCCAGCACGTGCGCCGGCTGGAGGACACCGCCGGACGGCAGTTCTTCTCCCGCGACACCCACTCCGTCGAGCTCACCGAGGACGGCGAGGCGATGCTCGGGTTCGCGCGGCGGATCCTGGAGGTCCAGGAGCAGGCGGCGGCGTTCTTCACCGGGACGCGGCTGCGGGGCCGGCTGCGCTTCGGCGCGTCCGAGGACTTCGTGCTGACCCGGCTGCCGGAGATCCTGGAGGGGTTCCGCACCGACCACCCCGAGGTGGACCTGGAGCTGACGGTCGAGCTGTCCGGCACCCTCCACGAGCAGCTCGCCGCCGGGCATCTCGATCTGGTGCTGGCGAAGCGGCGGCCCGAGGACCCGCGCGGCGAGCTCGTCTGGCACGACCGCCTCGTGTGGATCGGCGCCCAGCGGCTGCGGCTCGACCCGGACCGCCCGGTCCCGCTGATCGTCTACCCGCCCCCGGGCATCACCCGCGCGCTCGCCCTCGAAGCGCTGGAGCGCCAGGGCCGCCCGTGGCGCATCGCGTGCACCAGCGGCAGCCTCAACGGCCTGATCGCGGCGGCCCGCGCGGGTCTCGGCGTGATGGCCCACTCGCGGGGACTCGTGCCGCCCGGCCTGGTCCGGGTGCCGGAACGGGCGGGGCTCCCGGAGCTCGGCGAGGTCGACTTCGTGCTGGTGCACGGCCGTCGGCGGCCGTCCGCGCAGGGCGCCGCGGACGCGCTCGCGACGGCGATCCTCGCGGGCGGGGACCGTCTGCACCGGGGGCGGCGGAGCTAGGGCCGTCCGGCCGATCAGGCCGGAGGAAACCGGCGGCCGGTCACCCGGCTCCGGTGGCCGGGTCGCCCGGAACGAAAAATTCCGAATCGGCTCTCCGTGACGCCGGGATCCCCTCGCCGGGTCGTAGCGATTCCGTGGAGATTAAGGACTCGAAACCTACGGAACCGTAGGAAATTCTGTCCGACCCTTCCCCTTGTGCGGGCATTTACGTGGTTGACCTGTGCGGACGCCCCACCCCCCGGCGGTTCGACCCCCCTCCCGTCCGCTCGCACGGTGGGGTAGCTTTCACGGCGCTGTGCGGAGGCCACGAGGAGCGGGATTGCGAGAGTTCACCAACCCCCCGTTGGCGTCGGCGCCGCCGGTGGGCGGCCTGGCCGACGCCGTGTTCGAATACGCCCGGGTGGACCCGCTCCACGTCGCCCTCGGCCGCAAGGACGAGCGGGGACAGTGGCGCGACGTCACCTCGGCCGAGTTCCGGGACGAGGTCCTGGCGCTCGCCAAGGGCATGCTGGCGCAGGGCATCCGCTTCAACGACCGGGTCGCCATCATGTGCCGCACCCGCTACGAGTGGACCCTCTTCGACTTCGCCCTGTGGACGATCGGTGCCCAGGTCGTGCCCATCTACCCCACGTCCTCCGCCGAGCAGGTCTTCTGGATGCTGCACGACGCGCAGGTGTCGGCCGTCATGGTGGAGCACGAGGACCACGCCATGACCATCGCCACGGTCGTCGACCGGCTGCCCCAGCTGCACAAGCTGTGGCAGCTCGACGTGGGCGCGGTGCACGAGCTGTACGAGGCGGGCGCGCACCTCGACGACGAGGTGGTCCACCGGCACCGCCGCGCCGTGACCCCCGAGTCGACCGCGACGATCATCTACACCTCGGGCACGACGGGACGCCCCAAGGGCTGTGTCATCTCGCACGGGAACTTCATGTTCGAGGCGGACACCGTCATCGCGCGCTGGGAGCCCGTGTTCCACTCCAAGCGCGGCGACGAGGCGAGCACCCTGCTGTTCCTGCCGCTCGCGCACGTCTTCGGGCGGATGGTGCAGATCGCCGCGTTCCGCGGGAGGGTCAAGTTCGGGCACCAGCCCCAGCTGAACGCGTCCGCCCTGCTGCCGGACCTCGCCGCGTTCCGGCCCACCTTCTTCCTGGCCGTGCCGTACATCTTCGAGAAGGTCTTCAACTCCGCCCGCCGCAAGGCCGAGAGGGAGGGCAAGGCCGGCCCCTTCGAGAAGGCCGTGGACGTCGCCGTGCGCTACGCGGAGGCCGTCGAGTCCAAGGCGTGGGGCACCGGCCCCGGTCCCTCGGCGAGCCTGCGCATGCAGCACCAGGTCCTCGACAAGCTCGTCTACTCCAAGGTGCGGGCCGCGATGGGCGGCCGGGTCCGGCACGCGATGTCCGGTGGTTCGGCGATGGACCGGCGGCTCGGGCTGTTCTTCGCGGGCGCGGGCGTCACCGTCTACGAGGGGTACGGGCTCACCGAGTCCACGGCCGCCGCCACCGCCAACCCGCCCGAGCGCACCCGGTTCGGCACCGTCGGCCAGGCGATCCCCGGCACCACCGTGCACATCGCGGACGACGGCGAGATCTGGCTGAACGGCGGCAACGTGTTCCAGGGCTACCTGAACAACGACAAGGCCACCGACGCCACCCTGCACGACGGCTGGCTCGCCACCGGCGATCTCGGGTCCCTGGACGAGGACGGCTACCTCACGATCACCGGGCGCAAGAAGGAGATCCTGGTGACCTCCGGCGGCAAGAGCGTCTCGCCGGGCGCGCTGGAGGAGCGGGTGCGCGACCATCCGCTGGTCGCGCAGTGCATCGTGGTCGGCAACGACCGGCCGTACGTCGCCGCGCTCGTCACCCTCGACTCCGAGGCCGTCGAGCACTGGCTCCAGATGCGCGGCAAGCCGCCGCTGTCCGCCGGCGACCTGGTGCGCGATCCCGACCTGGAGACCGAGGTGCGGCGTGCCGTGGTCGCCGCGAACACGCTGGTCTCGCAGGCCGAGTCGATCCGCACCTTCCGGATCCTGGCCAACCAGTTCACCGAGGAGCACGGCCTGCTGACGCCGTCGCTGAAGCTGAAGCGCAGGGCGATCGAGAAGGCGTACTCGGCGGAGGTCGAGGCACTGTACCGGACGTAGTCGCGGACGGACCGCGCCACGGGCGTGTACCGGGAGTGGTCACGGACGGACCCCGGAGCGGGCGTGTACCGGACGTGGTCGCGGACGGACCGCGGAGCGGGTGCGCGGGACCCGGATCGGTCTCCGGCGCAAGCAACCGCGTGATTGATCGGACTATTTCAGCCAATCTTCGATTGGCCGCGCACGGAGCCCGGTCAGGAATGCATCACGGCCCGTGATCGTTGACCATACGAGTACCACCCGACGACTGAAGGATCGAGAGCTCGTGAGCAAGGTCCCCCCGATCATCCTGAACAACGGCGTCGAGATGCCGCAGCTGGGCTTCGGCGTGTGGCAGGTGCCGGACGACGAGGCGGAGCGGGCGGTCGCCACCGCGCTGGAGTCCGGGTACCGCAGCATCGACACAGCGGCGATCTACGGCAACGAAGAGGGCACCGGCAAGGCCGTGAACGCCTCCGGCATCGCCCGCGAGGAGCTCTTCGTCACCACCAAGCTCTGGAACAGCGACCAGGGGTACGACTCCACGCTGCGCGCCTTCGACACCTCGCTGGAGAAGCTCGGCCTGGACCACGTCGACCTGTATCTGATCCACTGGCCGACACCGTCCCGGGACCGTTACGTCGACACGTTCAGGGCCCTGGAGAAGATCTACGCCGACGGCCGCGCCAAGGCCATCGGCACCTCGAACTTCCTGCCGGAGCACCTGGCGAGACTGATCGACGAGACGTCCGTCATCCCGGCCGTCAACCAGATCGAGCTGCACCCGCACCTCCAGCAGCGCGCGGCCCGCGAGTTCCACGCCGAGCAGGGCATCGCGACCGAGGCCTGGTCGCCGCTGGGCCAGGGCAAGGGGCTCCTGGAGGTCCCGGCGATCGTCGCCATCGCCCAGAAGCACGGCCGCTCCCCGGCCCAGATCGTCCTGCGGTGGCACCTCCAGCTGGGCAACGTCGTGATCCCCAAGTCCGTGACCCCGTCCCGGATCAAGGAGAACATCGACGTCTTCGACTTCTCGCTGGACGCCGAGGACATCGCGGCGATCTCGGCCCTGAACGAGGACCGCCGGATCGGGCCCGACCCGGCCGCGTTCGACATCGGCTGACCGTTCCGGTCACGTTCGGCACCAGCCGGGCCGGCCGCGTCCGAACGGCACCGAAGCCGTCGGCCCGGATGCTCACCGCATCCGGGCCGACGGCTTTTTCGTGCCCTTGGACCGGACCAACCCGGGAACAAGTCTTGACGCGCTCATGCAAGCGGGGCCACCTTGTAGGCAACCCGGTAAGGAAAGTTTCCTAACAGAAGGGTCCCCCACAGTGCGCACTCGAACACTGACCCTGTCCGCGGCCACCGGAGCGGCGCTGCTCGCCGTCGCCGCACTCCCCGCGAACGCCTCCGGAACCACCGCGCCCCGCTCGGCGCAGGAGGGTTCGGTCAGCGCGTCCGCCCTCCTCGCCAAGGTGACGTCCTGTTCGCAGATCTCGAACGGCAAGTACAGGACGGACGACGAGACCTCGGCCACGATCCCCGTCTGCGGCAAGAACGGCGCCGTGTTCTGGAAGGCCGACATGGACGTCGACTGCGACGGCCAGGTCACCGCCAAGTGCAATGCCGACACCGATCCCTGGTTCCAGGACGACACCGCCTTCCACCAGTCCGACGGCCGGGCGCTGCGCGCCGACTCGCTGCCCTACGTCGTCGTGCCGAGCTCCAGCAGCATCTGGAAGTACACGAGTTCGGGGATCAAGGGCGGCGGTGTGGTCGCCGTCGTCTACAACGGCAAGGTCGAGTACGCGGTGGTCGGCGACACCGGACCGACGAAGATCATCGGCGAGGCGTCGTACGCCACCGCGAACGCGCTCGGCATCGACCCGGACCCGGAGACGGGCGGGGCCGACAGCGGCGTGACGTACATATTGTTCAAGAACTCCCAGGTGTCACCCATCGAGAGCCACAGCGCGGCCGTGTCCCTCGGGGACTCGCTGGCCAGGCAGTTCCTCGCGAACAACTGAGGACCCGGCGGAGGGGACGGGGCGCCCGCCCCCTCCGCCCGGCACGGATCAGACGGGCTGGCCGACCGGGCGGACGACGACCGTGTTCACGTCGACGCCCGCCGGCTGCCCGACCGCCCAGACGATCGAGTCGGCGAGCTGGTCCGCCGTCAGGAGCTGCCCCGGCGGCAGGCTGCCGTAGCTGTCCCAGAACGGGGTCTCCACCCGGCCGGGCGAGACCAGCGTCACGCCCACGCCGTACTCGGTGACCTGGCGCCTGGTGTTCTCGGCGAGCCCGGTCACCGCCCACTTGGTCGCTCCGTAGAGGTTGCCGGGCGTGTTCACGTGCCCGGCGACACTGCCGATCAGGACGATGCGTCCGCGCGACTCCTTCAGCGCGTCGACGGAGGCCCTGATGAGCAGCGCGGGCCCCAGCACATTGGTCAGCACCATCTCGGACCAGCCCGCCGGGTCCCCCTCCGCGACCGTGTCGTGGGTGGCGAACCCGGCGTTGGCGACGACGGTGTCGAGCCGCCCGAACGCCTTGAGCGTCGCCTCGACCGCGGCCCGCACCTGGTCGTACTCGGCCGCGTGCCCGACGATCGTCAACAGCCCTTCGGGGCGGCCGAGTTCCTCGGCGAAGGCGTTCAACCGCTCCTGACCGCGACCGGTGACGGCCACCCGGTGCCCGGCGTCGAGCAGTCGGCGGGCGACCGCGGCCCCGATGCCGGTTCCGCCTCCGGTGATGAGCGCGACAGCGGATTCGGTCATGGTGTACTCCCCGGAGTGTCCGACCCGTGCGGGCCAACTGTGCTGCGAACTCCGGGAGTTCATCACTTGGAGCGCACTCGATGTCAAGGTCCGACGACCGCCCTCGCGGCCGGCGGACCCGCACCGGGACTACTCCGGCTTGACCCCCACGTACACCGTCATCGCCGTCAGGACGAACACGTCCGGGCGGTGGTGCACGCTCGCCTTGTCGTCCGGGTCGAGGAGCCGGTCGAGCGTGGCGAGGTCCTCGGCGTCGAGCCCTTCGGCGAGCCCCTCGCGCCTGCGCGTGAGGGCGGTGACGGCGAAGGCGCGGGCCTCGTCCGAGACCGGGGCGGGCAGGTCGAGCAGGAAGGTGCGGGTCGCCGTGTGGCGCAGGCCGACGGAGGTGAGCAGGGCGGGCCAGTCCTCCGTCTCCGCCACCGACCCGGGCAGCTCGGTCCGCATGCGGGTGAACCACTCGTCGTGCACCGCGTCGATACGGGCCTCCAGGCCGGGCCGGCCGATGCCGGTGTCGCGCGGGAGGAAACGCGTGGGCAGACCGCCCTCCAGCAGGGCGAGGGTGCCGCCGGGGGCCAGGCTCCGGACGAAGCCCGTGAGCGCGGCCCGCTGGTCGCCGACGTGGTGCAGCGACCTGCTCGCCCACAACAGGTCCGCGGGGTACTCCAAGTCACCGATTCCGTCGGAGAGCTCGGCTTCGATCGTGCCGAAGCGGTCGGCGAAGCCGAGCCGCTCGGCACGGGCGCGGGCCTCCACCAGCAGGGGCTCGGCACCGTCCACCGCGACGATCCGCGCACCGGGGAACTTCTCGGCGAACAGACCGGAGATGACTCCGGGACCGCTTCCCGCGTCCACGATCAGCCCCGGATCGGGCCGCTGCTCCCGCAGCCACTCGGCCGCCTGGACGTACGCCGGGGTGAACAGCTCCGCCTCCTGCACCAGCAGGGGCAGCATCTGGGCGAAGTCCATGTGGGTGTGGGCATGGGAGTCGCCGTGCCCGTGGCCCTGCACGGGGCCGTGGTGGTGGCCGTGGTCGTGCGCCCCGCCCTGGTGGTGCGCCGGGCCGCTGTCGTGGTCCTGTGCCATGGGACAAGCCTCTCTCTCGGGATGAGGACAGCCTGCGCCGCCACTCCCGGAAACAGCCAGCCACGTTGCTCGAACGGCAAAAACGGACGGTAAAAAACGAGCGGCGAAAACGGATGGCGGAGCGGGCGCCGCCGGAGAACCGGACGCGCCCGCGGAAAGGCCGGGGACCGCTCATCGGTGGTGTGCGGTCCGCCAGGGGCCGGGGAAGGGGAGCCGCCCCCGGCGGACCGCACCCGCTCAGCCGGTCACGGTGACGGTGGCGCGGCTGCCGGTGTCGGTGACGGCGGCGGCTCCACCCGACCCCGCGGCGATCAGGGCGAGTGCCCCGAGAACGGCTGTTCGTGCACGACTCATGTGGGGGTTCCTTATCCGTCGAGGGCGCGCAGGTGGTCGCGCAGCCCGATGCCGTAGGCGGTCGGGGTTCCGTCGTAGTTCGAGATCAGCGACGGGCCGGAGGAGCAGTCCCAGGTGTTCCAGGTCCACCCGAGGTAGGACAGGCCCCGGTCGTCGAACCACTTCATGACGGTGTCGACGAACGAGTGGGAGCAGGTGTTCTCGCCGATCTCCCCCGCCACGAGCGGGACCTGGGCGGCGACCGGGGCGAGGGTCGAGTTCCAGCAGCTCTCGCTCGCGCAGGTGTTGAAGTTGTAGACGTGGTACGCGGCGACGAGATTGCCCGTGGGATCGCTGGGCCGGTACGTCAGCCACTGGCTCAGGTCGTTGGAGTACGCGAGACCGCCGGCCAGGATCAGGTTCTTGGCGCCGGTGCCGCGCACCGCGTCGACCAGGTCCTGCATTCCGGCAACCTCGTAGGAGATGCCGGGGCAGGTGCCGCCGTCGCGCCAGCAGGTCCACGCCTGGGTGGTCGTGGAGGTCGCGCGGTCCGGGTAGGGCTCGTTGAACAGGTCGAAGGTGACGGCCGGGTCGTCCTTGAAGGTGCTCGCGACCGAGGACCAGAAGGACGGGGTGTACTGCGCGTCGGGCATCGGTTTCTGGCAGGTGGCGTGCACGTCGGAGCAGCCCGCCGAGTTGCCGGTGTACTGGCCGTAGGTCCAGTGCAGTTCGACGAGCGGCGTCATGCCGTGCGCCTCGACCTTGGCCACCAAGTCCTTGACCGCGGCGATGTAGTTGGCGCCGGCGTACTCCGGCTTGATGTTGGAAAGGCCCAGCCAGCACTCCTCGTTCAGCGGGATGCGGACCGTGTTGGCCTTCCAGTCGGCGATCGCCTCGACGGAGGCGTCGTCGACGGGGCCGTCGAAGAAGCCGTAGCCCTGGACGCACATGAACTCGCCGCCGGAGCGGTTGACGCCGAGCATCCTGCGGGTGGCTCCCACGGAGTCGACCAGCTTGTTGCCCGAGACGTGCAGTTTCGGTGCCTCACCGCCGGACGGAGGCGGATCGGTGGGGGTGGGGGTGGGCGTCGGCTGGGTGTCCACGTTGCAGGTGGTGCCGTTGAGCCGGAAGGCCGTCGGCACCGTGTTGCTTCCCGACCAGGACGCGAGGAAGCCGGCGCTGACGCTCGCGCCGCTCGCGAGCGAGCCGTTCCAGCTCTCGTTCGCGGCGGTCACCGTCGTACCGGACTGGGACCACTTGGCGTTCCAGCCCTGGGTGACCTTCTGACCGTTCGGGAAGTCGAAGCCGAGACTCCAACCGCTCAGCGCGGCCATGTTGTTGGTGATCTTCACGGCGCCCTGGAAGCCGGTGTCCCACTGGCCGGTGACCGAGTACTCCACCGTGCACGCGGGAGTTGCTCCCGAGGCCGTGACGACCGGCGCGACGGCCGTGCCCACGAGGGCGACGGCGGCGCCGATGACCAAGAGAGGCAGACGCGGGGGGTGACGCATGAAGCGACTCCTTGCAGCTCTGGCGCGCCGTGACGGACGCGTCGACTGATGGAACCGCTCCCACTGGTGCGGATGAAGCTAGCGCCAAGTGCCCGCGTTGCCCAGAGGAGTCGCACAGTTGATCTGTCGAATCATTTCGACTCTTCAAGCACCTTGACCGCCCACACCCCTCTCTCCAATATGGGAGCGCTCCCACTGGTTCAAGGCTTGTTGCTCCTCCCCCCAATCTCCGAGCCGCAAGGAGGAACCAGCACCATGGATCCCAGCCCTCGATGGAGACGTCGCCGCAGTTCACGGCGCCTGTGGACCGCCGTAGTGGCGGCCCTGGCCCTCCCGCTCGCGACTCTGGCGACCGGTACGACTCCCGCACACGCGGCCACGGTCCAGTGCAGTGTCGACTACAAGACCAACGACTGGGGCTCCGGCTTCACCGCGGATCTGACCATCACCAACCGGGGCACCGACGCCATCAACGGCTGGACCCTGACGTACGCCTACACGGGCAACCAGACCCTCACCAACGGCTGGAACGGCACCTGGTCGCAGTCCGGCAAGAACGTGACCGTGAACAACGCCGCCTGGAACGGGACGATCGCCGCCGGCACCGCCGTCACCACCGGCGCGCAGTTCACCTACAGCGGCACCAACACCGCCCCCGCGTCCTACGCCGTCAACGGCACCACCTGCACCGGGGCGCACCAACCGCCGATCACCGTGCTGACCAGCCCGGCGGCGGGCGCCGTCTACACCCAGGGCGACGCCGTCCCGCTGGCCGCGACCGCGGCGGCGGCCGACGGGGCGACCGTCTCCAAGGTCGAGTTCTACGACGACACGACCCTGCTCGGCACCGACACCAGCTCCCCGTACACGCTGTCGACGTCGGGCCTCTCCGTCGGCGCCCACTCCATCGTCGCGAAGGCCTACGACAGCCTGGGCGCGTCGGCGGCCTCCACCCCCGTCGGCATCACGGTCGCCTCGGGACCGGCGATCGTCGCCTCGCCGACCCAGCTCGGCGTGCAGCAGGGCAAGTCGGGGACGTTCACGGTCAAGCTCTCGACCCAGCCGAGCGCCAACGTGACGGTGGCGGTGGCCCGCACGGACGGGAACACCGGACTGTCGGTGACCGGCGGTTCGAGTCTGACCTTCACCCCGTCGAACTGGAACACCGCCCAGACGGTGACGATCACCGCCGACGCCTCGGGCACCGGGTCCGCGACCTTCACGGCCTCGGCGACCGGTCAGGCCAAGGCGACGGTCACCGTGACGGAGCTGGCGGCGACCAAGGCGTACGACGCCCGCTTCCTGGACCTCTACGGCAAGATCACCAACCCGGCGAACGGCTACTTCTCCCCCGAGGGCATCCCGTACCACTCGGTGGAGACGCTGATCGTCGAGGCGCCGGACCAGGGCCACGAGACGACGTCCGAGGCGTACAGCTATCTGATCTGGCTCCAGGCGATGTACGGGAAGGTCACCGGCGACTGGTCGAAGTTCAACGCCGCGTGGTCGACCATGGAGACGTACATGATCCCCACGCACGCCGACCAGCCGACGAACTCCTTCTACAACGCGTCCAAGCCGGCCACCTACGCGCCCGAGCTGGACACCCCGAACGAGTACCCGGCCAAGCTCGACACCGGTGTCTCGGTCGGCTCGGACCCGATCGCCGGCGAGCTGAAGAGCGCGTACGGCACGGACGACGTGTACGGCATGCACTGGCTCCAGGACGTGGACAACACCTACGGCTACGGCAACGAGCCCGGCAAGTGCGAGGCCGGTCCGACCGCCACCGGTCCGTCGTACATCAACACCTTCCAGCGCGGCGCGCAGGAGTCGGTGTGGGAGACGGTGCCGCAGCCGACCTGCGACGCCTTCAAGTACGGCGGCAAGAACGGCTACCTGGACCTCTTCACCGGGGACTCCTCGTACGCCAAGCAGTGGAAGTACACGGACGCCCCGGACGCCGACGCGCGTGCGGTACAGGCCGCGTACTGGGCCGACGTGTGGGCCAAGGCCCAGGGCAGGAGCGCCGACGTGTCGGCGACCGTCGGCAAGGCGGCGAAGATGGGCGACTATCTGCGCTACGCGATGTACGACAAGTACTTCAAGAAGATAGGCAATTGCGTCGGACCGTCGGCCTGCGCCGCGGGCACCGGCAAGGACGCCTCGCACTACCTGCTCTCCTGGTACTACGCCTGGGGCGGCGCGACCGACACCTCGGCGGGCTGGGCCTGGCGCATCGGCTCCAGCCACACCCACGGCGGCTACCAGAACCCGCTGGCCGCCTACGCGCTCAGCACCAACGCCGACCTGAAGCCCAAGTCGGCGACGGGCGCCTCGGACTGGGCCACCTCGCTGACCCGGCAGCTGGAGTTCTACCGCTGGCTCCAGTCGAGCGAGGGCGCCATCGCGGGCGGCGCGACCAACAGCTGGGCGGGCCGTTACGCGACGCCTCCCACCGGGACGCCGACCTTCTACGGCATGTACTACGACCAGCAGCCGGTGTACCACGACCCACCGTCCAACCAGTGGTTCGGCTTCCAGGCGTGGTCCATGGAGCGGGTCGCCGAGTACTACCAGCAGACGGGGAACGCGAACGCCAAGACGGTCCTCGACAAGTGGGTCGCGTGGGCGCTGTCCAAGACCACGATCAACCCCGACGGCACCTACCGGATCCCCTCCACCCTCCAGTGGTCCGGTGCCCCGGACACCTGGAACGCGTCGAGTCCCGGCTCCAACAGCGGGCTCCACGTGACCGTCGCCGACTACACGAACGACGTGGGCGTGGCCGCCGCGTACGCCAAGACCCTGTCGTACTACGCCGCCAGGTCCGGCAACACCCAGGCGAAGACGACGGCCAAGGCGCTCCTGGACGGCATGTGGAACAACTACCAGGACGCCCTCGGCGTGGCCGTCCCGGAGACCCGCGCCGACTACAACCGCTTCAACGACAGCGTGTACGTGCCGAGCACCTTCAGCGGCACCATGCCGAACGGCGACGCGATCAACTCCTCCTCCACCTTCGCCTCGCTGCGCTCCTTCTACAAGAACGACCCGGCCTGGTCGAAGATCCAGGCCTATCTGGCGGGCGGCGCCGCGCCCGTCTTCACGTACCACCGGTTCTGGGCGCAGGCGGACATCGCCCTCGCCATGGGCTCGTACGCGGAGCTTCTCGAATAGTCCCCGCTGTGGCTCCGGGTACGCGGTCCTGTCCCTGACGGCAGGGCCACCGGCCGGGCGGTCCCTCACCGCACTGAGGGCCGCCCGGCCATCACTTGCCCCCTTCCCCGCTCGTCCCGTGCACCGGAGAGGACTCCCCCCGTGCGAAGAACACGCATCCTCACGGCCGTACTCGCCCTCGCCGCCGGGCTGTTGGCCGGCACCCCGCCCGCGCTGGCCGCGAGCACCCCCACCACGACGCTCGCGGCGGACACGTACACCTGGAAGAACGCGCGCGTCGACGGCGGCGGCTTCGTCCCCGGCATCGTCTTCAACCGCTCCGAAAAGAACCTCGCCTACGCCCGCACCGACATCGGCGGCGCCTACCGCTGGGTCCAGGCGACGAAGAGCTGGACCCCGCTGCTGGACTCCGTCGGCTGGAACGAGTGGGGCCACACCGGCGTCGTCAGCCTCGCCTCCGACTCCGTCGACCCGGACAAGGTGTACGCGGCCGTCGGCACGTACACCAACGGCTGGGACCCGACGAACGGAGCCGTCCTGCGCTCCTCGGACCGCGGGGCGAGCTGGCAGAAGGCCGACCTGCCGTTCAAGCTGGGCGGCAACATGCCCGGACGGGGCACGGGCGAGCGGCTGGCCGTGGACCCGAACAAGAACAGCGTGCTCTACCTCGGGGCGCCCAGCGGCAAGGGTCTGTGGCGCTCCACGGACTCCGGGGCGAGCTGGTCGCAGGTCACGGCGTTCCCCAACGTGGGCAACTACGTCCAGGACCCCACCGACACCAGCGGCTACGCCTCCGACAACCAGGGCGTCGTCTGGGTCACCTTCGACGAGTCGACCGGCACCCGGGGAAGCGCCACGCAGACGGTCTACGTGGGGGTCGCCGACAAGGACAACGCGGTCTACCGCTCGACGGACGGCGGGACGACCTGGTCCCGGCTCGCGGGGCAGCCGACCGGCTACCTCGCCCACAAGGGCGTCCTCGACGCGGTGAACGGCTACCTCTATCTCGCCTACAGCGACAAGGGCGGCCCGTACGACGGCGGCAAGGGCCAGGTGTGGCGGTACGCGACGAGGACGGGGGCGTGGACGAACATCAGCCCGGTGGCGGAGGCCGACACCTACTACGGCTTCAGCGGGCTGACGATCGACCGGCAGCACCCGGGGACCGTGATGGCGACAGCGTACAGCTCCTGGTGGCCGGACACCCAGATCTTCCGGTCCACGGACAGCGGCGGCACCTGGACGAAGGCGTGGGACTACACCTCCTACCCGAACCGTTCGAACCGCTACACGATCGACGTCTCCTCCGTGCCCTGGCTGACCTTCGGCGCGAACCCCTCACCGCCCGAACAGACCCCCAAACTCGGCTGGATGACCGAGGGCCTGGAGATCGACCCATTCGACTCGGCCCGGATGATGTACGGGACGGGCGCGACGGTCTACGGCACCGAGAACCTCACCGACTGGGACAGTGGCGGTCAGTTCACCGTCAAGCCCATGGTCCAGGGCCTCGAGGAGACGGCCGTCAACGACCTCGCCTCTCCCCCGTCGGGCGCCCCCCTGCTGAGCGCGCTCGGCGACATCGGCGGATTCCGGCACACGGATCTGACCAAGGTCCCCTCGATGATGTACACCTCGCCGAACCTCACCACCACGACCAGCCTCGACTACGCCGAGACCGACCCGAACACGGTGGTGCGTGTCGGAAACCTCGACTCCGGTCCGCACATCGGGTTCTCGACGGACAACGGCGCCAACTGGTTCGCGGGCAGCGACCCTTCGGGCGTCACCGGCGGCGGCACGGTCGCCGCGGCCCCGGACGGCAGCCGCTTCGTGTGGAGCCCGGCGGGCACCGGCGTGCAGTACACCACCGGGTTCGGTACGTCGTGGTCGGCGTCGACCGGCATCCCCGCCGGCGCGGTCGTCGAGTCGGACCGGGTCGACCCCAAGACCTTCTACGGCTTCAAGTCCGGCAGTTTCTACGTCAGTTCGGACGGCGGGGCGACCTTCACGGCGTCCGCGGCAGCCAACCTGCCGGCCGGGGACAGCGCCCGCTTCAAGGCGCTGCCCGGCACGAAGGGCGACGTGTGGCTGGCGGGCGGCGCGAGCGACGGAGCGTACGGGCTGTGGCACTCGACGGACTCCGGCGCGACCTTCGCCAAGCTGTCGAACGTCGACCAGGCCGACACGATCGGCTTCGGCAAGGCGGCGACCGGATCCTCGTACCAGACGCTCTACACCAGCGCGAAGATCGGGGGCGTCCGCGGGATCTTCCGGTCGACGGACAAGGGCGCGAGCTGGACCCGCGTCAACGACGACGCCCACCAGTGGGGCTGGACCGGCGCGGCCGTCACCGGGGACCCACGGGTCTACGGACGCGTGTACGTCGCGACGAACGGGCGCGGGATCGTCTACGGCGACACGTCGGACGGCGGGGGCGGTGACGGGGGCGGCGGTACGGATCCGACACCTCCGCCGACCGGAGCCTGCTCGGTGACGTACAAGATCGCGAACCAGTGGCAGGGCGGCTTCCAGGCCGACGTGTCGCTGACCAACACGGGCTCCGCCGCCTGGACCGGCTGGACCCTGGACTGGTCGTTCGCCGACGGCCAGAAGGTCACCCAGTTGTGGAACGCGGACCACACGCAGTCGGGCGCGGCGGTGAGCGCCAAGAGCCTCGGCTGGAACGCGAACGTCGCGGCGGGTTCGACGGTCGGCTTCGGCTTCACCGGGAGCTGGACGGGGACGAACACGAAACCGGCGGCCTTCAGGATGGGGGACCGGACCTGCGCGGTGAGTTGAGCCCTCGCCCCACCGTCTCGGGAGCGCGTGGTCCACGGGTCGCACACCCGGCCGGACACGCGCCCCCGAGCGACCGGGGCTCTCGAGACGATCACAAATGCGTCACCTCGTTCACCCAGTACTCACACTTCCTTCACATGTCTCGCTATCGTCACCCCATCACGAACCATCCCTTGGGGGGACCATGTCGTACAGCCAGCCGCCGTTCGGATCCGGGCGGCAGCCTGTGCCGCCCGGACCGGCACCGCAGCCGAGCCGGCCCCGTTGGGCGCGCAAGCGCTACGTGCTGCCGTCGATCGCGTTCGCCTTCTTCCTCGGCGTCGGCGCCGGCGGCAGTGACAGCGGCGACGGCGGACAGAAGACCGCGGCCACGAAGGCCGCGGCCGAGAAGGTGCGGCCCGCCCCCACCGTCACCACCACGACGACCGCGACCGCGACGGTGACCGCCGAGCCGGAGCCGACGCCGACGGTGACCGCGACGAAGACGGTCAAGGTGAAGGTGAAGGTCACCGTCACCGCGCGAGCCGCCTCGCACAGCGGCTCGGGCAGCAGCGGTTCCGGTGGCAGCGGCGGCTCCGGAACCAGTGTCGGCACCTGCTCGATCACCTCCAACGCGGGCAACTGCTACTCGGCCGGCCAGTACTGCCGCAACAGCGACCACGGCGCCAGCACGACCACCGCGGGCGGCACCAGGATCACGTGCGCGTACCGCTCCGGCGGGTGGCGCTGGACGTACAGCTGACGGTCCGCCGGAGAACGGGTACGACGGCTCCCGACAGCAGCGAGCCCTGCCCCGGTGCATCACGCCGGGGCAGGGCTTCAGCAGCATCCCCGACTTGTTCGTCGTTGAATGCTTGATGGGACCAGCGTAGCGACGGCCACTGACAACGCCTTCGGAGCGCCGATGCGGGAGGCCTGTCCGGGCGGCCGTCCCGGGCTCCGGGACAGGGGTCCCGCGCTCGTCACGGTGATGTCAGTGGCCAGGACTCGCACGAAGGGTCCGCGACGCAGGCGTCCACGGACCTCCGGTTCCGCGTGGCCCGCTCCAGCTCGGCCTCCGAGAACATCCTCAGCTGATCCGGCAGCCGGTCGCACGTACCGGGCCGGGAGTCGACGCTCTCGCCGACGTCGTAGTCGTCCGCCGACATGACCCCGACCCAGGCGTCCACGCAGGCCCGGTGGGCCTGCGCGACCGCCTCCGCGGAGGCGGGCCGCCCGCCGGGCCCGCTGTCGCCGCCGAGACCGGAGCAGCCGGCGAGCGTGAGCCCGGCGGCGGCGAGCAGGGCGGTGACGGAGCTGCGCATGGATCCCCCGGGACTGACGCGGTGTCGGGGTCCGGACGCTAGCGGCGGTGCGTCGGCCGGGTGCGCGGATCGGCCGGGCGTCACTCAGCCGAGTGTCACCCGAACGTGGAAGGCCTCCGGATGCCCCTACGCGTATCTGCGGGCCAGCTCGGCGACGGTCTCCGCGATGCGGGCGCGCAGTTCGGGCGGTTCCAGGACCTCGACGGCCGTTCCGAGCCGCAGGAAGTCGTCATGGGCCCGGTCCAGGGATTCCACGGGGACGGTGGCACGGATCCAACCGTCCTCGTCCACGGTGCCGTCGGCCGCCACGGCTCGGCCGACGGGACCGTCCGGAAGGGTTCCGGGCGCGATCCGCACGACCGCTTCGCCCCGGTGCAGCCGCTCGTGGAACTCCCGCTGGTACGCCGTCCAGTACGTCACCAGGTCGAATCCCTCGGGCCGGGTGAACTCCGCGTCGGACACGTTCAGTTCGAGGATCTGATCCACCCGGAACGTGCGCGGGCCCGGCCCGGCGACGACGTACCAGCGTCCCGCCTTCAGGACGAGTCCGTACGGTTCCAGACGGCGCTCCACGTCGGTGGGTTCGCGCCAGCGGCGGTAACGGACGTCCAGGACCCGGCCGTTCCAGACCGCGTCGGCGACGGCGGTGAGGTACGGGGTCTCGTCGGCGTCCGCGTACCAGCCCGGCGCGTCCAGGTGGAAGCGGCCGCTCACCCGGTCCGCGTGCTCGCGCAGTTCGCGCGGAAGGGCGGCACGCACCTTGAGCTGGGCCGCGGCGAGCACGGAGCCCAGTCCGAGTTCGGCGGCGGGTCCGGGCACACCGGCGAGGAACAGCGCCTCGGCCTCCTCGGTGGTGAGGCCGGTGAGACGGGTGCGGTAGCCGTCGAGCAGCCGGTAGCCGCCCGCGTGCCCCGCGTCGCCGTACAGCGGAACGCCGGCCGCGCTCAGCGCCTCGACGTCGCGGTACACCGTCCGGACCGACACCTCCAGTTCCTCGGCGAGCTGGGCGGCGGTGAGCCTGCCGCGGGTCTGGAGCAGCAGCAGGATCGAGACGAGACGGCTGGACTTCACTGACACAGGATGTCAGTGGAGCGGGCCTAGCGTCCTGCCATGACTTCAGCCACCTCCCCGCCTTCCGCTGCCTCCGGGGCCTTCAAGGAGAAACTCCTGACCGTGCCGCCGCCCATCGAGATCGCGGGACGACGGATCAAGCGGTACCACGTGACCGCGGACCCGGCCGGCATCGAAGCAGAGATCGAACGGGCGGCGTACGCGATGCTGCCGCGGCTGCTTCCCGAGCCGGACGGCACCCCGCCCGCCACGTTCACCGTCCTGCACCGGGGCGGCGACGGCAGCGCCTACCTCAACGCCTACAGCTGGGTCTGGGACAACGTCCTGCACTTCCGGGGCGCCGCCGCGGGCCAGCCGGTGCTCGGCTGCCCCGACCGGGACCCGGCGAACTTCGTCGTCACGGAACGCCCGTGGATCGGCTGCGTCTGGGAGCTGCCGCCGGTCCTGCACGAGCGGGACGCCTGGGTACGGCATCTGCTCGCCCCCGAAGTACCCGACCTCGACGCCTACTTGGCCGACTCGCTGCCCGAAGGAACCACGGGGGACCGCGCATGAACGACGTCCACGACACCACCTCGGCCGCGCACGGCTTCGACTTCCTCCACGGAGAGTGGGACGTCGCCAACCGCCGCCGTACCGACTTCCTCGACCCGGAGAGCGGCTGGGAGGAGTTCCCCGCGGTCAGCCGCTGTTGGAGCCTGTTCGGCGGTGCGGCGAACATCGACGAGATCGACGTGCCGGACCAGGGGTGGACGGGGCTGACGCTGCGGCTCTTCGACGTGGAGACCGAGCGGTGGTCGCTGAACTGGTCGTCCAGCCGCAGCGGCCGGCTGTTCCCGCCCGTGCTCGGGCGGTTCGGACCGGACGGGCGCGGCGAGTTCCACGGCGACGACACCCATGACGGGAAGGACGTGCGGGTGCGGTTCGTGTGGTCGGGGATCTCGGAGACGACGGCCCGCTGGGAGCAGGCGTTCTCGCTGGACGGGGAGAACACCTGGCTGACCAACTGGACGATGGAGTTCACACGCCGTCGGACGGCCTGACGCCGGGGCGACCGGAGCCGGGGACCGGGCGCCCAGGGCTCCGGATCAGGCCCTGCGGAAAGCCAGCAGGGTGAAGTCCGGTTCGCGGCGCGGGACATCGGGGCCCGGCAGGGTCTCGACGCGATCGGCCAGCCGGGGTCCGCCAGCCGCGTAGAGCCGCCCGCTGCGGATGTACTGGGCCACGCGGCGCGGGGTGCTGCCCTGGCCGTGGCCGCGGAAGAGGGCCGTACCGCCCGGGACCAGGCCGTGTCCGGCGGCGTACCGGGTGACGCGCTCGGCCGCGTCCTCGGCGTGTCCGGCGCGGCAGTCCGCGGTCAACGCGTCGATGTCGCTGCCGACGTAGTGGGCCGCGGCCTTGTCGACGGTGGTGACGAACACGCCGCCGGGACGCAGGACGCGCGCGGCCTCGGCGACGACGGGGCGCGCGTCGTCCAGCAGATGGAGCAGCCAGACGGCGCTCACGGCGTCGAACAAGCGTTCCGGGAAGGGAAGCCGACGGGCGTCGGCGCGGACGACGGCTCCCGGGACGCGTTCCGCCGCCCGGCGTGTCATGCCGTGGGCCGCGTCCACTCCCGTCACCCTCAGCCCCGGGCGCCCGGCGGTGATCCTGCTCGTCACGGTGCCGGTGCCGCAGGCCATGTCGAGCAGGCCCCGGGCTCCCAGGGGGATCAGCGCGAGCACGGCGGCGGCGGCCGCGGCGGCCCGTGGTTCGCCGCCCCGCGTCGCGTCGTACCGGTCGGCTTCCTTGTCGTAGTCCAGCACGGGGATCAGCTCGCCCCGTGTCCCGGCGCGAGTTCCTCGACCCTGCGGGCGAGGCCGAAGTCGAGTGCGGTGACGGCGCCGCCGACGCTGTGGGTGTTCACGGTGAGGGCGATCGTGTTGTAGCCGAGGGTGAGGTCGGAGTGGTGGCCGAGCTCCTCCTGCACCTGGGCGATGTGCACGACCATCGCGGTCGCCGCGAAGTGGGTGCCGAGCCGGTAGGTGCGGGCGAGGCGGTCGCCGTCCAGCGACCAGCCGGGCAGCTCCGCCAGCCGTGCCTCGATCTCCTCGGGCTCCAGCGGTTCGACGGCCATGGGCGTGGTCCCTTCTCGTACGGCGGGTGAGGGGTACGGGGTGGTGCGGCGCCGGGGCGGACCGGCGGCGGAGGCGACCGGAGCGGGCCTTTCGCCCAGCCTGCCACAGCCGCCACCCCTCGGCAGGGCGCGCGCGGCGAGGCGGCTGACCTGCGGCGGCCGAACGGGGCGCCCCTCCGGTCGGGGACCGGGACACCTCGCCGGTGACGGACCGCCGCCCGGGGCACGCGCGGAGCGGCCCGCCGGGGCACGGGTACCGGGACGGCCTGG
>NZ_KZ626912.1 GCF_002911015.1 Streptomyces populi
CCGGACCCACCGGACCCACCGGACCCACCGGGGTCCGCTGGAGCGGTAGGAGCGCCGGAGCCGGTGAGGGCGGTGTGCGAGAGGCTCCGGGAGAGGGCCGGGGCGGTGGAGGAGGGGACCCCGGGGCCCGTCGGGGCGGCGTTCGCGAGGGGTCCGGCGCCGTTCAGCAGGACGACCGTGAGGAGTCCGGCCGTGGGCAGGGTGCGCAGCCATGGAGTCACGTCGGTGACCCCCTCCCGGAACGGTTCGCCAAGACGGGTGCCGTGATCGACGCAACCAGCGTCACATGACGTCGTGATCCCGGCATCTCGACAGAAAGTGACGTCATTCGTGCACTTCAGAGGCCGTGGAACCCCGTCTTTTCACCAACTGGGCCCTCCTGCACGGTGGATCACCGTGTACGGGGGGCACCACCGTGATGGAGTACACGGGTGCGAGAGAATGGCGGCATGGAGATGCCGAGGAACGAACGGTCGCCGGAGAACCCTCAGATCCTGGTCGTCGGCCAGGACGGAATGGCTCTCGGCGGCACCGGGGACGAGGACTCCCGAGAGATCCCGGTGACGGAGATGGTGGAGCAGCCCGCCAAGGTGATGCGCATCGGCAGCATGATCAAGCAGCTGCTGGAGGAAGTGCGCGCCGCGCCCCTGGACGAGGCCAGCCGGGTCAGGCTCAAGGAGATCCACGCGAGCTCCGTCAAGGAGCTGGAGGACGGTCTCGCCCCGGAGCTCGTGGAGGAACTGGAGCGGCTCTCCCTGCCCTTCACGGACGAGGGGACCCCCAGCGACGCCGAACTGCGGATCGCGCAGGCCCAGTTGGTGGGCTGGCTGGAAGGGCTCTTCCACGGGATCCAGACGACCCTGTTCGCCCAGCAGATGGCGGCCAGGGCGCAGTTGGAACAGATGCGCCGTGCCCTTCCTCCGGGCGTCGGCGGTCTGGAGGGCGACGAGGACCCTCGTACGGGAGGCCGCTCGGGCGGACCGTACCTGTGACCACGCGGGCGGCCGAGCCGCCGCCGTCCCGGTGATCCCGGGTCACCCCGACCGTGACGGGCCCGGCACCCAGGTGCCGGGCCCGTTCCCGTGTCCGTCGCCGGAGCGTCTGCGGCACCCCGGCCGTCCGGGGAGTGCCCCGGGAGGCTAGGAGGGGTCGCCCGTGGAGACCTTGAGCTCGATCTCGGGCATCTTCTTGGGGTCGACGTCGTCACCGGCGGAGGGGAACTGGCCCATGATCGTGTCCTCGCCGTACGTGTTCTCGTCCACGCGCGTGACCTTCATCTGCCAACCGGCGGCCTGGAAGCAGGACTTCACCGAGCTGAGGTTCTTGAACTGGAAGTCCGGGACCTCGATCTTGTCCGGGTCGTTGTACGACTCCGTCGGGTCCGTGCACTTCTCGGTGTCGATCGTCTTCGACGTGTCCGGGCCCTTGTGCCCCGCGACCGCGCTGGACGACGGACTGGTGGTGCTGTGGCCGCCCTTGTCGTCGTCGCCGCTCCCGCCGTTCATGACGAGTGCCGTGATCAGGCCGCCGACCGCGATGAGCGCGACGAGGACCGAGCCGATCACGACCGGCTTGTTGCTCCTGGCGCCGCCCGGGCCGCCGGCGGCGGGCTGGGGGGACAGGTTGTACGGGGGAGGCGTGGAGGGGCCGTGCTGCCCGGCGTACGCGGCGGTCTGCGGCGGGGTCTGGTAGCCGCCCTGCTGCGGGTAGCCGTACGCCGGGGCGGGCGTCGGCGTGCCGTACGGGCCCGGCTGGTACGGCATCTGCACGGGGCCGGGGGCCGGGGTGCCCTGGTCGACCGGCGGGAACACGGCGGAGCCGACGCCGGAACCGCTCGGCGTCTGGGCGCCCGGCACGATGTTCGGCGCCACGGCCTGGAACGACTGGGCGACCCGGAGGCACTCGTCCCGCATCGTCTCGGCGCTCGGGAAACGTTCGTTCGGGTTCTTCTTCAGCGCGCGGGCGATCAGCGCGTCCACGGCCGGGGGCAGCGAGCGGTTGACCGAGGAGGCCGCGACCGGCTCCTCCTGGACGTGCGCGTAGGCGATGGCCAGCGGGGAGTCCGCCTCGAACGGCAGCCGTCCGGTGACCAGTTGGAACAGCATGATGCCGACCGAGTACAGGTCGGACCGGGCGTCGACGCCCCGGCCGAGGGCCTGCTCGGGGGAGAGGTACTGCGGGGTGCCGACGACCATGCCGGTCTGGGTCATGGAGGTGACGCCGGACTGCATGGCGCGGGCGATGCCGAAGTCCATGACCTTGACGACGTTGCGCTTGGTCATCATCACGTTGCCCGGCTTGATGTCCCGGTGGACCAGGCCCATCTCGTGGCTGATCTCCAGGGCCGCCAGCACGTCCGCGGTGATCTTCAGGGCCTTGTCGGCGGGCATGGCGCCGTACTGCTGGATGTCCGCGTCGAGGACCGAGCCGAGCGGCTTGCCCTCGATGTACTCCATGACGATGTACGGCGTCGTCATGCCGTCGAGCTCGTCCTCGCCGGTGTCGAAGACCGAGACGATGTTCGTGTGCGTGAGTTTGGCCACCGACTGGGCCTCGCGGCGGAAGCGCTCGCGGAAGGCCTGCTCGCGGCCGAGTTCGGTGTGCAGCGTCTTGATGGCGACCTGGCGGTCGAGCACCGAGTCGTAGGCGAGGTGCACCGAGGCCATGCCGCCCTCGCCGAGCAGATCGCGCAGCTGATAGCGGCCGCCGGCGACCGCACGCCCCGCGTACCGGCCCTGTGCGCCGTCCTGGCTCATCTTCTGCGTCCCCCGAGGCATCGGTGATCGATTGGCTTATTCCCGGCCAAGTCTGCCCCAGGGCACGGACACGTCAAGCTCGATGCCCGTTCCGTGACCGTCTGAGAAAGAAGCGTCGCGGAAGCGTTACAGGTGACGTACGGCCGGTACACGGAAATTGCACCCACGGCCTTCGGACGGGCTGGACGTCCGGTCCACTCACGCTCATCCCGGACCGGCGTCACGCGCGGAACCTGTAGCGTGGCCCGACGGAGACCGTAACAACCACCGCGCGGACCGCGGGCAGAAACGACGGCGAGGACTGATGGCACAGCAGCAGCGCGCTCAGGGCCCGTCCGACCCCGAGGCGACTGGCGGCGGTATGTCAGATGCGCCCGAGATGTGGGGTAACGGCGGGCTGGTCGGCGATGGCCGATATCGATTGACACACAGGCTCGGCCGGGGCGGCATGGCCGAGGTGTTCGCCGCCGAGGACGTGCGCCTGGGGCGGACCGTGGCGGTCAAGCTGCTGCGCGCCGATCTGGCCGAGGACCCCGTGTCCAAGGCGCGCTTCACGCGTGAGGCGCAGTCGGTCGCGGGGCTCAACCACCACGCGGTCGTCGCCGTGTACGACTCCGGCGAGGACGTCGTCGGGCACGGGGTCGTCCCGTACATCGTCATGGAGATCGTCGAGGGCCACACGATCCGCGACCTGCTGATCAACGCCGAGGCCCCCGGGCCCGAGCAGGCGCTGATCATCGTCTCCGGCGTCCTGGAGGCGCTGGCCTACTCGCACCAGCACGGCATCGTGCACCGCGACATCAAGCCGGCGAACGTGATCATCACGGAGACCGGCGCGGTCAAGGTGATGGACTTCGGCATCGCGCGCGCCCTGCACGGCGGCCAGGCCACGATGACCCAGACCGGCATGGTCATGGGCACCCCGCAGTACCTCTCCCCCGAGCAGGCGCTCGGCAAGGCCGTCGACCACCGCTCCGACCTGTACGCGACCGGCTGTCTGCTCTACGAACTCCTCGCGCTGCGGCCCCCGTTCACCGGGGAGACGCCGCTGTCGGTGGTCTACCAGCACGTCCAGGACATCCCGCTGCCTCCCTCGGAGGTCGACCGCGATGTGCCGCCGGAGCTCGACGGGCTCGTCATGCGCGCCCTCGCGAAGGACCCGGACGACCGGTTCCAGACCGCCGAGGAGATGCGCGGACTCGTCCAGTACGCGTTGCAGATGCTGTACGACCAGGGCAGCCACACCGGCACCTGGAACACCGGCCCGGTCGCCATGCCCGAGGCCTCGCACGGCCAGGCGGCCGGTTTCGCCGGCACGGCCACGCTGCCGCACCCCGGTGACTACGGCACCACGCAGATCCCGGCCCCGCTCATCCCGTCCTACGGGAACGGCGACGACGGCGGCTTCGAGGGTCACGGCAACCGGGGCAGCGGCCGCGGCAAGCTGCTGCTCCTCGCGGTCTTCGCGCTGATCGCCATCGCCGCGGGCGTCGCGTTCGCGATCAATCACGCCGGCAACGGCGGCCACGGGAAGACCGGCACCTCGCCGTCGCCGACCGTCTCGCACTCCAGCAAGACCGACGACTCCAGCGAGCAGCCCAGCGACGACACCACGGACGACTCCACGGGCGACGACACCTCGGACGGCTCGACCGACACCGGCGACGACACGGACTACCCCCCGTCGTACGAGCCGACCCGGAACGTCGACACCCAGCAGCCGACGTACCAGCCGACCAGCGAGCCGACGAAGCCGACGCCGAGCGCCACGACCCCGACGAGCGAGCCGACCACGCCGACGACGGAGCCGACGACCGAGGATCCGGGCGACGGCGGCACCGAGTCCCCCGCCGCGGGGGACCTGGGCTGACCCGGTCCGGACGGGTCCGCGCGGACCCGTGAGAGCGCACGTCCCACGCGCGCGGGGAGCCCACGAGGGGCTTCACGCGCGCGTGCGTCGTATCCGGGCCATCCGGTCGTCCTGGCGGATCGTCCGGTCGTCCTGAAATCATTCGGCCGCCCCGAATCATCCGGCCCTTCCGGATCATTCAGTGGTGCTGCTGTTCCGCCTGTCTGCGCGCCACGTAGGCCGCCGCCTGCGACCTGCGCTGCATTCCCAGTTTGGACAGCAGGCTCGACACGTAATTCTTGATCGTTTTCTCGGCGAGGTGCAGTCGCTCCCCGATCTGGCGGTTGGTGAGCCCTTCGCCGATCAGGTCGAGAATTCTGCGTTCCTGGTCGCTGAGGCGGGCGAGCCGGTCGTCGTCCTTGGCGGTGCCGCCGTCCCGCAGCCGCTCCAGGACGCGCGCGGTGGCCACCGGGTCGAGCAGGGACTTCCCGGCCGCGACGTCCCGTACGGCCGCGAGCAGCTCACGGCCGCGGATGGCCTTGAGGACGTAGCCCGAGGCGCCCGCCATGATCGCGTCGAACAGGGCCTCGTCGTCGGCGTACGAGGTCAGCATCAGGCATTTGACGTTCTCGTCCGCGGAGCGGATCTCCCGGCAGACCTCCACGCCGCTGCCGTCCGGGAGGCGCACGTCCAGGACGGCCACGTCCGGACGGGTGGCCGGGATCCGTACCAGCGCGTCGGCCGCCGTACCCGCCTCTCCCACCACTTCGATGTCGTCCTCGACCGAGAGCAACTCGTGGACACCGCGGCGGACGACTTCGTGGTCATCGAGGAGGAATACGGTGATTTTCCCGATTTCACGCACCCTGTCAGTGTCACACACGATCATGGGCATTGCCCCAGGTGAACTCTTCCCGAGCGCGGGGTGGCCGGGATAACGTGCCGGTGTTCCGGCCCCCTGCAAGGCTGTGACCAGTGCTGTGACCAGCGCCTGTTCCGACCCGTTCGATCTAGTAGGAAATTCACGTTTCCAAGTACTTGGATTTCCTATCAAAATCGCAGGTCAGAAGGGGTTTCACAGAAATGTGGAGCACTGGGTAACGTGGCAGTTGCAGGGCGCTCGCCGGGGCACCTGTCACGTCTGTTCCCGGCCGAGTGGCACCCACCCCGTGCACGGGTGCCGGAACAGGCGAGCCGCTCTCCCGAGCTCGAACCGCGAGCGAGGGGGACCCCAGCCTTCCGGCAACCCCGGGGGCCGGACCGACGGAGGAGCACACGTGACCGTGGAGAGCACTGCCGCGCGCAAGCCGCGACGCAGCGCCGGTACGAAGAGCGCCGCGAGCGCCAGTACGACCGGGACCAAGAGCGCCGCGAGCAGGCGCGCCGGCGCGGCCGCCGGTAAGTCGCCCGGGGCGACGGGCGGTGAGCCGCAGCTCGTTCAGCTGCTGACCCCGGAAGGCAAGCGGGTCAAGGACGCCACGTACGACCCGTACGTCGCCGACATCACCCCCGACGAGCTGCGCGGGCTGTACCGGGACATGGTCCTGAGCCGCCGCTTCGACGCGGAGGCCACCTCCCTGCAGCGCCAGGGCGAGCTGGGCCTGTGGGCCTCGATGCTCGGCCAGGAGGCCGCCCAGATCGGTTCCGGCCGCGCCACCCGCGCCGACGACTACGTCTTCCCGACCTACCGCGAGCACGGCGTCGCCTGGTGCCGCGGGGTCGACCCGACCAACCTGCTCGGCATGTTCCGGGGTGTGAACAACGGCGGCTGGGACCCCAACGGCAACAACTTCCACCTGTACACGATCGTCATCGGCTCGCAGGCGCTGCACGCCACCGGTTACGCCATGGGCGTCACCAAGGACGGCGCCGACTCGGCCGTGATCGCGTACTTCGGTGACGGCGCCTCCAGCCAGGGCGACGTCATGGAGGCCTTCAACTTCGGCGCGGTCTACAACGCGCCCGTCGTGTTCTTCTGCCAGAACAACCAGTGGGCGATCTCCGAGCCGACCGAGCGCCAGATGCGCGTGCCGCTCTACCAGCGCGCGCAGGGCTTCGGCTTCCCCGGCATCCGCGTCGACGGCAACGACGTCCTCGCCTGCCTGGCGGTCACCAAGTGGGCGCTGGAGCGGGCCCGCAACGGCGAGGGCCCCACCCTGGTCGAGGCGTACACCTACCGCATGGGCGCGCACACCACCTCCGACGACCCCACCCGCTACCGGGGCGACGACGAGCGTGCGGCCTGGGAGGCGAAGGACCCGATCCTGCGCCTGCGCGCCCACCTGGAGGCCGCGAACCACGCGGACGAGTCGTTCTTCGCGGAACTCGAGGCCGAGAGCGAGGCGTTGGGCAAGCGGGTGCGCGACGTGGTGCGGGCCATGCCTGACCCGGACCACTTCGCCATCTTCGAGAACGTGTACGCGGACGGGCACGCGCTCGTCGACGAGGAGCGCGCCCAGTTCGCCGCCTACCAGGCGTCGTTCGCGGACGCGGTGGAGGGCAAGTAGCCATGACGACGGAAAAGATGGCGCTGGCCAAGGCGATCAACGAATCGCTGCGCACGGCCCTCGACGCCGACCCCAAGGTCCTCGTCATGGGCGAGGACGTCGGCAAGCTCGGCGGTGTCTTCCGGGTCACCGACGGGCTCCAGAAGGACTTCGGCGAGGAGCGGGTCATCGACACCCCGCTCGCCGAGTCGGGCATCGTGGGCACCGCGATCGGCCTGGCCCTGCGCGGCTACCGCCCGGTCGTGGAGATCCAGTTCGACGGGTTCGTCTTCCCGGCGTACGACCAGATCGTCACCCAGCTCGCGAAGATGCACGCGCGGGCGCTCGGCAAGATCAAGCTCCCCGTCGTCATCCGCATCCCCTATGGCGGCGGCATCGGCGCGGTCGAGCACCACTCGGAGTCCCCCGAGGCGCTCTTCGCGCACGTGGCGGGCCTGAAGGTGGTCTCTCCCTCGAACGCCGGCGACGCCTACTGGATGATGCAGCAGGCCATCCAGAGCGACGACCCGGTGATCTTCTTCGAGCCCAAGCGGCGCTACTGGGACAAGGGCGAGGTCGACAAGGACGCCATCCCCGGTCCGCTGCACAAGGCGCGGGTGGCCCGCGAGGGCGCCGACCTGACCCTGGCCGCGTACGGCCCGATGGTGAAGGTCTGCCTGGAGGCCGCCGCGGCCGCCCAGGAGGAGGGCAAGTCGATCGAGGTCCTGGACCTGCGCTCGATGTCGCCGATCGACTTCGACTCGATCCAGGCCTCGGTCGAGAAGACCCGCCGCCTGGTCGTGGTGCACGAGGCGCCGGTGTTCCTCGGCACGGGCGCGGAGATCGCGGCCCGCATCACCGAGCGGTGCTTCTACCACCTGGAGGCGCCCGTCCTGCGGGTCGGCGGCTATCACGCCCCGTACCCGCCGGCCCGCCTGGAGGAGGAGTACCTTCCGGGCCTGGACCGGGTGCTCGACGCCGTCGACCGCTCGCTGGCGTACTAGGAGAGAGTCGTGACGACGATGACTGAGAACGCGTCGGGACTCCGCGAGTTCAAGATGCCCGACGTGGGCGAGGGGCTCACCGAGGCGGAGATCCTCAAGTGGTACGTCCAGGTCGGTGACACGGTCACCGACGGCCAGGTCGTGTGCGAGGTCGAGACCGCCAAGGCCGCGGTCGAACTGCCGATCCCGTACGACGGCGTGGTGAGCGAGCTCCGCTTCCCCGAGGGCACGACGGTGGACGTCGGCCAGGTGATCATCGCGGTGGACGTCTCCGGTGGCGCGGCGCCCGCTCAGGCGGCCCCGGCCGCCGAACAGGCCCCCGCCGCCCCGGCCGTCACCGCGGAGGTCCCCGCCGAGGAGGCCAAGCCCGAGGGCCGCAAGCCGGTCCTCGTCGGGTACGGCGTGGCGGAGTCCTCCACCAAGCGGCGCCCCCGCAAGGGCGTCGAGACCCCGGCCCAGCAGGGCGGGACGATGTACGCGGCCACCGCCATCCAGGGCGAGCTCAACGGCCACGGGTCCGCCCCGCAGCAGCGGCCCCTGGCCAAGCCCCCGGTCCGCAAGCTCGCCAAGGACCTCGGGGTCGACCTGGCGACGGTCACCCCGTCGGGCCCGGACGGCATCATCACGCGTGAGGACGTGCACGCCGCGGCCGCCCCGGCACAGGCGCCCGCTCCGGTCGCGGTCCCGGCCGCGGTTCCGGCTCCGCAGGCCCCGGCCCGCGTCCAGCCGCAGGCTCCGGCCCCGGTCGCGTCGTACGACGGCGCGCGCGAGACCCGGATCCCGGTCAAGGGTGTCCGCAAGGCGACGGCCAACGCGATGGTGGGCTCGGCGTTCACCGCGCCGCACGTCACCGAGTTCGTGACGGTCGACGTGACGCGCACCATGCGCCTGGTCGAGGAGCTCAAGCAGGACAAGGACATGCAGGGGCTGCGGGTCAACCCGCTGCTGCTGGTCGCCAAGGCCCTGCTCGTCGCGATCAAGCGCAACCCGGACGTCAACGCGTCCTGGGACGAGGCCAACCAGGAGATCGTCCAGAAGCACTACGTGAATCTGGGCATCGCCGCCGCCACTCCCCGCGGTCTGATCGTGCCGAACATCAAGGACGCCCATTCCAAGACCCTGCCGCAGCTGGCCGAGTCGCTGGGCGAACTGGTGGCCACGGCCCGTGAGGGCAAGACCTCGCCGGCCGCGATGCAGGGCGGCACGGTGACGATCACCAACGTCGGCGTCTTCGGCGTCGACACGGGCACGCCGATCCTCAACCCCGGTGAGTCCGCGATCCTCGCGGTGGGCGCGATCAAGCTCCAGCCCTGGGTCCACAAGGGCAAGGTGAAGCCCCGTCAGGTCACCACGCTGGCGCTGTCCTTCGACCACCGCCTGGTCGACGGCGAGCTCGGCTCCAAGGTCCTGGCCGACACCGCGGCCGTCCTGGAGCAGCCGAAGCGTCTGATCACCTGGGCGTGAGCCGACCGGCCGCGCGGGCCTGACCCCCGCCGGCCGTCCGGAACACCGGAGGGGCCCGCCGCGCATCGCGCGGCGGGCCCCTCTTTCTGTCTGTGGTGCTGTGTCCGCGGGCTTTAGCGGGCGAAGCTGTAGTTCAGCAGCTTCTTGGCGTCGTCCGTACGGACCGTGGCCGAGCTGGAGGCGAGCACCGTGCCGATGATCGTCTTGCCGTTGCGGGTGGCGGCGAAGACGAGGCAGTACTTCGCCTCGGGGCCCGAACCGGTCTTGACGCCGATCGTGCCGGAGTAGCCGGTCAGCAGCGGCTTGTTGGTGTTCTCCCACGTGTAGTAGCGGTAGCCGCCACTCGAGGTCGTCACCTTCTGCTTGGTGGTCACGGTCTTGACGACCGACTTGAACGTCGAGTTCTTCATGGCGCTGCTGGCGAGCTTCGTCAGGTCACGAGGCGTCGAGTAGTTGGCACCGTGGCCGACGCCGTCGAACGAGTCGAAGTGGGTGTTCGTCATGCCGAGGCTCCGCGCGGTGGTGTTCATCTTGCCGATGAACGACTTCACGCGGGCGGCGCGGGTCGAGCCCGAGCCGAACTTGTCGGCGAGCGCGTAGGCGGCGTCACAGCCGGACGGCAGCATCAGACCGTAGAGGAGCTGTTTGACGGTGACCTTGTCACCGACGATCAGGTGGGCCGAGGAGACGTAACCGCTGTCGACGATGTAGTTGCTGTACGCGCTCGAGACCGTGACCTTGGCGTCCAGGTTCAGGTTCGGCTGGGACAGCACCACCTTGGCCGTCATGATCTTCGTGGTGGAACCGGTGGACAGCTTGGTGTCCGCGGCCTTCTTGTAGAGGGTCGCACCGGTCCCGTTGTTCATGGTGTATCCGCCCTTGGCGGAGATCGTGGGCGTGGCCACGGCGCCCGCCGGCGCGGCGCCGAAGGCTCCGGCTGCCAGCACGGCGCCGGTGGTGAGGGTCACAGCGGCGGCCCTGCGGAAACGCGTGCCCTTAATGCCGGTAATCAAAATGAACGCTCCGAATGCGCGAAATGCCCCTGAGAGACAGGCACATGGCAGTGCCGTCCCACGTTCAGACTCGCGGAGGACGCAAAGGGATGTGCGGCAAACGGATGAAATTCACGTGACCTGGGTTACACGCGGGGGCTGTTGAGGTCCACATGCCGAAACGCCGCCGGGCATGCGTACGTGTTGTATCTATGATGTGCTCATGGCTTCAGCACCGCCCGCGCCGATGCGCCCTCCCGTCAAGCAGCCGCCGGCAGCCGACCGTGTCTACGCGCACGTCAAAGAGGGGGTCCTGGAGCGCCGTTACGAGGGCGGGGCCCTGCTCACCGAGGGCGAGCTCGCCGACGCGGTGGGCGTCTCGCGCACCCCGGTCCGTGAGGCGCTGCTCCGCCTGGAGGCCGAGGGCCTGATCAAGCTCTACCCGAAGAAGGGCGCGCTCGTCCTGCCGGTCTCCGCCCAGGAGATCGCGGACGTGGTCGAGACCCGCCAGCTCGTGGAGGAGCACGCCGCGCGCAAGGCCGTACCGGCGTCGCCGCAGCTCCTGGCCCGGCTGGAGGAACTGCTGGAGCGGCAGAAGGAGCAGGCCGCCGCCGGGGACCTGGCCGGCGCGGCCGTCACCGACCGCTGCTTCCACGCCGAGATCGTCCGCAGCGGCGGCAACGAGATCCTGTCCCGGCTCTACGACCAGCTCCGCGACCGGCAGTTGCGGATGGGGGTCGCCGTGATGCACGCCCACCCCGACCGGATCACCAAGACGCTCGTCGAGCACGAACAGATCCTCCGGGCACTGCGCTCCGGCGACGCCGACGCGGTCGTCGGCCTCATCCACGGACACGTCAGCTGGTTCTCCAACCTGGCCCGGGGCGAGGTCCGATGAGCTCCTCGGCCACCCTGCCCGGCGACCCGCCCGGAGGCCGGCGCGCGGTCGCCGTCTGGACCATCGGCGTCTCGGTCTACTTCGTCGCGGTCATCTTCCGTACGTCCCTGGGGGTGGCCGGGCTCGACGCGGCGGAGCGCTTCCACGTGGGCGCCTCCGCCCTGTCCACCTTCTCCATCCTCCAGCTCCTCGTGTACGCGGGCATGCAGATACCGGTCGGGCTGCTGGTCGACCGGCTCGGCACCAAGAAGGTGCTGACCATCGGCGTCCTGCTGTTCACCGCGGGGCAGCTCGGCTTCGCGTTCTCCCCGTCGTACGGCACGGCGCTCGCCTCGCGCGCCCTGCTGGGCTGCGGTGACGCGATGACGTTCATCAGCGTGCTGCGGCTCGGTACCCGTTGGTTCCCCGCCCGGCGCGGACCGCTCGTCGCCCAGCTCGCGGGCCTGGCCGGTATGGCCGGCAACCTCGTGTCGACGCTCGTGAT
The DNA here is from genome assembly GCF_002911015.1 of Streptomyces populi. GTDB lineage: Bacteria > Actinomycetota > Actinomycetes > Streptomycetales > Streptomycetaceae > Streptomyces > Streptomyces populi. Next base: position 11,934 of record NZ_KZ626912.1, read on the forward strand.
CGCCCGGCTGCTGCACGGGGTGGGCTGGACGGCCGCGTTCGCCGGCAGCGCCGCCGCCGGCGTGCTCGTCCTCGTCCTCCTGCTGTTGTTCCTGGAGGACCACCCCGAGGGCCACCGGCCGGAGCCGTTCCCGCACCGGGGCGCCGCCTACGTCCGGCGCCAGATCGCCGCGGCCTGGCGGGAACCCGGCACCCGGCTCGGTCTGTGGGTGCACTTCACCACGCAGTTCCCGGCGATGGTGTTCCTGCTGCTGTGGGGGATGCCGTTCCTCGTCCAGGCGCAGGGCCTCACCCGGGCCACGGCCGGTGAGCTGCTCACGCTCGTCGTCCTGTCCAACATGGGCGCCGGACTGGTGTACGGACAGATCGTCGCCCGGCACCACACCGCGCGGCTGCCGCTGGCGCTGGGCACGGTCGCGGCGACGGCCGTCGTGTGGGCGGGGGTGCTGGTGTACCCCGGCGAGCACGCGCCGATGTGGCTGCTGGTCGTGCTGTGCGCGGTGCTCGGGTTCTGCGGGCCGGCCTCGATGCTGGGCTTCGACTTCGCGCGGCCGGCGAACCCGCCGGAGCGCCAGGGGACCGCGTCCGGGATAACCAACATGGGCGGTTTCGTCGCCTCGATGACGACGCTGCTGGCCATCGGCGTCCTGCTCGACGCCACCGGCGACGACTACCGGGTCGCCTTCGCCGCCGTGTTCGTGCTCCAGGCGGCCGGGCTGAGCCAGATCCTCCGGCTGCGGGAGCAGGCGGCCCGCCGGGAGCGGGAGCGGCTGGTGGCCAGCCGGGTGGAGACGGTGCACGTACCGGCGTGACCGCCGGCGGGGGCCGCGCCGTCCCCCTGCCGTTCGGCCCGGTGCCCCGCCCGGCGGCGCCGGGTCCCCGGGTGCCGGAGGGGCCGGGTCCGCCCGCGAGGTCACGGGCGCGACCGCCCGCACGTCACGGCGGGGAGGAACCGTCCCGCCCGGTCATGACGCGGCGAACCGCCCCGCCCGGCACGACGGGGGCGACCGCCCGTCCGCTACGGCGTGACGGCGAGGCGGCGCAGGATCGCCGCGGCCAGTTCGGGGTCGCCCTCGGCCTTGACGCGGTCGGACACGGCGTCGGGGTGGACGCGGCCGCAGGCGAGCCGGACGAAGGTCTCCCAGTCGAGGCCGAGGCTCACCGCGGGACCGAGGGACGGGGCACCGTCTATGGTTCCGCGCCCGTCGGCGTCGACACGGACGGTGCGCAGGAACTCGACGGGGCCGTGCACGTCGAAGACGACCGCGGAGTTCGCCGGCGCCCCCGCGTCCTTGGCGACGACCTTCGGCAGCGCGGCCAGGAGCTGGTCCCGCACGATCACCGAACCGGGGGAGTCGAGGTTCCCCGGCCGGCCCAGCGTCCACCGCAGGTCCTGCTCGTGCACCCACACGTCGAAGGCGCGGTTGCGCATCGCCTGTTCGAGGGTGATCTCGGTGCCGAGCGGACCGCGCACCTTGGCGTCGGGCTGCCGCGACTCGTTCCGCAGCTGCCGGTTGCGGCGGATGATCGTGTACTCCAGCTCGGAGGTCATCTCCGGCGCCGTGTGGTGGCGGCGCACGTCGACCTGCATCTCCATGTACCGCTGGTGTTCGGTCGTGACGTGGTAGAGGTCGCGGGGAAGGGTGTGGATCGGCCGGGGGTCGCCGAGCATCTCGCAGTCCAGCCCGATGACGTGCGAGACGACGTCACGGACCGACCAGGCGGGACACGGGGTCCGCCGGTTCCACTCGCCCTCCACAAGCGGCTGCACCAGCTCGGATATCGCTTCGATCGAGTGGGTCCAGGCGTCGGCGTAGGACTGAAGGCTCGGATGCAGACTCACGGAACGGGACCCCTCGGGCGGTCGGACGCGGGCATTTCACAGGCAGCGGGTGTCTTGGGACGCTAAGTTACGCTGCTGTGAGGCACCCCGGCAGTGCTTTCGTGTGACGATCGTAGGCCCGTATCGACGGCTCGAATGCCAGGACGGTGGTAGTGTGCGCGCCTCGCTCCTCCAGATCGACGTAAACGACGACGAATCGGTCGCGTCCCGCAGACGGCGCGTGGCCGACCTGGTGCGTGATCAAGCCGGAGTCGATCTCGTCGTCCTCCCCGAGCTGTGGACCACCGGCGCTTTCGCCTACGAGGAGTTCGCGGCGCAGGCCGAACCGCTCCGGGGGCCGACCCACGAGGCGATGAGCAAGGCGGCGAGCGACGCGGGCGTGTGGCTGCACGCCGGCTCGATCCCCGAGGGGGCCGAGGGCGGGACCGGCTCCGCGGCCGAGGGCGCGCTCTACAACACCTCCCTCGTCTACTCCCCCGCCGGCGAGCTCGTCGCCTCCTACCGCAAGATCCACCGCTTCGGTTTCGACCAGGGCGAGGCCGTCCTGATGGGCGCGGGCACGGAACTGGTGACGGTGGAGCTGCCGGAGACCGTCGTCGGCGTCGCCACCTGCTACGACCTGCGCTTCCCCGAACTGTTCCGCGGACTCGTCGACGCGGGGGCGCAGACCTTCGTCCTCCCGGCGGGCTGGCCCGAGCGGCGCCGCGCCCACTGGACCCTGCTCGCCCGGGCGCGCGCCGTCGAGAACCAGGCGTACGTCCTCGCCTGCGGAACGGCCGGTACGCACGCGGGGGTTCCCCAGGCCGGTCACTCGATCGTGGTCGACCCCTGGGGAGAGGTCCTCGCCGAGGCGGGCCCTGGTGAGGAGGTCCTCACGGTGGACCTCGACCCGGCGAAGGTCGCGGTGACCCGGGAACAGTTCCCGGCCCTCAAGGACCGTCTGCTGGGCCTGGACACCCCCGCCCGCTGACCGGCTGCGCCCGCCCGGGGACCTGCCGCCGCACGTCCCCGGAGCGGTCGCCCCGCACCCCTCGGTCGGCTCAGTCGATCCCCCGTTCCTTCTCCGCCAGATGGATCACGCACACCGCGACCGCGATCAGCAGCGCCGGATCGGCGTCCTCCCGGACGACGTCCACGCCGTAGGTGTCGCGGAGGTGGAGCCAGCGCCGGGAGATCTGGGCGAGGAGTTCGCCGTCGTATTCGACGGCGAACTCGCGGTCGAGGATCTTGCCGCTGACGTCGAGTTCGGTGCCGTCGACCAGCGCCACGCGATAGTGGTTGCGGAGCAGGGACCAGCGCTTGCGCTTGATGGTCGCGAGCGGGTCGCCGTCCCGTTCGATGATCATCGTGTCGCGCAGCGCGAACATCTTCTGGTGGATGTCGATCAGGACGCGTCCGTCGGTGTCCTTCAGCTGGAAGGTGTCCCGCAGCCGCATGGCCTTGCCGTCGACGAGGAAGGCCTTGTCGCCGTGGTCGTCCTCGATCCAGTAGTCGTCACCGAGGCCGAGCAGCCGGTCACGTACGAGGTATCTCATGCCGTCACCGGTTCCCCGGCGGGCGCTCCGAAACGCCGCCGGTAGGCCGACGGGCTGAGTCCGGTGGCCCGCCGCACCCGCTCCCGCAGGTTCGCGGCGGTCCCGAGCCCGCTGCGGTCGGCCACCACGTCGAGCCGGACCTCACCGCGCTCGATGAGCCGGCAGGCGAGGGCGACCCGCTCCGCCGTCAGCCAGGCCAGCGGGGTCGTGCCGAGCTGGGCGCGGAAGCGGCGGTGCAGCGTCGCCGGGCTGACGGCGGCGTACGCGGCGAGGTCCCCGACCGTCAGCGGTTCGCCGAGCCGCTCCTGCGCCCAGGCCAGCAGGGGCGCCAGCGACTCGCCCCGTACGTCGGGCAGCGGCCGTTGCACGAACTGGCGCCGGTCCCCGTCGCGGTGCGCGGCGAAGACCAGCCGGCGCGACACCGCGTTCGCGATCTCCGCGCCGTGATCGTGCCGCACGAGGTGCAGCCCGAGATCGAGCGCGGCCGCACTGCCCGCCGCGGTCAGCACGTCCCCCTCGTCCACGAAGAGCACGTCCGGGTCGAGCAGCACGCGCGGGTGCAGCTCCCGGAAGAGGTCCGTCCAGCGCCAGTGGGTGGTGGCGCGCCGCCCGTCGAGCAGCCCCGCCTCGGCGAGCGCGAAGGATCCGGTGCAGAAGCTCACCACCCGGGCCCCGCGCGCGTGGCAGTGCCGGACGGCGTCCAGGACGGCGGGCCGGCGCGGTACGACGTTGTCGGGACGCCCGGGGACGACGAGGGTGTCGGCGTCGTCCACCGCGTCGAGGCCGGGGACCCCGCTCAGCGTGAAGAACCCGTGGTTCATGCGGACCCCGGGCGTGGGGGTGCACAGGGTCAGCTCGTAGAGGGGCTCGGGCCGCCCCAGTTCGGGCCGGGGAAGTCCGAACAGCTCCGTGGCGACGCCGACTTCGAAGGGGTTCGTCCCCTCGTCGACGATCACGGCGACGCGGTGGGGCCGACGCGGCGCGGGCGGTGCCGGCTCGCGCGCGCCGGAGGACTCCGGGACCACGGGACGGTGCGGCGCGGGCCGTGCGGGCTCGCGTGCGCCGACGGGCTCCGGGGCCACGGGACGGTGCGAGGATCCTTGCGGCATACGCGATTTCTAGCACTCGCGGGGGTGCCGGGGGCCGCGGACGATGAACGCATGACCAGCACACCCGCCCGCCGCGGCGAACCCGTCTCCCTCTCCGCCGCCCTCGCCTCCTTCGACGAGCTGTGGAGCCCCCGCATCGTGACCGCCGTCAACGACTACGACGTGCGCGTCGCGAAGGTCGAGGGCGAACACGTCTGGCACGTGCACGACCACACGGACGAGTTCTTCCTGGTCCTGGAGGGCGAACTGACCATCGCGCTCCGCGAACCGGCCGGGGAGCGGACCGTCGTCCTTCCCAAGGGTTCCGTCTGCACCGTCCCGCGCGGAACCGAGCACAAGCCGTCCGCCCCCGCCGGCGCGTCGATCCTCATGTTCGAACCCACCGGCACCCTCACGGTCGGCGACCGCCACGAGGAGATCCCCGCCCACGTGGACGCGACGACGGGCCACGCCCTGGACTGACTCCCGGCCGCGCGCCGGTCCGGGAGTGCCGGGTCCGAGCGCCGTGGTGACACCCTTGACCGCATGAACGCCGCCTCCCCCGCCCCGCGCCGTGTCCGTGTCCGTGCTCCCCGGCTCGTCGGCAAGGGCGGGTGGCTGAACACCGGCGGGAAGGAACTCACCCTCGCGGAACTGCGGGGCAAGTGCGTCGTCGTGGATTTCTGGACCTTCTGCTGCATCAACTGCCTGCACGTCCTCGACGAGTTGCGCGAGCTGGAGGAGAAGCACCGGGACACCGTCGTCATCGTCGGGGTGCACTCGCCGAAGTTCGCGCACGAGGCGGAGCACCGGGCGGTCGTCGACGCCGTGGAGCGGTACGGGGTGGAGCACCCGGTGCTCGACGATCCGGAGCTCGCGACCTGGAAGCAGTACGCCGTGCGGGCCTGGCCGACGCTCGTGGTGATCGACCCCGAGGGGTACGTCGTCGCCCAGCACGCCGGTGAGGGGCACGTCCACGCCATCGAGCGGCTGGTGGAGGAGCTGGAGGCCGAGCACGCGGCGAAGGGCACCCTGCGCCGCGGCGACGGACCGTACGTGGCGCCCGAACCCGAGCCGACCGCGCTGCGCTTCCCGGGCAAGGCGCTCCTCCTGTCGAACGGCAACCTGCTGGTCAGCGACACGACCCGGCATCAGCTGGTGGAGCTGGAGGAGGACGGCGAGACGGTCGTCCGGCGCATCGGGTCCGGCGACCGGGGCTTCGTGGACGGCGGCGCCGGGGAGGCGGGGTTCAGCGAGCCGCAGGGTCTCGCGCTGCTCGACGAGGGGGCGGTCGTCGTGGCGGACACGGTGAACCACGCGCTGCGCCGGGTCGATCTCGCGACCGGCGCGGTCACCACGCTCGCGGGCACCGGCCGCCAGTGGTGGCAGGGGTCGCCGACGTCGGGACCGGCGCGCGAGGTCGATCTGTCCTCGCCGTGGGACGTGGCCCTGTTCGACGGGAGGGTCTGGATCGCCATGGCCGGGGTGCACCAGCTGTGGGCGTACGACCCGGCGACCGGGACCGTCGAGGTCACCGCGGGCACCAGGAACGAGGGGCTGGTCGACGGACCGGGGCCCGAGGCGTGGTTCGCGCAGCCGTCGGGTCTCGCCGCCACCGCGGACCGGCTCTGGCTGGCCGACTCCGAGACCTCGGCGCTGCGCTGGGTCGACCCGGACGGGTCGGTGCACACGGCCGTCGGCACGGGGCTGTTCGACTTCGGTCACCGCGACGGGGCCGCCGGACAGGCCCTGCTCCAGCACCCGTTGGGCGTCACGGCGCTGCCGGACGGTTCGGTCGCGGTCGGCGACACCTACAACCACGCGCTGCGCCGGTACGACCCCGCGACGGGCGAGGTGACCACGCTGGCCACGGATCTCAGGGAGCCGAGCGACGCCGTGCTCGTCGGGGACGACATCGTGGTGGTGGAGTCCGCCCGGCACCGGCTGACCCGGCTGCGGCTGCCCGAGGAGGCCGTGCGGGTGGAGCCGGTCGCCCGTCGCACGCAGCGCGCGGCCACCGACGTGACCCCCGGGACGGTCCGGCTGGACGTGATCTTCCAGGCGCCGGCCGGGCAGAAGCTGGACACGCGGTACGGCCCGTCCACCCGGCTGCTCGTCTCCGCGACGCCGCCCGAGCTGCTGCTCGCCGGGGAGGGCGCCGGAACCGGTCTCTCGCGGGCGCTGGAGCTGAACCCCGCCGTCGGGCGGGGCGTGCTGCACGTGTCGGCGACGGCGGCGTCCTGCGACGACGATCCGGCCGGTCAGCACCCCGCCTGCCATGTCCACCAGCAGGACTGGGGTGTGCCGGTCCGCCTCACGAAGAGCGGTGCGGACCGGCTGCCCCTGGTCCTCGCGGGCATGGACGCCTGACCGGGCTCACACGCCGTAGCCGTCGGAGTAGCCGTCCCGGCGGTGCCGGTCGTCGTCCACGACGGTCGCCGCCGGCGGTACGACGACGCGCCTGCGCCGCGCGATGCTGCTGAAGGTGGTCACGCCGATCAGTCCGACGATCATGAGGATCACACCGACCAGGTGAAGGTTGACCCCCTGCATGTGCCAGTCGGTCGCGAACGTGAGGATCGCCCCCGCGCCGATCAGGATGATGCATCCGCCCAGGCCCATGGGTGTCGTCTCCTTGGAATAGCAACTCCGAGTAGTTCCGGACCCGTTCCGGGTACCCGGGACCTCGCGGGCCATGCGGAGGCGATCCCTCGCACCGCCGTGCGCCGCCTTCTCCGGAAGGCGGCGCACGTTCCGCCCCGTGGCGGAGGGCGGTTCACGTCACGCGGCGGAGGGCTGTCCCTCCAGGAACGCCACCAGCGCGTTCGTCAGGAGGAACGGGTCGTCGGAGCCGCAGAGTTCACGGGCGCTGTGCATGGACAGGATGGCCACGCCGATGTCGACCGTCCTGATGCCGTGCCGTGCCGCGGTGATGGGGCCGATGGTGGTGCCGCAGGGCATGGAGTTGTTGGAGACGAAGGACTGGAAGGGCACACCGGCCTTCTCGCAGGCGGCGGCGAACACGGACCGGCCCGAACCGTCGGTGGCGTAGCGGTTGTTGACGTTCACCTTGAGGATGGGGCCGCCGTTGACGCGCGGGTGGTGCGTCGGGTCGTGGCGCTCGGCGTAGTTGGGGTGCACGGCGTGGCCGGTGTCGCAGGAGAGGCAGACGGTGCCGGCGAAGGCGCGTGCCCGGTCCTCGTAGGAACCGCCGCGGGCGAAGACAGAACGTTCCAGCACGCTGCCGAGCAGCGGTCCGTCGGCGCCGGTGTCGCTCTGCGAGCCGTTCTCCTCGTGGTCGAAGGCGGCGAGGACCGGGATGTACGAGAGGTGGGAGTCGGCCGCCGCGACCGCCGCCAGCGCGGCCGTGGCCGCGTGCACGGACAGCAGGTTGTCCATGCGCGGCCCCGCGAGCAGTTCGTTGTCGCGGCCCAGGTAGGCGGGAGCCTCGACGGAGTGGGTCATCAGGTCCCAGCCGGTGACCTGGCCCGCGGGAAGTCCGGACTCCTCCTCCAGGAAGGAGATCAGGTCGCCCTCGCGGGCGTCGCCGAGTCCCCAGACGGGCTGGAGGTGGCGCTGCTTGTCGAGCTTGAGCCCGTCGTTGACGGAACGGTCGAGGTGGATGGCGAGCTGCGGCACGCGCAGCAGCGGCCGGCCCACGTCGACCAGGCGGGTCGAGCCGTCCCGCAGGGACAGCCGTCCGGCCAGGCCGAGGTCCCGGTCGAGCCAGGAGTTCAGCAGCGGCCCGCCGTAGATCTCCACGGCGATCTGCCGCCAGCCGTGCGCCCCGGTGTCCGGCAGCGGCTTGACCCGCAGGTTCGGGGAGTCGGTGTGAGCGCCGATGATCCGGAACGGTGTGTGCGGTTCGGCGCCCTCGGGCACGTACCAGGCGATGATCGCCCCTCCGCGCAGTACGTACTTCCCGCCGCTGGTCCCTTCCCACGCGTCGGTCTCGGCGACCTGACGGAACCCGGCCTTCTCCAGCCGCTCGGCGGCGGTCGCCACGGCGTGGTACGGCGTCGGGCTCGCGGCGAGGAAGGACATGAGGTCGTCGGTGTGGCCGCGGTCGAAGCGGGTGGGTGCACTCATGGGTTCACCTTAACGACGCACGAGAGCCCGCTCCCGGCGTTGGGAACGGGCCCTCGTAAGGGGGATGTGAAGGGTGGACACCTCGGGACACCCGATCGGATCGTCGGGTTCCGGTTCGGTGCCCGACCGGCCCGACGGGACCGGAAGAGGTCTTAGAAGGCGGCCTCGTCCAGCTCCATCAGGTCCAGGTCGACGCCCTCGGCGAGCTTGCGGGCGCCGGTGACGCCCGGCAGCACGTTGGCGGCGAAGAACTTCGCGGCCGCGATCTTGCCGGTGTAGAACGCCTTGTCCTTGGCGGAGGCGGTCTCCAGCTTCTCCGCGGCGACGGCGGCACCGCGCAGCAGCAGGTAGCCGACGACCACGTCACCGGAGGCCATCAGGAGGCGGGTGGTGTTGAGACCCACCTTGTAGATGTTCTTGACGTCCTGCTCGGTGGCGGCGAGGTCGGTCAGCATCAGGCCGACGATGGCCTCCAGCTCCACGGCGGCCTTGGCGAGCTGCTCGCGGGCGGCGGACAGCTCCTCGCCGCCCGTGCCGATGGCCAGGAACTTCTTGATGTCCTCGGCCAGGGAGTTCAGCGCCGCGCCCTGGTTGCGGACGATCTTCCGGAAGAAGAAGTCCTGGCCCTGGATCGCGGTGGTGCCCTCGTACAGCGTGTCGATCTTGGCGTCGCGGATGTACTGCTCGATCGGGTACTCCTGGAGGAAGCCGGAGCCGCCGAAGATCTGGAGCGACTGGGCGAGCAGCTCGTAGCCCTTCTCGGAGCCGTAGCCCTTCACGATCGGCAGGAGGAGGTCGTTCAGGGCCTCGGCGGCGGAGGTGTCCTCGCCGGCGGCCTCCTTGAGCTGGATCTCGTCCTGGACCGCGGCCGTGTGCAGGACCAGGGCGCGCATGCCCTCGGCGTACGCCTTCTGCGTCATGAGCGAGCGGCGCACGTCCGGGTGGTGCGTGATGGTGACCTTGGGCGCGGTCTTGTCCATGAAGTTCGCCAGGTCGGTGCCCTGGACGCGCTCCTTGGCGTACTCCAGCGCGTTCAGGTAGCCCGTCGACAGCGTGGAGATGGCCTTCGTGCCGACCATCATGCGGGCGAACTCGATGATGCGGAACATCTGGCGGATGCCGTCGTGCTTGTCGCCGATCAGCCAGCCCTTGGCGGGGTGGCGGTCGCCGAAGGTCATCTCGCAGGTGTTGGAGGCCTTGAGGCCCATCTTGTGCTCGACGTTCGTCGCGTACACGCCGTTGCGCTCGCCCAGCTCGCCGGTCTCGAAGTCGAACTCGTACTTCGGGACGAGGAAGAGGGACAGGCCCTTGGTGCCGGGGCCGTGGCCCTCGGGGCGGGCGAGGACGTAGTGGAGGATGTTCTCCTCCATGTCGTGCTCACCGGAGGTGATGAAGCGCTTCACGCCCTCGATGTGCCAGGAGCCGTCCTCCTGCTGGATCGCCTTGGTGCGGCCGGCGCCCACGTCGGAGCCGGCGTCCGGCTCGGTGAGCACCATGGTGGAGCCCCACTGCTTCTCCACGGCGACCTTGGCGATGTGCTTCTGGACCTCGTTGCCCTCCTCGAAGAGGATGCCCGCGAACGCGGGGCCGGAGGAGTACATCCAGACGGCCGGGTTCGCGCCGAGGATCAGCTCCGCGTAGGCCCAGATCAGGGAGCGCGGCGAGGTGGAGCCGCCGATCTCCTCGGGCACGCCGAGGCGCCAGTACTCGGAGTCCATGAACGCCTTGTACGACTTCTTGAAGGAGGCCGGGACCGGCGCGGTGTTGGTCTCGGGGTCGAAGACCGGCGGGTTGCGGTCGGCGTCCGTGAAGGACTCGGCCAGCTCGTTCTCCGAGAGGCGGGTCAGCTCCTCCAGGATGCTCTTGGCGGTGTCCGTGTCCATCTCCGCGAACGGGCCGGTGCCGTACAGCTTGTCGCGCCCGAGCACCTCGAAGAGGTTGAACTCGATGTCGCGGAGATTCGACTTGTAGTGCCCCATGGCGACGGCTCCGTAAGAGATCGGCGAGGCACTGACTCCTCGCATCTATGTACACGTACCAGCAAGTAGCTAAGATGATGCTACCCGCCAGTAATAAGAAGCAACCCCGGGTGGGCCATATGTGGCCCACTACTCTTTGACGCATGTACGGCTACGAGCAGAACGCGGGCGCCCAGCAGGGGTACGTCCCGCCGCAGCAGCAGATGCCCGGCCAGATGCCGGACGGGCAGCAGATGCCCGGTGGATACGGCCAGCAGCCGCCCCTGTATCCCGAGCCGTCCCCGCCGTCCCTGCCGGACGCGGTCCGCGCCTTCACCACGGGCGCCATGGCGGCCGAGGACTTCCAGCAGGTCTTCGCCACCTCGAAGGTCTACTGTCCGCGCGGCGACAACCCCGGATTCCTGGCGCTGCACAACACGCAGCAGCCCGTCATCCCGATGTTCAGCTCGCTCAAGGAGCTGCGCCGGTACGCGGGCAAGGAGTCCAAGTACTTCGTGATTACCGGGGCCGAGGTGATCGACCTGCTGCCCACGGGCTACGGCTTCGTGATCGACATGGAGGGCAAGCACCGGATGGTCTTCGACGCGAAGGCCGTGGAGCAGATGGTGGACTTCGCGATGCGCCGTATGTACGGCTGACGGTCCGCCGCGGGTGCTGCCGGCGCCCCGGTGTCCGCTCGGCCGGATGCTTCTCGAACCTGTGACGCCCGGAGGGAATGCCCTCCGGGCGTCGTTCGTTACGGGTAGCAGAAAGTTCAACTCTCAACTAAACTCGAAGCGCAAGGAGGTACCGACATGCCCGCAGTGACTGTCGAGAACCCGCTGGCCCTGCCCCGTGTGGCCGTGCCGGCCGGTGCGGTGGAGCGTCCCGTGCTGACCGTGACGACCGCGCCCCAGGGCTTCGAGGGCGAGGGTTTTCCGGTCCGCCGCGCGTTCGCCGGGATCAACTACCGTCACCTCGACCCGTTCATCATGATGGACCAGATGGGTGAGGTGGAGTACGCGCCGGGCGAGCCCAAGGGCACCCCCTGGCACCCGCACCGCGGCTTCGAGACCGTGACCTACATCATCGACGGGATATTCGACCACCAGGACTCCAACGGTGGCGGCGGCACCATCACCAACGGCGACACCCAGTGGATGACGGCGGGGTCCGGTCTGCTCCACATCGAGGCGCCGCCGGAGCACCTCGTGACGTCGGGCGGGCTCTTCCACGGGCTCCAGCTGTGGGTGAACCTGCCGGCCAAGGACAAGATGATGGCCCCCAGGTACCAGGACATCCGGGGCGGCACCGTGCAGCTGCTCAGCACCCCGGACGGCGGCGCGCTCCTGCGCGTCATCGCCGGTGAGCTCGACGGCCACCAGGGACCGGGCATCACGCACACCCCGATCACCATGGTCCACGCCACGCTGCGGCCGGGCGCCGAGATCACCCTGCCGTGGCGCGAGGACTTCAACGGCCTCGCCTACGTGCTGGCCGGACGCGGCGGCGTGGGTGCGGACCGCCGACCGGTCCGCACCGGCCAGACCGCCGTCTTCGGCGCGGGCTCCTCGCTGACCGTCCGGGCGGACGAGAAGCAGGACTCCAACACGCCCGACCTGGAGGTCGTGCTGCTCGGCGGCCGGCCGATCCGTGAGCCGATGGCCCACTACGGCCCGTTCGTGATGAACACCCGCGACGAGCTCCAGCAGGCCTTCGAGGACTTCCAGAAGGGCCGCCTGGGGACGATCCCGGCGGTGCACGGGATGTCGTCGGAGGGCGGACCGCGGTCCTAGGACCTCGCGGGCGGCAGCGCTCCGGGAAGGCCCCGTCCGGCTCACGGACGGGGCCTTCCCGTGCTCCGGGCCGGCGGCGGCCCGCGCGGCCGCCGGGACCTTCGCGGGCACCTTCCCCCGTTCGGACTTCCCCGGGAGCCGGTGCGGCTGACGCATGGTCAGCTGGCAGGGTGCAGCTACTCCCCGAGGGCGCCCGGCGGCTGGCGGCCTGGTGTGTCGTGATCCTCCTGGCCGCCGGGGTGGGATGGGTGGGGATCCAGCTGTGCGCGGAGTTCCGTACGGCGGTGGTGCCGGTACTGCTCGCACTCCTCGGGACCGCCCTGCTCGGACCGCTGCACCGGCGGATGATCAAGGCGCGGATCAACCGCTCGCTGGCCGCCGCCCTGACCTGCGTCGCGGTGGCCGTCGTGGTCGGCGGTGCCGTCTACGTCGTCGTCGCCGCGCTCATCCACACCGGCTCCCAGATCGTGTCCTCGCTCCGGGAGGCCTCGCGCAGCGTCGCCGAGCACTTCGGCGCGGCGGGCACCTCGCTCGACGACATCGCGGCCAACTCCCAGGACCTGCTGGCCAAGTTCGGCGGCACGGCCGCGTCCAACGTGGTCAGCGGTGTCAGTGTCGTGGCCGAGACGCTCGCCGAAGCCTTCCTCGCGCTGCTGCTCGTGTTCTTCTTCCTGCGCGACTCGCACCGGGTGGCCGGATCGCTGCGGTCGCTCGCGCCCCGGGGGACCGCCGACGTCGTCGAGGCCATGGCCCGGCGCGCCTACGGGGCCGTCGAGGGCTTCATGCGCGGGACGACGATCATCGCGCTCATCGACGCCCTCTGCATCACCGTCGGACTCCTGGTCCTGCGCGTCCCGGGCGCGGTCGGACTCGGCGCGCTGGTCTTCGTGGGGGCGTACATCCCGTACCTCGGCGCGTTCATCTCCGGAACGGTGGCCGTCCTGGTCGCCCTCGCGGACCGGGGGTTCGTCATCGCCCTGTGGACGCTCGGTGTCGTGCTCGCCATCCAGATGCTGGAGGGATACGGACTCCAGCCGATGATCCAGAGCCGGCAGGTGCAGATGCACCCGGCGGTGGTGCTGCTCGCCATCACGGCGGGCGCGTCCGTGGCGGGCGTCCTCGGCATGCTGCTCGCCGTCCCCCTGACGGCGGCGGTCTTCGGCGTCGTGCACGAACTCCGCGTGCTCTACGCGCCGGAAGGACCGGAGGGGCCGACAGGACCGGGGACGTCGGGATTCCCCGGGGGGCCGGGAGCACCGGCGCCGTCCGAGGACGCGTAGCCGCCGGAGGACCCCTTGCCCTCCGCGGTCTCCGCGGTATCGGTGGCCTCCGCGGGGCCCACGGAGGCCGGTCCGCCGAGGTCCGTCGCCTCGGCGAGCACGTCCCACGCGTCCGACGGCGCGGGGCCGTCCGGGGTCCCGGGCCCGTCGGAATCCTTGTCCGGTTCCTCGGAGAACTCGAACCAGATGCTCTTGCCCTCGCCCCGCGGGTCCACCCCCCACGCGTCCGCGAGCATCTCGACGAGCACCAGTCCGCGTCCGGACGACGCCAGCTCCCCGGGATGGCGCCGGTGCGGCAGGTCGTCGCTGCCGTCGGCGACCTCGACCCGCATGAACCGCTCGCCCGGCTCGCCCGCCACCTCGGCGACGAGCAGGGCGTCGGCGTCGGTGTGCACGAGGACGTTGGTGACCATCTCGGAGACGAGGAGGACCGCGGAGTCGAGCTGGTCGGCGGAGGCCCAGTCGTGCAGGAGCTCCCGCAGCTGCTGACGGGCGTCCGCGATCCGCTCGGGCTCGTCCTGCGCCACCGTCAGCATCGTGCGGCGCGTCGGCGGCCGCGGGGGCCGGGCCGTGTCGTCGCGGACGCCCACCAGGGGCAGCCGGTACAGCAGCAGCACCGCTATGTCGTCCTCGCGCCGGTCGGCCAGCGGACCGGTGGTGTGGTGGGAGGAGGGCCCGTGCACCGCTTGGACGAGCGCGTCGGCGAGGGTCTCCATGTCGCCGTCGTGGGATTCGAGAGTCCGGCGGATGCGGCGCCAGCCGGTGTCGAGGTCGTGTCCGCCGGTCTCGATGAGCCCGTCGGTGCAGATCAACATGGTCTCGCCCGGCTCCAGGACGAGCCGGGTGGTGGGGTAGTCGGCGTCCGGGTCGATGCCGAGCGGCAGCCCGCCCGCCGTGGGCCGCATCAGCACGGTCCCGTCCGCCATGCGGATCGCGGGGTCGGGATGCCCGGCGCGGGCGATGTCCAGCGTCCCGGTCGCCGGGTCGACCTCGACGTAGAGACAGGTCGCGAAGCGCACATCGGCGGGGTCCGCCGGTTCCTCGCTCTCGTCGGCGCCACCGCTCGATCCGTAGGTCACCGAGTCGGTGACCCCGTAGAGGAAACGCGCCGCCCGGGACAGCACCGCGTCGGGGCGGTGGCCCTCGGAGGCGTAGGCGCGCAGGGCTATCCGGAGCTGGCCCATCAGGCCTGCCGCGCGGACGTCGTGACCCTGCACGTCACCGATGACCAGGGCGTAGCGGCCGGCCGGCAGCGGGATCACGTCGTACCAGTCGCCGCCGACCTGGAGCCCGCCGCCGGTCGGGACATAGCGTGCGGCGACGCTCATGCCCGGCATCCGCGGGCCGAGCGTCGGCATCATCGAGCGCTGGAGGCCGTCGGTCAGCTCCCGCGCGGTCTCTGCGGCTCCGGCGCGGGAGAGCGCCTGCGCGAGCATGCGGGCGACGGTCGTGAGAACCGAGCGCTCGTCGGGAGTGAAGGTGACGGGATAGGTGAAGGCCGCCATCCACGCGCCCATGGTGCTGCCGGAGACCGTGAGCGGCAGGAACGCCCACGACTGCCGCCCGAAGTGCCGTGCGAGCGGCCAGGACGCCGGGTAGCGGTCCTTGTACTCCTCGGGGGAGGAGAGGTAGACCGCCCGGCCCGTACGGACGACCTCGGCGGCCGGATAGTCCGTGGCCAGCGACATGTGCGAGAAGGGGCCCTCGTCACCCGGCTGGTGCCCGTGATGGCCGATGACCGTCAGCCGGTCGCCCTCCGCGCCGAAGACGGCGAGACCGTCCGGCGAGAAGCCGGGCATCGACAGCCCCGCCGCCACCCGCAGGACCTCCGTCGTGGACCGCGCCTCGGCCAGCGCCCGTCCCGCGTCCAGCAGGAACGCCTCCCGTGAGCGGCGCCAGTCCCCGGTGACCGGGGTGCGCGCGGCGGCGTCCGGAGGCTGCTCGCTGACCTCCTGGAGGGTGCCGATCAGCTCGAACCGTCCGGTCCCGGGGTCGATGAGCGGCTTGGAGCGGCTGCGGACCGTGCGGAGCACCCGGCCGTGTTCGTCCATGATCCGCATCCGCGCCTCGGCGAGCGTGCCCTCGGCCACCGCGAGCTGCACCACCCCGTCCATCTCGTTCCAGTCGACGGGGTGGACGTGGGAGCGCGCGCCCGCCGCGGAGAGGGTCGTCCGCTCCGCGGGCATGCCGATCAGCCGAGCGGCCTCCGCGTCGAAGGTGACGAGTCCCGAGGCGTTGTCCCAGCGCCACACGCCGGTGGCGAGCATGGCCAGGACGTCCCCCACGGCGGGCAGGGACTCACCAGTGCGCATGCGCCCACTGTAGGAACAGATGATCGGTGCCTGCCACCGATGCCGTGCGGGGCGGCGAGCCGCGGCCGGGCGGTTAATGATGGGGAGGTGATCCTGGGCTGCCCGGTACCCTGGGGGTGTTTCACGTGAAACAGCCCCCCAATCCGCGAAGACTGGATGAACCTCGATGCATCGGTACAGGTCCCACACCTGCGGCGAGCTCCGCGCCTCTGACGTCGGCACCGACGTCCGGCTGAGCGGCTGGCTGCACAATCGCCGAGACCTGGGCGGCATCCTCTTCATCGATCTGCGCGACCACTACGGCATCACGCAGCTCGTCGCCCGCCCCGGCACCCCCGCCTACGAGGCCCTGGACAAGGTCTCCAAGGAGTCGACCGTCCGCGTCGACGGCAAGGTCGTCTCGCGCGGCACGGAGAACGTGAACCCCGAGCTGCCGACCGGTGAGGTCGAGGTCGAGGTGAGCGAGGTCGAGCTGCTCGGCGCCGCCCAGCCGCTGCCGTTCACGATCAACGCCGAGGACGGTGTCAACGAGGAGCGCCGCCTGGAGTACCGCTTCCTCGACCTGCGCCGCGAGCGCATGCACCGCAACATCCTGCTGCGCACGGCCGTGATCTCCGCGATCCGTCACAAGATGACGGCGCTGGGCTTCAACGAGATGGCCACCCCGATCCTCAGCGCCACCTCCCCCGAGGGCGCGCGCGACTTCGTGGTCCCCTCCCGGCTGAACCCCGGCAAGTTCTACGCGCTGCCGCAGGCTCCGCAGCAGTTCAAGCAGCTGCTGATGATCTCCGGCTTCGACCGCTACTTCCAGATCGCGCCCTGCTTCCGCGACGAGGACGCCCGCGCGGACCGTTCGCCGGGCGAGTTCTACCAGCTCGACGTGGAGATGTCCTTCGTCGAGCAGGAGGACGTCTTCCAGCCGATCGAGAAGCTCATGACGGAGCTGTTCGAGGAGTTCGGCGGTGGCCGTCACGTCACCTCGCCGTTCCCGCGCATCCCGTTCCGCGAGTCGATGCTGAAGTACGGCTCCGACAAGCCGGACCTGCGGGCCCAGCTGGAGCTCGTCGACATCACCGACATCTTCGAGGGCTCCGAGTTCAAGGCCTTCGCCGGCAAGCACGTGCGCGCGCTGCCGGTGCCGGACGTGGCCGGCCAGACGCGGAAGTTCTTCGACGGACTCGGTGACTACGCGGTCGAGCAGGGCGCGAAGGGCCTGGCCTGGGTGCGCGTGGGCGAGGACGGCTCGCTGACCGGCCCGATCGCCAAGTTCCTCACCGAGGAGAACGTCGCCGAGCTGACCAAGCGCCTCTCCCTGGCCGCCGGACACGCGGTGTTCTTCGGCGCGGGCGAGTTCGACGAGGTCTCGAAGATCATGGGCGCGGTGCGGGTCGAGGCCGCCAAGCGCTCCGGCAACTTCGAGGAGAACGTCTTCCGCTTCTGCTGGATCGTCGACTTCCCGATGTACGAGAAGGACGAGGACACCGGGAAGATCGACTTCTCGCACAACCCGTTCTCGATGCCGCAGGGCGGTCTGGAGGCCCTGGAGACCCAGGACCCGCTGGACATCCTCGGCTGGCAGTACGACATCGTCTGCAACGGCGTCGAGCTGTCCTCCGGCGCGATCCGCAACCACGAGCCCGAGATCATGCTCAAGGCCTTCGAGATCGCGGGCTACGACCGGGAGACCGTCGAGGAGCAGTTCGCCGGCATGCTGCGCGCCTTCCGCTTCGGCGCCCCGCCGCACGGCGGGATCGCCCCGGGCGTCGACCGCATCGTCATGCTGCTCGCGGACGAGCCGAACATCCGCGAGACGATCGCGTTCCCGCTCAACGGCAACGCGCAGGACCTGATGATGGGCGCGCCCACGGAGCTGGACGAGAGCCGGCTGCGCGAGCTGCACCTCTCGGTCCGCAAGCCGCAGCCGAAGTAGGCCGGCACCGCGGCGCGGACGGGCGACGCACACGGAAGTGGCTCGGAACCAGCGATGGTTCCGAGCCATTCTCGTGTGGCGACCGAAACCACAGCCCGCACCCATGCTGCTGACAGGTCGGCTCCCTACCGTCCCGCGCATGACTGAGACCCAAGGACCCGCGCAGCAAGGGAACATGACCCGGCGCAAGGTCGTCGTGGCGGGCGGAGTGGCCGTGGCGGCCGTGGGCGTGGGCGGCGCGGCCGCCGTGAACGCGTTCGCCGGGGAGGCCACGGCCGGCACCACGACGACCGCGTCCGGTGCGGAGACCTGTTACACGCTGACCTCGGAGACCACCGAGGGCCCCTACTACATCGACGCGGACAAGATCCGGCAGGACATCACCGAGGACCAGGAGGGCATCCCCCTGACCCTCACGCTCAAGGTGATCGACGCCGAGACCTGCAAGCCGGTCAGGAACGCCGCGGTGGACGTCTGGCACTGCTCGGCGCTGGGCGTGTACTCCGGCTACGAGGCCATGAGCAACGGCGGTGGCGGCGGCGGTCCGTCGGGCGGGCCCACGGACGTCCCGACCGGCACCCCGACCGGTGAGCCCCCGTCCGGTCCTCCCCCCGGGGGCGGTGGCGGGCACGCCGAGCCCACCGACGACAAGCGGTACCTGCGCGGCACCTGGAAGACCGACCGGCACGGCCACGTCACCTTCAGGACGGTCTTCCCCGGCTGGTACCAGGGCCGCTGCGTCCACATCCACGTGAAGGTCCACGTGGACGGCACCTGGACCGACGCGGGTTACGAGGGCGGGCACACCTGCCACACGGGCCAGCTCTTCTTCTCGGAGAAGTCGGTCCTGGCGTCCGCCGAGGTCGCGCCGTACTCCACGAGCACGGTCACCCGCACGACGCTGGACGAGGACACGATCTACCCGGGCAACGGGCACGAGGGCGGGCTGCTGTACCTCGCGTACGACAAGAGGCACATCGCCCGGGGCGTCCACGGCCGTCTGACGATGGGCGTCGCCCCGGACGAGACCCACGACAGCACCGACACCGGTCCGAGCCCGTCGGCCACGTCGTCCTGATCTCCCGGCACACGGCGGCCCGGAGCGCAACGGGTTCCGGGCCCTCCGCCCCCTGACAGGCGGAGGGCCCGGAACACGGGTGCCCGGCAGGGCAGCCCGTCACGGGGGACGTGCTCAGGTGTCGTACGTGCCGTCCCACGGCTCGGAGAAACCGAGGCGGTCGGGGTACAGCTCGGCCCAGGCCTCGCCCTCGTCCTCGCGGGGCACCAGCCCGAACAGCACACCGTCGACGGTGAGCCGGAACGGCCGGATCGCGATGTCCGTGTACGAGCGCCGGGGCAGACTGCGGAGCAGCTTCGCCAGGTGGATGCGGGCGCGGGAGAGCACCGAGAACTCGCCGTGCGGGGCCCCCTGCTGTTCGGCCCAGGTGCCGGCGCACCAGATCTCCGAGTCGTTGTAGTGGCCCTCGTCGTCGAAGGTGTGGAGAACCACGTACAGACGTTTGTGCTCTTCCCAGCCGTCGTCGGGACGGAACCCTTCGGGGAAGGCGTACGTGATCGACGCCAGGAACTGACCGTCCGCGTACCGGCCTATGGTCTCGGTGCGGTGCTTCGGTTCGTAGGCGATCGGGATGACCTGGGGGACTGCCATGGCGGAAACCATACGGGTGGCCGGGCCCCTTGTGGTGCCGGGGTCGATTACGGATCGGTGGCATTGGAGCGAGGGTGGTTCTCCCGGCTCTTCGCGGGTCCTCCGCCGGTCCTTCACCGGGCTCCCGCCTGGTCCTCGGCGACGGGAAAGGGGGCACAGGACGGTTCGTCCGTGCCCCCTTTCCCGGTCGGGGAGCCGTCAGGAGACGGACCGGTATCCGCCCCAGCCGGTGGCTATTTTCGTGCGGGAGCCGAACGATCCCTTGCCGTCCCCGTTGTTGCGGTACAGGTTGCCGCCGGTGTCCCGGGAGACCAGGTCGGCCCGGCCGTCGTCGGTGATGTCACCGACCACGACGACGGTGTCGTAGGAGCCGCCCCAGTCGCCGAACACCTTCACGCGGGCGGCGAAGGTCCCGTCGCCCTTGCCGGTGTAGCGGTAAAGGGTGTTGGACGTGTCCTGGGCGAGCAGGTCGCCGATGCCGTCGCCGTTGAGGTCACCGGCCCCGACGATCTTCTTGTAGCTCTTCCAGTTGTCGTAGAGCTTCACGCGGGCGGACAGCGTTCCCGTGCTCGTCCCCTTGTAGAGGTAGACGGTCCCGGTGGACGCGACGCGCGCGATCAGGTCGGGCCGGCCGTCGCCGCTCACGTCGCCGGGCGAGGTCAGGACGTCGTACTGCGTCCAGCCGCTGCTCGCGAGGGTGGTGTACGACGTCGTCGGGGTGACCGCGGCGCCGCAGCGCGGCTTGTACGCGCGCAGGGCGCCACTGCTCAGCCGGACGAGGACGTCGTTGCAGCGGTCCCCGTTGAGGTCGCCGAACGGGACCGCCTTGATGCTGGTGGCCCAGCCGGAGCCGCTGATCTTCTCGCCGAACTTTCCGGTGCCGGTGCCCGACTGGAAGGTCAGGCCGCCGGACGAGTTCAGGGTGAGGAGGTCGCCGCGGCCGTCCACACCGTCCACGCTGCCGAAGTCGTGCCGCACCGGCGCGCCTCCCTGCAGGAAGCCCTCCCCGGTCGCCACGGTGACCGCCGAGGCGGTGCCGGTGCCGGTGGCCTTCAGGGTCCAGGTGAACCCCCCGTTCGGGAAGCGGGCGTTGTCGACCGTCGTGCCGGACCAGTCCGTGGCCACCCAGGCGGTGGACGCGCCCCCGGTGACCGTGCGGGTCGCCTTGCCCCGCGCGCCGCTCTGGACGGACGCGAAGGTCACCGACCAGGAGGAGACCGGGCGGGACAGCAGCCAGGAGCCCTGGAAGGGCGTGCCGGAGCCGACGAAGCTCGTGGTTTCGGACCTGAAGGCCGTCACGGTGGACGGGGTGACGCCGGTCGTGGCGACGTGCGTCTGCTCGAACAGGTCGAACCAGGCGACCAGGCCCGTGTACTCGTCCACGGTCCAGCGGTAGCGCCGGTCGGTGGCCGTGCCCTTCTCGGGGAGGTCGGAGGCGAGGACACGGGTGGCGCCGGTGGCCGCCTCGGTCAGGACCAGGGTGCCCGCGGCGTGGTCGTGGCGGACGGTGAAGCCGTCGCCGAGGAGCACGTCGCCGCCGCTCACCGCGCGGGACGTGGCGGCCTTGGTGTCGTACACGCCGGCCGAGTCCGTACCGCAGGCCCAGTAGACCCAGCGGCCCGCCGCCTGGAGTTCGCTCGGCACGCAGGACATGCCCGGAACGGTCACCGTCGCGAGGGTCTTGTCCTCGGCCAGGCTGTACGGGGTGAGTTTGCCGGTGGTGGAGGCGCTCCACAGGGTGGAGCCGTTGAGGGCGGCGGCGCGCACCGACCGCTTCAGCTTCTGGCCCTGTCCGAACTCACCGATGTACTGCTCCGGGGCGGTGCCCCCGGATTCGTAGACCGCGTAGTCGTCCGAGACGTCGACGATGTGGCCGCCCGTGGTGCCGAACTCCAGGGTCCAGTCCGAGGAGCCGTCCGTCATGGCGGACAGCCGGTCCTTGCCGGTCAGACCGCTGCCGGTGGTGCCGAGGAAGGCGTCCCGCGGGTCGTCGCCGCGGTTGCCCCAGAGCACCGAGCAGGTCACGCCCGGGTACGGGCAGCGCGAGAGCACCTCGTCCCCGGCCTCGGGAGCGGAGGCGGTGAGCTGCCCGCCGGTCACGGCGAGCGTGCGCAGCGAGGTGGTGTCCGCGGTGCCGCTCGGGTCGTCCTCGGCGACGCGCAGACTGCCGCGGCTGAGGGCCAGGCCGGTCTTGGCGTTCTCCTTCGCCGGGATCCGCGCGAGCTGCTCCAGGCCGGGCGTGCCGTCCGCGGCCTCGGTGAAGCGCCGCACCCACCAGTCGTCCGCGCCGGTGCCGCCGGTGACGAGGGCGGTGCCGCCGGAGGCGCCGAGCAGGTACGAGCCCGCTTCGGCCGCGAGGGTGTGCGAGGAGCCGTCCTTCAGGGAGACGGCCCGCAGCTCGCTGGTGCCGGTGCCGGTGTACAGCGGGAGCAGCAGCCAGTCGCCGGAGAGCACGGGGGCGCCGTCGAGCTGGGTGCCGGGCGAGGGCAGGTCGATCACCTGCTCGTCGGCTCCGGGGTCCGTGCGGGGCTTGAGGTGCAGGTCGCTGCTTGCCGAGTCGTACCAGCCGATCCGGTCGTCGTCGAGGAGGGCGTACTGCCGCGAACCCGGGCTGGGGAAGGCCGGGGTCGCGGTGGCCGTCGCCAGGTCGAGGTAGTCCACGGTGCTACCGCGGTCGATCAGCACGCCGTGCGCGTCGGCGGCCCTGACGGCGAGCGAGGTGATCCGCACGGAGGCGGGCTTGATCGCGCGGGAGCGCCAGGTGCCGTCGACGCGGTCGTGCACCGCGTACTCGGTGAGGACCGTCCGTCCGGCGAGCCCCCGGTACGCCTCCTTCGTGGTGATGGAGGTGGTGGTCCGGGTCGCCGGGTCCCACAGGGCGACGGATCCGGCCGACGGCAGCGCGACCAGGTCGCTGTCGCTGCCGTACCAGGCGACCGCGCAGTTCGGCCCGCCGAGACTGGCGCAGGAACCCTCGGGCGTGTACACCCCGGCGGCGTTCTTGACGACCGTGCTGGTGCCGTCGGCGTAGTCCGTCCACAGCAGACCGGTGATCCCGGTCTGCCGGTGCAGGAAGCCGCTCGTACCGGCCACCAGCGGGCGGTCCGTGCGCGGCTGCGTGTCGGCGGGATCGGCCAGGGTGATCTCGGAGGCGGACCCGGCCGGGTCCGCCGAGGCGCCGTTCTGCGGCAGAACGGCGATGGCCGCGGCCGCCAGGGCGACCGCGAGCGTGGAGACGACGGCGGACGTGCCGCGTCGTCTCGGGGCGTTTCTGCCCACGTGAAGTGTCCCTCCCCGCGAGGGCCCCCGCCCTCGCACAAGTGCGCGGATGCTAACAGGAGGTGACGACCAGTCCGATGGTCAGGGTCGGGTAAAGCCGCTGGTGGAGCGGCTCGTTTCCCGGCCGGTCGGGTGATCGGGGCATGCGAAGGGCCCGGGAACCGTTCGTTCCCGGGCCCTGTCGAGCGGTCGCCGTTACTCCGGCGCGCCGCCGAAGCGCTCCTTGTAGGACTCCAGGTCCTCGTCCGTGATCTTGGCGAAGAGGACCGGGGGAACGGTGAAGGGGGTGCCGGCCGGGAGGAAGGCCAGGGCACGGGCCTCGTCCGCGCTCACCCAGGTCGCCGTGTCGTCCGCGAGGGCGAAGGCCGAGCGCATCGCGCGGGCGGACGCCGGGATGAAGGGCTCGGAGACCACCGAGTACAGGTGGATCAGGTTCATCGCCGTACGGAGGGTCAGCGCCGCGCCCTCGGGGTCGGTCTTGATCTCCAGCCAGGGGGCCTTCTCCTCCAGGTAGGAGTTGCCCGCGGACCACAGGGCGCGCAGCGCGGCGGCCGCCTTGCGGAACTGGAGGGCCTCCATCTGGGACTCGTACTCCGCGAGCAGGCCCGCGATCTCGGCACCCAGCTTCGCCTCGGCCTCGCCGGCCTCCGAACCCGCCGGGACCTCCTCGCCGAAGCGCTTCTTGGAGAAGGACAGGACGCGGTTGACGAAGTTGCCGAGGGTGTCGGCCAGGTCCTTGTTGACCGTGGCCGTGAAGTGCTCCCAGGTGAACGACGAGTCGTCCGACTCGGGGGCGTTGGCGATGAGGAAGTAGCGCCAGTAGTCGGCGGGCAGGATCTCCAGGGCGTGGTCCGTGAAGACACCGCGCTTCTGGGACGTGGAGAACTTCCCGCCGTAGTACGTCAGCCAGTTGAAGGCCTTGACGTAGTCGACCTTCTTCCACGGCTCGCGCACGCCCAGCTCGGTGGCCGGGAACATCACGGTGTGGAAGGGCACGTTGTCCTTCGCCATGAACTGCGTGTAGCGGACCGGGTTCTCGCCGGAGTCCGCGTCGTACCACCAGGACTTCCAGTCGCGGTTGTCCGTGTCCTGGTCGGACCACTCCTTCGTCGCGCCGATGTACTCGATCGGGGCGTCGAACCAGACGTAGAAGACCTTGCCCTCGGCGGCCAGCTCCGGCCAGGTGTCGGCCGGGACGGGGACGCCCCAGTCCAGGTCACGGGTGATCGCGCGGTCGTGCAGGCCCTCGGTCAGCCACTTGCGGGCGATGGAGGAGGCGAGCTGCGGCCACTCGGACTCGTGCCGGGCCACCCACTCCTCGACCTCGTGCTGGAGCCTCGACTGGAGGAGGAACAGGTGCTTCGTCTCGCGGACCTCCAGGTCCGTCGAGCCGGAGATCGCCGAACGCGGGTCGATCAGGTCCGTGGGGTCGAGGACGCGCGTGCAGTTCTCGCACTGGTCGCCGCGGGCCTTGTCGTAACCGCAGTGCGGGCAGGTGCCCTCGACGTAGCGGTCCGGGAGGAAGCGGCCGTCGGCGGGCGAGTACACCTGCCGGATCGCGCGCTCCTCGATGAAGCCGTTCTCGTTCAGGCGGCGCGCGAAGTGCTGCGTGATCTCGCGGTTCTCCGGGCTGGAGCTGCGGCCGAAGTAGTCGAAGGCCAGCTCGAAGCCGTCGTACACGGCCTTCTGGGCGTCGTGCGCCTGGGCGCAGAACTCGTCGACCGGCAGGCCGCGCTCCTTGGCCGCGAGCTCGGCGGGGGTGCCGTGCTCGTCCGTCGCGCAGATGTACAGGACGTCGTGGCCGCGCTGGCGGAGGTACCGGGAGTACACGTCCGCCGGGAGCATGGACCCCACCATGTTGCCCAGGTGCTTGATCCCGTTGATGTACGGAAGGGCGCTGGTGATGAGGTGTCGAGCCATCGCGGGCTGCTCCCAGGTCGCTGCGTGGGGCGACGATCGCGTCGGATTTCCGGTGGGCGTCTCGTCGCCGGTGAACCTTGAAATCGTAGCCGACACGGGTGGGCCGCCCGCTTCCCGTTTTGAGGCGTGGGAAGGGGGCGGCCCTGGGTACTGCCCGGACGGGTGATTACGGGCGCCAGTTCTCCAGCACGCCGTCGTAGACCTCGACGTCCGTCAGCTCGCGCGGGGCCGGGCCCGCGTGGAAGAAGGCCGTGTTGCCGGTCTTCAGCTTGCGCAGGTAGTCGAAGGCCTTGTTGTCGTGCTCGCCGAAGGCGACGAACGAGAAGAAGACGCCCGGGTGGTTCTTCGCCGCGTCCGTGAGGGACTGGGTGGCGGGGGTCTTGGCGTCCGGCGCGCCGTCCGTCTGGAAGATCACCAGGGCGGGGTCGCCCGCGCCCGACCGCTGGTGGTGGGTGACGACCTCCTCCACGGCGACGTGGTAGCTCGTACGGCCCATGCGGCCGAGGCCGGCGTGCAGGTCGTCGACCTTGTTGTCGTGCTCGGCGAGGGTGAGGGCGCCGGTGCCGTCCAGCTCGGTGGAGAAGAAGACGACGTGGACGGTCGCCTCCGGGTCCAGGTGGGCGGCGAGGGCGAGGGCCTGCTCGCCCAGGGCCTGGGCGGAGCCGTCCTTGTAGTAGGCGCGCATGGACGACGAGCGGTCGAGGACGAGGTAGACCTTGGCGCGCTTGCCGGCGAGGTCCCGCTTCTGGAGCGCGGTACCCGCCTCCTGGTACGCCGTGACCAGGGCCGGGGCCTCGTCCTTGACGCGGCTCAGCGGTACGGCGGAGTCGCCCGTGACCGGGGTCTCGGCGACCGGCTCCGCCACGACCGGCTCCGCCACGACCGGCTCCGCCACGGCCGGCTCGGCCACGACCGGCTCGGCCACGGTGACCGGCTCGGCCTCGACCTCGGCCTCGGCCTCAGGCTCCGCCTCGGCCTCGACCGCGGCTTCAGCCTCGGGCTCCGTGGCGGCTTCCGCCTCGGCAACCGGCTCCGCCTCGGCGACGGGCTCGGCCTCGACCTCGGCTGCGGCTTCCGCCTCGGCTTCGCCTTCGGCGTGGTCGTTCCCACCCGCACCACCCGTGCGGCTTTCGTCGTCGGCTGCGGGTGCCGCCTGGGGGGCCTCGCCGCCGTCGGCGACCGCGGGCTCGTCCACCTGAGCGGCCTCGGCAACGGGCTCTGCCTCGACGACGGTCTCGGCCTCGACCTCGGCGGTCGCCTCGGGCTCCGCCTCGACCTCAGAAGCGGCTTCGACCTCGGCGACAGCCTCGGCCTCGGCCTCGGCCTCGGCCTCGGCCGCGGCAGCGGTGACGGGCTCGGCCTCAACGGCGGCGGGCTCCGGCTCGGCGGCGGGCTCGGCCTCGGCAGCCGGCTCGGGCTCCGCGGCAGCAACGGGCTCCGCCTCGACCTCGGCGGCAGCCTCCGCCTCGGTGGCAACGGGCTCCGGCTCGGCGGTGGGCGCGGGCTCGGGGGTGGTCGGGGGTTCTTCGCTGGTGGGCTCAGCCGGAGGCGCCTGCTTCGGGACCGTCACGTTGTCGAAGGCGGCCGACACCAGCTCGTCGACCACGGAGGGCCCGGGCTCGGAGGTGGGAGCCGGAACCTTCGGCTCGGCCTCCGGAGCGGAGGCGGAGGCCGGCTCGGCCTCCGGGGAGAGCGTCGGCTCCGCGGCAGGAGCCGGGACCGTCGCGGTCGACGCGGCCTCTCGCGAGGTCTCCGCGTCCGCGTCACGACCCTTGCGTGAGCGGCCGAACGCATTCCGCAGGAGAGTGAGAATGCCCATGTGCGCAACCCTTCGCGTGAGTTGATCCCGTCAATCCCTGGCCAGGACGGACACGTAAGGTTAGCGGCCATAGACGGTGATCTTCGGCAGGGGCGGCAGACCGGACAAAGGTCAGGTCAACCCCCTTACGGCGCCCACGGATTCACTTTCCTATCACGGGGATTTGTCGGAATTAGGAGTTCCGCCACGCACCTTCCCCCGGCATCACACTTGTGTCAAGAGATTGTCAGGGGAGAGTAAAGCGCGTCCGTTCCGCGCGGGAGCGGGGAGCGGGGCCGTGGCCGAATCGTCGGTGCCGACGCCGCCCGTGTCAATGAGGTGAGGCGATCGCCCTGGCCGCCGCGACCTCCTGCCGCACCGGTTCGAGGACGCTGTCCGCGGGTCCGGTGAGGTCGGTGCGGACGGCGAAGAGCACGTCCGTCCGGCGCAGCCCCTCGGACAGCTCCCGCAGCTGGCGCGCGACGGTGGAGATCTCCGCGGCGGAGGGCGCGGCCGCCCCCTGCCGGACCCGGACCCGGGCGGCGGTCGTCGCGTCCACGATCCGCTCGACGGCGACGACGAGCGGCATCCAGGCCGCGGCGCGGCGCCCGTTCGGCGGCGGCTCGGTCAGGGCGCGCTGGAACTCCGTACGGATGGAGGAGAGGTCGCGGTACAGGCGCCGCCTGCTGCGGGCACGGGCCCCCGGCTCGACGGCCTCCCCGAAGGCCAGCTCGACATGGTCGGCGGTGTCGGCGACCGCGTCCGCGAGCCGGTCCCCGACCCTGGCGTGCCAGCTCTCCGGCCACAGGAGGTAGCCGGCCACCAGGGCGATGGCGCAGCCGATGAGGGAGTCGACGAGACGGGGGACGACGAGCCCGGTGCCCTGGTGGTTGAGGATGTCGGACAGCAGCAGGATCACCGGGGTGATGGCGGCGGTCTGGTAGCCGTAGCCGCGCGGGGTCAGGGCCGGGACGAGCGCGCCGAGCACCATCAGCACGGGCACGTCCCACCAGCCGCGCGGGACCACGGTCAGGACGGCCGCCGCGACCACGAGGCCCGCGACCGTGCCGAGGGCGCGCAGCAGGGCCCGGGAGAAGACGGAACCGTAGTCCGGCTTCATGACGAAGGTGATGGTGAGCGCGACCCAGTACGAGCGCGGCACCTCGACGGTCGAGACGAGCACCTGGCCGAGGCCGATGCACAGGGCGAGACGGGTGCCGTAGCGCCAGGAGGCCGCCGACAGCAGGACGTCGTGGGTGGCGCGGGCGGCGCGGACGCGCAGCGCGGCGGGCCGGCCGAGGCGGTCGTCGAGGGTGCCCGGGTCGGGGGACCGGTCCGTCACGACGGCGGCGGCGTGCCGCAGGGCGTGGTCGACGGCGCGCCCGGTCTCGTCGGCCGGGTCCGGGAGCCGCAGTTCGAGGGGCCCGGTGCCGCCGGTCTCGACGGTGTCGGCGAGCAGGCGTACGGCGGCGGGGATCTCGGCGGGCAGCGGGTCGCCCCGCTGGTGGGCGGCGGGGGCGGCCTCGACGACGGGGGTGACGGCGTTCAGCTGGGCGAGCAGCCGGACGAGGTCGGGGCTGCGGCCGTGGTGGAACGCGCGCCGGGCGAGGACGAGGTCGTACGACTCGTTCAGGGACTGCGTGACGGTCAGGCGCAGCCGCTCGTAGTCGTCGGTGCCGCCGGCGGCGAGCAGGTCCGCGACCGTGCGGTAGGTGTCCGCGACGGAGGACCGCTCCGGCACCCCCGAGCGCAGCGGCCAGGCGAGCAGGGTCAGCGCGAGGACGAGGAGTCCGCCGCCGGACATCAGCAGCGGGGCGAGCCACCAGGCGCCGGGCAGCGGGAGCCCGGCGCCGATCACGCAGTTGATGAGCAGCAGCAGTCCGGTGACGGAGGCGACGGCGCCGATCGAGGAGATCATCCCGGAGACCAGGGCGACCACGGTCACCGTCACGACGGCGGTCCAGCCGTGCCCGAAGACCGCGGCGCCGATCATGATGCCGATCGCGCCGAAGAGCTGCGGGACGGCGATGTTGAGGATCCGCATGCGGTACGCGTCCGCGGTGTCGCTGATGACCGCGAACAGCGCGCCCATGGAGGCCAGGGCGCCGTACGCGGGCTGTCCGCGGGCGAGGCCCACGGCGAGGGGGAGCGACAGGGCGACGGCGGCGCGGGCGGCCGCGGCCCGGTTGACGGGGGCCCGTTGGGGCCGGAGGTTCCTGACCAGCCAGTCGGGAGGAGTGAGGCCGATGGGGAACTCGCGGGACATGTACCGAGTATGGCGGTTTTCCCGGGGGTGGTCCCGGCTCGGTCCCGCTGACGAGGGGCCTGGCCGGCCCCGCTGACGGAGGGTGGGACCGCGGGTGGGCGGGGGCGCGGTGGCCGCGGCCGCCGGCCGGCGGGAGGCCCGCTCGGCGGGGAGGGGTCAGGCGCCCACGTGGGTCGACCGCTCCGAGGGAGCCTGTAGGGGTGCCTCGGCCGGCCGCCGCCGGCGCGCGTACGCGCGGGCGAGCGCCGCGGCCAGAGACACCGTCAGACCCATGGCCAGCAGCAGCCAGCTGACGAACCGCAGGGTCTCGGTGAGGGCGTCGTACACCGCGCCCGCGGCCGTGCGGGACACGTCGGGCGGCAGGTCGTCGAGGGTGAGCCTGCGGCCGACGGTGATCGCGGCACCGAGCAGCGCGGCGCCCAACGCGGTGCCGAGGCCCGTCGCGAGGACCGCCCGGCGGCGGCGCACGGCGATGACGATGCCGGTCGCCGCGAAGACGACCGACGCCGACGGGAGCCAGAATCCGGCGACTTCGAGCACGTGGAACCCCTTCCGGAGCCGGGCCAGGTCCTCGGCCTCGAGCACGGTGATCTCGGTGTGCTCGACCGGGATCCGGTCGGCCAACGGCATGTGGTCGTCGGCGAGACGGCGTTTCACCTGTTCGGTGACCGGCGCGAGATCGACGGTCACCGCGCCCTCGCGGTCCTCGCGCAGCGCCCGCATCACGGCCTCGTGCGCCGCCAGGTTGGCGGCCTCCCACGCCGTGCGGTACGCCTCGGTCTCGGTGAACGAGCGCACGGCGTCCCGCACGAAGTGGTTCACCGGCCCCTGGAGCCTTGGCCGGACGTGGACTTCGCGCAGGATGTCGTCGGTGACGCCGGCCGCGATGGCGTCCCGGACGTCGTCGTCGGCGGCGAGCGGCGCCATGGTGGCCTCGTAGCGTTCGGAGTCGCCGAGGCCGTACGTCGCCCACGCCGACAGCGCGCCGAGCGGCGCGAGGAGGCAGGCGAGCGCGATCAGCACGGCCGACAGGGCGCTCCGGACACGAGGGGGCACGACTCCAGGCAAGACCTTCCGGCCCCCGCGGGCGAGCGGACCGACTGCAAATGGGCGCATACGACAAGCCGTACGGGGAGCCGCCGCACCCGTCCCGTGAAGCCGGCCCCGCCGCACCCGTCCCGTGAAGCCGGCCCCGGCCACCCGTCCCGTGAAGCCGGTCCCGGCCCCGCCCGGACCTCGTCGGCAGCCGTCCGGCCCCGTCACCACCCCGTCAGATTCCCGTCCACGCCCGCCGGGGGCCTCCCGGCCCGGCCGCCGGCCCCGCGCATCCCAACAACCCCAAGGGTTCTGACCGCTCGGGTGGAGCCCTCACCCGAACGGGTGTTTCCTGGATCTGGGGAGAAGGAGGCCGATATGCGCACCACCCCAGCACTGCGGACTCTTGCCGCGGCCCTGCTCAGCGGCGGTGTACTGACCGCCGTGGCCGCCGGTCCCTCCGTGGCGGCGACCGAGTCGGCGCACACCGGTGACGGTGGCTCCGGCAGCCCCGTCTGGGGCACCGTCATCTCCCGTGGGGAGATGAACCTGCGGCTGCAGCCCAGCACGGACTCGCCCGTCGTCGGAGCGCTTCCGTCAGGCAGTCAGGACCGCGTCCAGTGCGCGGTGAACGGGCAGAGCGTGCTCGGCACCAGCGTCTGGTACTGGCTCGTCGGCGCCCACGCCTGGGCCAGCGCCGCCTTCGTCGACACCGGCGGCCGGTCGGTGCCGGGCTGTTCGGACCCGTGTCCCGACCAGAAGGACGGGACGTGGCACAACGCGCACTGGGACCACGAGCGCAACCCGGCGAACGACCCCGGCTGGAGCGTGACCGCCTCCGGCTCCTGGACCTTCACCGTCTCCAGCGCGTGGAGCTGGACCGTGTCCGGCTCCTCCTCGAACTCCTGGGACTGGGTCCCAGGTGGCAGGTGAGTAGGTGAGTGAGGGAGACGCATGAGGCCCTGGCATCGCGCCGGGGCCTCGTGTGCCGTGTGCGCCGTTCCGCCGGTCACGGCGGAACGGCGCCTCACGGGATCAGCTCGACTTTCCCTCCGCGTCCTCGTGCGTGTAGTAGCGGTAGAAGGCCACCGCGTACACGCCCGCCGCCACCGGCAGCGACATGAACACGGACCGCAGGATCGTCGCGTCGGTCTGGCTGTACAGGAAACCGAACGCGCAGCCCGCGAACACGGCCCACACCAGCGCGTGCGTCTCGCGCCGCATCAGCGGCGCCACCGTCCGGGCACCCACGTAGGCCGCGGCGAACGCGATGGCGCACACGAAGCCGAACAGCACGTTCCAGCCCGTGATGGCCCCCGCGTCCCGGTTGATGGCGGCGGCCCAGTAGCCGTAGACGAGCCCGCCGGCGACGGGCACGGCCCACTTCGCGATCGTGTGGGTCTGTTCCCCGAAGACGTCGGTCGATCCGGATGTACGTGGTGTCCCTGACACGGGTGCGGCTTGAGCCATGGAAGGACTCCTCTCTGCTCACCCCCGCCTTCCAGGTCACACCCCGCCGGGGCCCCTGGCAAGTCGGGACGGCACCCCCTCACGGCACGCTCCGCGGCACCCCTCACGGCACCCTTCGCGCCGCTTCTCCGGGATGCGGTGATCATGGTCGCGTGCTTCGCTGAGGTGCATGAAGCTCGTACTCTTCGGTGCCACCGGCATGGTCGGCAGCCGTATCGCCACGGAGGCGTCGGCGCGCGGACACCAGGTCGTCGCGGTCAGCCGGTCCGGAC